>NZ_AYKG01000043.1 GCF_003788585.1 Salinisphaera japonica YTM-1 | reverse complement strand
AAGGCTTGCAACGCGGCATGGCGCGTCCGGCGCGGGCAACCCGGAGGGCCGGCGGCCAAGCTGCGGCAATCCGGCGGCATAGTCAGTTTTTAAGGGCTACTTTACGTGGAATAACCACGCTGCACTCGCGATGCCTTGTCTGGCCGCAGCTTGGCCGCCGGTGCGCCGACTTGTCTTATGACGACCCGCCCTAGTGACGGCTACGAATCTTCTGCAGCATGTCCAAGCGGGCGGCGGCTTCGGCAAGCTCGGCCTGGGCACGGGCCAGATCGATCTGATCCTCGGCCGCGGACACGGCTTCTTCGGCGCGTTCCTTGGCTTTCTGTGCCTCGGACTCATCAAGCTCATCAGCGCGTTCAGCGATATCGGCCATGATCGTGACCAGATGCGGCTGTACCTCGAGCAGGCCACCGGAGACGAATACGTTCTCCTGATCGCCGTTTTCGGTCTCGATACGCAGGTTGCCCGGCTTCAAGCGCGTAAGCAGCGGCGCGTGACGCGGCAGAATACCGATTTCACCCATCTGGGCCGGCGCATAAACCGTGGCGGCCGAACCCGTCCAGATCTGGCCTTCGGCGCTGACCACGTCGACATGAATTTTCATAAGGTTCGCCCTTGGCTATCCCGCCGGCGTAGCTGGCCGTGCCGACGGAATCAATGAAACCGGAAAAACGAAGGCTAGGCTGCCTTGTTCTTTTCCTTCTTCGCCATTTCGTCGCCTTTCTCGACGGCTTCGTCGATCGTGCCGCACATGTAGAACGCCTGCTCGGGCAAGTGGTCGTACTCGCCGTCACAGATACCGCGGAAGCCGCGAATGGTTTCGGTCAGCGGCACGTACTTGCCGGGCGCGCCGGTGAAGACCTCGGCCACGAAGAACGGCTGTGAGAGAAACCGCTCGATCTTGCGGGCACGCGAGACAGTCAGCTTGTCATCTTCGGACAGCTCGTCCATGCCCAGAATCGCGATGATGTCCTTCAACTCACGATAGCGCTGCAGCGTCTGCTGCACGTCTTGGGCACACTCGTAGTGCTCGTTGCCAACCACGTTGCGATCTAGCTGGCGCGAGGTCGAATCCAGCGGATCCACAGCCGGATAGATGCCGCGCTCGGCGATCGAGCGCGATAGCGTGACCGTGGCGTCCAGGTGCGCGAACGTCGTGGCCGGTGACGGATCGGTCAAGTCATCGGCCGGCACATAGACCGCCTGCACGGAGGTGATCGAGCCAGTCTTGGTCGAGGTGATGCGCTCCTGCAACAGGCCCATTTCCTCGGCCAGCGTGGGCTGATAGCCCACCGCCGACGGCATACGACCGAGCAGCGCCGAGACTTCGGTGCCGGCCAAGGTGTAACGATAGATGTTGTCGATGAACATCAGCACGTCGCGGCCTTCGTCACGGAAGAACTCGGCCATGGTCAGACCGGTCAGAGCCACGCGCAGACGGTTCCCCGGCGGCTCGTTCATCTGGCCGTAAACCAGCGCCACCTTGTCGATGACGTTGGACTCCTGCATCTCGTAGTAGAAATCGTTGCCTTCGCGAGTCCGCTCGCCCACACCGGCGAACACCGAGTAGCCCGAGTGCTCGGCGGCGATGTTGCGAATCAGCTCCATCATGTTGACGGTCTTGCCCACGCCGGCGCCGCCGAACAGACCAACCTTGCCGCCCTTGGCGAAGGGGCATAGCAGATCGATGACCTTGATGCCGGTTTCCAGCAGTTCCTGACTACCGGCCTGCTCGGCGAACGTCGGGGCCTCGCGATGAATCGGCGCAGTCTGCTCGGCCTCAATATCGCCCTTCTGGTCGATCGACTTGCCCAGCACGTCCATGATGCGGCCCAGCGTGGCCTGGCCGACCGGCACGGAAATCGGGGCGCCGGTGTTCTTGACCTCACCGCCGCGGGTCAGACCTTCGGTCACACCCATGGCGATACAGCGCACCACACCATCGCCGATCTGCTGCTCGACCTCCAGCACCAGACCTGACTCGTGCTCAAGCGCATCGAAGATATTGGGCAGCGCGTCGCGTTCGAACTCCACGTCGACGACCGGACCGATGATCTGTACGACTTTTCCAAGACTCATAGCGTTTCCTCAACCGGGCAGCCGTACAAGACTGCCGCATTGGCGTTTTCTACTGGCGATTCGCGCGGTTACGAGACCGCTGCGGCACCGGCCACGATTTCCGACAATTCCTGGGTGATAGCAGCCTGGCGCTGCTTGTTATATTCGAGCTGCAGGTCGTCGATGATATCGCCGGCATTATCCGAGGCCGACTTCATCGCCACCATGCGGGCGGCCATCTCACAGGCCACGTTCTCGACCACGCCCTGATAGACCTGAGACTCGACGTAGCGCACAAGAATATCGTCGAGCAGGCCTTCCGGCTCCGGCTCATAGATATAGTCCCAGTAGTCCGGCAGCTCTTCGGCCGGGCCCTGCTCGACAGGCAGCAGCTGCTGCATCTCGGGCTTCTGGGTCATGGTGTTGACGAACTCGTTGGACATTAGAAACAGACGATCGATATCGCCGTTCCGGTAGTCGTCCATCATTACCTTGGCGGCACCAATCAGATCGGCCAGGCGTGGCTTGTCGCCAAGATCCACCGTCTCGGCGCGGATCTCGATCAGGCGGCGGAAGAACGACAGGCCCTTGCGGCCAACGACCGTGATCTCGACCTCAACGCCCTTGTCTTTCCAGGCCCGCATCTCGGTGAGCACGCGCCGGAACAGATTGATGTTCAACCCGCCGCACAGGCCACGATCCGACGACACCACGATCAAGCCAACCCGCTTGACCTCGCGTTCCTCCAGGAACGGATGGCCATAGCTCAGATTGGCGTTGGCCAGATGACCGATGGTACGACGGATCTTCTGGGCATAGGGGCGTGCGGCATCCACACGCTCCTGGGCCCGGCGCATCTTCGATGCCGCCACCATCTCCATGGCCTTGGTGATCTTCTGCGTATTCTGAACGCTCTTGATCTTGCCTTTGACTTCCTTGGCGCCGGCCATTGCCTATTCTCCGCTTACCAGACTCAAAAGACGATTCATCGATCCCCGGCTTTTACCAGGTGCGGTTCTTCTTGAAGGCCTTCATGGCCTCGTGAAGACCGTCCTGGATCTCGTCCGAGAAATCACCGGTCGAGTTGATCTTGTCGACCAACTCAGACTGTTCTGAGGTCATGTATTGATGCAGAGCCGCCTCGAAGTCCGTGACCTTGTTGGCATCAACGTCGTCGAGATAACCCTTATCGGCAGCAAACAGCGACGACGCCATCAACGCCACGGATAGCGGCGCATACTGGTTCTGCACCATCAGCTGGGTTACCCGCTCGCCGTGCTCGAGCTGACGCCGCGTGGCTTCATCCAGATCCGAGGCAAACTGCGCGAACGCGGCCAACTCACGATACTGCGCCAAGGCCAGGCGCACGCCGCCACCGAGCTTCTTGATGATCTTGGTCTGGGCCGAGCCGCCAACACGCGAGACCGACAGACCGGCATCGATAGCCGGGCGGATACCCGAGTTGAACTTGTCGTTGTCCAGATAGATCTGGCCATCGGTGATCGAAATCACGTTGGTCGGCACGAACGCCGAGACGTCACCCGCCTGGGTTTCGATGATCGGCAATGCCGTCAACGAGCCGGTCTTGCCGGTGACTTCGCCATTCGTCAGCTCCGAGACATAATCGGCGTTGATACGCGCGGCGCGCTCGAGCAACCGTGAATGCAGATAAAACACGTCGCCCGGATAGGCTTCACGGCCCGGCGGGCGGCGCAGCAGCAGCGAAATCTGGCGATAGGCCACGGCCTGCTTGGACAGGTCGTCATAGACGATCAGCGCATCTTCACCGCGATCGCGGAAGAATTCGCCCATCGAGCAGCCGGCATAGGGCGCCATGTACTGCAGCGCCGGGCTGATCGCCGCACCGGCGTTGACCACGATGGTGTGCTCCATCGCACCGTGTTCTTCGAGCTTGCGCACCGTGTTGGCGACCGAGCTGTTCTTCTGCCCGATGGCCACATAGATGCATTTGATGCCCATGCCCTTCTGGTTGATGATCGCGTCAATCGCCACCGCGGTCTTGCCGATCTGACGATCGCCAATGATCAGCTCACGCTGACCGCGACCGATCGGCACCATGGCATCAACGGCCTTCAGACCGGTCTGAACCGGTTGGTCGACCGACTGACGCGCGATCACGCCCGGGGCCACCTTTTCGATCGGCGCGGTCTGGGTGGTTTCAATCTCACCCTTGCCGTCGATCGGCGCGCCGAGCGGGTCGACGACGCGACCGAGCAGCTCACGGCCGACCGGCACTTCCAGCACCTTGCCGGTCGTCTTGACCTCGCAGCCCTCCGAGATATGGCGATACTCGCCCATCAGCACGGCACCGACCGAATCACGCTCGAGGTTGAGCGCCATGCCGTAAGTGCCGCCCGGGAACTCGAGCATCTCACCCTGCATGGCGTTGGCCAGGCCGTGGATACGCGCGATGCCGTCGGCCAGGCTAACCAGCGTGCCGACATTGCGGGACTCGGTAACGGTCTCGAAGTTCTCGATCCGTTTCTTGATCAGGTCCGAAATTTCCGCCGGATTCAGTTGCATTGAACTACTTCCTCTAAATCCAATTCGCCGCGAGCATCATCGGCCGCGGTCTGTGCGCTACTGCGCGAGTCGCTGGCGCATACGGGCCAGCTGCGCGGTGAGCGAGCCGTCGATCACCAGATCGCCGGCGCGAATGACAAGCCCGCCGATGATCGAGTCGTCTTCGACAAAGCTCAGCGACACATCACGCGAAAAACGAGTCTCGAGCGCTTTCGTCAGCGCTCCTTGTTGTTTCTTCGTCAACGACTTCGCTGACGTCACCTCAACATCCAGCCGGTTTTCCGCTGCCGCACGCCGGGCCTCGAACAGCTCGGCGATTGCGGGTGCGGCCACCAGCCGATCGTTTTCGATCAGCAGACGCACGAAATTGCCCTGCTGCTCGCCGAAATCGGCGCCGCCCAGCCCCACGATCGCATCCGCCAGGGCGGCATCCGAAACCATCGGGCTGGCCATGACCGCGGCGACATCGTCGTTATCCACGATGGCCGCCAGTGCGGCCAGCGCGTTCGACCACTGGCCACGTGCCTCGTCGTCGCCGGCCATATCGAACACGGCCTCGGCGTAGGGCCGCGCGAGTGTGTAGATATCGGCAGCCATGACTAACGAATCTCCGCGACGAGATCGTCGATGATGTCGTTATGGGCCTTGGTGTCGATCTCACGCTTCAAAATACGCTCGGCACCGTCCACAGCCAGCTCGCCGACTTCACGGCGCAGCTGATCCTTGGCCTGGGCGACCGCCTGATCGACTTCTTCACGCGCGGCCGAGACGATACGCTCGCCTTCCGAGCGAGCATCGGCCCGGGCACGCTCGAGCGTCTCGCTGGCCTGGCGCTGGGCGTTGGCCAGAAGCTCGTGGGCCTCAGAGCGCGCTTCGGCCATGCGCTCCTCGGCCTTGTTGACCGAGTCCTCGAGCTCGCGCTGGCCGCGCTCTGCGGCGGCCAGGCCCTCGCTGATTCGTCGACGACGTGCTTCCATCGCCTGCATCAACGGCTTCCAGAGCACCTTGCCGAAGAAGTAGATGAACAGCCCGAAGCTGATCATTTCGATGACGAGTGTCCAAAAGATATTCACGTCAGCTCCCGAAGATTGTCAGGCGAATTCCAAGACGATTGCACTAAAAGTGTGCAATCAGCCGCCGGCCGCTGCTTGCAGGCCGCTCAGGAACGGGTTCGCGAAGGTGAACCACATCGACATGCCCAACACGATGAACGGGAAGGCCTCCATCAGGCCGCCCACGAACAGCATCTGGCCGGTCAGCTGCGCACGCAGTTCCGGCTGACGGGCGATGGCTTCGATGAAGCGCGAGCAGATCAGACCCCAACCCAGAGCAGAGCCCAGACCGGCGAGACCCAGAATGATGCCGACACCGGTGGCGGTGTAGGCGTAAACCATGGCTACAGCTTGCGGATCCATGTGTCCTCCTTAGAAAAGACGAAGTAGCTATCAGCGGTGGTGAAAGCGCGGTTAGTGCGCGTCGTCGCTGGTCGCCAGGGCCAGGTAGACCACTGACAGCAGCATGAAGATGAACGCCTGAATGACGATGATCAGCAGATGAAACACCGTCCAGACCCAGCCAAGCGCAGCTTGAAACGGGGCCATGTACCAGGCGAACCCGGTCAGCGCGATGAGCATGAAGACCAGCTCACCGGCGAACAAGTTACCGAAAAGTCGTAGTGCCAGCGACAGCGGCTTGGCGATCTCTTCGACCAGGCTCATCACGATATTGAACGGCGCCAGATATTTGCCGAACGGATGCACCAGAAAACCCTTGAGATACGTGCCCAGACCTTTCTTGCGCACGCCATAGACGATCGACAACCCAAAGACTACAAGAGCCATGGCGAACGGCACGGCCAGATCGGCCGTGGGTACGGCTCGGAATGGCACGTTATGTGCTTCCACACCGAATATGTTCTGCCCGATCCATTGCGCGATCAGCGGCAACAGATCGACCGGGAGCATGTCCATGAAGTTCATGGCGAACACCCAGAGAAAAATCGTCAATGCCAGCGGACCGATCAACGGGTCGGCGCGTGGAAACAGCGACTGGGCCTGGTCGTTGACGAACTCCACGACGGTTTCGATACCGTTTTGCAGGCCACTCGGCTCGGCATCAGTGGTCATGCGCTTGCCCACGACATGGCCCAGCCATAGCAGAAGCGCGCCCAGCACCCAGCTGATGATTATGGTGTCGGCATGCACCGACCAGAAGCCTTCGCCCAGCGTGAGGTTCGACAGGTGATGCTGGATGTACTCGACCGCAGTCGGATCCTGAGTAAATACGCTTTCGCTCACGGACTACCTCTGACGCTGTTGGTGTGTCGCGCTGCCCACTGCGGCTTCGCGCAGCGAGCGCCCGCCGGCCGTATAGGCCAGCTGGGCAACAGCAAAGCCGATCAGCAACGAGATCGGGTCAAGACCCAGCCATCCCATGCCGAGGGCAAAGCCGACCAGCGTGACGACCAGCCGTTCGATCATGCCGACCATAAGGCCGGCGGCCTGGCTGCGCGGGCTCGATTTCTCGACGCTCGCACGACGCGTGCGAAAGGCCAGCAGCAAGGTGTTGGCTAACGCCATGGCACCGCCATAGAGCGTTGCCAGACCCGCAAACGGGGCATCCGCACGCACGAAAAACAGGACTGCCGCCGCGATGACGACAACGACGATCTGGAGGATCAGCAGATTACGCACGGCGTGGCGCTTCATGACATCTCCCCGTGGCGCCCCGGCCGTTCAGCCGCTCGACACCCGCGGCTCGCTAAGCCGCTCAGAACGAAGACGCAGTGTACCCACCTCGCCGAGCGCGAGCAATACGCAAGCGTACGCTCCGCGGCTTTCACCACGGTCGCGGTATGATACATCTAATCGAGACGGTCGACCAGCGCGTCCAGATCGGCCGCGCTTTTGTAGCGTATGACGACCTTGCCGCCACCGCGACGGTCCGGCTCGATCTTGACGCCCGCGGCCAAGCGTTCGGACAGGCTGGACTCATGACGCACGACACGGGCATCACGTGCCGGCGTGGTCTTTGTCTTGGTCACCCCACTCTGCTCGTGGGCGCTACGGACCAGCGCTTCGGTCTGGCGCACGGTCAGCCCGCGCTCGACCACGCGCGCGGCGATCTTTCGCTGGGCGGCGGCGTCGAGACCCAGCAAGGCGCGGGCATGGCCCATTTCGAGCTCGCCGGCCCGCAGCCGCTCGGCGACATCGGGCACCAGATCGGACAGGCGCAGCAGGTTGGATACCGACGCGCGCGAGCGTCCGACCGCCGCTGCACACTGGGCATGGGTGAAACCACACTCATCGATCAGACGCCGTAACGCGCCTGAAACTTCCAGCGGGTTGAGATCCTCGCGCTGGATGTTCTCGATCAGCGCTACGGCCATGGCCGCTTCTTCGGCGAACTCGCGTACGACCGCCGGCACGGTGGCCAGGCCGGCCGCGCGGGCGGCCCGCCAACGGCGCTCGCCGGCGATTATCTCGTAGTCGTGCTCGGTATCGGTGACCCGGCGTACGACCAAAGGCTGAACCACCCCCTGGGCCCGAATCGACTGTGCCAGGGCCTCCAGCGCATCGGGGTCGATATCGCGCCGCGGCTGGTAACGCCCCGGCGCCAGATCGTCCAGGGCCAGCTCGACCAGCTCGGCAGCCGCCGGCGTATCGTCGAAATCCTTGGATAACAGCGATTCGAGGCCGCGGCCGAGACCGCGCTTTTTCTGTGCCATGGCTTGCCCCTTTAACTCTGGTTTTTCTTGCGTCGACGCCCGAACAACGAGGATACCGCGCGCTTGGCCCCGGTTCGGGGCGCCGAGACGATCTCGCTGTCGTCGCGGCCCAGGATCTCGGCGGCCAGGCTGCGATAGGCCGCAGCCCCGCTGGCACTGGCGTCATAGTCGAAGATCGACTGGCCAAAGCTGGGCGCCTCGGCCAGGCGCACGTTGCGCGGAATAACGGTTTCGTAGACCGAATTGCCGAAGTAATCGATCAGCTGGGCCGAGACTTCACCGGTCAGCCGGTTACGCCCGTCATACATGGTACGCAATACACCCTCGACCACCAGATCACGATTGATCATCTGTCGGATGTTCTCGATCGTGGTCAGCAGATCGGTCAGCCCCTCCAGTGCATAGTATTCACACTGCATGGGGATGATCACCCCGCGTGCGGCCACCAGTGCGTTAACGGTGAGCATGGACAGCGCCGGCGGGCAGTCGATGACGACATAGTCGAAGCTGTCGGCGATATCGGCCAGTGATTTCTTGAGCGCGGCGCGCCCGCCCTTCATATCGCGCAGACCGACTTCTGCCGCCGTCATGTCGCTGTTGGCGCCCAGCAGATAGAACGAGCCGTCGGCGACCACTTCCAGCGCTTCGGCTACGCCTTTCTCACCCAGCAGAAAATCACACACCGTGGCCTCGAGCGCCTTCTTGTCGGCGCCCACGCCCATGGTCGCGTTGCCTTGGGCATCCATATCCACGAGCAGGACGCGCTGCTCGGCCTCGGCGAGCGCGGCGGCCAGATTGACGGCTGTGGTGGTCTTGCCCACGCCGCCTTTCTGATTGGCTATGGCAATGATGTGGCTCATGAAGACAATCCTGATCGGCGCGGACGAACGAGGGCTGACGTGCTCCGTGCCGGTACTATATTGATGAGTCTACGATAGGCCCTGGGCATTTCGGCCGGACGTGTCGCGACCAATGACAACGAAACGGCGCGCGCCGTCGAGCCCGGGCACCTGCAGGCGATGATCGGCCTGCTGCACAAAGCCCGGCGGCAGATCGGCGGCTTCGGCCGCGAAATCCCGGGCTTTCATCAGCCCCAGCCGCGTATCCGCGCCGATCAGCTGGCCGGCATGATGCACGGTTTGTGCCGCACTCGCGAAGGCTCGGGAGAGCACCCAGTCGAACACGGTCTCCGGGACAACGTCTTCGACGCGGGCCGCTCGGATATCGACGTTTTCCAGGCCGAGCGTACGCCGGGCATGACGCAGAAACGCCACTTTCTTGTGATTGGCCTCGACCAGCGTGAATGACTTGTCCCCACATACCGTAGCCAGCACCAGCCCGGGCAGGCCGGGCCCGGTACCAACATCGGCCACGCACAGGCCGTCGATGAAGGGCCGTATCGCCAGACAATCCAGCAGATGACGCACCACCATGGCCTCGGGCGCGCGAACCGCGGTCAGGTTATGTGTAGCGTTCCAGGCCGCAAGCACCTCGACATAATCCAGCAGGCGGGCCTGCTCACTTTCGGCAATCGACAGCGCCAGGCCATTGAGGCCCGTGGCCAGCCGCTCGGCACACGCCACGCGGTCGACGACCACGGCACGCCGGCGCTGTCTCATGCGCCGCGCTGCTCGATCTTGGCCCAGGTATCGCGCAGGGCCACCACGCGATTGAACACCGGCGCGCCGGCGGCATGATCATAACGATCGGCCACGAAATACCCCGTGCGCTCGAACTGAACACGCGTCTCGGCGGCGACATCGGCCAGTCCGGGCTCGATCCAGCAACCGGGATGGATTTCCAGTGAGAACGGATTCAGGCCATCGAGCAGATCGTCCTCACGGCCCGGGTTTTCAACCGCGAACAGCCGATCATAGACCCGCACCAGGGCCTGCTTGCCGTGCGAGGCCGAGACCCAATGGATCACACCCTTGGGCTTGACCCCGTCGGCCGGGTTGTCGCCCAGCGTGTCGGGATCATAAGTGCAGTGTACTTCAACGATCTCACCGGCCTCGTTCTTGACCACGTCATGCGCTTCGATGACATAGGCATTACGCAGGCGCACTTTCTTGCCCAGCACCAAGCGCTTGTATTTCTTGTTGGCTTCCTCGCGGAAATCCGCCTTCTCGATATAGACCTCGCGCGTCAAGGGAAGGTGGCGCTCGGGCATGTCGTCGCGATCGGGGTGGCCCGGGGCGGTCAGGGTTTCGACATGACCGGCCTCCCAGTTGGTGATAACCACTTTGAGCGGGTCGATCACGCACATCGCGCGGGCGGCGTTTTTGTTCAGATCATCACGAATGGCGTGTTCGAGCATGGCGGCATCGACGGTGCCGCCCGAGCGTGACACACCGACCCTGTCACAGAACGCCCGGATCGAGGCTGGTGTATAGCCCCGCCGGCGAATACCGGAAATGGTGGGCATGCGCGGATCATCCCAGCCATCGACGATCTGCTCCTCGACCAGCCGGCGCAGTTTGCGTTTGCTGGTGATGGTGTAGTTGAGATTCACCCGGGCGAACTCGTACTGCACGGGGCGCGCGGGCACCGGCAGATGCTCGAGCAGCCAGTTGTAAAGCGGGCGATGATCCTCGAACTCCAGCGTGCAGATCGAGTGTGTCACGCCCTCGATGGCATCGGACTGGCCGTGGGCGAAGTCATAAGACGGATAGACACACCAGGCATCACCCGTCTGATGATGGGCCTTGTTGCGTATTCGGTAGATCACCGGATCGCGCAGATTGATGTTGCCGGCGGCCATATCGATCCTGGCGCGCAGGCAGGCCGTGCCCTCGGCGTATTCGCCGCGGGCCATGGCTTCAAACATGGCTCTCGACTCGGCCGGATCACGATCCCGGTACGGACTGTTCTTGCCGGGTTCGGTCAGTGTGCCGCGGTAGTCACGGATCTCGTCGGGTGAGAGCTCGTCGACATAGGCCAGCCCGGCCGCGATGAGATGCAGGGCATAGTCATAAAGAGTGGCGAAATACTGCGAGGTATAGCGCACCTCGCCGTCCCACTCGAAGCCCAGCCACTGGATATCGGCCTGAATGGAATCGATGTATTCCTGATCCTCGGCATCGGGGTTGGTGTCGTCAAAGCGTAGCCGACACGCGCCCTGGAAATACTCGGCCAGGCCGAAGTTCAGACAAATCGAGGCTGCATGGCCGATATGCAGATAACCGTTGGGCTCGGGCGGGAACCGCGTGACGACCGCCCCCGTGTGCTCGCCCGATGCAATCTGCTCGGCGATGAGATTACGCAGAAAATTACTGCCCCCGGTGGTGGGCTGGCCGTGCTCGTGGCTGGCATCAACGCTCATAGAAGGCTCGTACACCCAAACCGTGAAATACCGGCACGCCAATCGCGCCGGCTTTCTTGAAAACCAAAGCCGAAAGTATAAACGCCGAAGTGGCGCCTCGTGGCATCGCTTTTCTTTCAGTTCGTTAAGTTGTTAATGAACGATTCATCATCAATCGTTAAATTCAAACTGAACACAACCGAACACACCGGACAACCGGTGGAGAATACCGTCATGAAAAAACCCGCCTCAATTGCCTCATCCACACTGCGACGCAGTTTCATCGGCCTGGCTGGCCTGATCGGTCTGGCGTTCCTGGCCAGCACGAGCCCGGCCCATGCCGGAATCGATGTGCGGGCGCCCTTTACGCATGTTGGCGTGGATCGAGACCACGGCGTCAATATCGCCGCGCCATTCACCCGGCTCAATGTCGACGGGCATCGGCATCACCGCGATCGACGCAGTCATCATCGCGGGTTCAGCCACCAACGCCGTGCTTATAGCGCCCATCGTGGCTGGCGTCATGATCGCCGGGCCTACCAGAAACGAGCCTACCGGGATCATCACCGCGACGTCCGCCGCTATCACTACGAGCGTCGTAACAACCGCGGCTTCTTCGGTCGCTGGTAAAACAGCCGAGAAAGCTGCTTGCTGAACCGAAACCTCAGCTCAAACGCGGCGGCTCGTCAGCGGTGCCCGGAAAATACGCATCAGCCAGATAATCGGCCAGCTTAACGGCCTGATCGTCGCTCAAGTGCCCGACCACGCGCGACAGGCTGGAACGGATGACCCGCATCGCGCCCAGCAGCCCCACGTCAATGCTCGTGCGCGTGGCAAAACCCACGCCCAGGCCCTTCAATGGGCGCACGAAATGGTATTTGAACGAGGCATCGGTCATATCGATGATCAATTGAATGATCTCGTCACGAGCCACGCTCGACGGTGCTTCACGCAGATCCGTGATCATGCGCTGGATACGCGTATCCAGACGGGCATCGATCGGACAGCCTAGAACGGTCGCCGCCATTGCCTTCTACCTCGAGCAGAAGCCGGATCGTGCGATTGCACCGACCCGGCCTTGGAATGATGCCACCAATAATTACATCAACCAATGACAAAATGCGAGGCTAGTCGTCTTTCTCCGTGCCGCGCTTCGGCGCAGCCGCCTTCGTGCTACGCGTCTTGCTCGTACGTTTCTTCGCAGTCGTTGCGCCAGCCCGGGCCGAGCGCTTTTTCGACACTTTTGGGCCATAAAGCTGGCGCAGCTCGTCGACGGCCTCGCCGGCATAGACGGCAATATGCTGCAGCGACGGCAGGCTGTCACGACAGCCAATGAAGCCGAAGCCCAGCGTGTCGGCGTAGCCGTGGATCGTGATGTTCAGCGCCTGGCCGTGAGTGACCAACGAGGTCGGGAAAAACGCCTCCATGCGTGCGCCCTCCACGAACAACGCCTCTTTCGGGCCGGGCAGGTTCGATACCGTGACGTTGAACACGGGCCGGGTACGCCCGGCCATGCCCGAAACCAGCGACAGGATATACGGCGCCATGAGGGCGACCGTGTACTGCGTGATCGCGGAACCCGAGAGTCTTTCCAGACTGGTCTTGGCCGCCCGGGTCGATTCGGCGATCCGCGCCAGGCGGGTTGCCGTGTCGTTTTCGGTGGTGGCCAGGTTAGCGATGATGAAGGTGATCGCGTTACCGAGATCCTCGTCGTCGGGCTCGTCGGCCGGGCGCACCGACACCGGGATACCGGCGGTCAGATCGCGCGAGGGCAGCTCACCGATCTCGTGTAGATAACGCTGCAGCGCGGTGCCACAGACCGTGAGAATGATGTCGTTGATTGTCACGCCCGCGTTTTCGGCCAGCGCCTTGAACTCCGCCAGTGAGTACAGCTGGGTGGCATAACGACGCGGGGCCGTGATCCGGCCGTTCAGCACCGAGCTGGGGGCCGCGAACGGCAGGCCCATACTGCCGGCGCCCGAGCGGGCACTGCGCAGCATATCGCGCACGATGCCGGCAAAGCCGGATAGCGACGAAACCTGCTCGCTGGCCTCGCCGACGATCTCGGCCAGCGCACGGTAAAGACCGGGGCGCTGGGTATCGGGCGTGGCAGGTCGGCTGGATTTCCTCGGCGCTATGGCCCAGAACGGCGGGCGCCCTCGCTCGGCCGGATCCTGGGCCAGTGCGCGCGCCAAGAGCCGCATGCCGGCCACCCCGTCCAGCAACGAATGATGAATCTTCAGATACAGCGCAAACCGATTGCCGGCCAGGCCTTCGATGAGATGACACTCCCAGGGCGGGCGCGTCAGGTCGATTGGGTTGCTGTGCAGGCGCGACGTCAACGTACCCAACTCCAGCTCACCGCCCGGTGCGGGCAGCGCCGAATGCCGGAAGTGATACTCGATATCGATTTCTTCGAGCAGCTCCCATTCGGGCGCCACGTTGCGCCAGCGCCCGCCGCGCAGGCGCTGGTTCCAGGGCCGCTCGGCCGCGGCGTGGGTCCGCCAGCGCTCGAATAACGTGGCACAGAAATCGGCCGGCGCATCGTCGGGCAGCTGAAACGTCAACAGACCGCCAACCTGCATGGGCGCATTCGGCGTATCCACGTTCAGCCAGGCGGTATCCACAAGATTCAATCGTTTGGTCTGCATCATTCATCCCCGGCCGCCTGCGGGCCTGTCACATCGAAAGCCGTACATTGTTGAGCATACGCCGCCGGCGTGAGATGAAAATCTATCTTTTCGTGGCACACCGGCCGCGCTCGACCGCCGATACGGATCAGGCCATGGCTGCAACGATAAACAGCGCCACCGTGCAAGCCACCGCCCCAAACCAGACCAGGCTACGCAGGCTCGCCAGATCGGCGATGTAACACAGCCCGTAGATGAAGCGCAGCACTAGAAACGCGATGGCCAGCGTGTTGATGGCCGCGACCGCGCCGCCGGCGATAACGGCGATGATCACGCCGGCCGCAAATGGCGGAAACGCCTCGAACGAGTTGAGCTGGGCCCAATAGGCCCGCTTCTGGGCCCCGCTTTGCTGCTCCAGCCATTCGCGAGGGTTGTGGTTTCCCTTGAGCCCCATCTTCTTGGGACCCATGAACTTGGCCACCCCTACCCACATCACAGGCATGAAGGCCGTCAGCAGTACACACCAATACGCAAGAATCATGGTTATCTCCTTTTTGTTATCGCCCGGGCGCCTCACCCATCGAGACGCCCGGGCATTAGCCCGCGCTTAGCCGCGGTTCTCGATCGGCACGAACTCTTGAATCTCCGGGCCGACATAATCCGCGCTGGGGCGGATCAGGCGGTTGTCGGCGCGCTGCTCGAAGATATGCGCACCCCAGCCGGTCAGGCGCGAGATCACGAAGATCGGCGTGAACAGCTCGGTGGGAATCCCCAGAAAGTGATACGCCGTGGCGTGATAGAAATCGGCGTTGGGGAACATGCCTTTCTCGTCGAGCATGGTCTGTTCCAGGCGCTCGGAGATGGCATACAGATTGCGCCGGTAGTCGTTCTCACCGGCCAGCTTCTTCGACCAAGCCTTGATGATGCCGTTACGCGGGTCGGCCTTCTTGTAGACCCGGTGACCGAAGCCCATGATCTTTTCCTTGTCGGCCAGCATCTGCTTCAGGCCGGCCTCGGCGGCGTCCGGATCATCGAACGACTCGATCAGCGCCATGGCTTTCTCGTTGGCCCCGCCGTGGAGTGGGCCGCGCAGCGCGCCGATCGCCCCGACCGTGGCCGAGTAGAAATCCGACAAGGTAGCCGTGATCACGCGTGCGGTGAACGTCGAGGCGTTGAACTCGTGCTCGGCGTAGAGGATCAATGAGGTCGCCATACAGGCCACGCCGTCCTCGCTGGGGGCCTCGCGATGCAACAGATGCAGGAAATGCCCGCCCACGGTGGCGTCATCGGTTTCGACATCGATGCGCTCGCCGTTGTGGGCGAAGTGATACCAGTACATCAGCATCGACGGGAACGAGGCCAGCAGGCGATCGGCAACCTCGTGCTGCTGTGCCTCGGCGTCTGTCTCGGGCTCCAGCGTGCCCAGCACCGAAGCGCCGGTGCGCAGCACGTCCATCGGATGGGTATCGCGCGGCAGCACTTCGAGTGCGGTTTTCACCCCGTCCGGCAGCCCGCGCATGCCGATCAGGCGTTTGCGATAGCTGGCAAGCTCGTCGGCCGTGGGCAAGGCGCCGTAGAGCATGAGATGCGCCACCTCCTCGAACTCGGCTTTTTCGGCCAGGTCCTCGATCAGATAGCCGCGATAGGTCAGGCCCACGCCTTTCTTGCCGACCGTACAGATCGCGGTCTTGCCTGCGGTGACGCCCGCCAGACCGGCGGTGTTTGTGTTGTCTGCCATGAAATCTCCTCGTCAAGTCGTGTTGATCGTTGTTTTAAAAGCTAGCGCGCCAGATCGACCACGGTGCGCCCGTTGTGCTTGCCTTCGATAATGGCATGACAGCGGGCTTCGACGGCGTCCAGGCCGATGGTTTCGTGGGCGATGTCACGCAGATGCGCCGGCTTGCCCGGCCCGGCCAGCGATTGCCAGATCGTCTCGCGCCACTCGATCGGGCATTCCACCGAGTTGATGCCCAACAGCGATACCCCGCGCAGGATGAACGGCACGACCATGGTCTCCAGCTTCGGGCTGGCCGCCAGGCCGATGGCGGCGACGTTGCCAAACTGGCGTGTCTGACCGAGCAGATTGGCCAGCGGCGCGCCGCCCAAGGCATCGATTGCCCCGCCGAAACGCTCCGCGCCCATGGGCTTGCCGCCCAGATCGATCTCATCGGGCGAGACGATTTCGGTCGCCCCCAGGGCGCTCAGTTGGTCGCCGAATTCATCGCCGCGACGGGTCACGGCCACCGGCGAAAAACCGGCCTGGGCCAACATCTCGATGGCGAACATGCCGACCCCGCCGGTCGCCCCGGTCACCGCGATCGGCCCGTGCTCGGGCGCTTGGAAATTGTCCTTGAGCCGCTTGATGGCCATGGCTGCGGTGAAGCCTGCCGTGCCCAGCGCCATCGCTTCCCACAGATCCAGGCCGTCCGGCAGGGGCGTGACACAAAAACCCGGCACGCGCACGGTCTCGGCCAGGCCCCCGTCGCGGGTTTCCGATAACAGCCAGCCGGTGACCAGCACCTTGTCGCCGGGCGAGAAACGCCCGTCTTCGCTGTGCTCGACCACGCCGGATACGTCGATGCCGGCATTGAGCGGGCGTTGGCGCGCGATCTTGCCGGCCCCGGTAATGGCCAGCGCATCCTTGTAGTTCAGCGACGAAAAATGGGTCTTGATGACGACATCGCCCTCGGTCAGCGCATCGAGGCCGACCTCATCGAGCCGACCGCGAGGGCCATCGTCGGTGTCGTGGATTCGTATGGCACGCATGCAAGAGCTCGCTGTATCGGAAAACATTGATTTTTGAACGAAAAGCACCGGCAATACAATGCTTGAGGCTTTTCAGGCGCCGGCGTAGTCTGAGCGCAACCGTTAAATTACGAGCCAACCCATGAGTGACAACGTCTATAAATCGGTCGAGCTGACCGGCTCCTCGGAAACCAGTCAGGAAGATGCGGTTCGCAAGGCCATTCGTGAGGCCTCCAAATCCATCGCTCATATGCGCTGGTTTCAGGTCACCGGTGTGCGCGGTCATATCGAGGACAACGAGGTGGCGCATTGGCAGGTCACGGTGAAGATCGGCTTCACCCTCGACGAGAAGTAGGCACGTCGTGTCCGATGCCCCCAGTGCCTGGCAAGGCGATCTCGACCGAGCGGATCTGGTCGAGAGCACGGCCCCGGCCGATCCGCTTGCGTTGTTCGCCACCTGGTATGACGATGCCCAGCACTGCGGGCTGGCGGAATCCACCGCAATGACGCTGGCCACGGTGGATGCCGATGGCCGGCCCTCGGCACGCATCGTGTTGCTCAAGGGCTTTGATACGCGCGGATTCCGTTTTTATACGAACTATGAAAGCGCCAAGGGCCAGGCACTGGCTGCCAACCCCGAGGCCGCGTTGGTCTTCTGGTGGGAGCCTTTGGAACGCCAGGTTCGTATTCAGGGCCATGTATCAAAACTGCCCGACGACGAATCCGATGCCTATTTCGCACGACGCTCGCGCGGGAGCCGGCTGGGCGCCCATGCCTCGCCGCAGAGCCAGCGTCTGGACGGGCGCGACGAGCTGAAAACCCGTGTGACCGACACCGAGGCGCGTTTTGCCGAAACCGACGTGCCGCGGCCACAGCACTGGGGCGGCTATGTGGTCGAGCCGCGCGCGATCGAGTTCTGGCAGGCCCGTCGTTCACGCCTGCACGATCGTCTGCGCTATATTAAGACCGACGACGACTGGCAGATCGAGCGTCTTTCCCCCTGACCCGGCGCGCAGTCGCGCAGCTGACTGCCTGCCCTGCGGAGACGACATGTCTTTTTGTTCTTCTGGCCTGAAACGAGTCGGCGCACAGCTGGCGTTGGTGCTGATCGGCGTGGCACCGCTTGCCGCCACGGCCGCGATGTACGACGAGCCGGCCGAAGGCTCGGACATCATCGGGCGTGTCCAGCATATCAAGACCCAGGAAAGCGATACCTTCGTGGCGCTGGCACGCCAGTACGACGTGGGCTATCGCGAATTGCGCCTGGCCAATCCCGACGTTGACCCCTGGCTGCCCGGCAACACCGATGTGATCATCCCCACGGCCTATGTGCTGCCGGATGCCAAGCGTGAAGGCATCGTGATCAATATCCCGGAAATGCGGCTGTATTATTTCCCGTCGAAAAACAGCGCCAACGCCGGCAAGGTCTTCACGTTCCCGATCGGCATCGGTCGTCAGGGCTGGGGCACGCCGCTGGGCGAGACCCGTATCTCGCAGCGTATTCCCAACCCCACCTGGACCCCGCCGGCCTCGATCAAGAAAGAGCACGCCGAGAAAGGGGACCCGTTGCCGGATGTCGTGGCCGCCGGGCCGGACAACCCCCTGGGCCAGTACGCACTGCGCCTGGCGTTGCCGTCGTACCTGATCCACGGCACCAACAAGCCCTCCGGTATCGGCATGAAGGTCTCTCACGGCTGTATCCGTCTGTTTCCCGCGGATATCGAAAAACTGTTCTCGATGGCCGAAGTGGGCATGCCGGTGAATATCGTCAGCCAGCCCTACAAGATCGGCTGGGACGAGGATCACCTGGTCATGGAAGCCCATCCGCCGGATGCCGACGGCGATGCCCCGGTCAAGTCCTTCACCCCGTGGGTACAGGAGCTGATCGGCGCGACCGAGGATCGACCCAATACGCCGGTTGACTGGAACCTGGCCGAGCGGGTCGCGCGCCAGACTGACGGCATGCCCGAGTCCATCGGCGGCGGCGCGGGCGGCTCGCGCGAAACAGCGCCCGAAGAAGCGGCATCGACCGATGTGTCGCCAGGCGATGACGCCGACGGCAACGCCGATCCGTACCGTCAGGGATAGATCGACGGATCGGCCGGCGTATTGAATACCCTAGGGCCTGTTGCCGTTTCATGCGGGCCCGCGCCAAGCGCTGTTTTGCGGCAAGACGAGGCGTAGCCCACGCCGCGCAGTCATTCTGCGGAAGAGGGCTAGAAAGCTGTATTGCCGCAAAACAGCGCTTGTCCCGAAGGGTTGGGCCT
>NZ_AYKG01000042.1 GCF_003788585.1 Salinisphaera japonica YTM-1 | reverse complement strand
CTTGCCTAGCCAAATTTTGGGCGCCAACGCGGCGCTCGTACGAAACGGCAACAGCCCCTAGATTTGTAACATGCACGCATCACCGCACATGCGTATTAAGAATTCGTTTAGACTGACAGCCGGACGGCGTGGAAGGCCTGCACATGCGCATACTGGTCATCGAAGATAACGAAGATCTCGCAGCGAACATCATCGAGTTCCTGGCCGCGCGGGGCCACGTCATGGATAGCGCGACCGACGGCGTGACCGGCCTGCATCTGGCCGTGGTGCATGCCTTCGATGCCATCGTGCTGGATCTGATGCTGCCGGGCATCGACGGGCTGGCCCTGTGCGAGCGCCTGCGCGCCGAGGCCGATGCCCAGACGCCGATCCTGATGCTTACCGCGCGCGACACCATCGACGACAAGCTGGCCGGTTTCGCCGCCGGTGCTGATGATTATCTGATCAAACCGTTCTCGCTGCTCGAGCTGGAGGCCCGGCTGTCGGCCATCGGCAATCGCGGGCCGCGGCGTCAGGTGCATCATCTCAAGGCCGGGGATCTCACGCTGGATCTGGATACCTGGCAGGCCGAGCGGGCCGGCACGAAACTCACCCTCACGCCGACCGCGCTTCGCCTGCTGGAAGTGCTGCTGCGTGCCACGCCTCGGCTGGTACGCCGCGCCGAGCTGGAAACCGCGATCTGGGGCGATCATCCGCCGGATTCCGAAGCCCTGCGCACCCATATCCACGCCCTGCGCTCGGCCATCGACAAGCCCTTCGAGCGAGCCATGCTTCAGACCGTGCCGACCATGGGCTATCGCCTGATCGATCCGGATGCCGGCTAGATCACGCGTCAAGCGCCTGCTGGCCGGGCCGCGCATATCGCTGCAGTACCGGGTGGCCACAGCCCTGGCGCTATTCGTGGCGGTGGTGGTCAGCACCGTGTTGATCGCGCTGTTCACGATCAACGATCATCTCAAGACCGAGCTGCTCAACGGTATCGTCAGCCACGAGATGTCCGAGTTGGCCGAGGATTACCCCCAGGAAGGCGAGGCCGCCATTCCCCACTCGGCCAGCCTGATCGGCTATGTCGTGGGCCCCGACGAGCGCGATAACCTGCCGCCGGCACTACAGCTGCTGCCGCCGGGCATCAAGGGCATCACGGTGGATGTCGGTGAGCGCACGTATCGCGTGGGCACCCGCGAGATCGGCGATCAGCAGGCCTATCTGGCCTACGACATCACTGCGATCGAGGATCGCGAGGATCTGTTCAAGGCGATCGCGATCACCGCTGCCCTGATCGTGCTGGCACTGGCCGTGCCGCTGGGCTCGGCGATTGCCCGGATCAGTCTCAAGCCGATCAACGCGCTGGCCGAGCACCTGGGTCATTTGCATCCCGACCAACGCGCCGAGCCCCTGGCCGATCAGTTCGAGCATTACGAGGTCGGGGTCATCGCGCGAGCCTTTGATCGATTCATGGGCCGTCTGGATGAGTTCGTCGAGCGCGAGCGCAGTTTCACGGCCGATGCCAGCCACGAACTGCGCACGCCATTGGCGGTCATCCAGGGCGCGGTCGAGGTGCTGCAACAAGAGCCGCGCTTGGCCGACAGTGGCCCGCTCACGCGCATCGACCGGGCCTCGCACCAGATGGCCGAGCTGATCGAATCCCTGTTGTTTCTGGCCCGCGATGAACAGGCCGAGCCCGACGGTGCGGCGCCGCTGTGCCGGGCCGATCAGGTCGTCAACGAGGTGCTCGATGCCTATCGCCCGATGACTGCCGGCAAGCAGATCGAGATCGGCGTCATCGACGAACTGGAAGTGGCGGCCCCGCGCATCGCCCTGGTCATCGCCTTCGGTAATCTGTTGCGCAACGCGCTGCGCCACGGCGGTGATGAAATCCGTGTGACGTTGGCGGATCAACGCCTGATCGTGGCCGACAACGGCCACGGCATGAACACCGAGCAGATGCAGCACGTCTTCGAGCGCGGTTTTCGTACCGGCCCCGGCGCCGGGCTGGGCCTGGGTCTTTATCTGGTCAAACGCGTGGCCGATCGCTACGACTGGCGTATCCGCCTGGCCAGCCGGCCCGAGGAAGGCACCCAGATCGAGTTGCGTCTGGCATAAGCGCAACCGTGGCAACGGTCGCTGGCCGTTGCACTAATTGATGTTTTTTTAATGACAGAATGATGCGCTGATCAAATCAGAGCGTGCAGCCTGTGTCATCGCTTTGTCCGTTGCCGAGTTCTGCGTGACCGATTCGCGTGTCTCCTCGCACCCTGCCCCAAGCTGGGGCGAGCGTATTCGCCAATGGCGGCGTAACAATCGCCAGCGCTTCAACCGTACGCTGGCGCGCCTGTTCGGCACGTCGCGGGCCAAGCGTATGCCGCTGGCGCCCGATACGCGCCGTATTCTCGTCGTGCGGCTGAACAAGCGTCTGGGCAATATCCTGTTTCTCACCCCGATGCTGCGCAGCCTGTCGGCCTCGTTGCCCGAAGCACGTATCGATCTGGTCATCCAGAGCCCGGCCCAGGTGGCCCTGTTGCAAAGCCTGCCCGGCGTGGGCCAGGTCTATATCCAGCGCAACAGCCTGTTTGGCCTGCTCGGGCTGTTACGCACGATTCGTCGACAGCGCTATGACCTGGCTATCGATCCGACCGGCAACTCGGCCAGCAATCGCATGAGCATGGCGTTATCCGGCGCCCGACAGCGCCTGGGCTTTGCCAACAAGGATCAATGGCTGCCCCTGACCCATGCCGCCGGGCGCACGCAAAGCCGGCATCAGGCGCTACAGGCCGTGGAGCTGTTGAACGACGCGATCGCCGAGCCAGAGATCGAGTGTTTCGACACGCTGGCGGTTTTTCCCGACAACCAGGCCCGACAGGCCGCCGACCGCATCTGGCAGACCACCCTGGCCGGTCAGGCAGACGAGGCCCCGGTCATCGGTTTTTTCGCACGCGCGACCGGGCGCAAGCAGCTGCCACGCCACTGGTGGCAGGCCTGGATCATCGCCATGCGGGCCGCCGCCCCCAGCGCCGTGCTGGTCGAGATTCTGCCCGGCGACGATGCCCGCCCGATCAGCGACGAGCTGCCGCATGTGGCCATCAAGGCGCTGACCGAGCTGGCGGCCTTCATGGCCCGGTGCGATCAGTTCGTGGCCGCGGATTCCGGGCCCATGCATCTGGCCGCGGCCGCCGGCGTGCCTACCGTGGGCCTGTTTCAGGCCACCTCGCCGCGCGATTATGCCCCGCTCGGCCAATCGTGCATCAGCCTGGAGGGCAAACGCCTGACGCCCGAGCTTACCGCGCGTACCCTAGCCGCAAGACTCTGATCCGGACACATCAATAATGCGCGGTGATCGACTGGCCTGGCTGGCGGCTTCAAGCACGACCCAGCGCGCCGAGCTGGCGCATGTGGGCTATGACGATAGCGCCGGCGCCTCGGCCGCCTGCATGCCGCTGGCGCGTATCGCCGGTGATCTGACCGGCGAACGCTGGCTGACCGATCAGCCAACCACCCAGGCCGATATCTCGGGCTGGCAGGTCAGCGCCACGCCGTATCTGGCGTTTGCCAGCCGTTTCGTGCCCCCCGACGAGCGCGCACTGGCGGATACGGCACGCGCGGTGTATCAGGACCTGTTCGACGTCCAGCGCGAGACCGGCCTGACCTGGCCTCAGCGGGTCTGGCATGTGCTCTCCGATGTGGTCGGCGGCACGGGCGAGGCGCAGCGCTATCGCCAGTTCTGTCGTGGCCGCGCCGAAGCGCTGGCCACGCTCGACGACGAGCCGGCGTGTCGCTGGAACCCGCTGCCGCCGGCCACGCTGGTGGGCGGCGAGCGGCCCGGGCTGTGGGTTCAGGCCGTACTGGGCGATACGCCGGTTGCACCGGTGGAAAACCCGCGACAGGTCAGCGCCTGGGCCTACCCGCCCCGCTACGCCGAACGCGCGCCGGCCTTTGCCCGCGGAGCCGTCGTGACCGCGGGTGCCACGCGGTTTCTCATGATTTCAGGCACGGCGGCCATCGTGGGCCACGAGAGCCAATATCCGGGCGACGTGCTGGCCCAGTTCGATGAAGCACTGGCCAACGTAAGAGCCGTCATCGGGGCCGCAGCGCCACAGACCGGCCCACACGAGCTGGGCGATCTGGTCTGTTTGAAGCTCTATGTCCGACATGCCGGCGACGCCACGCGGCTGCTGGGCCACGCGCGGCGCCGCCTGCCGGACATGCCGATGGCCGCACTGGCCGCCACGGTCTGTCGCGACGAGCTGCTGGTCGAGCTTGAGGCGCATCTGCGCGTACGCGATTAGCCGTCAGCCGGCGGTCACGTTGGCCGGCGTTTCGTTGAGAATCTCGCGATTGGCACGAGCACGCTGGCTATCCGCATCGACCTGTGTGGCCACGGCGTTCAACCGCTCGATCCACGCGGCCGGCAGACCGTGGGCCCGCGCGCCGTCGAGCACGAAATCGCGATACCAGTCGAACGGCACCCGCGTGTCATCCAGCCACTCGGCACGCCCACGATAGACCGCGGCGGTCAACGTGTCGCCGGCGTGCTCGATCGGCAGTTCCAGGAAATCATAGGCCGGGCCTTCAGCCGCGTGCAGCGCCTCCAGACGCTCGGCATCCAGTTCAAAGGCCACGCCGTGCACGATCGCATCGGGCGCCTCGGTAGCCACGATATTGCACTTGCCGGAGTCATCCGCGCCGATCAGATGCCAGGCCAGACGATGACCGGCCAGCGTGGCGGCCCCCAGCGGACGCACGCTGGGCACGCGCCGAGCCAGGCGCGCGGTACACATGTTCGAGCCGTAAGCGAAATAGATCATGGTGTCGTCGTTACAAGAGCGTGGGCGCGATTCTATCGAAGACCACCGCTGGCGCGGCGGGCGGCGCCTCACGCCGGTGGCACGTGCCTTGCGTGGGCTACCATGTGTTGTCGTGAATCAACCAAGGCCCCGTGATGTCGGATCAACATATCGTGATCGCCCCAGACAGCTTCAAGGGCAGCCTCTCGGCGCGCGATGTCGCCGCGGCCCTGGCGGCCGGGCTGGCCGAATCGGCTCCAGGGCTTGTCATCACCCAGGCCCCCATGGCCGATGGCGGCGAAGGCCTGCTCATGGCGATTGCTGCCACCTGCCCCGGCAGCTGGCACAGCGCCGTACAGACCGGTATCCACGGGCGCTCGCTGGAAGCCCGCTGGTATGCCATGGACACGGGCACCGCGGTGATCGAGTCCGCCGAGGTGCTGGGCCTGCCCTTGATCGAGGCCACACCGGGCGCCCCGGATCTGGCCGGGCGCGGCAGCTATGCGCTTGGCACGCTGATCGCCGAGGTGCTGGATGACGGCTGGCGCGATATCGCCGTGGGGCTGGGCGGCAGTGCCTGCAACGATGCCGGCCTGGGGCTGCTGCTGGCGCTGGGGGCCGTGGCCACCGACCGCGCGGGCCATCCCGTATCGCCGGATATGAACGGGCTGTTGTCGCTGGCCCGGCTCGATCTGAGCGACCTCGACAGGCGCCTGGCCGATACCCGGCTGCGCGTGTTCTGTGATGTCGACAACCCGCTGCTCGGCGACAAAGGCGCCAGCCGTGTCTATGGCCCGCAGAAAGGCCTGGGCCCGGACGAGATCGCAGCCGTCGAGAACGCGTTCGATACGCTGGCCGTGCAAAGCCGTTTCCCTGATCGCGCGGATACCCCGGGCAGTGGCGCGGCCGGCGGCCTTGGCTTTGCCCTGGCCCTGTTGGGCGGCCGGCTGGAATCCGGTGCCAAAGCCGTGATCGAGCTCACCGGCCTGGCCCAGCGGATGCACGAGGCCGACCGGGTGATTACCGGCGAAGGCCGCTCGGATCGACAAACCCTGTCGGGCAAGCTGCCCATGGCGGTCGCGCGTGCCGCCGGCGACACGCCGACCTGGTTGGTCGCCGGCGATATCGAAGCCGAGGCACGCGAACAGCTGGCGGCCTGTTTCAAGCGTTGCATCACCCTGATCGAGACCGCCGGTGATCGCGACAGCGCCCTGGCCGAGCCCACGCGCTGGTTACACCAGATCGGCCGGGACATGGGCCGCCAGCTTGAAAATCCCGGCGCCAGCGGAACCGGCTGAGTGCGCGCTGCTCCGGCAACCGACCCGCCCGCTCAAAATCAAGGCACGCCGGATACGCTGATCGCGCGATGCTTTTGCCGGCCCGTGGCCCGGCTTATGATGCGCGTCTCGTTCTGCCACGCCGAGTCGTCATGCTGCGTTATTTCGTAATCGATCAGGATCGTATCGTCGAGCACAACAACGACGATGGCGGGGCCACCGGGGCCATCGACAACGCGCTGCAACGCGCCCACTGGATTGATGCCTTCGACGCCACGGACGCCGAGCGGGCCGCGCTCAACCGGTTTCTGACCGACGAGCTGCCCGAGGACGAGGAGGTCGAGGAGATCGAGTCCTCAGCACGCTACTTCGTCGACGCCGACGGCATCCACGTGCACTCGTTGTTTCTCTCGCAACACGACGGCCGCCACGATACCGATACCGTGGCCTTCATCCTGCAGCCCGAGCGCCTGATCAGCCTGCGTGACGACGAGCTGGCCGATTTTCGTCTGCTGCGCCTGCGCGCACGCGCCGGCCAGGTCGAGGCCGACAGCCCGCAGACACTGCTGGTGACCCTGTTCGATCAGAAGGTCGAGAACCTGGCCGACACGGTCGAGGATCTGCATCTGGATCTGGAAAAAGTCAGTCATACCGTGCTCGAGGACGAGGACGCCGACTACGAACAGGCCATCGATAACCTGGCCAAACTCGAGGATTCAGCCGGCAAGATCCGGCTGTGTCTGATGGATACCCAGCGCTCGATCAGTTTTCTGTTGCGCCACCTGCCGGCCCGCGCGCCGGGACGAGAGACCGCCCGCGAAACCCTGCGCGACGTCGATACGCTGATGAGCCATATCGCGTTTCTTTTCGACAAGATCAACTTCCTGATGGACTCCACCGTGAGCTTCATCAATATCGAACAGAACCAGATCATCAAGATCTTCTCGATCGCCGCCGTGGTCTTTCTGCCCCCCACCCTGATCGCCAGCATCTACGGCATGAACTTCGAACACATGCCGGAACTGGCCTGGCAATACGGCTACCCCATGGCCATCGGCCTGATGATCGCCGCCGGCATCGCGCCTTATCTGTTCTTCAAGCACAAGAACTGGCTTTGAGTTCTCACTCTGGGGCTGCGTTCTTTTAAAACTATCCGCAGATGGACGCAGATGACGCAGATGTGGGCCTGGCGGCCCGGCCGGCGCCGCGGCGGAATACGATCCAGAAGCCATCGGCTCGTTTTAAAAAAAGCAAAACCGACACGCCGTCGCCAGAATTTTTGCGGTTGCAGCGGCATCGCGTTTTCAGGCACTCGTCATCTTCTGCCGCAACCGTGCGCAGCTTCGACCGCGCGTTCAGCCGTGATGCCGCCCAACCACCAGGCCCCAATCTGCGTCATCTGCGAAATCTGCGGATAGCCCAGAAGAACGAAGCCCAAAACCGAAACGCCACGTCAGACCGCTCGTGCGCTTACAAATCCTGATGGGCCTCTCTTTCTTCTCCCCACAGCCTCCCGCCCGCTTTGGCCGAGCATTCAGCCGCGATATCAAACGTCTACCCGGCCCAGATCTGCGTCATCGGCGTGTATCTGCGGATTGCCCCGAAGAACGAAGCCCCGAACCAGAAACTACTGCGCCACCTTCAGCGCGCGATAGTTCTGATAGACCATACGCACCAGCAGATACTCGAAAGGCGAGCCGGTCTGGTAGTAGCGGAAGTTGGTCTGTTCGCGCTTGTTGAGCGCGAAAAAGACGTTGTAGGCCGCACTGGCCGGCAGGTTGCCGTTGATCTGTAGCGGGTCGATTACATAGAACAGGCCCTGATCGACGGCGATGCCACCGGCATCACGCATGTTCGACGGGCCGAAGAACGGCAGCACCAGATAAGGCCCGGTGCCGGCCCCGTAATGGCCCAGTGTCTGGCCGAAGTCTTCATCGCGCTGATTCAGCCCGATATGCGTGGCCGGATCGAAAAAGCCGGCCAGGCCCACCGTGGAGTTGATCACGAAGCGCGAGGCCGTCACCCCGGCGGATTTGGCCTTCAGCTGCAACACGCTGTTGGCAAAGGTGTTGATCTCGCCCAGATTGGAAAAGAAGTTACCAATACCGTCGCGCACCGGCTCGGGCGCGACGGTGTCATAGATATGCACCGCCGGCAGCAGCACGTAGCGATCGGTCAACGCGTTGAAGCGATAGATACGGCGGTTGAGCGGCGACAGGGGATCATCGATCGCCAGGGGGTTGGCCGTGGTCTGATCGGCCGGCACCGAGGCCGGCGTGTTGGGATCGACCGTCGAGGGCGGTGGCGTGGAGGCACAGCCGCCCAGCCCCAGGACGCCAATCACAAGAGCGCTGATCAACAAGATGGCCAGATAGCGTCGCGTATTCATGGTGCGAAATAATCCTGCAGTGCCGCGATAGTCTTTTGATAGCTCAAGTTACCCATATGCCCGCCGTTCGGGCGGACCCGGGCCCGCTCACCGAAGGTATCGCGTAGAAAAGCGACTTCCGAATCACCCAGAATCGGGTCATCGGCGCTGGTGAAGACCCGCATATCGTCATCGGCGGCCAGAAACGCCGCAATCGAGTGCAGATCGGCCTCTCGTATCAGCTCGGCCTTGGGCACGGACCGGCCATCGCGGTTCCAGTACGGCACCAGCAATTGCTCGATGTAATCGTCGAAGGTCATCGAGAACGATCGCTGGAAATACACGCCCAGATCGTCGTAGGGGCCTAGATCCACGTCCTCGGGCACGATCACATCCGAGTGGCTCAGCACATCGGCGGCAAAGGCCATATTAGCCAGCGACAGCCGAAAGGCCAGACCGATCAGCGCGCCGATATCATCCTGGTCGGCCGCGCCCGATTCATAGGCCTTGTAGAGAAAATCCTCGTTGAAGCGCAGCGATTCGTTCTTGGCATAGACGTTTTTCAACCCGCCCAGGCCCTTGGCCAGAAACTCCGGCACCTGAGTGATGCCGCCGGGCAGGCTCTTGTCCAGCAACGCATCCATGCGCCCGACCGAATCCCAGACGCTCACCGCCGGGTTGAGCAGAACCACGCGAGAGAAATCGAAGCGTTCGTCGGCGTCAGCGGCCGTGGCGTCGTGACGCGCGACAAACGCGGCCTCGGTCGCGCCCAGGCTCCAGCCGGTCAGCCCGTAGCCGGTGATATCGATCTGGCTGGCCGCGTCATCACGCACGGCATGCATCAGGCGATACAGATCGGCAACATCGGTGGGCATACGCCCCGGCACCGGGTGTTCGGCCGCGCCCAGCATGAAGGTCACCGCCGTCGGCGATGGCAGACAGGCCACGCTGTAACCGGCGGCATACAACGCCCGCGAAAGCAGCACGCACTTGCTCGATAGCGCCGAACTGCCCGTACCGGCGATCACGAACGCCAACGGCGCCGGCTTGGCCTGCGGTGTGAACATATAGTTCAACGGCCGCGCGTAGCGCAACGTGGACGGCGTATCGCGCGCAATCAGCGGCTCGATCTGGCGCACCGTGATCGGGGCGTCCTCGGGCAGTTTGGCCTTGAGCTTGTCAGGCGTGCCAAGCACCGTGGCCGTCAACGGATTCTTGATCGGATAGGGCGCGACAGGCCCGGTATTGGCCGCCACGCTTTCTGCCGCCGGGCCGTTGCTGGCCGTGTCCGGGCCGGGCGCGATGCCGCCGCCGCTCGCGCCCTCCACGCCGGGCCCGGTGGCACAGGCCGCCAGCATCAGCGACGTGGTGAGTAGTACGCTAATTCGAGAAACAATCAAACGAGGCACGAGACCGCTGTCTCCCTGACCGGGTCGAGTATTTGCTTCATCATACCTGTTTGAGCGCCGCTCTCTAGCCAAGGTGTTGCATGTCTAACGTTCTCGTCATCGGTGCCGGCGTGGCCGGCCTGTCTGCGGCCGAGTATCTCACCGCCGCCGGCCACGAGGTCGCGGTGGTCGACAAGGCCGCGCGGCCGGGCGGGCGCTGTGCCACGCGTCGTACCGACGTTGACCCGGCCGCGCCGTGGTTTGACTACGGCGCGCAGTATTTCACGGCCCGCTCGGATCTCTTTCGCCGCAGTATCCAGGCTGATCTCGAGGCCGGGCGGCTTGCGAACTGGCAGCCATCGATCAACATTGCCGAAAAGACCGACACCACCTGGCTGTTTTCGCCCTCGCCCGACGAACGCGAGCGTCTGATCGGCCCGCGCGGGCTCAATCGTTGGGTACGGGATCGCTTCGAACAGCTGCCCGTTGATGTCCAGTGCGAGCGTCGGGTCAATGCACTGCGCGGCGATGCCAAACAGTGGACCGCGCGCTTCGACCAGGGCGGGCCGATTCAGGCCACGCATATCCTTTTGACCATCCCCGCGGTTCAGGCCAAGGCGCTGCTCGGCCCGGCCGCACGGCGTATCGCGGCCCTCGGCAATACCCCGAACATCATGTCGGCCTGTCATACGCTGGTCGTCGAAGCCCCGGCCATCGACGGCGTGGAGGCTGTCTTCTTCAAGGACGGGGCCCTGTCCTGGGCGGCTGACAACACCCACAAGGGCGGTGATACGCGCAGCCCGCATCTCTGGACACTCAACGCTGACGCAAGCTATTCCGACAAGCACGTCGAGTCCTCGGCCGAGGAACTGGCCGACACCCTGATCGACGATTTCGTACAGGCCACGGCCACCCCGCGCGAGCAGGTTCGCCTGGTTCGCGGGCATCGCTGGCGCTATGCCCGGCCCGGCCCGGCCGCACCCGACGCCGATGATCGGTTCTGGGTGGACCGCCAAAAACGCCTGGCCCTGGCCGGCGACTGGCTGGCCGGCGGGCGTATCGAGGGCGCATGGTTATCCGGGCGCGGGGCCGCCGCGCGCCTGATCGGCGACGTTTGATCCGCCAAGCCGGGGCCAGCGGCCCCGGCTTGACGATATCCGCTAGTGCAGCTTCAACCGTGGCCGCAGCACGTTGTTGATGCCATCGACCACGGCCTTGAGCGTGGTCTTGATCAGCCCGTGGATCGCCCGCTGGTGCATGCGATAGAGCGAAACATAGAACAGCTTGGCCAGCCGGCCCTCGACCAGCAGGCCGCGTCCGGCGCCGCCGCCCATGAGATTACCCACGGCATCGAAATGGGCCAGCGAGATCAACGAGCCGAAATCTCGATACTTGAACGCTTTCAACGGCTTGCCGGCCATCGTGGCGCGCAGGTTCTTGTAAACGGTCGAGGCCATCTGGTGTGCCGACTGGGCACGCGGCGGCACCCACTTGTTCTCGCCCATCGGGCAGGCCGCGCAGTCGCCGATAGCGAAGATGCGCGCATCGTCGATACTGACCAACGTGTCGTTGACCCGTACCTGATGATTGGGCCGCGTGGTCAGCCCCAGCTGCGAGAGCGTATCGGCCCCGCGTACGCCCGCGGCCCACACCGTCAGATCGGCATCGATGCGGGTGCCGTCGTGGGTGGTGAAGCCCTGGGCATCGGCCTCGGTGATCTTCGTGTCGCAATGGATGCTCACGCCCAGCCGGTCCAGCTCGGCGGCCACGGAGGCGCCGATACGCTCGGGCAGGGCCGGCAGAACACGAGGCGCGGCCTCGATCAGATGAATATCGAGCTGGCTACGATCGATCTTCGAATAGCCATAGTTGGCGAACATTTCTGTGGCCGAGAGCAGCTCGGCGGATAGCTCCACGCCGGTCGCCCCGCCGCCGACGATCGCGATCGAAAGCTTGGCGGCATCGGCCGGGCCGTTTTCGGAGTGGCGAAGAAACGTGTTGAGCAACGCGCGACGAAAGCTCTCGGCCTGGGCCGTGCTGTCGAGGAAATAACAGTGCTCGGCCACGCCCGGCGTGCCGAAATCGTTGGACACGCTGCCCAGCGCCAGCACCAGATAATCGTAGCCCAGAGTGCGCTCGGCCAGGATCTGCTCGCCGTTGTCGTCATGGATCGGCGCCAGGCTGATCTGGCGGCTGTCACGGTCCAGGCCGGTCATCGCCCCCAGCTGGTAGCGATAGCCGTGGCTGCGCGCGTGCGCCGGGTAAGAGACCTCATCCAGGCTTTGATCCAGCGCGCCGGTGGCCACTTCGTGCAGCAACGGCTTCCAGATATGCGTGGGCTTGGCATCGACCAGCACGACCTCGGCTTCGCCGTCCCGGCCACGGCGCCGGCCGAGCTTGCGCCCGAGTTTGGTCACAAGCTCGAGCCCGCCGGCACCGCCGCCGACCACGACGATTCTGGGTTTATCCGTCATATCGATCTGTCCTTGAACCGCACGTCGAGACTGACTCGATGCATCATACTTTAGTATGAGATTGGCGTCGGCCTGGATTCAGCCATCGCCGCGCCGGCTGCGTGGCCCGCCCCGGCCGAAGACAAAACCGCCCAGCAACAGCGCCAGCGCGGCCAGCCCCATGATCACCAGCGCGCCGCGAAACGCGAGTGCCAGCATCACCGAAAACGACACGATACCGAACACGGCCAGCCCCAGGCACACCACGAGCCAGACCACACCGAGTGTGATGGCGATCGTACCCGTGCGTCGTTCCAATGTTTTGGTCATAGCAGCCTTCCTGGACTATCGAAAGATGTGTCGTTGGCCAGCCACACAGCCCGCGCGGCTGGCCAACGACCAGAGTTGTGTGCTTAAAGTGGCGGTTACTGATTCCATGTTCGACCCAAACGTCATGAACAAGCATCTTCTAACCGGCCTCATCGCGCTTGCCGGTACAACGGCCGTCAGTGTCCCCGCGCTTGCCGCGCAGACCACGAACAAGAACGAGGACAAGCCACAGGCCGCCATCGCCGTGGTCCACGGCACGAAGGCCACGCCCGATGCCCACGCCGTGGTGCGCTTCACGCCCACGAAACAGGGCCTGGCCTACACCACCGAGGCACACGGCCTGGCGCCCGGCAAGCACGGGTATCACCTGCATATCTACGGGGATTGCTCGGCCGCGGACGCAACCTCGGCCGGCACGCATTACAACCTGAAGGGCAGCTCGCTCAACCCGCCGGCCGACATCGATCGCATCACCGGCAATCTGGGTGAACTGGTCGCCGATGCCAACGGCGATGCGCGCGACAAGGGCTTGATTGACAACGCCAAGCTCAAGGGCAAGAAATCGATCATCGGTCGCGCCGTGATCATTCATGAAAAACCCAACGATGCCAGCCAGCCGCCGATCGGCGCGGCCGGCTCGCGCCAGGCCTGCGGCGTGATCGGCATCGCCGATCCGGCCTCGATCAGCCAGCCGGCAATGACCGACGAGAGCAATGCCGCCGACGCCGAAAAAGCCAAGGGCGAAAGCGCGCAATAAGTCGTCCAGCACGGCCCGGCGCTACAAGAGCGCCGGGCCGGGTGGGCCGGTCAGGCCCGCGCTGCGGCGTGTTTTGCGGTCTGGCGATAGAGCCAGACGGTGGTGGCACTAAACACCACGACACCGAGCAGCAGGCCGATCGGGGCATAGCCGGCCCCCACGATCGCCAGGGGCGCATCGCTGCCCGTGATCGCGACCAGTCCGGCAAACACCACGCCGAACAACGACTCGCCCACGATCAGCCCGGTTGCCGTCAGAATACCCAGACGTTTGGCCCGGGCCGGATCGGGACAGCGCCGTGCCCGGCGTTCGTAGACCCAGCCCAGAATCGCGCCGATGACCACCGGCAGCACGATGACCATGGGTAGATACACGCCGATGCCGATGGCAAGCGGCGGCAGACGCAGACCGCCCCGGCGCATCTGAAGCGCATCGAGCGCAATGGCCGCGGCGCCCACCAGCCCGCCGATGCCGATCATCGACCAGTTCAGGTTTCCGCCCAGCACGCCTTGTGCCAGCGATGAGATGAGTGCGGCCTGTGGCGCGGGCAGCGCGTTGTCGCCGGCACCGGGCATGCCGGCAAAGCCGAAAGCATTGGCCAGCAGCGACATCACCGGCGGAATCACCAGCGAGCCGAAGACCACGCCACAGATCAGTGCGACCTGTTGCTTCCACGGGGTTGCCCCCACCAGCTGGCCGGTCTTGAGATCCTGCAGATTGTCGTTGGAAATCGTGGCCACACCGAACACCACGGCCGTGACGATCAGCGCATAGGCCACGAGTGCCGCGGTGGTGTCGGCATCATGATCGCGCCCGAAAAACAGCGCCAGCAGAAGCGCCGCGGCCACGATCGCCAGGATGCCGATGCCCGATATCGGGCTGTTCGACGAGCCGATCAGGCCGGCCATATAACCGGCCACCGCCGCGATCACGATGCCGGCGATGACCACGAAAACCAGAGAACCGGCGATCAGTGCCGGGGCGGAAGACGCCAACGCGCCGCCGGCGATCAAGGTGTGCAACAGGATACCGATCGGCACGAGCAGCAGCAGCGACACGACGGCCACGATGCCCATCGGCAGATCACGCTCGGCCACCGGCCGGACACTGGCGCCGCGGCCGCGAGAAGCCGCCAGGGCACTGCGGATACCGCCGATCACCGGGCCGATGATACGGCCCAGCGTCCAGAGCGCGGCCACGCCGATCACCCCTGCCCCCAGGAAACGCACATCGCTTGCGAAGACAGTCTGGGCCACGTGCTCGGCCGAGCCCGACACGCCGCTGGCTGCCGTGAGCACCGGCAAGGCAATGCCCGAGCCCACGATGAGCCCGACCAGCATGGCCATGCCCACCGATAGCCCCACCAGATGCCCCGCGCCCAGCAGGGCAAACGATAGACCGCCCCACAGGCCGGTTGCCGCCGGGCCGATCTTGAACCAGACCGCGGCCTCGCTGGCGACCAGCCGTGTTTGTGCGGCCAGCGCATAGACCGCCGAGACCAGCCCGCCGGTCACGATCAAGCGCAGGCCGACGGCAGCATCGGCGCCGCCCTCGCGCGAGCCGGCACCCACGTGCAGCACCTCGGCCGCGGCCCGGCCTTCGGGAAACGGCAGCTCGGAATCCACCACCAGCGCACGCCGCAGCGGTACCGAGAACATCACGCCCAGCAGGCCACCGGTCATGCAGATCGCGGCCGTGGTGACAAAATCAAAACCCTGCCACCAGCCGATCATGACCAGACCGGGCAGCACGAAGATGATCGCCGACAGCGTGCCCGCCGCCGAGGCCACGGTCTGCACGATATTGTTCTCGACGATGCTCGAATCCGAGACGCCGCGCAGGATCGCCATCGAGATGACCGCGGCCGGGATCGAGGTGGCAAACGTCAGGCCCACCTTCAGGCCCAGATAGACGTTGGCCGCGGTGAAAAAGACCGTGATCAGGCCGCCGAGCAGCACGGCCCGCAGGGTGAGCTCTACCTGGCCCGGGTGACGGGTCTCAGACATGGCCGGGCCTATCGATCATCATCACGCGACTCGCCCGACGGGCCCAGCCAGGTGGCGATCATCTCGCGCTCGTTGGCGACAAAACGCTCGGCGGCCGCATCGTAAGAGCTCGCATTGGCATCGGCCAGCAGATCGTTGATCTTGGAAAGCGGCACGGTCATGCGCGAAAAGAACGCCGCGATCTCCGGGTGCCCGGCCTTGATCGACGGGTTGGCGATGATATCGACATGCTCACGGCCGCCCAGCAGCCCCTTGGGATCATCCAGATAGCGCAGGTCGTAACGTTCCCACATCCAGTGCGGGCTCCAACCGGTGACCACGATCCATTCCTGATGATCGATAGCGCGCGCCAGAGCCGCGGTCATCGCCGGGCCGCTGGCCGTCACCAGGCGCAGATTGTCTTTCAGATCGTAGGCATCCATGGCCTGGCGCGAGAGCTGCATCTCGCCCGCACCGGCCGAGATACCCTGGATACGCCCGTCCAGCTTGTCGGCGATCGCCGGCTTTTTCAGATCAGCGATACTGCCCAGCTGATCCTCGGGCACGTAAGCGGGCACCACCCAGCCGAGCCGGGCGCCGTTGTAGAGCGTGCCCAGCACGTCGACATCGTCTTTCACGCGGGCCATGTAATCAGCGTGAGTCTTGGGCAACCATGCGGCCAGAAACAGGCTGTTCTCGTTGCGCGCGGTGCCCAGAAAACACACGCCCACCGAGGCCGACTGCAACGTGACGTCCACGTCGTAGTGTGCTTCCAGCACGTCGGCGGCCACGCGGCTCAGGGCCTCATCGGCCGCGTAGTTGTCGGTATAGATGGTGATCTCGGTGGCCGCGGCGGCGGTGCCGGCCAGCCCCAGTGCCAGCGCGCCGATCAGCGCCTGCTGCAGCACTTTGAATCCCTGTCGTCCCATCATGTCCCCCTCGATGCGAAAGCGGCCAACCTAGCGTATTTACACGATCTCGGCGAGCCGCTGGCCCTCAGTGATCAGAATGATCACGCACGTTGTCCAGAATCCATGGCCGGGACTCGGCCAGCCGCGGATGCTCGCCGTGCAGGACATGGATCGTGCCCGTGCCCTCCATGACCACGGCCCGCACTTCGGCCAGGTCCGAGACGTTGGCCGCCCGGAGATGGGTGCGCAGATCGTCTTCGGTCACCCGCGCGATCACCAGATTGCGGTGGCGCAGCACGCCGCCCTCGCCCATCAACAGGATCGGCCGGTTATCGACCGTGCGCTCGGCGATCCGACGCCGGGCACGCACGTGCGATACCCCCAGCTGCAGGACATACAGCACGACCAGCGCCGCAGCGCCCTGGGCCAGCGGCGGGCTGGACGTAGCCACGGTGGTCGCGATCAACGAGCCCACGGCCACGCTGACTGCGATATCGAAGGTCGACATTTCGGCAAAACTGCGCACGCCGGATATCCGGGCACAGCAGATCAGCAGGACATACATGCCCAGCGTAGAGGCCGCCACGGCAGCCAGTGCGCGCGGTTCGGTGATAAACCAGTTCAACATGACAACATCGCGATCTATTCGCGAGTGGGTGGATCAGCGCGGCGATGCTCGAACAAACCGCGTTAACATGAAATGATGAACCTCACACGATTTAACGGGATATCAGCATGTTGAAAGTCGGATTCGTCGGCTGGCGCGGCATGGTTGGCTCGGTGCTCATGGAGCGCATGCTGGCCGATAATGATTACGAGGGCCTCGCGCCGACGTTCTTTTCGACCTCGCAGGCCGGCCAGCCCGGCCCGGACATCGGCCGCGACGTACCGGCCCTGGCGGATGCCAGGGATCTGGATGCGCTGGCGGCCATGGACGTCATCGTGACCTGTCAGGGCGGCGACTACACCGGCGAGGTCTATGGCCCGCTGCGCGCCTCCGGCTGGGATGGTTACTGGATCGATGCCGCCAGCAAGCTGCGTATGGCCGATGACACGACCATCATCCTCGACCCGGTCAATCGCGACGTGATCGACGCCGAGCTGGCGCGCGGCACCAAGACATTCTGTGGCGGCAACTGCACGGTCAGCCTGATGATGCTCGCGCTCGGCGGGCTGTTCGAGGCCGATCTGATCGAGTGGATGTCGGCGATGACCTATCAGGCCGCCTCGGGTGCCGGGGCCGCCAACATGCGCGAGCTGCTGTTGCAGATGGGCAGCCTGCACGACGCGGTCGCCGACCAGCTGGCCACCCCGGATTCGGCCATTCTGGATATCGATCGCAAGATCACCGACACCATGAACAGCGCGGATTTCCCCACCGCGGAATTCGGCCACCCGCTGGCCGGCTCCGCCCTGCCCTGGATCGACTCGCTCATCGATGAGACCGGCCAGTCCAAGGAGGAATGGAAGGCCGGTGCCGAGTCCAACAAGATCATGGGCCGCACCGAGGCCCCGATCCCGATGGACGGTATCTGTGTGCGTATCGGCTCCATGCGCTGTCATGCCCAGGCGTTCACGATCAAGCTCAAGAAAGATCTGCCGATCGCCGAGATCGAAAAACTGATCGCCGATCACAACGACTGGGTCAAACTCGTGCCCAACGAAAAAGATGCCAGCAACGAGCGGCTTACCGCCGCAGCCGTTTCCGGCACGCTGGATATCCCGGTCGGGCGCGTGCGCAAACTGGCCATGGGCGGCGAATATCTGACCGCCTACACCGTGGGCGACCAGCTGCTCTGGGGCGCGGCCGAGCCGTTGAAACGCATGCTGGCTATCCTGCGCAAGCAGCTTTAAAGCCGGCGCTTGTCATGATGACGACGCCGCCTGCGGGCGGCGTTTTTCGTTCACGCCGTGCAACACCGGGCTGGCCTGCTCAACTGCCGTATCGATACGGCACGACAAGGTGATTCGATGTCTCAAACCGCTCAACAAACCGCCCCCGTCACGCGCGCCCGTTATCTGGCCAGTGACAACACCTCCGGCCTGTGCCCCGAGGCCATGGATTACCTGGCACGGGCCAACGTGGCCGACGACCTGGCCTATGGCAACGACGCATGGACCACAGCCGCCAGCGATGGCTTTCGTGATCTGTTTGAAACCGATTGCGAAGTGTTTTTCGTCTTCAACGGCACCGCGGCCAACTCCCTGGCCCTGGCCTCGCTGTGCCAGAGCTATCACAGCGTGATCTGTCACGAGCTGGCCCATATCGAAACCGATGAATGCGGCGGCCCGGAGTTCTTTTCCAACGGCTCCAAGCTCTTGACCGTGGCCGGCGACAACGGGCGCATCACGCCCGAGGGCATCGAGGCCACGGTCACCAAGCGCGGGGATATTCATTATCCGCGGCCCAAGGTCGTCTCGCTGACCCAGGCCACCGAAGTCGGCACCGTCTATGATCTGGCCGATCTACGCGCGATCCGCGAAGTCGCCGACCGGCACGATCTACGCGTGCACATGGACGGCGCCCGGTTTGCCAATGCCTGTGCCAGCCTGGAGGTCTCCCCGGCCGAGCTGACCTGGCGCGCCGGCGTGGACGTGCTTTGTTTCTCCGGCACGAAGAACGGCCTGGGCTTTGGTGAGGCCGTGATCTTTTTCGACAAGCGCCTGGCGCTGGATTTCGAGTATCGCTGCAAGCAGGCCGGCCAGCTGGCCTCGAAGATGCGCTATCTGTCAGCCCCCTGGCTGGGCTTGCTGGAGACCGGCGCCTGGCTCACCAATGCCCGTCATGCCAACGCCATGGCACAACGCCTTAGCGACGGCCTGACGGACATCGATCACGTCACGCCCATGTTCGACACCCAGGCCAACAGCGTGTTTCTCCAGATGCCGGCCGATCTACAGGCGGGCCTGCGCGATGTCGGCTGGACGTTCTACACCTTCATTGGCGAAGGCGGCGTGCGTTTCGTATGCAGCTGGAACACCACGCCCGAGCTGATCGACGAGCTGATCGCCAATCTGAAGCAGGCGGCCACGCGGCTGGGCTACTGACCCGGCCGCGCCGGACAATAGCCGGGCTAGGGCCTGTTGCCGTTTCATACGAGCCCGCT
>NZ_AYKG01000041.1 GCF_003788585.1 Salinisphaera japonica YTM-1 | reverse complement strand
GACAGACCACGGTTTTCGCCGAGACCGGCTCGGTGGAGCTATAAGGCAGACGACGGTTTCGAGCCAATTTTTCGGGAACGCCCGTGATGCGTGGCATATCCCTGCTTACAGGCAATAAAACCGTGGCCCGCGTCGATCATTTCAAGACGATCTTACCGCTCAATCCTCGGCGTGCCAGGCGTGAAGAATCTGGTCGGCGGGGCCGAAGCGGTCGCTGGCGGTTTTCTGTTGGTGCCAGTACGGATAGATCAGTTCCGGGCGGCTGACTTGTTCGATGGCACTGATTTCGTCGTCCGCCAGTTCGAGCTGGGCAGCGGCGAGGTTGTCTTCGAGTTGGTGGGGCTTGCGGGCACCGATGACGGCGGTGGTGACGCCGGGGCGGCCGGTAATCCAGGCCAGGGCCACTTGTGCGGCAGAGACGCCGTGGGCATCGCCGACTTCGACTAAGGTTTCTATAAGATCGAACAGGCGTTTTTCGTTGTGGATCGGCGGTTCTTCCCAGCCTTCGGCGAAACGGGTGCCTTCGGGCTTGGCTTTATCGCGGCGGTATTTGCCGGATAGCAGGCCGCCGGCCAGCGGTGACCAGATCATGGTGCCCAGGCCCGAGTCATGAGCGGCGGGCATGAGTTCGTATTCGGCCTCGCGCGCCTGTGCGGTGTAGTGGATTTGTTGGCTGATGGGTTTGATGAAGCCTTCGCGCTCACAGACGCTCATGACCTTCATCATGTGCCACGCCGAGAAGTTGGAGATGCCCCAGTAACGGATTTTGCCATGGCGCACCAGGGTGTCCATGGTTTCCAGCGTTTCTTCCAGCGGGGTGGTGCCGTCCCACTGGTGCAGCTGATACAGATCGATATAGTCGGTGCCCAGCCGTTTGAGGCTGTGCTCGATCTGCTGGCGGATATGCAGGCGCGACAGGCCGGCATCGTTGGCGCCGTCGCCCATGGGGAACCGGACTTTGGTGGCCAGCAGGACATCAGTACGCTTGTCGCCAAGTGCCTGGCCGAGGATTTCTTCGGAGGCGCCGCCCGAATACATATTGGCGGTATCGAAGATATTGACGCCGGCGTCGATAGCGCGATCAATCATGCCGCGCGCGTCCTGGACGTCGGTGTTGCCGACCTTGGCCATAGCGCCTTCGCCGCCGAAGGTCATGGTGCCCAGTGTGAGCTGTGAAACTTTGAGGCCGGAACGGCCGAGGGTTCGATACTGCATGATGGCGTATACAGGGAATGACGGTTCAGCCTGCGCCGAGCGTGGCTGTCAATGCAATACGGCGGCGGGCATGAATTTGGCGGCGGGGCTGGCCGGTGATCGATCGATGCCACACGCAGCGACGGCATAACCTGGAGCGCCGACCGCAGTCTGTGGCTGATGGGCGGCATGTTCGATTCGCGCTACCCAGAACAAATTGTCGACTTCGTCGTATTTGAATCGATCGAATCGCGATGCGTTTTGCTTCGAGCTGACTCAGCGGGGTCAGTTTCTACTGGCCCCGTGTTGGAGAAACGTCGTTATCCGTTGGCGCTTGCGGCAACGGCGGTTCGGTTCGGCACATTCCCGTCGGCGTCAGATTTTTGACCAACCAGCTGGGTCGATATTTGCTGGCCGTTTTCGTAGGTGACGGTGAGCGTGCTTCTGTAGATACCTGGCTCAACCGCATCGAAGTTCACGCGAGCTGTGCAAGGGGCGTTGAGTTGAACCGTGCCAATGCAATTCGACTGGCTCACCGCGTAATTAACGCCCGCGGTTTTGATGTCGGTGATTCTTACGGGGGCGCCCGAGGTCGAGTACACATCCAGCCTGCGGAACGTGAAGCGGCCGGGGCGGATGGTGCCGAAGTCGATATAGCGTTCGCCGAAGGTCAGTGCTTTGTCGTTCTGGCCGTCGGGGCACGCAGCACTGGCGGCCAGCGTCCAACCGAGATCGGCGAGGGCGCAGGTGGCTAGCCCTAGTTGCTGGGTGGGGCGTTGGTCGAATGTGGCCGTGGGCTCCATGAGTTGGTTGGGTACGAGCGATGTGGTCCAGTGGCTGACCGAGCTACCCGGCTGGATTTTTTCTGGCGTGTAGAGGCCCGGACCGGCCGAGCTTTCCCCGCGATTGACCAGCAGTTCTGTCTTGCCGCGAACAGCGTTCTTGCTGCCTAGAAACAGCTCGTCGTTGGCGCCGTTGGTGGCGGCCATAAGGCGCTCGGCGGACGTTAGATCAACGAAGCGATCGCTTGAAAAAGCATCATCGTTCACGCGGATGAGTTGGTCGTAGATGCTCGGCGCCCCGATCGAGAAGTCACCGTTACGCGGGTTCATGCCGGAGCTGAATCCGAAGCCGTGGATGAGCTCGTGGGTTGCCACGCCCAGGAGATTGATCGACGCCGGCGGTGGCGAGTCGTCCAAGCCGTAATAGACGGTGGAGCGCGACAGACAACCGTCTTGGCCCAGCCGCCGGTTGAGCGTGATCGTGATATCGCTCGGGTCATTGCCGGCCGCGTTGTCTGCCGGGATGAGATCGAAGCCGGCAAGCTGATTGGCAAGGCCCACGGGATAGAACGTGTCCGCCACCGTCGCGCCCGGGAAGTTGCGAAAGACGAAAGTAGAGCCGCCGTTGGCAATTACCGCGCTGCTGTCGGTGCAACGCAGACTGTTGCTTGAGCGCACCTTCACGACTAACGGCACCGGGCCATCGAGCTGCGCCCCGAGGAGATCGGCGGCAGCCTCAAGTACAGCCAGGCGCTGCGCGCCCAGCGTTGTCGCGGTGTTGCCACCCACCGGGTTGACGGGGCGCTGGTCATTGAAGCCCTCGCCGGCCGGATCGGCATTGATGATGGTGATCGGCAGGGCCTGCGCCGCGGATATGCCGCAGACCGGCAGAACGAGCGCGACGGCAAGTTGTGAAAGACGCTTAGTCATGGCCGGCCGCCTGCGAGTCGTTCTGGGCCGGCATATGCACCGTTTCATTCGGGCGCATGTAATCCGGTGTTTCGACCATGGTGCCGCCAAGTGGGCCTTGACGAAGATGGGGCGCCGGTTCGGCGGCCGGCTGGACGCCCGTGACGTGTTCTCTTTTGGGCGGCGGGCCGTCCAGGCGGCCTTTGGGCTTTGGATCGTCGCTCGGCGACATGATAGCGCCGGTCATTGAATCTGTCTGAACCTGCATGCCGTCATCGTTGGCGGCGTGTGCGCTGGCGCAGGCGAATGCCAGGCCTAAGACACAGAGCATTGTCGTTTTCACAGGATTCCCCTCGATCCGCGCGCCACGTCGTGCGTTCGAACGCGCCGAACTGTCGTAGTACGAAATTCGATCCTGCGCCGGCCTAACGGGCGTTCGCTATTCGACTATCGTGGATATTTGCTTAAAATTTAATGCGTGCTTGATGCGAGTTATGAAGGCATTTTTAATCTGGCACAGCTTCAATATCAATAACTTGCGGGGCAATCGCTCGGGGTAAAATAGGCCGCTACCGCGCCAGTTATTCAAAAAGTCTTATACAAATTTAAATATCCACGAATAAAAAAAGCCGGTAGAAAGACCGGCTTTTACGCACGCTGTCTGCTTGCAGGGCGTGTTCAATCATCTCCACCGGTCAGCGCCGACATGCCTTTACGGATAAGAATCGGCTTGGCCGCAGTGGTGAGCGTTCGGCGCAGCCCCGGCGACGCCGCGAGTATGACGCCTGTGGATAAAGCGCCGATCGTCAACAGCCCCGGGTTCTGCTGTACCCAGCGCGTCGCCCGATCGCCGATATAAGGGCGCAGCTGCTGCTCGATGAAGGCTTCCGGCTGGCTCATGTGCCGTTCGGGCGAGTCATCGGTGGCCAGCTGCTGTATCGGCGGGTTTTTCGGGCGCAGGCACAGCCAGGCGATGAAGACGACGATGAGCATGGCACCGACAACGCCGCCGCCGGTGATGAAGGCGGCCGCGGCTTGGGTGACGTGCTCGGCGAGCACGAGATAGGCGCCCCAGGCCGTGAACGTCATGGCCACGAGTGCCATGAACATGAGAAACCACAGCACGTAGTGCAGCGAAACGGCTCGGGTGATGCGGCCTTTGATGCTCAACGTCGTGTCCTGTTATCGAACGATCTTGCCGAGGATGAGGCCGATGACGAAGGCGGCGATCACGCTGGTGAAGGGCCGGGCTTCGATTTCGGCACTGACTTCCTTGCCGCGCTTCTTGGCTTCCTTGGCATAGGCATCATAAGTGTTCTGGGCCTGGTCGCCGACCTTGCGGGCCCGGTCTTCGCCGCTCTTGCGAAAACCTTCGGCCAGTTCACGCAGGTCTTTGCGCAGGGATTCCATGTCGCGTTTGATGGCGTCGGTGTCGTTTTGGCTCATGATCGATTTCCTTGATCGTGAAAATAGCTTGTCTCAAGCATACTGATTTGCTCAACCCATGACCACGCTGAACGAAAGACGCGTTTCACACAGGTATATCAATACCGAAAAAGCGTGCCGCGTTGGCGGTGGTGATCGTGTTGATGTGATCGACGCTCTGGCCACGTGCCTGGGCCACGCGCTCGGCCACCCACGGCAGATAGGCCGGCTCGTTGCGTCGGCTTTTCGGCTTGGGGCGGATCGTGCGCGGCAATAGATAAGGGCAGTCGGTTTCGATCATCAGGCGCTCGTCGGGGATCTGGTGGACGATGTCGTAGAGCGCCTGGCCGCGGCGTTCGTCGCAGACCCAGCCGGTGATGCCGATATGACAGTCCAGCGCCAGGTAATCGGCAAGCGCAGTTTCGTTGTCGGTGAAGCAGTGCACGACCACGGCCGTGAGGGTGTCTCGGTGCGCCGACAGAATCGCCTTGAAGTCGGCGTGTGACTCGCGCTGATGCAGAAACACCGCCAGGCCGGTCTCGGCCGCGATTTCCAGCTGAGCGGCAAAGACGGCGTGTTGGTCGGCACGTGGGCTGATATCCCGAAAATAATCGAGCCCGGCTTCGCCGACCGCGGCGATGCGGCCCTCCCGGGCGGCCGTGGTGATCTGTTCGGCGATTGCGGGGTTCCAGTCACTGGCGTGGTGCGGGTGCAGCCCGGCGGTGGCCGACAGGCGGGCATCGCCCGCGGCCAGTTCTGCCGCACGGGCATTACTGGCGCGGTCACTGCCGGTGATCACACAGTGGCCCACGCCGGCATCCCGGGCGCGCTGCATGAGTGCGTCGCGGTCGTTGTCGAAGCCGTCGTGGGCCAGATTGGCGCCGATATCGATCAGGGGCATGGAGCAGGGGCTTGGAAGATGGGTCGGGGGATTCTAAAACCTTGGGCGGCGTTGCACGATGCAGCGTCGCACAGGCGCGAGCGGGCGATGCGCTTTGCTACACTCCGCGTCACTTCAACGGATCGGGCCGGGCCTGATCGCCGCGGTATTTGAAGAGGGCGTTCGATGACGAGACACCGTTTGTTCAAGCCACAGCTGCTGGGCGTGCTGCTCGTGCTGGGCACAGCCTGGCCGTTGTGTGCGGCGGCGGCCACGCAGTACGTCAGCGACGAGCTGTCGATCAACATGCGCTCGGGGGCCGGCACGCAGTACAAGATCCAGCGTTTGCTGGATGCCGGCGACAAGCTCGAGGTGCTGGGGACCGCCAACGGCTGGACCCATGTGCGCACGCCGGCCGGGCAGAGCGGTTATGTGCTGACCCGGTTTCTTTCCGACTCGCCGGCGGCCAGCGCGCAGCTCGGCCAGATACAGCAGCAGTCGGCATCGCTGACGAATCAGAACGCCGAGCTCAAGCAGGAGCTGTCCGAAGCGCTGGATGGCTCGAGCGAGCTGGGCGAGTTGAAGCGCAACCTGGTCACCGAGAACAAATCGTTGAAGGCCGAGCTGCAGAAGATTCGCGAGACATCGGCTGACGCGATTCGTATCAGCAACGAAAACGAGCAGTATCGCGAGCAAATCATTCAGCTCAAGGCCAATGTCGATCGGCTCAAACACCAGAACGAAGCGCTGCGCTCGCGCCGCGAAGGCATGAAGATCGGGGCGCTGATCGCTTTTGGCGGTATTCTCATCGGCCTGGTGGCACCCATGTTACGTCGACGCCGCCGCGGCGGCAGCTGGGATTCGCTTTGACTTGAGGCTGGTTCGCGCTCGTCGCGCGCCGGCCCGGTGACGAATAATCGATGGGACATCAACTCTCGTTATTGCTGATCGCGATCATCGCGATCGGCGTGTTTTCGCAGTGGATCGCCTGGCTGGTACGAATTCCGGCCATCGTGCTGTTTCTGGTATCCGGCGTGCTGGCCGGCCCGGTCTTCGGGGTCATCAACCCGACCGAGGATATCGGCGAGGTGCTCTCGCCGATGGTGGGGCTTTCCGTGGCCGTGATTCTGTTCGAGGGCGGGCTGAGCCTGCGCCTGCACGAGTTCAAGGAGGCCGCCTCGGGCGTGCGCCGGCTGGTGACGGTGGGCTCGGCACTGTCTTGGGCGTTGTATTCCACGGCGGCTTATTTCGTGGGGGCGTTGAGCCTGCCGGTATCGCTGTTGTTCGGCGCCATTCTCGTGGTGACCGGCCCCACGGTGATCATTCCGATGTTGCGCCAGGCCGGCTTGAACCGGCGTACGGCCAGCTATCTGAAATGGGAAGGCATCATCAACGATCCCATCGGGGCGTTGCTGGCCGTGCTGGTGTTTCAGTACTTCGTGCTTTCCGGCGGGCCGGGGGCGGCCGGCGGCGGCGTGTTCCTCGATCTGGGGCTGGCGGTGATCATCTCGCTGGTGCTGGGCGGCGGTGTGGCCCTGGCGCTGGGCTGGGCGTTCAACCATATCTGGGTGCCGGAGTATCTGAAGGCGCCGTTGACGATTGCCTGTGTGCTGGTGATCTACGGCGTGGCCAGCGAGGTGTTCGCCGAGGCCGGGCTGCTGGCGGTCACGGTCATGGGCATGGTGATGGGCAATATGTCGATCGCCGGCATGGCCGAGCTGCGGCGCTTCAAGGAATACGTGACCGTACTGCTGGTCTCGATCGTGTTCATCGTGCTGACCGCCGATCTGGATCCCCAGGTGTTGCGTCATCTGGACTGGCACGCCGCGGCCCTCGTGGCCGTGGTGCTGTTCGTGGCCCGGCCGATGGCCGTGTTCCTGGCCACGATGTTTACCGACATGAACTGGCGGGATCGATTGCTGGTGGGCTGGATTGCCCCCCGAGGCATCGTGGCCGCGGCCGTGGCCGGCGTGTTCGCCCCCACGCTCATCGAGGCCGGCTACACCGGGGCCCAGCAGCTCTTGCCGCTGATCTTCGCCGTGGTGTTCTCGACCGTGGTGCTGCACGGCTTTTCGCTGGGCCGGCTGTCGCGCTGGCTGCGCCTGTCGGCCGAGCCCAACGGCGTGCTCATCGTGGGGGCGTCACCCTGGACGACCGAGCTGGCCCGAGCGCTGGCCAACGAGCTGCATGTGCAGGTGCTGCTGGTGGATTCCTCCTGGCACCGGCTGCGTACCGCGCGTCTGGCGGGCGTGCGCGTGCTTTATGGCGAGGTGCTTTCAGAAACGGTGCAGCAATCGCTGGAGCTCAACGAGATCGCCTGCATGATCGCGGCCACCAGCAACGATGCCTATAACGCGCTGTGCTGCTCGCACTTCGTCAACTCGCTCGAGCACGACCGTGTGTTCCAGCTGCCGATGTACGACGCCGACGAAAACAACGACGCCAAGGTCGTGGCGCGGCCCCTGCGCGGCCGGCCGGCCTTCAGCGATCATGCCCAGTACGAAGAGCTGTGGCGGCGTCATCATCAGGGCTGGCAGTTCTACAAGACCAAGCTCACCGATAACTATCGCTTCGACGACTTGAAACGAGACCGTTCGCCCGAATCGATACCCATCGCCGTGCTGCATGACGACAAGACTTTGTTGCTCTCACCGGCCGGTGGCACGGGCCGGCCCGAGGTGGGCGACACGATCATTTATTACGCGCCCAAGCGCATGGACGAGGACCGGCGACGGGCTCGGGCCGAGCGTGCCGAGGCCGCCAACGCCCGCAGTACCGACGTGACCGATCCGGCGCGCCTGCCGGACGCCGAAGCGCGGCCCGCGCGTGAGACAGACACGCCTGAACCGCCGAGCAAAGAGAGCTGACATGACCGATCTGACATGGCCCGACGCGCCCGGCGGCCGCGCCAGCGGCTTCATCGATGGCCCGGCCGGCGCGGTTGAGGTCGATATCGAATTGCCCAAAGGCCACGCACGCGGCTTTGTCGTGGTCTGTCACCCGCATCCGCAGCAAGGGGGCACCAAGGACAATAAAGTCGTCTACATGAGTGCGCGGGCCGCGCGTGAGGCCGGCCTGGCCAGCCTGCGCTTCAATTTCCGGGGCACGGGCAACAGCGAAGGCAGCTACGACGAGGGCCGCGGCGAGCAGGATGATCTGCGTGCCGTGCGCGACTGGGCGGCTGCACAGTCCGGGCTCGAACTGGCCGGGCTGGCGGGGTTTTCCTTCGGCTCGGCGGCGGCCCTGCGAGTGGCCGTGGCCGACGGCGCGCCCTCGCTCGTTACCATCGGCCTGCCGACCGGCTATTTCGATCACGAAGTGCCACGCCCGCCCGGCCCGTGGCTGGCGGTTTACGGCGACGCCGATGAGGTCATCGACGTGGCGCGGGCGATCACGACCTGTCGCGAACTCGACGAGCCGCCCGAGTTGGTCGTGCTCGAAGACGCCGGGCATTTCCTCCACGGCCGGCTCACCGAGCTACGATCACACCTACAGGATTTCTGGCAGACCGATACGCCGGCCGCCTAGCCAGCAGCGAGACAGCTTATGGGATTATTCGACCGACTCAAGGACGCCATCCAGCCGGCCGCCGGCAACGCGCGCGATCCGGAACGCGCCCAGCGCATCGCTGCTGCCGTGCTGATGCTGGAAATGGCGCATGCCGATAACAACCATGACCCGGCTGAGTACGACATGATTCGGCGCCAGCTTTCGGCTCACTTCGGCCTGGAGAGCGGTGAGGTCGAGGAGCTCATGACCGCGGCGGCCCCGGAGGCCGAGTCCGCGGTGTCGCTCTACGAGTATCTGAAAACGCTCAACGAAGGCCTCGACGAGCGTGAAAAGCGTGAAGTGCTGGAAATGCTCTGGCGCGTGGCCTATGCCGATAACGAGCTGGACGCCCACGAAGAAGCGCTCCTGCGCGAACTGTCAGACCTGCTCTACCTGCCACACGCCGAATTCATGAAAGCCAAGTTCGCCGTGACCGGGGAGTCGACCTGACCGGCAGTTATCCGCCGATGAACGCCGTCTGATCGTGAAGAATGGTTCTCTTGAACAGTCCGCAAATGAACGCGAATCGACGCGAATGAATACTGACAGTTGATTCGCCGATGTACGCCGATGGCCGCAGATTAAAACGAGAAGATAAGACAGAAAGGCGATCCGCAGATTACGCAGATTTCACATATTAAAAGATGGGGAAACTTCGTGTGATCGGGCGATATGAACAGGGTCGCATGAAGCCGATCTTCATGATGTCGGACACTCAGTCGTCGCTGCGCAGAAGACACCTTTGTCCGCAGGCTAGGCAGACGCTACAGATTAAAAGAACTGGTTTTTAATCGGGTCATTCGGGGAGCGCGATGACTCGCGGCTCCGGGCATCGATCAATCAATCTGCGTCATTTGTGTAATCTGCGGATCGTCTTTCTTTCTGTATTCATTCGCGTGTATTCGCGTCCATTTGCGGACTATTCAAGAGAATCCTTCTCCGAACTCGAACAACACTCGTGTTCATCTGCGGCCATCGGCGTGCATCTGCGGATAAAGTCTTTACTTCGGCTTGTCCCGCAGCTGATAGAGGGCGATTTCGCAAAGCACGTTGGGCAGCAGGCGCATGGCCGCCTGGGCGCGGTGGGCGTGGTTGACGAAGTGGCGGCGCACGATGTCGGCTTTCTTTTCCCGGCACAGGGCTTCGAAGTCGTGGACCGTGCACAGGTGGATATTGGGCGTGTTGTACCAGCGATTGGGCAGGGCACGAGAGGCTGGCATGGTGCCCCAAAGCGCGATCTTCAGGCGCAGGCGCCAGTGCGCGAAGTTGGGGAATGTCACGATGCAGTCGTGGCCGATGCGCAGCATGTCGTCGATGAGCGCGTCGGGGGCGGCCACTTCCTGTATGGCCGAGCTCATCACGACATAGTCGAAGCTCTTGTCCTCGAACTGGGCCAGGCCGTCGTCCAGATCGCTCTGGATGACGTTGACCCCGGCCGCGACGCTGGCGATGACGTTGTCGGGGTCGATCTCCAGCCCGTAGCCGCGCACCTGTTTGGTGGCCTGCAGATGGGCCATGAGCGCGCCGTTGCCACAGCCCAGATCGAGCACGCGGGTGCCGGGGCGAATCCACTCCGAGATAAGCGCCAGATCGGCACGCAGACCGTTACGGGTGGGGGTGTCGGCGGTATTCATGCCCCCACCTCGGCGGCGGCGCGCCCGAGATAGGCCCGCAGGGTCTTGATGTAGTGCGGCATGGTCAGCAGGAAATCATCGTGGCCCAGGTCGGAGGCGACTTCGGCATAGGCCACCGCCTTGCCGGCATCGACCAGGGCATCGACGATCTCCTTGGAGCGCGCCGGCGCAAAGCGCCAGTCCGAGGTGAACGACACCACCATGAAGCGAGCCGTAACCGGCGCGAACGCCTGGGCCAGACTGCCGCCGGTGGCATAGGCCGGGTCGAAGTAATCCAGCGCCTTGGTCATCAACAGATAGGTGTTGGCGTCGAAGCGTGTGACGAACGACTCGCCCTGATAGCGCAGATAGGATTCGACCTGAAACTCGACGTCGAAGCCGTAATTGATGCGCCCGGCCCGCAGATCGCGCCCGAACTTGGCGCGCATGGCCTCGTCCGAGAGATAGGTGATATGCCCCAGCATGCGGGCCAGCATGAGCCCACGGCGGGGCACCACGCCGGCCTCGTAATAACGCCCGTCATGAAACTCGGGATCCGTGACGATGGCCTGACGGGCGATCTCGTTGAAGGCGATGTTCTGGGCCGAGAGCTTGGGCGCGCTGGCGATGACCACGGCATGGCGCAGCCGGTCCGGGAAGTCGATGGCCCACTGCATGACCTGCATGCCGCCCAGGCTGCCGCCGACGATGGCCACCCAGACCGAGATGCCCAGATGCTCGCGCAGCACGTCCTGTGAGCGTACCCAGTCGGCCACCGTCAGTACGGGGAAATCCGGGCCGTAGTGGCGCCCGGTATCCGGGTTGATGCTGCCCGGGCCGGTGGAGCCGTTGTAGGCCCCCAGATTGGCCACGCACACCACGAAGAACCGATCGGTATCGATCATCTTGCCGGGGCCGATGCATTTATCCCACCAGCCGGGCTTGGCGTCGGTTTCATCATGCCAACCGGCGGCGTGATGATTGCCCGACAGGGCATGACAGATGAGCACGGCGTTCGAGCGATCAGCGTTCAGACGGCCATAGGTCTCATAGACCAGGTCATAGGCGCCCAGGGTTTTGCCACAGTCCAGCGCCAGCGGTGTCGTCACCGACAACGTCTCTGGCGTGACCCGCCCGACCGATTGGGTATCCCGACGCTCGGTCATCGTTATCGGAACAGCCCCGGCAGCGGCAGCAGGCGCGAGACCAGCTGCAGGCCGATGATAACCACCAGCGGCGAGAGATCGATGCCGGAAAACGAGGGGATCACACGGCGCACCGGGCGCAGCAGCGGCTCGTTGATCGTGAACAGAATCGCCGTGGCCGGGCTGTACTGATTGGGCGAGAACCACGACATTAGGGCCTGAATGATCAGGGTGAAGAAATAGAGATTACACACCAGCGTCGCGGCCTTGAGAATCGCCCAGGCCACCGCCGGGATGAACTGTGGCCCGTAGCCCGGTGCGCCCAGCGCCAGAATCGCCTCGATCAGCGCGTAGCAGAGGATGAACACGAACACGAGCGCGGGCATGTCCCAGTTGCGATAGCGCGGAATCACGTTACGCAACAGATTCACCGGCGCCCGCGTGATCTGCCAGACGAACTGCGAGACCGGGTTCATGAAATCCGCGTGCACCAGCTGCAGGATCACCCGCAGCAGCACCACGAGGATATACAGCGACAATACGGTATCGACGAGAAACAGCAGCGCGTTGTTGGTATTGGCCATTATCGATCGTCGTTGGTGTTGTGGGTATCAGCGGCCTGTTCGGCCAGTTCCTGGGCCAGCACGCTGGCCCGATCCGCCGCGGCCTGCATGGCGCCGGCCACGGTGGCCGCCAGATCGGCGTTGTTGAAATAAGCCAGCGCCTCGGCGGTGGTGCCGCCCTTGGAGGTGACTTTCTCGCGCAGCGTGGCCGGGTCATCGCCGGATTCCACAGCCATGCGGGCCGCGCCCAGTGCGGTCTGCAACACCAGCTGACGGGCCGAATCACGCGCCAGGCCCATGTCGGTGGCGGCGTCGATCATCGCTTCCATGAACGCGAAGTAATACGCCGGGCCGCTGCCCGAGGTCGCGATGATGGTATCGATATCGGCTTCCTGCTCGACCCAGACGTTGATGCCGGCGGTCGCCATGATGCGATCGGCCAGATCACGTCGATCGGCCGAGATGCTCGGCGGGGCGTACAGCCCGGTCGCCCCCACGCCCAGCTGCGAGGGCGTGTTGGGCATGGTGCGGATACACTCGATATCGTCGCCCAGCCAGGTCGCCAGCACGCGTAGCGGAATACCGGCGGCGATGGAGATCGCAAGCGGGGCGCGCGATGTACGCCCAAGTGCCGTGCGCATCTCGGCGATGGCGCCGGCCATAACCTGTGGTTTGACCGCCAGCATGACGACATCAACCCGCCAATCGGCCTCGGCGATCGAGGTCGCTGTGGTGACCCCGTGGCGCGCGGCCAGTGCGTCGCATTTATCGGGGTTTCGATCCACGACGAGGATATCGGTGCCGGCCCAGCCTGCCTGGCGAAGCCCGGCAACGAGGCTGGCCGCCATGTTACCGCCGCCGAGAAACGCGATACGTGTGCTCATGGCAAAACTTCAATCTTTGAATGCCGAGGATGATACGGCATGCAACAAAGCGGAGCGAGCCGTCGCGGATGTCTCCCGGATAGCAGCCCATTGATCCCCATTGATAGCCGGCCGATAGCCGACCCCGGGGCTCAGGCGGTAGCATGCACGGTTTCATCGCAGGCGGACGCGGCCATGACCCAGACCCTGAAACAGCTCGCCGACACCGGCCCGCAGAATGCCGGCGTGGCCGAATTTGCCGATGACCTGGCCGATTATCGTGCCCGGATCGAGGCCGCCCGGGTCTATGACGTGGCGATCGAGACGCCGTTGATGGCCGCGCCCCAGCTTTCCGCACGCATCGGCAACACGATCGCGTTCAAGCGCGAGGACATGCAGCCGGTGCATTCGTTCAAGCTGCGCGGGGCCTATAACAAGATCGCCTCGCTGAGCGACGCCGAAAAAGCCTGCGGCGTGATCTGTGCCTCGGCCGGCAACCATGCCCAGGGCGTGGCGCTGTCGGGCCGGCATCTGGGAATCCGCGCGGTTATCGTCATGCCGCGTACCACACCACAGATCAAGGTACGCGCGGTGGCTGGCTTCGGCGGTGAAGTCGTGCTCCACGGCGACGGCTACGACGAGGCCGCGGCCCATGCCGCCGAGCTGATGGCACGTGACGGATTGGTTTATATCCATCCCTTCGACGATCCGGACGTCATCGCCGGGCAGGGCACCATCGCCCGCGAGATCCTGGCGCAGGCGAGCGAGCCGGTGCACGCCATCTTCGTGTGTGTCGGCGGCGGCGGTATGCTGGCCGGCATATCGGCCTATATCAAGGCCGTGCGCCCGGATATTCGCGTGATCGGCGTGGAACCCGAGGACGCGGCCAGCATGGGCGCGGCATTGACCGCCGATGAGCGGGTCATGTTGCCCGAGGTGGGGCTGTTCGCTGACGGCGTGGCCGTCAAGCGCGTGGGCGAGGAGACCTTCCGGGTCTGTCGTCACACGGTCGATGCCATGATGACCGTGTCTATCGATGAGCTGTGTGCGGCCACTCGTGATATCTACGAAGACACCCGCGCGCTGACCGAGCCGGCCGGGGCGCTGGCCGTGGCCGGGGCGAAGAAATATGCCGCTGAAACGGGCGTGGCCGATGCGCATCTGGTGGCCGTCACCTCCGGAGCCAATGTCAATTTCGATCGCCTGTCGTATATCGCCGAGCGCGCCGAGCTTGGCGAGCAGCGCGAGGCCTTGTTGGCGGTGACGATCCCCGAACGCCCCGGGGCGTTTCTTGAATTCTGCGGCATCGTCGGTGATCGCTCGATCTCGGAATTCAATTATCGCTATGCCGATTCTGAGGCCGCGCAGGTGTTTTGCGGGGTCAAGCTGGCCAACGGCACGCCCGAGCGCGACACGCTGATTGGTGATCTGCGCGCGGCCGGCTATGACGTGCTGGATATGTCGCGCAACGAAATGGCCAAGTTGCATGTTCGCCACATGGTGGGCGGGCGCGCGCCCGGCGTCGGCAGCGAGGTGGTCTACCGGGTCGAGTTCCCCGAGCGCCCCGGCGCGTTGCTGCGTTTTCTCGAGGCGATGGGCAGCCGGTGGAACATTTCGCTGTTTCATTATCGCAACCATGGCCATGCCCACGGGCTGGTGCTGGTTGGCCTACAGGTCGAGCCCGGCGCGGGCCAGGCGTGTCGCCAGGCCCTGGATGCCATCGGTTACGACTATGCCGAAGAAACCGATAACCCCGTGTATCAGCGTTTTCTCAAAACCCAATAAATCAACAACTCGCTTGCGACGCGCCGGGCTGTTGTAAGCTCGGAGGCGTTTCCTGCGTCGATGCACGTCATGTCCGACTCCAATTCCAAATTCGTCATCCTGGCGGCCCTGACCGGCAACGGCCTGATCGCGATCTCCAAGTTCGTGGCCTCGATCTTCACCGGCTCTACGGCCATGCTGGCCGAGGGTATTCACTCGGTGATCGATACCGGCAACCAGGGCTTGTTACTGCTGGGCATGAAACGGGCTCAGAAGCCGCCGGACGAGAAATTCCCGTTCGGTTACGGCAAGGAGATCTATTTCTGGAGCTTCATGGTGGCCGTGCTGTTGTTCACGGCCGGGGCCGGGATCTCGATTTATGAAGGCGTGGAAAAGATCCTGCACCCACACCCGATCGATCATCCGCTGGTCAACTATATCGTGTTGGGGCTGGCGATTTTGTTCGAGGGCACCAGCTGGGCCATCGCGGCCAAGGAGTTCCGGCGCGTCAAGGGCAGCTGGGGCGTGCTGGAGACCGTGCGTCGCGGCAAGGACCCGAACAAGTTTCTGATTCTGTTCGAGGATACGGCGGCTATCGCCGGCCTGCTGCTGGCCATGGGCGGCCTGGCGCTGGTGCAGTTCACGGGTATCGAGGTGTTCGACGGTATCGCCTCGATCGGCATCGGGCTGATTCTGGCGTTTTCATCGGTGTGGCTGGCCATCGAGACCAAGGGGCTTCTGATCGGCGAAGCCGCCAACAAGTACATCGTCGACGAAATTCGCGAGGAAGTCTCGGCGCACAAGGCCGTGGCCCGGATCAACGAGATCCCGACCATGCATATCGGCCCGGAATACGTGCTGGCCAATATCAGCCTGCGTTTTGTGGGCGGCCTGTCGGGCACCGAGTTGCAGGACGCCATCGCCGATCTGGATCGTCGCATCAAAAAACGCTGCCCGACCGTCAAGCGTATCTTCATCGAGGCCGAGCACGAGGCCGATCCGTCGATCGGCCACGACAGCCCGGCCGTGACCAACTGATCTTTTAATTTCCTTTCTCCGCGTTCGGACTCTCTATGGCCAGTGGATCAAAGACCGTCATTTATGCCGCGCTTGTCGGCAACCTGCTGATTGCGGTGACCAAATTCGCCGCGGCGGCGTTTACCGGCAGTGCGGCCATGATGGCCGAGGGCATCCACTCGACCGTGGATACCGGCAACCAGGGCCTGTTGCTGTATGGCCTGCGCCGCGCCAAGCGCCCGCCGGACGAGCGCTTTCCGTTCGGCTATGGCAAAGAGATCTATTTCTGGAGCTTCATGGTCGCCGTGCTGATCTTTGCGATCGGCTCGGGCATCTCGCTGTATGAGGGCGTTAATCGCCTGATGCATCCCCACCCGATCGAATCGGCCTGGGTGAACTACACGGTGTTGATCCTGGCCATGATCTTCGAAGGCGCGGCCTGGACCGTGGCTTTCAAGGAGTTCAACCGCGTGCGCGGGCGCTGGGGCGTTCTGGAAGCGGTACGCCGCGGCAAGGATCCGGCCACTTTTCTGGTGTTGTTCGAGGACAGCGCGGCCATGCTGGGGCTGGTTGTTGCCTTCGTGGCCCTGCTGGTCGGCCAGTTGACGGGCATCGCACTCTTCGACGGCCTGGCCTCGATCATCATCGGCCTGATTCTGGCGGCCACGGCCATCTGGCTGGCCATCGAAACCAAGGGGCTGCTGCTGGGCGAGTCGGCCAACCCGGACGTGGTCAAGACCATTCGCAGCATCGTGGCCGAACACCCGAAGACGTTGCGCTGTAACGAGGTGCTGACGATGCACGTCGGCCCGGACTATATCCTGGCGACCATCAGCGTGCGGTTTCGTAGCGGGCTGTCCGGCCAGGATGTCCAGCAGGCGATCGAGGCCATGGACCGCGACATCAAGGACCAGTGCGACAACGTCAAACGCGTGTTCATCGAGGCCGAGCGCGAGGCCGATGCGCCCGTCGCCTCAAGCGGCACGGCCGAAACTGACGCCTGACCCATGCCGGGCGAGTTGATACCGCAGCGGGTCTGTCTGCTGCGGCTTTCGGCGCTGGGCGACTGTGCCAACGTGGTGCCGGTGGTGCACACGCTGCAGGCCGCGCGCCCGGATATCGAGATCACGTGGGTCATCAACCGGGCCGAGGCCACACTGGTGGCTGATCTGCCCGGCGTGGAGTGCGTGGTCTACGACAAGGCCGGCGGGCGCGCGGCGTTGATTGATCTGGCGCGCCGGCTGCGGGGCCGGCGTTTCGATGTATTGCTGAACATGCATGCCAGTTGGCGGGCCAACGTGATCGCCTGTCTGGTGCGCGCGAATCGGCGGATCGGCTTTGACAGGCGCCGGGCGCGCGACGGCCAGCGGCTGTTCGTCAGCCAGGCGATCGCGCCCGTTGCCTCACGCCACGTGGTCGATGGCTTTCTGGCATTCGCAGCGGCCATCGGCGCCTCCGAGCCGGTCATGGATTGGCGTGTGCCCATCAGCGCCGCCGATCGCGACACCGCAGCGACGTTGCTGGACAGTGCGGCGGCGCGTGGCCCGCTTTTGATGATCAGCCCGTGTTCGAGCCACGGCATGCGCAACTGGCAGGCCACGCGCTATGCCGGGCTGGCCGATCACGCGGCAACACATCACGGCATGCGCGTGGTGCTGGTCGGCGGGCCGAGTGCCGGCGAGCAGGCGATGGGCCAGGCGATCATCGCGGCCGCGGATTGCCGAATCACGAACCTGATCGGCCAGACATCGCTCAAACAGCTGCTCGCCGTGTTCGAGCAGGGCGACGTGCTCGTCACCCCGGATTCCGGGCCCGCGCACATGGCCAACGCCACCGACATCGTCACCATTTCGTTGCACGCTGCCACTGACCCACGCCGTAGCGGGGCCTATCGATCCCGCGCCTGGTGTATCGATTATTTCGCCGAGGCAGCGGCCGCGTATCGAAAACGCACGCCCGACGATCTCAAATGGGGCACGCGCATCGAGGACGATACCGGCGTGATGGCGCTCATCCCGCTGGCCGCCGTCACTCGGCGCCTGGACACGGTCATGGCTGAGCGCGGGGCCTAAGATAAGGTTCATTCCAGATTAGCGGGACACCACGCCGCGCAGGCGGCTTGTCCGCAAAAAACGCGAATGATCGCAAATAACGTGCGATGTGGCATCGAAGCGACTCGCGCAGCCTAATGCCTGTGGTCTTTATTTGCGTTTTATTCGCGTTTATTTGCGGACTGTCATTCTCGAATCCCGGTGATCTGAGAAGAACCTAAAATTATTGACCCGCGTGCTCCAAGCCCAGGATGAAATCGTAGTGGGCCTTGTCGACCGGCATCACCGATAGCCGGTTGCCCTTGCGCACCAGGGGCAGGCCCTCCAGTTCATCGGCCCGGTCCTTGATCTCGGCCAGCGGGATCACGCGGTCGAGCTGGCGCTCGAAGGTCACGTCCACCCGATACCAGCGCGGCTTGTCCGGGTCGGATTTCGGATCATAGTGGGGATCCTGCGGGTCGAAGGCCGTGCCGTCGGGGTAGCCTTCGCGCGAGACCGTGGCGATGCCCACCACGCCCGGCACCTTGGTATTGGAGTGATAGAACAGGGCCTTGTCACCCACCGACATATCATCGCGCATGAAGTTGCGGGCCTGATAGTTGCGTACGCCGTCCCAGCCCTCGGTCTGCTGGTCGCGATTTTCCAGATCCGTGATGCTGAACTCGTCGGGTTCGGATTTCATCAGCCAGTAACGCATGATCGGTCGCTTGTCCGTTGGAAATACGTTTAGTTTAACGCGTGCCCCGCCGATAGACAGCGCGCTCGGTGATCACGGCATCGAGCGCGATATCCCAGGGCTGGGGCGTGAAACGCGCCACGCGCTGGGCCTCGACGGCCAGGCCGTAGAAGTGCGGGCGCCGGTAGCCACGCCCGGTGATAGCGGCCAGGCTTCTATCATAGAAGCCGCCGCCCAGCCCGATGCGATTGGCGTCCACATCGAAACCGGCCAACGGCATGATCAACACGTCCAGGGCCTCGATCGGCAGGCCGCAGCCGGGCGGCTCGAACACGCCGAGCGCGCTCTGCGGCCAGCCGCTTCGATCCAGCGGGTCTATTACGGGCACGAAAACCAGCGTGTCAGCGGCTACGCGGGGGAAGAAATAATCCACCTCGTCGGCCAACCGGTGCGCCAGCCAGCGCGGGTCGGCCTCGCTGGCCAGCGGCCAGTACAGGCCGATACGTCGTGCGCGGGCCACGCGCGGCAGACGTGCCATACGGCGCGCGGCCCGCTGGCTGGCATGCGTCGTCTGGTCAGGGTTCAAGGCGCGACGGGCACCAAGGGCTTGTCGTCGCAGGGTAGCGATATCGGTCATCGCAACCTCTTCATAAAAGAGAGACCGGCATTCCCGCCTGTGCCGTCAGTCGTCCACTATCCTTGAGACAAGCGCTCAAGTGGGGCGTTTCACGACGCATTAGGTTTCCCGCTCGAGGGCGGGCCTACTCACCTGCGCCGTTTCCCACCCCTGGTTTCGTAATTAGGCTCAAGGGGAACCGGGAGACCGTCGAACACCGCAGGAATGCCGGCCACTGAATGGTACGCCCGGCACGGGGTGCTGACAAATAGCGTGATGCAATCAAGTGTATTGTCGATTCAACGACTTGGCGGCTCGTCGCCGGAGGCCATCGTGGCTTCGATCATGCGCTGCAGATCGGCCAGCCGCTGTTCCACTTCCGGCGCTGTCGTCGTTGGCGTGCCGGCCTGTTGGGCCTGTAGATCAAGCAATTCGCGGGTGATGTTCAAGGCAGCCATGATCGCGATCCGCTCGTTGCCAAGGGCCTTGCCGCCACGCTGAATGGCATCCATGCGCGTGGACAGATACTCGGCCGAATTGAGAAGGGCCTCGCGCTCGTCATCCGGGCAGGCGATCGGATAGTCGCGGCCCAAGATACGAATCGTCAGTGCTTTCGCGGGCGTGCTGGACGGGCTCACGAGGACGCTCTCGATGTATCGTCGGCATCGGTTGGCCGAGTCGCTATCCCGGTTTCTGTCTGGGTTTCGGCTTCGAGTGCCCGGATACGCTCGATCACGTGGGCCAGCCGCGAGCGCACGTCCTCGTTGCGACGCACCTCGTCGGCATGCGTGGCCACGAGCGCCTCGTGATCGGCCCTGAGGGTTTCGTAGGCACGCACCAACTCGCTTATGCGTCGTTCGAAGGTATCAATATCGAATACGGTCATGCCGAACGCCGTGGGCGCGAGAGTGAACACTCAGTCTAGACAAAAAAGCCGGCCCGTGACGAACCCGGGCCCAACGAAAAACCCGGCGCGTGGCCGGGTTTCTCGGTCGGGCTGCCTGGCGGGGCGTTATTCGATCAACAGGAACAAGGCACCACGGCCGCGTCGAACATGGAGTAATAGCTGCTGCTGATTGGCGCCGGCCAGCTTCTGCAGATCGGCCATGTTCTTTACGTTCTGACGATTGACCGAGGTGATGACATCACCCGGGCGCAAGCCGGCACGCGCAGCCGGGCTGGCACGCTCGACGTTATTGACCTGTACGCCGGTGACTTCGCCGGCCAGCGGGTTGTCTTCGCTGACGGGGCCGAACGTCGCGCCCTGCAGGCCCTGGGCGAGATTGGCGCTGCCGGATTCGCCGCCGCCGGCCATCTTGGCTGCGTTACCCAGCGTGGCCGTCATCTCTCGTTTCTTGCCGTCACGCACAAGCGATATGGTGATCTTGTCGCCCGGCGAGCGCAGACCGATGGCGTTCTGCAGGTCCGAGAAGTTCTCGATCGATTTGCCGTTGATGGCAGTGACGACATCCCGCTCGCGCACACCGGCTTTTTCCGCCGGGGAGTCGGGCATCACCTGAGCGATGACCACGCCTTCCTCGATCTTCAGGTCGAAGGCCTTGGCCAACTCGGGCGTCAGGTTCTGGCCCACCACGCCGAGCATGCCGCGCTTGACCTCGCCGTTTTCGATCAGCTGGTTGGCGACCGACTGCACCAGGTTCGACGGGATGGCGAAGCCGATACCGATATTGCCGCCGCTCTGGGACAGGATTTCGCTGTTGATGCCGACCAACTGGCCTTGCAGGTTAAGCAGCGCGCCGCCCGAGTTGCCCGGGTTGATCGACGCGTCGGTCTGGATGAAGTTCTGGTAGCGGCTGCCTTCACCGCCGCGCGGCGTGCCGATATGCCGGCCCAGGCCTGAAACGATGCCGGAGGTGACGGTCTGGCGCAGGCCGAAGGGGTTGCCCACGGCGACCACGAAATCACCCACGCGCAGCTGGTCGGAATTGGCCATCTGCAGGGCGGTCAGGTCATCGGCCTTGATCTGGATCACGGCCAGATCGGTTTCCGGATCGGTGCCCACGACGGTGGCATCGAACTGCCGATTATCGTTGAGCCGGACCTCGATCTTCTCGGCGTCGTGGACCACGTGATAGTTGGTGACCAGATAGCCCTTGTCGGCATCGATGATCACGCCCGAGCCGGTGGCCGTCGGGTGATCCATCCGTGGTTGCTGCTGTTGTTGCTGCGGCGCGTTGAAGAACTGGCGAAAGAAGGGGTCGTTGAATAACGGGTTGTTACGCTGCGGCGTGGCCTTGCCGGTCACGACCACGTTGACGACCGCGGGCAGGGTCTTGTCGAGCATAGGCGCCAGCGACGGGTTGTCGCCGGAGAGCATGCCGCTCGGTATCGATGCCTGGGCGCTCGTGCCAATCAGCGCGACAAGCATGAGAAACAAGACGCGATAGCGTGTTAACGCGAGTTGGTGCATAGACTAGATCTCATCGGTCCGATTTATCGTGACGCAGGCCGCCTACGACAGCCTCGTGTCCCCAGGGTCTGTTGCT
>NZ_AYKG01000040.1 GCF_003788585.1 Salinisphaera japonica YTM-1 | reverse complement strand
TGCTACGCCTCGTCTTGCCGCAAAACAGCGCTTGGCGCGGACTCGTACGAAACGGCAACAGGCCCTAGCGTTTGGGCCGTCGAATCGCCGGTTTGAAGCCGGCGGGCTTGTCGGCGATCCAGGTGGCGAACTGGGCGATATCGGGGTGGGCGAGCAGGTCGGCGCGGGTGTTGTAGGTTTCGGCCAGTTCTTTTTCGCCGAGCACGGCATGGATATGGCTGTGGCAGGGGCGACAGATGGCCAGGATACGGCCCAGGCGGTCGTCGCGGTCGAAGCGTTTACGGATACGCTTCAAGCGATGGGTGCGCCGGGGGATGAGGTGATGACGCGTGGTTCGTACCTCGGCCCGGCCACAGATCTGGCATTGCAAGACAGGCGGCATGCCCTGGCTTACGTGGCGGACGGCGCCTCGGTTGCCGGCGCGCCCAGTTCGTTCAGGGCGTCATCGAGATAGCGCAGCAGGTTCTGCATGCTGGGCAGGGATTGTCGACAGGCGATCAGACCGAACTCGAGCGAGTCGTCGTAGCTGACCAGGCTGATGTTGAGCGCCTGGCCGTCGAGCACGATCGATACGGGATACATGCCCTGCATCGGCGCATCGCCGAAATACCGGGCTTCCTTGGGGCCGGGGATATTGGAAATGACCACGTTGAAGGCTTGTTTGGTCGGCCAGAGCCCGCTCAGGAGATTGAGGCCGGCCGCGGCCGACAGGGCGCCGGTGAAGGTCATGATCTGGTCGCTAGACAGGCGCTTGTAGCGGCGTTTCCAGTAGTCCACCGAGCGGGCGATGGTGTGCAGGCGCTCGGCCGGGTCGGCGATATGGGTGGCCAGATTGGCGTAGATCACGGCGACCCTGTTGCCGGCCTCGCTGTCCTTGCCGTGCAGGGAGACCGGCACCAGCGCGATCAGGGGTTTGTGTGGCAGGGCATCGTTGTCGAGCAGATAGTGACGAAGCGCGGTGGCACACATGGCCAGTACGACATCGTTGATGGTCACGTCGTGGGCCGTGGCTACCCGGCGGATCCGGGCCATGTCATAGCCCTGGGCGGCCACGCGCCGCGAGCCGCTGATGGCCTTGTTGAGCATACAGGCCGGGGCTTCGGCCGGGCCGGTATAGTCGCCGTCGTACTTGGCATCCTGGCGATTGATGCCCAGCGCGTGGGCGACACCCGGCAGGCCGTGGATCTGTTTCGCCCCGGCGGCCAGACTGCGTACCAGGCCGCCGCGACGGGGTTTTCTCGGCGTGCGCGGCGCGTGCCAGGGCACGTAGAGGGTATCGGCATCCGGCGTGTCGTTGAGATACCGGCCGATCAGGCGCATGGCGGACACGCCGTCCATCATGGCGTGATGAAACTTGGTGTAGACCGCAAATCGGTTGCCGGTCACGCCTTCGATGACAGTGGTCTCCCACAGCGGGCGCGAGCGATCCAGCAGGGCGCCGTGCAGCATCGAGACCAGTGCCAGCAGATCACGGATCGCACCCGGCTCGGGCAGCGCCAGATGCCGGACATGATAGTCCATGTCCATGGCGGTATCCGGCGTCCAGAACGCGGTGCCCAGGCGCATGCGCAAACGCTGGTTGAAGGGCGGCTGTACGTCGGTGATATCACGCATGCGCGCCACCAGATTACGCACGTAGTCCGGGCCGGCGCCCGCGGGCACGTCACAGACCTGCAAACCGGCTACATGCATGGGCTGGTTGCGCCCTTCCAGACGTAGAAAGAGCTGACCGATCGGGTCGACTAGAGACATGACGGAAACACTGGCGGGCCGGTCTTCCAGCGTACGCTGATTACGCCGGCATGACAGTACGTGCGCACCCGTGGCGCTGGATCAGGACAGGTCCACGGCGTGGGCTTTCAGATCCGCCAGGTCGATTTGCTCAAGGGCGGCCTCGTGTGTCGCCGTCAGCACCACTCTCGGGGCCACACCGGCGGCGTGGGCCTCGGCCCAGCGTGCGGCACACAGGCACCAGCGATCGCCCTCGGACAGGCCGGGAAAGCCGAACGCCGGGCGCGGCGTGGCCAGGTCGTTGCCGCGGGCAGCCGAGAACTTCAGAAAAGCGTCGGTGACGACCGCGCAGACCACATGCACGCCGGCGTCTTCCGGGCCGGTATGACAGAAGCCGTCACGATAGAAGCCGGTGATCGGTGCGGTGCAGCAGCCGGCCAGTGGCTCGCCGAGTACGTTTGTTGCGTTGGACTCACTCATTATTGCCCCATCTCGCGTTGCCGCATGGGCATCTGGTCGATGCCTTCAATCAGTGCCTGAATATCCAGCCCGCCGAGCTGGCTGGCCTTGAGCGTGCCGTCCTTGCCGATCAGCACGGTCTGAAACCCGTCCACGGTGTGTATCTTTTCCAGCCGCTCGCGGGGCGGTACCTCGGCCAGGTTCGAGCGGATGCCGTTGGGCGCCACCACAAACCAGGCGACGTCGCGATCATCGAAGCCGGGCGCGCTCTTGAAGGCGTTGGCCAGCCGCTCGGCGCGCTCGAGTGAGTCGGTGAACGAGGCGATCACGCGATACTGGCCGGCAAGCTCGGGCAGCGCCGGGCCATCGTCCTTGGCGCTACAGCCGGTCATGAAGACCAGGGCCAGCAGGCAGATAGACAACCATCGAATCATGTAAATGCTCTTCGGGTCGGACAGCGATCATGGGCACGCTATTGTGACGCGCCGCCCACGGGTTTGCTGAGTGTTTCGCCGTGGACATGTTCGCTATTGGGGTCGATGCGGTGCCAGGTCTGTGTCTTGCCGATCAGGCTGACGCCGATATAGCCGCGTGCATCCAGCGTGTCCGGCCCGGTCAGCTCGGCCTTGGCCTTGTAGGTCTTGCCGTTGTTGGGGTCATAGATCGTGCCGCCGCCGTATGCCTTGTCGCCTTCGTATTGCAGGCCCTTGAGGATATCCTGGCCCAGCAGGCGCTGATCGCGCTTGGCTTTATCGGGATTGTTCTTGTCGTAGCGCGGCTTGCCGTCATTCGAGCCGACAATTCGGCCGGCAAAGACATCACCCTGGCGATAGATCTGAACATAGCCCCCACTCTTGGTCTCCCAGACGCCGGTGATGGCATCGGCGGCGGATTGGGCGAACGCGGCTTGTGTGCTGAACACGAGCGTGCCGGCAAGCGATAGACAGAACAGGGCGTGTTTCATGAAAGAGGCTCCGGTGACAAGGACAGATCTTATGTAGCACGGGCCAACCCGCCTGGTCGATGAACAATCCCGTGGTTCTTGTCGACGGCGACAGCATGTAGGTGTTTGAGATAACAATAAAAAAGCCGGCACCATCGCGTGATGCCGGCTCCATGCAAACCCGACGGTCCAGAAGACCGTACGCGTTATTACATGCTGTTGTCGTCGCTCATGTCGTTATCGGACATGCTGTCCTCGGACATGTCATTGTCCATGCTCATGTCGTTGGACATGCTGTTGCCCGACATCGAGTTGTTGGACATCGAGTTGTCCATGCCACCCGACATGCTGTTATCGGACATGCTATTGCTGGACATGTCGTTGGACATGCTGTTCTGGCTCATGGCGTTATCAGACATGCCGTTGTCGGACATGTCGTTATCGCTGTTGGAGCCACAGGCAGCAAGACCCAAGGCCATCAGAGCGGAAGCGGTAACCAGCGTAATCTTTTTCATGATAAAAGCCTTTCTTGCACTTGGAACTAACAATGTACGCACTAAATCGTCTGCGCGTCGATGCGTAGCACTACTGTAGAGGCTTGAACCGACCGGTCGCTGAACAAATCGCTGTAGTGGGCTTGCATCCAGCGGGCCACGCGATCGGGCTCGCGCTTGTTCAGCAGCCGGGCAAGTGCCGCGATATCTTCACCGCCGCCGGCTGCGGCCTGGCGAGCCAGAAAACGGCGCTGTGATTCAAAAAAAGCCGTGGCCTCGGCCAGGCGCGGCACGTTGGGCGGCGTGACCGAGGCATTGCCCGTGGCCTTGAGGGTATAGCCGCTGGCCTTGCCCACGGCGGTGGTGCCCTGGAGGCCGCGCCGCGTGGTGACCTCGATCGCCGAGCAGGCCACAAGCTGTGTCGCGGCCACCAGGCTGGCCAGCACCCAGGCCAGGCGTTTGCCGGTGTGGCGTTTGAGCAATAAGGATTCCGTCATGGCACAGCTGCCCGTTGATCGATGAACTCGCGCGGCTCAGGCCAGCGCGCTATAAAGCGCATGGTACTGCGCGGCCGCCCGCGAGCGCGGGGCAAAGCAGGCCACCGGCGCGCGATGCTCGCCCATGCGCTCGATGATGCTCGCATAGTCCACGGCCACGCCAATATCCGGCTGCATGGTCGCAGGCGGTGCGGCCAGCAGCTCGCGATGCAGCTTGCGCCGCCGATCGGCCATGGAAAAGAACGGGCGTAGCCGCGTCTTGCCGACTTTCTTGTCGGCCACGTGCTCGATCACCTCGTCGAGCGCGCGCAGCGATAATGGCGTGGGCACGACCGGGACGACCACGCGGTTGGCAGCGCGCAGAATGGCCGTGGCCAGCGGGCCGATACCGGGCGGGCAATCCAGAATCATCAGCGAGTAGGTTTCGGAGAACGGCTCGATAACCGCCTCCAGCACCTTGCGCGGTGATTTGGCCTCGTGAATGAGCGCATCCCACTGACGATAGCTGCGATCGCCGGGCAGCACCGACAGTCGCTCGTGGGCGGTGGCCACCACGTGACGACCAAGTGCGGCCTTGCCGGCCACGATCTTTTTCGCCGACAGTCCGGTGGCCGAATCGATGCCCAGATACCAGCCGGCCGCGCCCTGGGGGTCCAGATCCCAGAGCAATACATGCTCGCCGGCGGCGGCGGCCTCATGGGCCAGATTCACGGCGGTGGCGGTTTTGCCCACGCCGCCCTTCAAGCTATAGATCGCCCAGGTCTGCATGGCCCGATCATAAGCATAGACAAGTGCGTCGCGCTATCGTGGCGGCCGGATTTACAGGCACTACGCCCCATGCGCATCGTCATCCTCGCCGATACCCACGGCTATCTGGACCCGCGGATCGCCGACCACGCGCGCGGTGCCGACTGGGTCATTCATGCCGGTGACGTCGGCGCCGATGTAGCCGCCGCCTGTGGCGCGCTGGGCGAGCGGCTACAGATCGTGGCCGGCAACAACGACCCCGCCGATTGCCCCTGGCCGGCCCGGGCCGAGATCGATCTGCCCGGCGGGACGCTGGCCATCATGCACGGCCACCAATGGCCGGCCCGGGTACGCCATGACCGGCTGCGCGCGTATTTTGCCGGCGCCCGGGCTATCGTGCTCGGCCACAGCCATCGGCGCGTATTGGACACCGAGACCACGCCCTGGCTGATCAACCCCGGTGCGGCCGGCAAGAGCCGGGCTTTCGGCGGGCCCAGCTACGTAGAGCTCATCGCCCGGGATCACGACTGGCAGATCACGCCGCATGTTTTCACGCCGCGCTCGCGGATGCGCGGGCGTTAGAACTCGGTCCAGGCGCCCGGTGCGAGATCGCCCAGCGCCCACCTGCCGATCGCCATGCGCACCAGGCGCAGGGTCGGCAGGCCGACGGCGGCACTCATGCGCCGGACCTGACGGTTACGGCCTTCGGTGATGATCACCTCCAGCCAGGTGGTGGGTACGGTCTTTCGATAGCGCACCGGCGGGTGGCGCGGCCAGAGATCAGGCGCGTCGATGACCTGTACCTGGGCAGGCCGGGTCGGCCCGTCCTTGATGTTCGGGCCGGCGGCCAGGGCGGCCAATTGCGTGTCGTCGGGCACGCCCTCGACCTGGATCCAATAGCGTTTTTCGGTCTTTTCCCCGGGCTGGGTGATCCGGGCGTTGAGCCGGCCGTTGTTGGTCAGCAGCAACAGCCCTTCGCTATCCCGATCCAGCCGTCCGGCGGGATACACGCCGGGGCAGTCGATGAAATCCGCCAGCGTGGCGCGCCCGTTGGCATCGGTGAACTGCGAGAGCACGTCATGGGGTTTGTTGAAGGCGATCAGCCGGGCAGGGCCGGTGTCGCCCAGCCTGGCCTTGGCGCGGCCGGCCGCGGCGCGGCGTGGCGATCGAGGCATCACGTCTCCTGGGCATCTGGCAGGGTCATGTCACAGGATAGCCTCTGGCCGGCAACCCCGGCAGTCGGTCATACGTAAGAGCGGTCATGAAACTGCGACTCCTCGGCGAACTCAACGACTTCATCGCCCGTAGCCAGCGCGGGCGCAAGCAAACCGTGGCGTTGTCACGCCGGGCAGGCGTGAAGGACGTGATAGAGGCGCGCGGCGTGCCGCACACCGAAATCGGCCTGGTGCGCATCGACGGCCTGGCCGCGCCGCTGGCCGGCGTGCTGGCGCCGGGTAGCGCGGCGCATATCGTGGCCGCGCCCATGACACCGGCCCAGCGGCGCGCCGACTGGCCGGGCGCGGCCCCGGCCTTCGTGGCGGACGTGCATCTGGGGGCGCTCGTGCGCCGGCTGCGCCTGGCCGGTTTCGACGTGGCCTATGCCAACGACTACGACGATGCCCGGCTGGCCGCGATCAGCGACGAAACGGATCGTGTGCTGCTGACGCGCGATCGCGGCCTGCTCAAGCGGGCACGGGTGCGGCATGCGCGCTTCGTGCGTGATGACGCCCCCCAGGCCCAGTACGACGATATCGTCGCGCATTTTAGCCTCGCCGGTCGCATGCAGCCGTTCACCCGGTGCAGTGATTGCAATACGCCGCTGGCAGCCGTGGCCAAGGCCGATATCGTGCACCGGCTGGAACCGCTGACTAAGGCCCACTACCACCGTTTCGCGCGTTGCCCGGCCTGCGACAAGCTGTTCTGGGGCGGCAGTCATGTCGCCGACATGCGCGGCCGGCTGTAGCTAGCCTTCGGGCGCGCCGGGCTGGCGCATCGGCGCAGAATCGGCGAATGCCGTCAGCGACTCACAGCGCGTGACGGCGGCCTCGATGATCGGTAGGCCGTCGATACGGATACCGATCACCCGAGCAATGACCACGATCGCGGTGACACAGATATCGGCGATGGTGATCGTCTCGCCGCCGAAATAGGTCTGGCGCGCCTCGTCATGCGCCAGCTGACGCTCGATGCCGGCCAGCCCGGTTTCGATCCAGTGGCGGCGCCAGGCCAGCCACGCGTCGTCATCCATGCCGGCGTTGTCTTTCAGATAAGTACCGATACGCGGCACGATCAACGGATGAATATCCGCGGCCGTGGTCTGCGCAATCGCCCGGGCCTTTGCGCGGGCGATCGGGTCCTCGGGCACAAGCGGCGACTCGGGGACGAGCGTGTCGAGATATTCGATGATCGCCAGCGACTCGGTCAGCGTCTGGCGCGCGTTGTCGCCCGACTCGACGATCAATGCCGGCACGGCGGCCATCGGATTCATGCGTTGGAACGCGTCGTCGTGCTGTTCGCCGGCGTCCAGGTCGATGAAGCGCTCGTCGATCGCCAGATGCTTGAGCCGGGCGGCCACCCGCACGCGATACGCCGCGGTGGAGCGCCAGAAGGAATACAACGTCAGTGTCGGATCGGTCATGCTTTCGTCCGCTGATTTATCGATGGGGCGATCCTTTGGTAGCAGAAAACACGGTCTGGGTTTTTCTGGCGGGCCTGGCCAATGCCCTGGGTTTGATCGTGGCCGTGGGCGCCCAGAACGCTCACGTGTTGCGTCACGGCCTGCTGGGTCGACACGTGGCCACGGTGGTTGCGATCTGTGTGGCCTCGGATGCGATCCTGATTGCCGCCGGTGTCTATGGCCTGGGCGCGGTGTTGATCGCGGCACCGCGTGTTTCAGCCGCACTGGCCTATATCGGCACGCTGTTTCTCTGGGCCTACGGCGTGTTGGCGCTGGCGCGCATGGTGCGCGGGGGCCAGCGGCTGCGTCCGGAATCCCCCGCGCGTGCCTCACGGCTCGTCAGCGTCACGACGACGCTCGTGATCACATGGCTCAATCCGGCCGTGTATATCGATACGGTTCTGGTGCTGGGTCGCCTGGCCGAGAGCCACGGCGCGCATCGTCTGGCGTTCGCCGTGGGCGCCATTGCCGGCTCGGCGCTGTTTTTCACGCTCTTGGGTTTCGGGGCGCGCCGGGCCGCACCCTGGCTGGCCCGGCCCCGGGTCTGGCAAGGCCTGGACGCGCTCATCGCGGGGGTGATGTTCTGGGCCGGCTGGCATCTGCTGGGTTCGGTCTAGCCGAGGCATAAAGCGCCTGCATCGTATCGATCAGACGGGCGTGTACATCGTCTGCGCCGTCGACGGGTGGTGCAAAACGAACGCCGGGCACGATGCGATACCGATCCGGGCATAACGCCTGACAGGTAGCGGCCAGCCAGTCGCGGCGCGCGGGATCAGCGCGGGCGGCGCGAACCCACAGATGGCGTCTGGCGCGGGGGGCGATCACGCCTTCGATGGCGGCCGGGACAATCCGCGTGCCGGGCACCTGGCAGGCCAGTACACCCGCACTGCGTGACCAGCCGGCCAGGCTGGCCCGTGCGCCGTTGCCGTCATGGCCGGGGTCCGGCTCAATCCGCCCGGCCGGGAACAACACCAGCGTGCCGCCGCCGGCCAGATGGCGCCCGGCCGCACGCAGCGCCCGACCACGATGGCCGGGATTGATCGGGATCAGGTGTTCGGCAAGCGCCGGCAGGGCGGCCAGCAGCGGCCGGTCGGCGGCCAGCAGACGTATCTCGTGGCCGCCCAGGCAGGACAGGAGTGCGGCCGCATCAATCAGGCCCGGGTGGTTGGCGACCACTAGCGTGGGCTGGCCCGTGGCGATCGGCGGCCGGCCATGAATCTCAAGCCGTGATGCCCATACCCGCGTGATCTCGGCGGCGGCCTGGGCCAGCCCACGATGCGCGATCGCATGATCGAAACCCGCCAGACGGGCAGCAAATCGGCAGCTGGGCCCGGCCAGGGGGCGCGACAGCGATCGTGCCGGCAGCCATCGCAGCAGCTGCGATGCCGATAGCGCCGTTGCGGCTTCGGATAGACACAGCGCCTGCAGTGTCGTGAAGCCGTCATCGTTGTCCGGAAAATAAGCCATGACGTCACCACTGTAGCCCAGCGCTTACACCGATTGGCATGCCGAACCAGCGGTGCAGTTTGGCCTGGGTATTGCGTCAATAACTTCATGTGACATAAAACAACCGAACGTTCGTTCCATATACAGAACGAGCGGTTTGCCCATCAGAGCAAGCAAACGAATCGCATCAGGGAGTTAAGTCATGGAAATGAATCTGTTACGAGACTGGCCTGCGCCCACCGGCCGGGCGCGGTTGTTCTTTGCCAGTGCGCAAGCGCGTGCGGCCCAGGCACAGGCCCCGGAAAAAGACGTGCCGCCGTCTGAAATCCAGCGCGCCGCATTGGACTCCAGTCGTGAAACCTCGGCCTACATGAAAGGCAATGCGGTACGTATTCTGGGCCTGGGCTTCAAGGTTTTCGATCACTACGACGAGACGGCATTCCGCCAGGCCTGCCAGGCGCATCTGCGTCGTCACGATGTCTATCACACCGGGTTTTTCTTCGACGAGAACAGCGGGGACTGGGCCAGTCGTACGATGCATCCTGACGATATCGAGCTGTCCGGTGAATCGGTGGATGTTGCGGCCCCCGGCCAGCCCGGCGATACGTTTGCCGAGATGATCGATGTTCGCCAGCCGCGAATTCCGGACTGGGATCTGTTCTCTTTCAGTGCGCTGGGTATCGAGCATGCCGGGCCCCAGGCGGATGCGCCCGAGTTCACCGTTGCGATCTGCATGGATCATCTGCTGACCGACGGTTTCTCGATCTTCATGATCTTCGAAGAAATCATGATGTTCTATGAGGCCTTCCGCGCCGGTGCCCAAAGCCTGACCGATCTGCCAGAGCATGCCTCGCATGCTGATTACGCGCGGCGTGACATGGCGTTTTGTAACCAGCTGACGCCGGACTCACCCCAGGTCGTCGAATGGCAGCGTTTTCAGGCCCTGCACGGCGGCGGGCTGCCGGGATTTTCGTTCGCCACCGGGCTGGCCGAGCGCGACGATTTCGCCCCGGGGCGCATGACCACGATTCCGGATTTTCTCTCGGTCGAGGATTCGGATGCGTTCGAGGCCGCCTGCAAGGCGGCGGGCGGCTCGCTGAGTGCGGGCTTCATGGCCGTGGCCGGTCTGATCGACCGGCTGGTGCGCGGCAGCGACTCGTTCACCGTGTGTACCCCGCGCTCGACCCGTAGCTCGCCCGCCGAGCACTACACCATGGGCTGGTTCGCGCACCCGGTGCCGCTCGAGTTTTCGGTGGCCGATACGTTTGCCGATACCGTGGCCGCCGCGCGCCAGGCCAACAAGGACGTGCGTTTCATGATCGGCGTGCCGGTTTATCCGGCCCAGAAAGTGGTGGATCCCACGTTGTCGAGCATGCCGCCGGAAATGACTAGCCTGTCGTTCATCGATACCCGCCTGATCCCGACTTATCGTGATCTGGCGGCCCACGGCTTCACCGTCATCGGCACACGGCGCAACGCCAAATCGGTGCATTACTGGGTCAATCGCGTCGGCCACGGCACGAACCTGAACTTCATGCACCCGGACACGCCCGAGCTGGCTGCCGGTCTGCCGGCATTTGCGGATCTGTTTCGCCAGATCATCGACGAGGTGATCACGACCGGCGATTGCAACGTCGCTCGCGATCACGCGTACTGGCAAGCGATCGTCGATGCCTACGAAGCCAAGCCGGCGCCGCAGATGCGGGCAGCCTAGGGCGAGGTAAGACGCGCGCCCGCGGCATCGGCTGCGGGCGTGTTTCATCACCTGAATGGTGCATGGCCATGAAACTGCCATCTGCAACTGGCAGGCTCAGGTTATCGATGACTGAACGAGTACCGCCATGAAATCGTCTGTTCTGACCGGCGCAAGCGCCCTGGCCCTGTTACTGGTCGCTGGCCTGGCCAAGGCCGCGCCGCAGATCGCCATCAACGAGCTCGACAGCGATACCGATGGTGTGGACACCGCCGAGTTCGTGGAGCTGAGCGACGGCGGGGCCGGCAATACCGCGCTCGATGGCCGCGTGTTGGTCTTCTATAACGGGCGCACGGGTGAAAGCTACGCCGCCTATGACCTGGACGGGGCCGTGACATCGACCGCCGGCTATTATGTGCTCGGCAACCCCGGTGTCAGCGGCGTTGCCGCCACGTTCGGCAGTAACGGCCTACAGAACGGCCAGGACGCCGTGGCGCTGTATACCGGTGATGCCAGCGATTTTCCCCGTGGCACAGCGGTGACCACGGCGGGGCTCATCGATGCCGTGGTGTATGGCACCGGCGATGCGGATGCCCGGGTACTGGCCCCGCTCCTGGTCGCCGGCCCGCAGCTCGACGAAGATGCCACCGGCCGCAAGGATGACCTGTCGCTTCAGCGCGTGCCCGATAGCGGTGGGCATCTGCGCGATACCCGGGCGTTTGCGCTGGGTGCACCCACGCCGGGTGCGGCCAATATGGCCGTTGGCGATGGCAGCAGCCAGGACGATACGCCGCCGAGCGATGGCCAGACACTCACGGGCCTGCGTATCCACGACGTGCAGGGCGCGGCCCAGGCCTCGCCGGTACAGGGTCGTAACGTGGCGCGTGTGCCCGGTATCGTCACGGTCGTGGGCACCAACAGCATCACGATTCAGGACCCGGACGCCGATAACGATCCGGCCACCAGCGAGGCAGTCAAGGTCTTTACCGGCGACGCGCCGCGGGCCGCCGATGGCAGCACGCTCGCCGTGGGCGATGCCGTGAGCGTCAGCGGCCGGGTGACCGAATACTTCGCCGGCAACGACAGCCAGTCGCTGCCCGTGACAGAGATCACGGCCACGGGCGGGCAGGGCATCGCCCGTCTGTCAGCGGCCAGCACGGTATTGTCGAGCCGCACGATCACCCCGGTCGTCATCGGCGCCGGCGGGCGGCTGCCGCCCACCGAGATCATCGAAGACGATGCCAACGGCAACGTGATCGAAAACGACTCGAACGTCTTCGATCCGAACGAAGACGGGCTGGATTTTTACGAGTCGCTTGAATCCATGCAGGTGCGCGTGAACGATGCCCGGGTCGTCTCCCCCGTGAACCGGTTCGGCGAGCTTTATGTCGTGGCCGAAGACGGCGCCCATGCCACCGGCATCAACGCCCGCGGCGGCATCACGATCATCGATCAGAGCCCGCAGATTGACTACAACCCCGAGCGCATCCAGGTCGAGGCCGGCGCACTCACCGATGCCGCGATCAACGTCGGCGCCCATTTCGACACCATCACCGGCACGCTGGGCTATGCCTTCGGCCAGTTCGAGATCCGCCCGGCCGATATGGCCGCCCCCGCGCCCAGCGACCTGGCCCCTGAAACCGCGGATACGCTGATCGGCGGCGACGTATTGAGCCTGGCCAGTTATAACGTCGAGAATCTCGACACGAATGATGATGACGGCGATGCCGATATCGCAAACGGCAAGTTCGCGGCCATTGCCCGGCAGATCGCAGGCCGGCTGAAAGGCCCGGATATCGTTGCCCTGCAAGAAGTCCAGGACAACACGGGTTCGGCCCGCGGCGACGGCGTGACGTCGGCCGATGCAACGCTATCGCGCCTGGCGGATGCCATCGTGGCGGCCGGCGGGCCGCGCTATGGCTTTACCGAGATCGCGCCGGTCGCGGGCAGCAACGGCGGCCAGCCGGGTGGCAATATCCGTGTGGCTTATCTGTATAACCCGGCGCGGGTCACGCTGGCCGATGTCGGTGCCAAGGGCGATGCCACGACGGCGGTCGATGTCGCGGCCACCCAAGAGGGCGCGTTGACGATTTCGGCCAACCCCGGGCGTATCCAGCCGCAGGATTCAGCGTTTGCCAACAGCCGCAAGCCGCTGGCCGCGTTGTTCGTGTTCAACGGCCAGCGCGTGCTGGTCATCGATAATCATTTCACGTCCAAGGGCGGCAGCACCTCGTTGTTCGGCGCGATCCAGCCGCCGATCAACGGCGGGGCCGACAAGCGAACGCGCCAGGCCGCGATCGTCAATGCTTTTATCGACAAGGCCCGTGCCGCCGTGCCTGACGCGCGGATCGCCGTGGTCGGCGACTTCAACGAGTTCAATTTCAATCCGCCGCTGCTCACCCTCACCGGGGCCGATACCGGCACGCCGGTCGTCAGCGATCTGTTGAACACGCTCACGCCGGCGGCGCGCTATACCTATATCTTTCAGGGCAATTCGCAGGCGCTGGATCATGCTTTTGTGACCCCGGCGCTCAAACAAGCCCTGCGCCAGATCGATGTCGTGCACGTCAACGCCGAGTTCGCCGAACAGGTCAGTGATCATGACCCGATCCGGCTACAGTTCGCGCTGCCGGACGCCCAGGCCCGTGTGAATTGTTATCTGCCGAATGGCCGACTGTTTCCAAGCCAGGGGCGGGCCACCTGTCCGACCGGCCTGGCCAAGCGCTGATCAATCCGAGGCGGCCGGCGCGCTCGCGAGCGCGTCGGCCAGCTGTACGCCGATCGTTTTCGAAAACAGGGTGACGAGCGGCGCGGCCCGTTGGGTCGGGTGCATGAGCAGCCAGCAATCGGTGGCCAGCTCGGCGATCGGCGGGCCGTGGCGTACGAGTTGCGGGTCGGCCTCGGCCAGATAACAAGGCAACACGGCCGCGCCCAGCCCCGCCCGCGCGGCGCGATACGCCGCAAGCTCGGTGTTCACGGTCAAATACGCCGCCGCATGGCCTGCCTCGCGGTGCCAACGCAAGAGCGCGTGATAACCCGTCTCGGCGCTGGGCATGATCCAGCGCTCGGCTGTGTCATCGGCCCGCCGATAAACAGCTTGCGCGATCCGGCCCACCGGCCGGCCGATCAGATACTCGGGCGGCGTATTGCCCGGGCGAATCGCAATATCCACGCCGCGATGGGCCAGATTCTCGACGTCGCTTGCGATGACCATATCCAGCGCGATCTTTGGGTAGCGTGCCTGAAACCGCTGGAACAGCGCGGCCAGCACGCCCTCGAACAACAGCTCCGTCGTCGCGATCGTGAGCTGCCCGGCCAGGCCCGCCTCGGTCGTCTCGGCCGGCGCCACGGCCGCACGAATCGCCTGCTCGGCCGTTCGGGCGGCCTCAACAAGACGCTGGCCAGGCACCGTGGCGAGATAACCGTCGCGATCGCGGGTGAATAATGTCTCGCCCAGATCGGCTTCGAGTCGCCCGAGCCGGCGATATGCCGTGGCATGGCTGATACCCAGCCGCCGCGCCCCACCGGCCAGCGTCCCGGCCCGGGCGATGGCCAGTATCAAGCGCAGTGGGTCCCAGTCGGTGAGTTCGGGCATGGCAAGCCAGCGGGCTATCGAAGCCGATCGCGCCAGTATTCCGGCTTACGGTGCAGATGCGCGATTGCCACGACGAAAATTCCGTCATCGGTATGGCGATAAACGATACCGTACGGGAAGCGATTGACCAGACGCCGACGGGTACGCCGACTCAATCGCGTGCCAGCCTCAGGAAAACGCTCGATTTGCGACAAGGCTTCGCGAACGGCCGCTCGATACCGGGCGCCCAGGCCTAGGGGCTGTTGCCGTTTCGTACGAGTCCGCGCCAAGCGCTGTTTTGCGGCAAGACGAGGCGTAGCCCACGCCACGCAGTCATCCTGCGCTAGTGGGCTAGAACGCTGTATTGCCGCAAAACAGCGCTTGTCCCGAAGGGTTGGGACCAAAATCTGGCCATGCGGCGTTGCTCACCTTGATCGTGGCACGCCACGCCCTGCGGCTCGCGCCTTGCCTGGCCAGATTTTGGGCGCCAACGCGGCGCTCGTACGAAACGGCAACAGCCCCTAGCACCTGCGCGTCATAAAAGGCGACCGCTTCGTCGAGCTCGTGCTCGGCCGCTTTGTAAAAACGAGGCGTCAAGAATCGCCGTATTTGGCGAACACATCGTCTGCCGACACAGTTTCCATTTCGCCGCGGTCCACGGCATCGATCCGGGCCTCGGCCTCCTCGGCCCAGCGCGTATCGATAGCCGGATCGGGTTGGTCGAGACTGGCCAAGAGTGATTCGATGAGTGCGCTGCGCTCGGTGGCGGACAGGCCCAGCGCCTTTTCTAGAATCTGTTTGGCCGCATTGCCCATGCCATCCTCCGGCTGTCGGTTGCTTGATGAGAATAAGCGCGTTGCTCTGGCACGTAAACTTATCTTGGCGCGCGGCGGCAGCTGACCCAATCAGCCGGCCGCAGCCGCGGTTGTGCCCACATCCACCGGCCGATACTGACTGGCATAGACCGTAAGTGCGGCCGTCACACAGGTGGCGGCCGCCAGGATCCAGAGCCCGAAGAACGAGCCGGTGACGCCCTGGATCAGCCCGCCGGCGGCCACCATGGCACCCGCGCCCAGTTGATGCGCGCCGTTGATCCAGGCGAAGACAGCCGGCCCGCGGTTGCCGAATACCTGATTGGCCAGGGCGATGACCGGCGGCACGGTGGCCACGTCGAACAGCCCGAAGACCACGCCAAAGACAATCAGCGTGGGTGTGATCTGATCGGTGAACAGCCAGGGCAGCAGGGCGAGCGTGGCGGCCCGCAGCAAAAACACCGTGGCCAGCAGCGCACGCCGGCTCATCCGATCCGACAGCCAACCGGCCGCGATCGTGCCCGGCACGTTGAACAGGCCGATCAACAGCAGGATCGTGGAGGCCCCTTCGGTGCTCATGCCGTGATTGACGGCCGCCGGCGTGAAGCTCGACCACATCAGCCCGTTGGTGGTGGCCCCGCACATGGCGAAATGGGCGGCGATGATCCAGAAGGTGGGCTGGCGGACGGCTGCGCGCAGTACGGCCAGTACGTCAGCCAGGCGCTCGCCTGAATCCAGATGACGCGCTTGGATACTGGTTACGCCCGAGGCGCGCTCGGTCATGAACAGCGCGTGGGCCACGATCGTGATGACGGCCAGGCCGGCCGCGCCACCAAGGGCCGCCTGCCAGCCGAACACGCCGGCCAGCCAGGCCCAGCCCGGTAGAAACGCGAACTGGCCGATCACGGCCGCCGCGGTCAGCACACCCGTGGCCGTACCGGTGTGTTCAAACCATAGCCGGGCCACGAAGGCGCCGTAGGCCATGGTCAGGGCCCCCGTGGCTCCGCCGACCACGATTCCCCAGGCGATGTTGAAGAGCCACACGTTGCCCAACGCGCATAGCGCGCTGCCCGCGATAAGCAGCGTGAGCGCAATCTGGGTCACGCGCCGGATGCCAAAGCGCGTCATCGCGTGCAGGGCAAACGGCGCGGCCGCGCCATAGAGCGCCATGTTCACGGCCACCCCGGCTGCCGTGGCATGGCTGGACCAGCCGAGCGCCTGGCTGAGTTCGGCGGTCAACAACCCGGACAATGTGGTGAACGAGCCGGCCGTGATGATGGCCAGGCCGGCCAGGGCGACAGCCACGAGCTGTTGGCGCCGGGTAACGCGTGCGGGTAGTGCGGCGGCGGTTGATGCAGACATGATCGAATCGGTTCGCAGGACACAGCGTGCATGCTAGTCAGCGCTCTTCAGGCACGAATCCGCCACGGCTGCAAACACGCTTTGCAGATCTGCAAACAGATGACGCGCGACGCCTACGAAACCGCGATACGGCTAGACCGACCCGCCCCGCGTCTGGATACTACGACGCGTACGACGCGCCGGCTTTCGCCCGGATCGCCGTCGTTTGACCCCACCAGCGAAGACGTTTCTATGAATGATGCGAGTGCGGACGCCTCGACCCTGAATTTCCGGCTCGGCGCCTTCGGGGCGGCGGTCCCGTTATTGTTCTTCGTGATCTGGGCGATCACCACCAGCGTGGCCGGGCTGACCTCGGAGATCGGGCTGGTGATGGGGGCGATGTTCGGCATCACGCTGGGGCTGTTCTTCTGTCGCAGCAGTTGGCACGACTATGCCCAGAACCTGTTCACCGGCATGACCCAGCCGGTGGGCGTGGTGGCGATCGTGGCTTGGTTCTATGCCGGCATGTTCGCCCAGGTGCTCCAGGCCGGTGGCCTGGTCGAGGGCCTGGTCTGGCTGGGCGGTGAGTCCGGAGCCACTGGCGGGCTGTTCGTGGGCCTGACCTTCGTGCTGGCGGCCGTGTTTTCGACCGCCGTGGGCACGGGCTATGGCACCACCGTGGCGTTCTGTACGTTGATGTATCCGGCCGGCGTAGCCTTGAACGCGGATCCGGTAATGCTGTTCGCCGCGATCCTCGCCGGGGCGATCTTCGGCGATAACCTGGCCCCGGTGTCCGATACCACCATCGTGTCGGCGACGACGCAGGACGCCGATGTGCCCGGCGTGGTGCGCTCGCGCTTCAAGTACTCGATCGCCGCGGCCGTGCCTTCGTTGATCCTGTTCGTGATCTTTGGCGGCGCGGGGGCGGCCGGCGTGGATGTCGGCAATCAGGCGCTGACCAACCTGCTGAACAGTACGGACGTCGCCGGCTTGTTCATGCTCGTGCCCTTCGTTCTCGTGCTGGTACTGGCCCTGACCGGCCATCACCTGATCACCTCGTTGACCTGGGGCATGATCGCGGCCGTGCCGACGATGATCATCGCCGGCACCGGCACGTTTGCCGACGTGTTCGCCTTCAATCCCGAGGCGCCGGACGTCGTCAGTGGCGCGCTGGTATCGGGCGTACAGGGCTATATGAACATGGCCATTCTCATCCTGCTGATCGTGGCCGCGGCCCATCTGCTGCGTGCCGGCGGCACGATGGCAGCCATCACCAGCCGGCTGGTGGTCTGGATCGGTGATTCGGTCAAACGTGCCGAGTTCTCCAACTGGCTGATCGTGGCCGTGCTCAACTCGGCCATCACGATCAACACGGCGGCCGAGATCGCCGCGGCACCCTTCGTGCGCGAGATCGGCGAGCGCTACAACATCCATCGTTATCGGCGAGCCAATATGCTGGACGCCGTCACCTCGGCGCTCGGCTATATCTTCCCCTGGGGCGCGCCCATCCTGCTCGGCTGGGCCACCATCCAGTCCATGCAGGGCCAATACGACTGGCTGCCGATCGTCACGCCGACCTCGGTCTTTCCATTTGTTTTCCAGGGCTGGTTCCTGCTGCTGATCATGCTGTTTGCGGCACTCACCAGCTGGGGGCTGACGTATGAATCCACCCCTGACAAGGCCGGCCGATCCAAGCCGTAAATCAGTCCGCGAATAGACGCGAATGCGCGCGAATAAGACGAAGGCAATCCGCCGATAGACGCCGATTTACGCAGATAAAGACAGATAAAAAGAAATGACGGGAATGTCTGTCGGCGAATAAACCTGCCCGAATTCGTGGTGACGAATACAGAAAATCGTCCGCGAATGAACGCGAATAAGCAGAAGACAATCCGCTGATGAACACCGATTAGCGCCGATAGAAAACAGATAGAAAAATCAGTCGTAAAGGGTTTGATTGGCTCGAAGAGCAGCGCCGACTCAAGGCAGCGCTTGCCTTAAAAGCCATCTGCGTAACATCTGCGTCCATCTGCGGATAAAAAAACCGTCTGTATTATTCGCGTGTATTCGCGTTCATTTGCGGACGATAATGCTTTTCCATAAACGAAAGGCACAAAAAAGCCGGCGCCCGCAGAACGGGGCCGGCTCGATACCATCTTGGCGCAGCGCTTACAGCGCGGCCATGGCGATTTCGCGGCCGACTTTCACGGCTTCTTGACGATCCTTGGCGGATTCGGAATCGCGCTTGGGTTCGATGGCGCCGTCGAAGCGGACTTCGACTTCCCAGCCCATGCCCTGTTCACGGCCCAGGATCTCGAAGCCGCGTTTGTCGTCGCGTTCCAGGCTCTGCCAGTCGTTTACATCCATCGTGTTCTTTCCGTTATGCCGGTGATTCAATTGGCCATAACGATAACAGGTCAGCCCGGCCAACGGGATCCGTAGCGTTGCCCAGATGGATGTGACCGATCGCGTATTGCCGTGTTGGCCCGAACGTTGCATTTTAATGAACGTTTCCTGCTTGAGAGATCGCGATGACCGATACCGCGCGTTTCGTACGTGTGCTGGCCCGCAAGGATGTTCTGGCCCTGGCCTTCGGGGCCATGATCGGCTGGGGCTGGGTGGTGATGACCGGCCACTGGATCACGACCGCCGGCTCGCTGGGCGCGGTGCTGGCGTTCATCGTTGGCGGCCTGGCGATCGTCTGTGTGGGGCTGACCTACGCCGAGCTGGCCGCGGCCATGCCGGAAGCCGGCGGCGAGCATGTCTATTCGTATCGCGGGCTCGGGCATTTCGCCTCGTTCGTGTGTACCTGGTCGATCGTGCTGGGCTATATGACGGTGGTGGCCTTCGAGGCCGTGGCCCTGCCCACGGTGATCGAGAATCTGGCGCCGGGCTATGCGGTGGGCCATCTCTGGACGGTGGCCGGTTTCGAGGTCAAGGCGACATGGGTCGCCGTGGCCGTTATCGGCTCGCTGGTCATGATGAGCATCAACTATGTCGGCGTGCGTACGGCGGCTCTCGTGCAAAAGCTCGTGACGCTGTTGATCGCGGTGGTGGGCGTGATGTTTTTCACCGGTGCCTTGTTCACGGGCAGCGAATCCAATCTCGTGCCGCTTTTCACCGGTGAGCCGAGTATGGCCGCGGGCGCGCTGTCGGTGCTGATCATGGTGCCCTTCATGTTCGTGGGCTTCGACGTGATCCCGCAGGCGGCCGAGGAGATCGATCTGCCACACCGCGATATCGGCCGGCTGTTGATCGTTTCCGTTGTGCTGGCCGTGGTCTGGTATGCCGCGATGATCTTTGGCACGGCTTATGTCCTGAGTGCTGCCGGGATCGATCCCGACGGCCTGGCCGTGCCGCAGGCGATGGCCGCGGCGTTTGGTGCCAGCTGGGCGGGCAAGCTGATGGTGCTGGCCGGCATGGCCGGCATCGTGACCAGCTGGAACGCGTTTTATATCGGCGGCTCGCGGGCGATCTATGCGCTGGCGCGTGCGGGCATGCTGCCGGCGATCTTCGCCCGGCTGCACCCGAAACATCGCACGCCTTATGTCGCGATCCTGGCGATCGGTCTGGTGAGCACCATCGCGCCGTTTTTCGGCCGTTCGACGGCCGTTTGGCTGGTGGACGCGGGCGGGCTGGGCATCGTGATCGCTTACCTGTTCGTGGCCGCGTCGTTCATCGTGCTGCGCCTGCGTGAGCCAAACATGCCGCGCCCGTTTCGTACCAGCGGCGGTATCACCCTGGGTGTGATCGCGATCGTGCTCTCGCTTGCGATCATCGCGCTTTATCTGCCGATGAGCCCGTCGGCGTTGAAGCCGGTGGAATGGCTGCTGTTCGCGATCTGGATGGGTGTGGGGCTGGCGCTCTATGTCTGGGCGCGCATGCGCTACGGGCTGGAACCGGCGCGCCGACTGGGCCAGACACACGCTGATACGGCGCCTGAGCCGATTGTGGTTCAGTCGGTTGTAGGCAACTTGCCAGAGCGCCGTGCAGCACGCAGCGTATGGGCATGAATTTGTAATCACATCACATGCTTAGCCCATGGCTGAACACAACAGCAATGCGTCTGCGCAGGAAATACACGGCACGCGCTTGACCGCGCGGGCGGTCTTCGAGGCCATCAGCCGCGACGGCGAGGAGGAGCTGGCCCGGTCGGCGCTCTCGCTCTGGTGGTCTGCACTCGCGGCCGGGTTGGCCATCAGCATGTCGGTGCTGGGCAAGGCGTTCTTTTATGAATCCTTGCCCGAGGCACCGTGGCGCGGTCTGGTCAGCAACCTGGGCTATGCCTTCGGGTTTCTCATCGTCATCCTGGGGCGGATGCAGCTGTTCACGGAGAACACCATCACCGTGGTGTTGCCGCTGGCCCGGCATTTCTCGTTACGCGGGCTGGGCAAGGCCGCGCGGCTGTGGGTCATCGTGCTGTTGGGCAACCTGTTGGGCACGCTGATCATCGCGTGGTTCACGTTTTATGTGATGGGCACGCCGGCCCAGATCGATGCCCTGATCAGCCTGTCAAAGCCGGTTTTCGACAACTCGGCGGGGATGATGCTGATCAAGGCGGTGCCGGCCGGGTTTCTGATCGCGGCCGTGGTCTGGATGCTGCCGAACTCGCGTGGGTTCGAGCTGTGGATGATTCTGATCCTGACGTATCTGATCGGCCTGGGCAGCTTCGTGCATATCATCGTGGGCTCGGCCGAGGCGTATCTGCTGTGGTTCGCCGGGCAGATCGATATCGGCCAGGTGGGCCTGCAGTTCCTGATACCGGCTTTCGCTGGCAACGTGATCGGCGGCACGTTGTTGTTTTCGCTATTGGCCTATGGCCAGGTACAGGAAAAAGTTTAGATACCATCTCGCCCGCCTGAAACCAAGCGGCTCACTGAGCGATTTGAGGTTGATAAGGCTGTTGATGTTTCAACACGCCAAACGCGATATGGACGAGCTTACGCATGGCGGCCCCAAGAGCGCTCATCTTGGACTGTCCGCGGGCCGTCAGGCGGTGATATTGCGCGGCGATATCCGGGTTGTAGCGCAGACTCACGACGGCCGCCATATACAGCCGGCGTCGAAGCGCCGGGGCCCCGGCCTTGGACAGCCGGGGGCGCCCGCGCACCGAACTCCCGGATTCATGCGGCACCGGCACCAGCCCGACGAACGCCGCTGCCTGGCGGGCGCTGTCGAATAGCCGACTCCGTAGTGTCGCCATCAAACGCACCGAGACCTTGGGGCCGACGCCCGGAATACTTTCCAACAAGTCCCGATCCTGC
>NZ_AYKG01000039.1 GCF_003788585.1 Salinisphaera japonica YTM-1 | reverse complement strand
CGCGCTGGCGCGGTGCGCCAGACACCCATGCAACCTGCACGTCTGCGCCGGCTCTGAAGGGACTGCAAATACAGGCACGGCGCGGCAGGTGTGGCGTCGGGCCAAGTCATGAGGCGCCTACCGCGGGCACCGGCTCAACTTCCAAGCCCTGGTCGCCCGCGCTGTATTCGGTCCGTTGCTGAAGGCGACGGAGACGACGGACGGTGCCGGGTGTCCGGCGCATTGCGCCGGCGCGCAAAGATGTCTGAGCATCGCGAAAGCGATGTGAGTCCTAAAAATTATTTATGGGCGCGTCCCGTCGACGTGAGCATCGGAGTGCACCCGCGAAGCGGGCGCCGAGGACGGGGTCTTTTTCTTGGTTCCTACTTTTGGACAATCAAAAGAAGGGACTCGCACATCAGTGCGAAAACGCCCGGCTAAAGCAGCTCGTGAGCGCGACGACTCAAGCTCTTAGCAACACCCACGAGATGCGGCCGCCGGCCCGACTCACCGATCCGCCGCCTTCTCCAACTGCACCGTCATCCGCGCCACCCGATCCTTCCAGGACTCATTGGTCACCTGAGACGCCACCCGCTCCACCCAGAGCGGGAACCCCAGAGGCGTAAGCCGCGGCGGCTCGGCCAGGCGAATCGATTGATCGCCGATACGCGAGAGGGCCGCGCGCAGGCGATCGATCTCCAGCTCGCGGGCCAGCACTTCGTCACGCGCCTGGGTGAGCAGGCGGTTGTCGGCGTCGTAGCGGGCCAGCACGTCATAGACCAGCCCGCTGGAGGCCTGAACCTGGCGTGCGCTCTTGTTCGCCCCCGGATAACCGGAAAACACCAGCCCGGCGATCCGCGCGATATCGCGAAACGCGTGCTTGGCAAGCTCCGAGGCGTTGAGACAGGTCAATAGATCGTCGACCAGATTATCCGGCGAAAACGCCGCGCGCAGCTCGTCGACCGTGAAATCCACCTTGGAGCGCGTGACCAGCTCAAAGCCGTAATCGTTGACCGAAAACCGGAACGTGGCCTTGTGCATACGGGCCAGCCGCCAGGCCACGAGCGCCGACAGGCCCTCGTGGGCCAGCCGGCCGGCAAAGGGATAGAAGAACCAGTGCCGGCCCTCGCGCGAGGTGACGTGCTCGACCAGCAACTGGTCGGCCGCCGGCAAGGCCGACCAGTTCTTCTGTAGCTCCAGGATGTTTTGAATAGCGGCCAGCTCGGGCGTGTCGTAGCGCCCGTCGCGGGCGGCCTCGAGCAGATCACGAATCGCATCGGCCAGCGTGCCGGTGATGGCCATGCGCCCGCCGCCCCAGCGTGGCACCTGGCGATTCTTGCGGGTGGCGGCTTTCACATAGGCCGTGAGATCGCGTACGCGGGTCAGCTCCAGCAGCCGGCCGGAGAACAGGAACACGTCGCCAGGTTTCAACTGCGCGATGAAGCGCTCCTCGACCGTGCCGATACGCCCGCCTTTCACCCAGCGCACGCTCATGGCGGCGTCCGAGGTGATCGTGCCCATGGTCATGCGATGGCGCCGGGCGATGCGTTTATCGCCCACCGAAAGCTTGCCGTCGGCGCCGATATCCACCCGCCGGAACTCGGGATAGGCCGACAGAGCGGCCCCGCCGCGGGTCACGAAATCCAGCGTCCATTGCCATGCCTCGGGCGTGATATCGCGATAGGCATGGGTATCGACGATCTCGTCGTAGAGATCTTCAGGCGACACGCCCCCGGTTGCGGCGCTCCCCAGCGCACGAGTGACAACATGCTGGGCCAGCACATCGAGCGCGCCGGTCAGCGGCGGGCGGGCCTCCAGCTCGCCGGCCAGCGCTTTCTGGCGGGCAGCGGCGATCTCGACCAGCTCGAAGGCATGGGTGGGCACACACAGGATACGGCTGGGCACGCCCGGGCGATGGCCCGAGCGCCCGGCGCGTTGCAACAGCCGGGCCACGCCCTTGGGGCTGCCGATCTGGATGACCTGATCGACCGGCGAGAAATCCACGCCCAGATCAAGACTCGAGGTAGCCACCACACAGGTCAGCCGGCCGTCAGCGATCATCGCCTCGACCGTATCGCGCAGCTCGCGATCGAGCGAGCCGTGGTGCAGCGCGATCTTGTCGAGCCAATCCGGGCGTGCGCGGATCAGCGCTTGATGCCAGAGCTCGGCCTGGCTGCGGGTGTTGGTGAACAACAGCGTGGTGCGCGCGGCTTCGAGTGCTGCGATCACCGGGGCGACCATCTGCGTGCCCATATGTCCGGCCCAGGGAAACCGGTCGACGGTTTCCGGTAGCAACGCCTCGATCTCGGTCGTGGCGGGCACCGCGCCCCGAATACGGGTGATCGCACGCCCGCCGGTCAGGGCCGAGCCGGCCTCATCCAGATTGGCCAGCGTGGCCGACAGGCCCCAGGTGGCCAGCTTCGGATTGATCGCCCGCAGGCGCGACAGGCCCAGCTCAAGTGCGACGCCGCGCTTGGTCGAGAGCAGCTCGTGCCATTCATCGACGACCACGGTCTGGATGTTGGCAAACATCTTTTCGTGATCGGCATAGGACAACAGCAGATTGAGCGATTCCGGCGTGGTCACCAACGCGCTCGGCAGCTTCTTGCGCTGGCGCTGCTTGACGTGGGATTTGGTGTCACCCGTGCGCCGCTCGACCGACCACGGCAGGCCCAGCTCGGCCGCCGAGCGCTCGAGATGGCCGGTCGTATCCGCGGCCAGCGCCCGCAGCGGCGTGATCCAGAGCACCGTCAGGCCAGGGGTGGTAGTCGTATCGGCGGCGCTCTGCCACCAGGCGTTCACCGCACCAAACCAGGCCGCCAATGTCTTACCGGTGCCCGTGGGCGCGTGGATCAGCCCCGATTGGCCGGCCGCCTGCGCGGCCCAGGCCTCGCGCTGGAAATCAAAGATATGCCAGTCGCGCTCGGCAAACCAGGCCTCGATACGTGGATCGAGGTGCCCCGTATGGGCGTGCTCGACGGCCTCACTCATCGTTCGGTTTTTTCTTGCTCCAGCGCGACGTCATGCCGCGTGCTTTCTCGGCGATCCACGGAAATTTCTTTTCAAACTTGATCAGCTGTTTCTGTACCCAGATCGAATACGGCGCCAGCAGAATGGCCGAGACGATCAGGAACAACACGCCCTGCAGGATCGGCAGCACCAGACCGGCGATGCCCAGAATGAAGAAGACGATACCCGCGCCCACACGCAGATAATCCGTCCAGGTCATATCGACCCAGCGGATACGCTTCAATTCGGGTGTCGGCTCGGGCTTTTGTGTCATGGCTTGATGATGGGGGTTCGTTCGGGTCAGAAAAGACTATTGGAACAATAGCGCATCGTCCTTACACATAACGCTTCAAGAGCGACCCGCTTCGCAAGCGCCAGCGATGCGTCCAAGGGCCGCTACCGGCCTACCGCTTTCTTTTCTTTGCGGCTACGCTGCACATGTGCAGAGTTCGGCGATGTGTAAGGGGGAAACATGCCGCTTTCATGGAACGAGATACGCGATCGGGCGACCGCGTTTGCGCACGCCTGGGCAGACGATATCTACGAGCGTGGCGAGGCACAGACTTTCTGGAACGAGTTCTTCCAGGTCTTCGGGCTGAGCCGCCGTCGGGTCGCCAGCTTTGAAGCGCATGTCAGCAAGCTCACCGGAGCCGATCGGGCTCGCAGCGGCTTTATCGACTGCTTCTGGCCGGGCACGCTCATCGCCGAGCACAAGTCGCGCGGCAAGGATCTGGACTCGGCTTACCTGCAAGCGCTCGGTTATTTCGCCGGTCTTCGGGAACGTGATCTACCTCAATATGTAGTGGTTTCGGATTTTGCCCATATCCGTATTCATGATCTGGACAGCGATACCGCGCACGAATTCCCACTCGCCGAACTACCGCAACAGATCAAGCGCTTTGGCTTCATCGCCGGCTATAAACGACAGATCCTGCGCGCCGAAGACCCGGTCAACGTCAAGGCCGCCGAGCGCATGGGCCGGCTCCACGACACCCTCGAGACCAGCGGCTACGACGGCCACGCGCTTGAAATGCTGCTCGTGCGGCTGCTGTTCTGTCTGTTTGCCGAAGACACAGGTATCTTCCAGCCGGCTCAGGCATTCCGGCAATGGATCGAGGAATGGACAGCCGAAGACGGCAGTGACCTCGGCTCCAAGCTAGCGCACGCCTTTCAGATTCTTAATACACCTGACGAAAAACGCTCGCAGTCGCTCAACGAGCAGCTCGCCGCGTTTCCTTATGTCAATGGTCGGCTGTTCGAAGAAACGCTGCCCATCGCCGCTTTCGATTCGACCATGCGCGACGCGCTGCTCGACGCCTGTGCGCTGGATTGGAGCCAGATTAGCCCGGCCGTTTTCGGCGCCATGTTCCAGTCGATCATGGACAGCGAGGCTCGGCGCAATCTAGGTGCGCACTACACCAGCGAACAGAACATTGAAAAGCTCATCAAACCGCTGTTTCTGGATGAGCTGCGCGCCGAGTTCGAGCGCATCAAACACAACGGCAATCGGTTGTTCGAGTTTCATCAGAAACTGCGCACGCTGACATTTCTCGATCCCGCGTGCGGCTGTGGCAACTTCCTGATCGTAACCTATCGCGCGCTGCGCGAACTGGAGCTGGACGTGCTGCGGGCGGCATCGTCTGGATCGGGCCAGCTGTCGCTCGACGTAGACAACTTCATCAAGATCGACGTCGATCAGTTCTTCGGCATCGAGATCGAGGAATTCCCGGCCCGTATTGCTGAGGTCGCACTCTGGCTTACCGATCACCAGATGAACCTCAAGATCGGCGCGGAATTCGGCGACTACTTCTCGCGTATCCCGCTACGCGCCAAGCCGCATATTCATCATGCCAACGCGCTGCGCATGGATTGGGAAGACGTGATTCCCAAGGAGCGGTTGAGCTATATCCTCGGAAATCCGCCGTTTGGCGGGAAGCAGTTCCAATCCAGCGAACAGAAAGCTGATCTGAGCTGCGTCACCGGCCATATCAAGGGCAACGGAATTCTGGATTTCGTGACCGGGTGGTTCGTGAAGGCCGCTGAGCTGATAGCGCCAAGCGAACGCGACAGCGCAGAGCAAGGCAAGGCAAGGCAAGGCAAGGCAAGTCTGATTCGCTGCGCGTTTGTGTCAACCAATTCCATTGCCCAAGGCGAGCAGGTCAGCGTGCTATGGCCCGACCTGCTCGCGCGAGAATTAAAGATCCAATTCGCGCATCGTACCTTTCGATGGACGAACGAAGCACGCGGCAAGGCCGCCGTGCATTGCGTAATCGTCGGCTTCGGTTGCGCCGATTTGCGACAAAAAACAATTTTCGAATACGACGATATCGGCGGCACGCCGCAGGCTCGACCGGCGAAGAACATCAATTCTTATCTCGTAGATGCACCAGATGTCGTGATACGGAATCGGCGTCGGCCAATATGCGATGTTCCAACTATTGCGTTTGGCAGCATGCCAAACGACGGTGGACATCTTTCTCTGAATTCCGCCGAGAAGGATGACCTTATTGCGCAAGAGCCGGAATCAGCACGATGGATCAGACCATTTCGAGGAAGCCGTGAGTTCATTAATGGTATCGAGCGCTGGTGTCTTTGGTTGGTTGATTTGCCGCCGGGAACGCTGAATCAACTGCCTTTGGTCAAACACAGGGTTGAGGCAGTTAAGTCGCATCGCTTAGCGAGTAATCGTCGCGGTACTCAAGACTTAGCGCGAACGCCAACGCTTTTTGCAGAGCGTCGCCAGCCGAGCGCTGCGTACTTGCTCGTACCAAGAGTCTCGTCAGAGCGGCGCATCTATGCACCTATAGGCCAAATAGGGTCGAATGTAATCGCCAGCGACGCAGCGCTTACGATCAGTGATGCCACGCTATTCGGCTTCGGTATTATGAATTCGAGCATGCATAATGCCTGGATGCGCTATACCTGCGGTCGCCTCAAAAGCGATTTCCGTTACTCCGCTGGCCTCGTCTACAACAACTTCCCTTGGCCGCAAGATGTATCAGGCGCCAAACGTGAGACCGTGGAGCAAGCCGCGCAAGTCGTACTCGACGCTCGCGCTTCGTTCCCTGATTCTACGCTAGCCGATCTCTACGATCCGCTCACCATGCCCCCCGCGCTGCTCAAGGCGCATCGCAAGCTCGACAAGGCCGTGGATTCGGCCTACGGCCGCCGCACGTTTGCCGGCGATGCCGAACGCGTGGCGTTTCTGTTCGAGGAATATGCTCGGCTAAGCAGTCTGCTGGATCAGCCGAAGCCCAAGCGTCGCCGGACCAGAGCCGGTTGACGTGGATAACCTGCGTTATTTGAAGGCGGGCTACCAACCGCCCCGCGCATCGACCACGCTGTTGCGTGGTTTCGCGATCAACATGGCGCAGAAGTTCAGCGTGTCCCACGAGCATATGCTGTGCTGTCTACTCGCCGAAGGGCTGCAACAGCTCCGTCTGAATCTGCTGACCGGTGATATGCAGCCGGCGCATTTTGATTGTTATCGCAACCGCTGCTTGACCGATCGCGTGGCAGACAATACTCGTTTTCTGCTCTGGCGTTTTCCGCACGTCACGTTTGTGCAGGCAGAACTGGTCTGCAACATCGTGGACTCGAATCCTCGCCGGATAGAAACACGGGTGCTGTTCGCGGCCGATGATGGTCGTATGTGGCGTGGTGGTATTGGCGAGGGCGCATCGCGAGCGCCGGCACATCAGTGGCTTCTCGACTGATTGAGCCAGCCCATTTGTCCTCGAGTGATTTCGAGGCCGTCATGCACCCGCTGTTTGTCGTTTAACGTTATTCGTTATACCTTAGCCCGCATGATTTCCAGCTTCCGCTGCACGGATACTCAAACCCTGTTCGAGCGTGGCAAGTCTCGGCGGTTTGCGAATATCGCGAGAGTCGCTACGCGCAAGCTCGTGCAACTGGACAGCGCGCTGGAACTACGTGATCTGGCCTGGCCACTGGGCAATCGACTCGAGGCGCTGAGCGGTGACCGCGCCGACCAGCACAGTATTCGGATCAACGATCAATTCCGGCTGTGTTTTGTTTGGACCGGCGAACACGCCGAAAACGTGCAAATTGTGGACTACCACTAATAGAGGTGTGACATGTTCAAAAACAGAATGCGCCCAATACATCCCGGCGAAATCCTGCGCGAGGATTTTCTGCTGGAGGTCGGCATGAGCGCCAATGCGCTGTCCAGGGCATTGAAGGTGCCTGCGCCGCGCATCAACGATATCGTGCGCGAGCGTCGCGGCGTAACCGCCGATACGGCGCTACGCCTGGCCCGCTATTTCAACACCACCCCGCAGTTCTGGCTAAATCTACAAACAACCTACGAATTGAGACGTGCCGAAATCGCCGTGGGTAAGCAGATCGACATTGAGGTAGCGGTTAAAACAGACGCGGCTTAGCAACCTCACGCCGTGCGTCATTCTGATCCCAGCCGCTCGTTCGGCGGCAAGAGCGCTTTCACGCCATCGAGTGTGTCGGCTTCTGCCAACGGCTTGTCGGTACGCCAGCGCGCAATGCGGGGAAAGCGCACGGCGATGCCGGATTTATGCCGGTTCGAGGCCTGGATGCCTTCGAAGTGCAGCTCGAAGACATGGTGTGGCGTGACCGAGCGGACCGGGCCGAAGCGTTCCTTGGTGTTCTTGCGAATCCAGGAATCGACTTGGCGAATTTCTTTATCGGTCAGGCCAGAATAAGCCTTGGCGAACGGCACGAGCTCGTCGCCCTGCCACACGGCGAAGGTGTAGTCGGTAAGCAGGTTGGAGCGCCGCCCGCTGCCCGGTTGGGCATAGAGCAACACGGCATCAATGGCGTACGGATCGATCTTCCATTTCCACCAGTCGCCTCTGACACGGCCCGTACGATACGGCGAGCCGAGACGCTTTAGCACAAAGCCTTCGGTGGCGTATTCGCGCGATTGGTCACGAAGCGCGGCCAGCGCGTCCCAGGAGTCGGCCGCCACCGGCTCGGATAGCGCGATACGATCATCGATATCGGTCAGCAGCCGGACCAGATGATCACGCCGGGCCTCCAGCGGCTGCTCGCGGATGTCCGCACCACCAGCCTCCATGCAGTCGTAGGCGAAAAACCGCACGGGGTGTTTTTTCTGCATGGCCGCTGACGGCTTGAGCCGCCCGATACGTCGCTGTAGACGAGCGAACGGCAAGGGCAGCGGATCGCCGGCTTCCCAGGCCAGAATCTCACCGTCGATGACCGCGCCCTCGGGCAGATGAGCAGCGGCGGCTTCAAGCTCGGGGAAACGTCCTTCCATCAAGTCTTCGCCGCGCGACCAGATATGACATTCACCGGCCCGACGGATGATCTGAGCCCGGATACCGTCCCATTTCCATTCCGCGTGCCAGGCCTCGCGCGGGCCCAGCTCGGAGACGCGCTCGATAGGCGCATCCTCGACCGGCGAGGCCAGAAAGAACGGATACGGCTGGGCCGCATCCTCGCCGCGGTCTTGCGGGTCGATCAGCCGCTCGAAGAAATCAGGCGTGGGCTGCCAGCGGCCCATCAGTCGATGCGCCACACGGGCCGGCTCGATACCGGCGTATTCGGCCAACGCGCGGGTGACCAGGCGGCGCGACACCCCGACGCGAAACGCACCGGTCAACAGCTTGTTCAGGGTAAAACGCGCCTCGGTCGGCAACTCACGCCACCAGCTCAGGAGCTGGGCTTTCTGCGCGGGCTCTGCGGCGTTTTTCAGCGGCAGAATCCGATCCTCGACCCACGCGTGCAAGGGCACGTCCAGCCCGGCATCGCCGGCGCCGATCTCGTCGAGCAGCAGGGTCATGGTTTCGGCCGAATCACCGACCGCGGAATAACTTTCCTGGACCAGCCACATCGGCATATCGATCGCCTCGGCCACCCATTCGCGCAGGCGCGGACCCGGGATCAGGCGCTTGATGCGCCGCCCGCACAGAAACGACACCGCCCACGCCGCGTCGGCCGCCGGCGCGGCGGCGAAATAGTCGCGCATGGCCGCCACCTTGGGGTTGGTGGCCGTGGTGGCGTCCAGCCGCATATAGAGATCGGTGAAATGGCGCATCGATCAGTGCCTGAAGTTGCGCAGATTGCGCCGAAAACAGTATTTGACCGTACACGTCCGACGACCGGTTGGCATCCCCGCGCTAACGATTGTGGCTACAGCGTTAGCGCGCTACGCGCCACGCGCCCTGAAAGCGCCCGTGATAGGCAGCGTCATTGCAGTGTCACCGTCCTATGAATAGCGTCTCCGGGTTCATTTGAATGCCTCGCGACGACGTGCGCCGTGCTTTTCGTCGTGAGCCAAGGAGTTGCGTATGTCCCGCACGACGGCCTCTGACCCGATGTTTGCCAGGCAGCAGGATTTTGGCGACACACCGACCGAGATCCGCCAGACCGATCATTACCAGTACGAATACGTGCATGATTTCGTCGAACGCTGGGACGATCTGATCGACTGGGATGGCCGTGCGGCCAGCGAAGGCAACTTCTTCATCGATGTCTTGAAACGTCACGATTGCCACACGGTGATCGATGCGGCCTGTGGCACCGGCTTTCACTCCGTACAGCTCCTGCGCGCCGGTTTCGACGTGGCCAGCGTGGACGGCAGCCCGCAGATGCTGGCCAAGGCTTTCGAAAATGCCCGCAAACGCGGTCATATTCTCAAGACCGTGCACTCGGACTGGCGCTGGATGACGCGCGACATGGTGGGCCGCTATGACGCCATCATCTGTCTGGGCAACTCGTTCACCCATATCTTCAACGAGCACGACCGGCGTCGCACGCTGGCCGAGTTCTATTCCATGCTCAAGCACGACGGCGTCCTGATCCTGGACCAGCGCAACTACGACGCGCTGCTGGATGGCACCAGCGGTGGGCCAAGCCACAAGTACTACTACTGCGGCGAAGGCGTGTCTGCCGAGCCCGATCACGTCGACGAGGGGCTGGCCCGCTTCAAGTACGAGTTCTCGGACGACGGCTCGGTGTATCACCTGAACATGTTTCCGCTACGCAAAGCCTATGTGCACGACCTGATGCACCAGGTGGGCTTTCAGCGTGTGACCACGTACGGGGATTTCCAGTCCAGCTATCGCGAAGCAGACCCGGATTTCTTCATCCATGTCGCCGAGAAACAGTATCTGGCCGAAGACGAGGACGCGCACGTGAGCGCCGAGGAGCGCACATCGTGAGCCAAACCTATTCCGATGCCGTGCGCACCGCACAGGATTATTACAACAGCGACGACGCCGACAACTTCTATTCGCGCCTGTGGGGCGGCGAGGATATTCATATCGGGCTCTACGAGCACGACGATGAAGACGTCATCCCCGCCAGCCATCGCACCGTGGCGCGTATGGCCGATCTGGTGGCCGATCATCTGGGCGCCGACGCGACCATGCTGGATATCGGTGGCGGCTACGGCGGCTCGGCACGCTATATCGCCGAGCGGTTTGGCGCCCGGGCCGTGTCGTTGAATCTCTCGGAAGTACAGAACGAACGCGGCCGGGGCCAGACCGCCGAGCGCGGTCTTTCGGACCGAGTGAGCATCGTCGACGGGAATTTTGAAAACATCCCTTACGACAACGACAGTTTTGATGTCGTCTGGTCGCAGGACGCCATGCTGCATTCGGGCAACCGCACCCGCGTGCTCGACGAGGCCGTGCGCGTCTTGAAGCCCGGCGGCGTGTTCGTGTTCACCGATCCGATGATGGCCGATGACTGCCCGGACGGCGTGCTGGGCCCGGTGCTGGATCGTATCCAGCTCGAAACCATGGGCTCGCCCGGCTTTTACCAACACGAGCTGGAAGCCCGCGGGCTGGCCCTGCGCGTATTCGAGGAACACACACACCAGATTCCCCGCCACTACGGCGGCATCAAGACCATGCTCGAAGCCCGCGAGGCCGAGCTGGCTGGCAGCGCGATCTCGGATACCTATATCGCCAACATGAAAAACGGCCTGCAACACTGGGTGGATGCCGGCCACGCCGGTCACCTGGCCTGGGGCATTCTGGTCTTCGATAACCCGGCGACCTGATCGCAGGCCGCGACGGGTTTAGTTCTGCCACGCAAAACGGCATAGTCCAGGCATTGGCTTATCGCGTCGGCGCCCACGGCGCGCGGCGTGATCGTAATGACAGGATTGACTATGAGTGATCGTTTTGCCGACAAGACCGTGGTCGTCACCGGTGCCGGCTCGGGTATCGGCGCGGCCGCGGCCAAGCATTTCGTGGCCGAAGGCGCCAACGTCGTGCTGGTCGGGCGTACCCGCGACAAGCTCGAGGATCTGCTGGGTGTGATCGCCGACAAGAACAAGGTGATGATCCACCCGGCCGATGTATCAAAGCCCGACGAGGTCAACACGCTCTTCGAGGCCGTGATCGAGCAGTTCGGCCAGCTTGATGTGCTCGTCAACAACGCCGGCGTGGCCGAGGGCGGCCCCCTTGCCGAGGTCGACGATGAAAGCTGGCGCAAGGTGCTGTCGATCAACGTCGACGGCGTGTTCTATTGCACCCGGGCCGCCATGCCGCATCTCAAAGCCACCGGCGGCTGTGTGGTCAACACCTCGTCCGTATCCGGGCTGGGCGGTGATTGGAACTTCGCCACCTACAACACCAGCAAGGGGGCCGTCTCCAACTTCACACGGGCGGTGGCACTCGACTATCGCGATACCGGCGTGCGCGTGAACGCGGTCTGCCCGAGCCTGACGCGCTCGGATATCACCGAAGACATGTTCGACAACACCGAGCTGATGGCCAAGTTCGCCGAGCGTATCCCCATGGGCCGGGCCGCCGAGGCCGAGGAAGTCGCCGACGTCATCGTCTTTCTGGCCAGCGAGGACGCCCGTTTCGTCAACGGCGTGAACCTGCCCGTCGACGGCGGCCTGTCGGCCTCCAACGGCCAGCCGGCGCTGGGCTGAGACCGGCCGGCCACGGAAAAGATGATCGAATCATTGGGTTCGGTCATCTTTCTTATGTGTTTGCCGATGGCGGGATCGCGCAGCAACAAGCCACTGGCGCATATCAAGTCAACAGACGCAGATCAAGCGCCGCCACACGGGCAAACGAGGCATCGTTGGTGATGAATACCGGGTTCTGACTTAGCGCCAGCGCGGTAGCTGCCTGGATAGCATCCGGTGTTTTCAGCCCCGTGAAGGTGCGCAAATCAGTCGCTCTCGCCAGAACATCGCTGGAAATGGGTGCAATGATGAGATCGGTCCGAGAGAAGAAATGATCATAGCGGGCCAACGTCTCGTCATCGCGCTCGCGTCGCGGCTTGATACGGCACTCGAGTATGCTGAGTTGGCTTATCGCATGTTGTTGATTGGGTTGGTGCAACGCTTCAAGCGTGTCGAAAAGCCGCTCTGCTCAGGGTGATGCGCCCTCAACGAAGTAGATAATCGCGCAGGCATCCCAGAAAATCACGGATTGTCGGACCAATCCCTGCGTTCTTGGGTCATCTGGGCATCGATGTCGGCTTTATCGCGCCGGCCTTGCCAAGGCCGGGATAAAAGCATTTCTTGCATGCTGCCAGGCACTACCTGGGCCGGCGCACATCGATGATCGTCGATGTGTCGTAACCGGTACAAGACGAACGCTTCGACGCTCAAACCGCGTTCAGCGGCCTGACTCGCTAGCATTTGATGCAAGTCGTCCGGCAGTTCAATACTTAAATTCTGCATCGCCTCACTCATGCGATTAGAGCAGTCAGATTACCATCCTCGCTGCATAAAAAAGCCCGGCAAATCATTTGCCGGGCTTTTTTGTAAGGGCCTGTCTTGCCGAGATCAGGCGGTTTCTTCCAGCCCGGCGTTGTTCTGGTCGAACACGCGATCGGCCCGATAAGAGCTGCGGACCAGCGGACCGGAGACGACTTCCAGAAAGCCTCGGGCCAGGCCCCACTGCCGGTATTTCTTGAAATCGGCCGGCGGCACGTAACGATCGATCGGCAGGTGATTGACCGTCGGGCGCAGGTACTGGCCGAACGTGACGATATCCACGCCGATAGCGGCCAGATCATCCAGCACCTGGGCGATCTCGTCCTCGGTCTCGCCCAGGCCCAGCATGACGCTGGTCTTGGTGAGCACGTCGGGATTGTGTTTCTTGGCGTGGGCCAATACATCCAGCGTCTGTTGATAGCCGGCCCGGGCATCGCGCACATAGTGCGTCAAACGCTCGACGGTCTCGATGTTCTGGGCGAACACTTCCAGGCCGGAATCCACGACGGTTTCGACGTGGGCGTTCACGCCCGAGAAATCCGGGGCGAGTGCCTCCACGCGCACCGCCGGCGTGCGACGCTTGATGGCGGCCACGCAATCGGCATAGTGCTGGGCACCGCCGTCGCCCAGGTCATCGCGATCGACCGAGGTGAGCACGATATAATTCAGGCCCATGATCTCGACCGAATCCGCGCAGTGCTCGGGCTCGTCGGCGTCCAGCCAGCCGTGCGGGTTGCCGGTATCCACCGCGCAGAAGCGACAGGCACGGGTACAGGTGTCGCCCATGATCATGATCGTGGCGGTGCCGTGGCTCCAGCACTCGCCAATGTTCGGGCACATGGACTCTTCACACACCGTGGCCAGCTTGTGCTTGCGCACGTTGGCCTTGACCTCGGCGTATTCACCGCCGGAGGGCAAGCGCGCGCGCAGCCAATCCGGCTTGCGCCCGATCGGCACCGAAGAGGCTTTCTTGGATGCCTTCATGCCGTTCTTGATCGCCCGCGTGCCGTTGGGCTTTTGTACCTTGGAACCGGTGACCACCGGTATTCCCTTGAAGTCACTCATGATGGCCTCGATTGGTCATGCGGCTATCGATGGAGTCTTATCTTATCACCGACCTGTGGTTATCTACGTGAGGGCCGAGCCGGACGGTTGCAAGCCGCGGCGTTCGGCGATCACTCAGCTTCAAGACGCTACGCTCTCGTACTTCGTGACTGCTTGCGATACTCGGCATGACCCAAACCCGCGCGCCTGACACGCCATCGCCGGCCGGCCGGCTCGAACGCCTGGTCTCGCGGTGTGCCGACAGCCGTCTCGGGCGCTTTGTGCTGCGCTGGCGTCGTTTTCTGCCGGTCGTGTCGTTCGCGCTGGGGCTGGGCAGTTATTTTCTGGTCCAGCGCCAGCACGCCCTGGCCCAATGGCTGACGGTGCTGATGCTGGTCGGCTGGGTGGCCCTGTTGTTCGAGGGCCTGCTGCATCGCGCCCTGGCCCGTCTGCTGGGCGACCGGCTCCCGACACTGGCCGTGCGGTTTGCCACCCAGGCGCTGCATCAGGAGACGCTGTTCTTCGTGCTGCCGTTCTTCCTGGCAAGCACGACATGGGGCTCGCCGCAGTGTCTGTTCACCCTGTTGATCATCGCGGCTGCCGTCGCCTCGGCGATCGACCCGCTGTATTACGACGTCATCGCCGGGCGTCGATCGCTGTTTTTCGGCTACCACGCCTTCACGTTGTTCGTGGCCCTGCTGGCCGCCGGGCCGATCATCGGCTCGATGACCACGGGCACCACGATCGCCCTGGCATCGATCATCACCGGCGCCTGTGCCCTGCCCAGCTTCAACGACGTGATCCGCATGCGTCACTGGAGCCGCTGGTTGTTGATGGCCGCGCTGTCGGTCGCCCTGGCGGGCACGGCCTGGGGCGCACGCTACTGGATTCCGCCGGCCACGCTGTCGGCCAAGCGCATGGTCATCACCGCACAGATGGATACATCCGCCCGTGATCCCGGCCGCGATCATGCCCGCTTTGCCCCGGACGCCCTGACCGCCGACGGGCTGTATGCGTTTTCGGCGATCAAGGCACCGCGCGGGCTGAAACAACAGATCTTTCATGTCTGGTCACATGAAGGCCAGGAAGTCGATCGCATCCCGCTGGATATCGAGGGCGGCACCCGTGAGCAGGGTTATCGGGCCTGGAGCCACAAGATGGCACTCGGCGCCGACCCGGCCGGGCATTGGAAAGTCGACGTGATCACCGACGACGGCCAGCTCATCGGCACCGAGCACTTCGTGGTGGGTGACGCGCCGCGCTCGGCCGGCCAGGTGGTGTCGGAGCAGATCAACGGGATTCGGCGCGCGATTGCAAGCTGGCACCTGTTTTAACCGCCAGGCAGCTTTGGCAATCGGCGTATACCGGCCTCGAGGCTGGCCAGGCTGCGCGCGGCCACCACGCGATCGACGTGGGGGCTTTCATGTTGAGGGCCCGCGGCACTGGCGAAATAATCCGGGTGATCGGCCAGCGGATCGAGCCAATAGAGCGCGCCGGATCGTCGCGCCAGCTGGCCCAGCGCGGCCTCTCGCACGGCGTCGTCGCCGGCATCCCAACCGTCGGAGACGATCAGCGCGACGGTGTGACGATCGATCATCCGCCCGGGGCGGGCCAGGGTTTCGGCCAGGGATTCACCGATGCGCGTGCCACCACCCGTGACAGGCCTGGCTCGGCTGGTAGCAGCCGCCCGGTCGGCAAATGTCACGATATCCACGCCGTGAAAACAACGCGCCAGGCCATCCACGAAGGCCAGTGCGAGCGCGCTGTACTGGCGCATGGAATGGCTGACGTCGGCGAATACAAACAGTCGCAGGCGCCGACGTGCGGCGCGCGCATGCACAAAGCCACCCAGCTCGCCGCCACGGCGCAGGCTGGCGCGCAGCGTCGCCGGCCAGTCGATCGTCTGCTGCCCGCGCGTCTGCAATCGGCGATGGCGCGCGCGTGCCAGGCGCTGGCCGGCCCGGCGGGCCAGCACACGCGTGGCCGCCCGGTCAGCGGCCGACAGGTCAGCATAATCAGCGGCGGGCTCGGGCCCGCGCGCAGCCGCGCCGCGGGCCTCTTGTTCATCGCTGTCCTGAGCACGCAAGGCACGCGTTGCCCCGGTCGCAGGCGCGCTAGTGCCGCTGGCACGACGTGTCGTCGCGGCCGGCGTGTCGTCATCGGGGGCCGCTTCGACCGCGGGTTCGGCGATCGGCTGGAACCAGAAGCGCTCGAAGACCGCATCGAACGTCGCCCGGTCGTTGGCTCGGCGTACCAACACCGCCGCCAGAGCGGCCTGTACGCGCGTGACCGGCTGTACGCCGAGGATCTCGAGCACCCGCAGGGCATCACCGGCCTCACCGCTGCCGATATCCAGCCCGGCCGCGCGCAGGCGCTGGGTGAAGACGGCCATGGCCGGGGGCATCGCCCAGCGCGGGCCGACGGGCGCGCTCACGCCGGCTCGTCGATCAGCGCGTGCCAGTGCGTGCGCAGGGCTTGGATATCGGCCGGGTCTTTGACCAGGGCGGCCAGCGTGGTGGGCACACGCTCGTGGGCCAGATCGCTGGCCCCGACGGTAATCATGGCCCGGGCCCAGTCCAGTGATTCCGACAACCCCGGCTGCTTGGCCAGATCGAGGCCGCGCACCCGCGCCAGAAACCGGCTGATCTGCTCGGCCAGCGCATGCTCGATATCCGGCAGCCGGGCCTTGAGCACGCGGGTTTCGTGTGCCGCGCTGGGATAATCGATCCAGGCATACAGACAGCGCCGGCGCAGCGCATCCGACAGCTCCCGGCTGCGATTACCCGTCACGATGACGATCGGCGGCGTCGCCGCGGTTACCGTGCCGTACTCGGGAATACTGATCTGCCAGTCCGAGAGTGCTTCCAACAACAGAGCCTCGAAGGCTTCGTCCGCGCGGTCCAGCTCGTCGATCAAGAGCACCGCGCGTTGGGCGCTGGCGAGTGCCGCCAGCACCGGGCGTTGCAGCAGATAGCGATCGCTATAGAGCGTGTTCTCATCGATGGCAGTGTCGCCCGCCTCGGCCAGACGGATCGCCATGAACTGGCGCGGATAATCCCAGTCATAAAGCGCATGGCCGGCATCCAGGCCTTCGTAGCACTGCAGGCGGTGCAACGACGTCTCCATCGCTTGGCTGATGGCCGCCGCGACTGCGGTCTTGCCGACCCCGGCCGGGCCTTCGATGAGGATCGGGCGCGCGAGCGCGGCGGCCAGATAGACCGCCGTGGCCAGCTCATCGTCGATGATATAGCCGGTATCCGCCAGCGCCTGTGTGAGCGTATCCGGGCTATCGAAGACCATGCTCATGCCTGCCTCATGACTCGGGCAGCTGGCCGGCCTGGCGCAGGGCCGCGGTGACAATTCGTGCCTGTAGGCGGGTTTTGATATCGCCGGGGTTGGCCAGGCCCATCCGCTCTAGATGGGCAGCGGCAGCACGCCGATCAGCGGTATACGACATCGCCCCACGGGCCATCCCGGCCGCCATCGCGGGCTTGGACTGGCCGGCAAAGCCTTTTAACGCGCCAATCAGCGTATCTTCGATCGCGGTGAAGTCGCTGCCGTAGGGATAACGCGGCCAGCCGGCCGCCGTGCCGGTCTCGGCGAAGACCTGGCCCAGCCAGGCCGGCGTATTGCGCCGAGCCCGCTCGGGGATCACATAGTCCTTGGAGAGCTTGCCGGCCGCCACGGCGGTTTCGCGCAAGGTGTCCTGAAACTCGGCGTCGGCGATCTCGATCAGCGCGATGGCGATGGCCTCGTCGGTGGCCCCGCGCAGATCGGCCACGCCGTATTCGGTGATCACGATATCGCGCAGGTGGCGCGGGATCGTGTTGTAGCCGTAATGCGCTACGATATTCGACTCGCGCCCGTTGGCGCCGGCGCGCGTGGCGCGAATACATAGAATCGAGCGGGCATCGGCCAGCTCATGCGCCTGGGCCACGAAGTTGTATTGCCCGCCCACTCCGGAGAGCACGCGCCCGTCCTCCAGGCCGTCGGCGGCCACGGCGCCGTCCAGGCTGGCCTTGATGGCGGTGTTCACGAACCGTGCCTTGACCCGTTGGGCACGCTTGAGCGGCTCGTTGCCATAAAGCTGGTTGATCTCGCCCACGCTGGTCATATGAAACAGCTCGCGCTCGTCGTCTGACAAATCACGCAGGCGCTCATAGAACGCGCTCGGCCCGAGAAAGAACCCGCCGTGGACCAGCGTGGCCCCGGCCAGCGTATCGCCCAGCGCGTGCTCGGCGAGTGCGGCGCGGCTTTCAGCGTCTGATAGATCAACGGCGAGCAGCCGATCCACGCCGGGCACGGCCAGCCGGCCGGCCTGCCACTGCACGTCGGCACGCAGTACGCCGAGCGTCTTCAGCCAGGCGACATCGGCCTCGGTCAAGGGATTGTCGATCGCGCCCGCCTCGTGCAACGCATCCAGACTGGCCAGAGACACATGCGGCGACAGACGGCCCGCGTTGAGCAGGGTCTGCACATGCAAGTCATCATAGACCGGGCGCGTGATCACCCCAGCGCGATAGAGATGCAGGTACGCATCGACCAGCATTTCCGTACAGCCATACAGGCCGGTGGAAAACGCCGCGGTGCCCGCGTAGCGCTCGATCAAAGCGCGCTCGGCCGGGCCGGGCCCCAGCGTCTCGATGAGCCGGCAAAAGACATCGTTATGGTTGTGGCGCAGATCACAGCACCAGGCGATGGCGTCCGACAGGCTGCCGATTCCGATCTGGAGCGTGCCGCCATCGGCCAGCAGACCGGTCACACGCGCGGCGATCGCATAGTCGGCGGTGGCCACCGGCGCGGCCGGCGCACCGAAGGGCTTGAAATCCGCGGCCGGGCCTTCGAACAGCCCGTCGATACGTGAGCGCTCGACCAGCGCACTACGCGTCATCGTGGGCAGGCGCGTGTTGAGCTGGCCGACCACCAGCGGGGCCTTGCCAGCCGCGCGCATGGTCTCGATCACCGGCATGAGATCGAGCGTGACGTCGGTGTTGCAGGACAGCGAGACCGTGTCGTCGGTGGTGCCGGGGGCGACCATCTGCATCAGCACGTTCACGCCGGCATCCAGCAGGTCGCGGGCCGCATGGGTGTAGTTGACCGAGCGATAATGGCGCTGGGCATAAGGGCTGGCCAGCAGCGCACCGGGCTGAAAGAAGAACTCCGAGACCGTGATATTGGCCGGCACCGTGTCGGCCATGACATCGGCCATGTAATCCAGGCCCGGATAATCCTCGAACACGCGTTCGACGATCGGATCCATCAAGCGGGCCTCGAGATCCGAGGCCGCGCTCGGCGGCGTCAACGACAGCGCGGTGATGATCGTCAGATCGAGGCTGGCATCGGCCTTGGCGCGTTGATACAGGGCGTTGAGCAGCGTGGCCGGCTTGCCCAGGCCCAGCGGTGCGCCGACACACAGCGTCTTGCCCGCATGCGCGATCAGCCAGTCGATACAGGCCTCGGCCTCATCGAATACGGCGGGCTCGCGCGCGCCGCTCATCGCGTGCGATCCCCATCGACCGGGCGTCGCCGTTTGGCATGGCCATACTGATCGACATAGGCCTTGGGCACCTTGACGGTCAAGGCGCCGGGCAACACCCGGAACGTGGCTGGTGTTTCGGTCTTGATCTCGCCGTCGGTATTGATCTGCATCACACGATCGGTGGTGATCTCGAACGCCTCGCCTTCGAGCAGCTGCACGCCCTGAATCGACTTGTCCGGCCCGCGCACGAGCGAGGGCAGCATGCGCAGCAGCGCGCCCGGGCGATGCGGTTTCAGGCTGTAGAGATCCAGCGTGCCGTCGTCGAGCGCGGCATCACTGGAGACCGCCAGCCCGCCGCCGAAGTATCGACCGTTACCCACCGCGATCTGGATCGAGTGCAGCCGGTGCGACTCACCGCGACAGACCACGTCGGCGCCAAACGGCTTGGTATCGCGAAACGCGGCATAAACGTTGGAAACATAACCCAGCGCGCCCAGCCATTTCTTGGCTGTGTCCGAGCGATATTCACAGGCCCGTACGGCCAGCCCGATACTGGCCACATTCAAGAAATACACATCGTTGCAGTGGCCGAGATCGATGCCGTAATCCGTGCCCTCGACCACGTTGCGACAGGCCGCGGCCAGATCAGTGGGAATCATCAACGTGCGGGCGAAATCGTTAGCCGTACCTAGCGGCAGCACGGCCATGGGCATCTCGATATCCGCCACGGCCTTGGCCGCCAGGTTGAGCGTGCCATCGCCGCCGCCCAGCACAATGACGTCAAAATCGCGCCCGCGATCGCGGATCTCGTCGGGCAGCTCGTCCGGGGACGAGAAATCGCCACGCGTCACGTCCACGTCGAGATCGGCCAGGTGATTCGCGGCCGTCTCGGCATCTGCCTCGCCCTGACGCGAATGTTGATTGATCAGCAGTAGCGCACGCAGAACCGTCTCCCGAGATCGTTGTTGTCGTTTGCCCGGAACCTAGGCTATCGCGCCCGCCGGGACTATCCGGATCATTACCCGCCGTACTTTGATGCGCGATGAACAGTCACGCCCCGCCGGGGCTGGCCTGTGTCGCGATACTGGCTCAAAGTGGTGGGCATCATCAGTCAAAGTCAGCATACCCCATGAACACGTTCGTCAATCGCATGATCCGGGCGGCCAAACTCGACGCCGCGCTCTATGAATCCGTCGAGCACGATAAAAGCGCAACCGCGCAGGCGGCCGGCGTGGTGGTGCTCGCCTCGTTGGCCGCCGGCATCGGCGTGGTCGGCCAGCTCGGCTTCGGCGGGCTGATCGCGATCTCGTTGTCGGCACTGATCAGCTGGGTGATATCGGCGGCCATCATCTGGTTTGTGGGCACCAAGCTGCTGGCCCAGCCACAGACCGAGGCTGATATCGGTCAACTGCTGCGCACGATGGGCTTTGCCGCCGCGCCGGGCGTGCTGCGCGTGTTCGAGATCATCCCGCTGCTCGGGGCGATCGTGGGTCTGGTCGTCTGGGTCTGGATGCTGGCCACGCTGGTCGTGGCCGTGCGCCAGGCGCTGGACTACGACAACACGGGCCGGGCAATCGCGGTATGCCTGATCGGCTGGGTGATCCAGATCGTGATCGCCGGCCTGCTGGGCGGCCTGTTGTTCTACGGCGGCGACAACCCGGGCATGACCGGCGGCGCGATCTAAACTCGCGCCGCGGCAGCGGCGGCGGCGGCGAAATAACCGTCGATCAGCCGGCGTTGCCGCACCGCCCCCTCGGCCTGCATGAGCGCCGTGGCGGTTGCGATATGCGCCGGCCGGCGCTCGAGCAGCCAGGCGATATGCTTGCGTGCGATACGCACGCCCTGATCCTCGCCGTAGAAATCATGGATCTGCTCGATCAGGCCCAGCAGCCATTCGCACTCGGTGGCCAGATCCGGGGCCGCGGGCACGCCACGCCCGGCCAGCGCGGCCGCGATCTGGCCGAACAGCCACGGCCGGCGACAGGCCGCGCGACCGATCATCAGGCCGTCGGCGCCGGTGGCCTGCTTCACGGCCAACGCCTTGGCCGGGCTGTCGATATCGCCGTTGGCCCAGACCGGGATCGAGACCGCAGCCTTGACCGCGGCGATCGTGTCGTACTCGGCGATCCCCTGATAGTGCTGATCGCGTGTGCGTCCGTGCACGGCCAGCGCGGCGATGCCGGCCTGCTCGGCGTAGCGGGCAATACGCGGCGCGTTGATGCGATCCGCGCTCACCCCGGTGCGCATCTTCAGCGTGACCGGCACGGGCGAGGCTGCAACCACGGCTTCGAAGATATGCGCGGCCCGGTCGGCATCGGCCATGAGCGCCGAGCCGGCAGCTTTGCGACAGACTTTTTTCGCCGGGCAACCGAAATTGATATCGATGATATCGGCTCCGGCGTCGGCATTGACCCGGGCCGCCTCGGCCAGATCGCCCGCATCGCCGCCGGCGATCTGCACGATCCTGGGGCTGGGCTCGCCGGAAAAATCGAGCCGCTTCATCGATTTGCGGGTCGCGCGCAGGCCCGGCTGCGATGACACCATCTCACCGGTGGTCATCGCCGCCCCCAGCACGCGGCAATGCTTGCGAAACACACGATCGGTCACACCGGCCATGGGCGCCAGTGCGAGTCCCTGGGCGAACACGAAACGATCAATCTGCATGCCCGAAATTATACGCCGTGCCCGCC
>NZ_AYKG01000038.1 GCF_003788585.1 Salinisphaera japonica YTM-1 | reverse complement strand
CCTGTGCGGCTGCGCGCACCCGCGTAGCGGGCGGATATGTAGGGGGTCCTTTCCTTTGGTTACTTTCGTTTGGACAAGCAAACGAAAGTGACTCGCACTGCAGTGCGAAACCGGGGCTAGAAACATCCTAAAAAGCGTTTCGACTCCCGAAATAACGGCGCGAGCCGCTTGGCAAAAGTCGCTCGTGAGCCACCCAAACGCACAAACCCAACCCCGCCCTAAAATCGAAAACCTATTGCAGCCCAAACACCCCGAAGCGTATGTTCAACCCATACCAAAGGGCCAAAAACGCCCACCCCAAAAAGCCAAACGGATGCCCGCAGTGAAAGCCTATTTCGACGAAACCCAGAACCTGCACCACCCCCAGAGCTATCTAACCCGCGGTGCCATGCGCGCCCCGCAAGAAGTGCCGGCCCGCATCCCCCCGCTTCTGGCCGCACTCACCGACATGGGCGTCGATATCGATACCCCGCGTGACCACGGCATGCGCCCCATCTCCGCCGTACACGCCATGGGCTACCTGCGCTATCTCGAGTCCGCCCACCGCCGCTGGCCCGAGGACTGGGGCGCGGAAGTCATCTCCAACATCTATGTCCGCAAGAACAACCCCATGAAGGGCATTCTCGCGGAAACCGCCTACTACATCGCCGACGGCAGCTCCCCCATCGGCCCCGACACCTGGCGCGCCGCTTACGCCAGCGCCCAGTGCGCCCTGTCCGCCGCCGACGACATCGCCGCCGGCCAGACCAGCGCCTACGCCATCTGCCGCCCACCGGGCCACCACGCCCGCCCCGACGCCGCCGGCGGCTTCTGCTTTCTGAACAACGCCGCCATCGCCGCCGACTACCTGCGCGAAACCTACGATAAGGTCGCCGTCCTCGACCCCGACATGCACCACGGCCAAGGCATCCAGGAAATCTTCTGGGAACGCGACGACATCCTCTACGTCTCCATCCACGGCGACCCCACCAACTTCTACCCCGTCGTCACCGGTTTTGAGGACGAACGCGGCGAAGGCAAAGGCTTCGGCTACAACATCAACCTCCCCATGCCCCACGGCTCGTCCGAGGAATTCTTCTTCGACAAGTTCGAAGAAGCCCTGACCGCGATCCGCCTGTTCGAGGCCGACGTGATCGTCGTGGCACTTGGGTTCGACACCTATTACGAAGACCCGCAGGCGAAGGTGTCGGTTACATCCGAAGGGTTTGGGCAGATGGGGCGGCTACTGGCGGCGACCGGTAAGCCGATTTGTGTGATTCAGGAAGGTGGGTACGACGTTGATCATCTTGGGATTAACGCCACGCACTTTTTTGGTGGGCTGAACTCGGAATGATCTGATGGCTGGCAATGTCGACAATTGTCCGGCGTGTTAGGTAGACATCTTGGAGCGCCGCAAATCCTAGAATCAACCAGTTACGGCAAAATCATGTCGACAATCCGCAAATAATGATTGCGTGTTATATATACAAATGTCGTCGAATTGGCGTTAGGCAAAGAGAGCTTATGAAGCTCAACGGGGTCAGGTCTTGCATTGCCACATTTAGACCGGACAACTTACTGCTTCGGGCTAGCTGAGGTAATCGATTCCAGTCTCATTCGTTATCGGTAGTCGGCTTATCAAAATCGTGGCAATGCGAGACCTGACCCCGTGCCTCACTTTGGCCCCTTCGTTCGACATTCATCGGATTGAAGCTGCTTTGTCGGCGTCAGCCAGTTCGGCGCCTTCCCGCCAGCGGCTATTCGCGGTACGTTCAGTCATGGCGCGTTCTTTCTTCAGGCGCGTCAGGTTTTGGGATCCGCTGGCGAGTTTTAGCGGTCGCCGACCTACAAGAACGGGGTCAGGTCTTGCATTGCCACATTTAACCCGGACGACCTACTGCTCTGGGCTAGTCGAGGTAATCGATTCAAGTCTCGTTCGTCATCGGCAGTCGGCATATCAAAAAATTGTGGCAATGCAAGACCTGACCCCGTGCCTCTTGACCCCGTGCCTCTAGCGCATGTGGGGTACGAATAAATCTAACTAAACGCTGCAGTCGAACGGCCCAAGCGCTGGCGCGCTTCGGCCGGCAACTGAGCTTCGGCGTTAGGCCGCATGTTGACAACGGGCACTATGCATGAACCTCACCGTTAAAGAAGTCGTTGAAGCTTTCGACCTGCTATTTTCCTCGTTGCACAGAAAGGACTTCACCAAGACGCTGAAATTGAACGAATACGGCGAGCGTGAATTGCTTCCGCTAGTCAGAACTTATCTCCTTGGATACTTCGGTGAATCGTTAATACCAGAGGCGAAGTCGAGTCTGCCCGGCTCACTAAGCGGTAACGGGTACATTGACTTCGTGATTGCCAATGTCGCGGTAGAGTTAGCTGTGCGAAAACCGACCGCTGCGAAGTCCAACGTCTCAGCTACCGTGAACGCGACCGAAGTTAAAAAGCTCATGAAGCACGACGGGCTGGCGCTACTTGTACTGTTCGATTTCTCGAAAGCACCGTATAGTGAGGATCAAATCGAAAATTTCCGGGAATGGCCTTCGCTGGGAAAAGGTAACCATAAAAAATCCTCATTCAACGTTGCATATTTTTACGTGGCTAAGAGAAAGCCAAAGACGACCGCCGTATTCACCAAAAATATACGAGTAGCCTAACGAGGCGCTGCAGTTGATCGCCACTGCGTGGCGACAACTGAGCTTAGGCGTTATGTATGCGGAGGAGCAGCAGCGAACTGAAATCTCGTGAGGCAACCTAGAACTTTATACGTTAATGAGAAATGGCGTGCTTTCTCCAGGCAGGTCAAGCATCGTGACGACTATAGGTGCTTACGATGCGGAAGGCATAGCTCGGAGGTGATCCTGCAAGTCCACCACCAGATATACGCCGTTGGAAAAGCCCCATGGGAATACGCCATTAGCGACTGTCTAACCCTGTGTAAAGGTTGCCACGCACGGGAACACGGCCTTATTGAGCCAGATAGAGGATGGACGTTGCTGGCAATAGAAGACTTGGGCGGGCTTGATGGTACCTGCGAACGAAATGGTTGCGGAGCAGATATCCGGTATGAACATTCAACTTACCATCCAAAATGGGGTTATATGGTAGTTGGAAGCACCTGCATAGAATACCTAACGATGGAAGACCGCATCATAAGTGGCAACATTATCCATCTATATAAGAACGTCAGTAAGTTCGTTCATGACTCAGTATGGGATCGTGGGGTCACGAAAAAAAGCAGTACTTTTATCGTTTCGAGCTACAAGCACCATCGACTGAGAATATACGGGCGTCCACAAATGCATTCCTTTCAAGTGGTATTGAAGGAAAAAGGCATTCGGTGGCATGACTTCGGAAAAATAATATCAGCTAAAGGGAAAAGCACACAGGCAGTAAAAGAACTTGTGTATGTTACTCTACGAGGCACGATTTCAGACAGTAAAGAAGAAAAAATTCTTCTGAGAAATTTATATCGTCAACTGAAGTCTAATACATAACAAATCGCTGCAGTTGACCGCCCAAAGCGCTGCCGCGCTTCGGCGGCAACTGAGCTTGGGCGTTAGCGCCTTAAGGGATATGGAGAAGATATGAGATGGATGCCCTCGGTGCCTACCGATAATCTATATAAATTCGCTGCGATTTCCGGCATGTGGTTGGCTTTGGGCTTGTTACTTTTTTTTGCGTGGTTGATTCATACCGACATCCAATTGGATAGAGAGTCCAAAGCATTTCCTGCATATGCGAATGCAAAAAACACCTTGCGTAACATCGAACAAAGGCTTGAGGCTATAGATAATGGGATGCCCGAGCAAAACAAGCTATCTTGGGTCAGCCAAGATTTAAGCGCCGGCAAGGAAAGAAGCCTTTTGCAGAAAATTGCTAAAAGGCATCGAAAAACTATAGCCGACTTTCAAGCTCTAAACGTCAGTTCCGACATCAGCGAAACCATGGACGTATTTCAGCGCACCGACGTTCGATGCCTCGGTGTGATCTACATTTTCTTCACCGTGTCTATGCTAATTTTTGGATTTACCGGCTGGAAAAGAAAAGTTCACGACGTGGATATGGAACTTCGCGCGATTGATTTAACTGCGCGTAAGAAAGAGTTAGAAAAGCTAGAACTAGAGCTCGCGGAAAAGCGTGGAGTAAGCAACGAATAAGGCGCTAACAATTCGCTGCAGTTGATCGCCACTGTGTGGCGACAACTGAGCTTCGGCGTTAGGCGACGGTGCTTTACCATGGGAGAGGGCGATGGAAGTAATATCACTCGTAGTTCAAATAGCGCTGGCCGGTGCAGCTTTGTGGTACACGCTTGAAACGAGACGCTTGCGTATACAGAACTCGGAAGAGATCAAGGTTCTTTTGAATCAAGGGCGAGTTGCTCTGGCACCTTTTCTAGTACCAGGAGTTAAACGTCTCAACGTTCAAGAACTACATGAACTCATCTCATCGGACGAAGATCTGGATGAAGCAGAAAAAGAAAAGAGAAAAGACTTTGCTGCAAATGCTGATGTATTTTTTGTGGTTCAAGTCGATAACCCGACAGCAGATAAAATAGGGTGTCAACTGCAACCTTATATTTACGATCCGAGCACCAAGAGCTTTCTGATTCCTGATCACGGCAAAGCATGGATATCCCCTCGAGAGTCCGAGCATATTCAAGTTACTGGTCCGTATGTCACTCTCGAAAAAGTGCAATCGAGCCTTTCCGAGCACTATGGGGAGTCTGCTGAAAATCTCGTTAAGCATTTAGATGCGCCTGATGAAGCAGGCTACATAGCGCTATTTTTCCAAGATATAGAGGGAACCCTTTATTTATCGAAGCGCGAATTCGCTTTATCGGACGGTGAGACTCTGCACCGTACAACACGACTCGTGCATGCAGATCTTAAAGCCTAACAAAACGCTGCAGTTGACCGCCCAAAGCGCTGGCGCGCTTCGGCCGGCAACTGAGCTCAGGCGTTGGGTAACTGTGGCTTTTGTGTAAGTGCATCCGGTTGGCAGCCAAAGAGAGCGGCCGAATTGGCTTCGCTATCAAGCAGCCCGACCGGCGATGGAAAGTGGTTCTTCAGACATAACGCCTTCGGTCGACGCTTGGCGTGTCTCAGCAAAGTTAGCCTTCGCAGTTGCCAGCGGCTCTGGCCCCTTCGCTCCAAGCCGGAAAGCGGGCCTCGTTTGATGCTCAGAGTAGGCGACTAGCCAAGCGGTTTCGTTCAAGCTTTGCTATCTTCGAGGCATGGGGGATTTATCAGCTACAAACCGTGGGCTTTGTTCAGTCGGCCAGGTTGCCTTCGTTCAACAGAACGGCGTTGCATCCGGGGTATGCAGTCACCCAACAGATCGCTGCAGCCGACCGCCCAAAACGCTGGCGCGTTTTGGGTTCCCTCCGCGGCCTTCGGCCGCTCCGGCGGCGGCTGAGCTTTGGCGTTGTACGGCGGTTAGTTGGTATTGCTGCTAGGTCACGGAGTCGAGTAGCGGATTCGAGTCAGTAGCTCAGCTTTGGCCCCTTTGTTCGATATCTGGCAATTCGGCACTCGTTTAGTGGCTTCATCGTATTCCGCGCTTTCCCGTCAGCGGCCATCCGCGGTAAGTTGGGGTTTCGGGAATTCTTTCTTTAGGTGCGCCGGGCTTTAGGGTCCGCTGGCTAGCTCGGGGGGAGCGTCAACCTATGCAGTTCACGTACAACGAGGCGCTGCAGCCGACCGCCCAAAACGCTGGCGCGTTTTGGGTTCCCTCCGCAGCCTGCGGCTGCTACGGCGGCGGCTGAGCTTAGGCGTTGGGTAACTGTGGCTTTGGTTTTGGCGTATCGGATTGGCAGCCAATCATTGGCCAGCTCAGTCTCCGCTATGCGGTGGCCCATCCGGCGACGGAAAATGGTTGTTTGGGCACAGCGCCTTCGGTCGAAGCTTGGCGTGTCGCGGCAAAGTCCGGCTTCGCAGTCGGAAGTGGTTCTGGTCCCTTCGCTCCAAGCCGGAAAGCGGGCCTCATTTGATGCTCAGAGTAGTCGGCTAGTCAAGCGGTTTCGCTCCGGCTTTGCTATCTTCGAGGCATGGGGGGATTTATCAGCTACAAACCGTGGGCTTTGTTCAGTCGGCCTGGCTGCCTTCGTTCAACAGAACGGCGTTGCATCCGGGGTATGCAGTCACCCAACAGGTCGCTGCAGCCGACCGCCCAAAGCGCTGCCGCGCTTTGGGTTCCCTCCGCGGCCTTCGGCCGCTCCGGCGGCGGCTGAGCTTAGGCGTTATGTCCTAAAGGGAGTTATCTGATGTTTAAGAAACTATTCAAAAGTTTTACGCCTGACGGCACAAGGGAAATTTTGAAGAAACGTTTTGTTTCAAACTATGACGGCTTTCAACACCATGGCATCCACGCCCACACGAACGCGATTGTCACTGTGATGAAGTCACACTATAAATTGAATCGTGTTCCATACTCGAACGATATGCAGTTAGCAGTTGAAGGCCTTCCCTTTAGATGCATGGATGTTGTTAGTTGCCAAAATTATTTAGCTGAATATCTAATGCTTAAAATGCCGAAAATAAGAACGGGGTCAGGTCTTGCATTGCCACATTTAAGCCGGACAACCTACTGCTCGGGGCTAGTCGACGTAATCGATTTAAGTCTCGTTCGTCATCGGCAGTCGGCATATCAAAAAATTGTGGCAATGCAAGACCTGACCTCGTGCCTCCCGTGCCCAGCAATACGAAAGCGCCAGCCGCGTTCTTGTTATTAGTGGATTTCTCGGAGCATTCGTTCTTTCGCTTAGCGTGGCGTACGTGAATCGCCGCGCGTATCGCCTGATTCAAGGCATGGAGAATTTGTAATGGAATGGTTAGTTGTAGCAGCGCTCGCCGGCCTTGTCGGAGCACTCGTAGTAGCTGTTCGAGTTTGAGAACCTAACGAATCGCTGCAGTTGACCGCCCAAAGCGCTGGCGCGCTTCGGGCCCGTCCCGCGCCAGACAGCTATCTCCTGACTCGTCGGGCCAGCGACGGGTGTTTCGAGCCTTCCAGAGAGGCGTTGCCTCGTGCGCGGTGTGCGATAGTCAAACTGACCATCCCCCTTTTCAACGCGATTCATGGACCAACAACGCTTCCGTCAGCGTCTCGCCAGCGACGGCTATGGTGAGCCCGAAACCAAGACTTACCCGCCGCAGGCCGACGGGCAGTTGCATGCACACGATCAAGCCGTACGGTTGCTCGTGCGAGGGCGAGTTTCGGCTGGCGCACCAGGCGGGCACCGATGTCTTCAAACCCGGCGAGGTTTGCGAGGTGGCCGCCGGGTCGCGCCACGTGGAGCAATCAGGCGCTGTCGGTGCGCGGGTGTTGCTGGGGCGTAAATAACGGCGCCGCACGCCGTGGCGATGCAGAGCACACATGAAATGGCAACGCGCCCGTGCCCCAGGATTTACCGCTATCCGTGCCTGATCAGAGCACGACGGTCCGTCGCCCGCTGATCAGCACGCGGTCTTCCAAGTGATAGCGCAGGCCGCGCGCCAGTACGGCTTTTTCGATGTCCTTGCCGTAGCGCACGAGATCACGCACGGCGTCGTTGTGCGTCACGCGGGTGACGTCTTGCTCGATGATGGGGCCTTGGTCGAGCTCGGGGGTGACGTAGTGACAGGTCGCGCCCACCTGCTTGACCCCCCGCTCCCAGGCTTGCTGATACGGCGATGCGCCGACGAAGCTCGGTAGAAAACTGTGGTGGATATTCAGGATCTGCCCGGCATGGGCCTCGCACAACCAGGGCGGCAGGATCTGCATGTAGCGCGCCAGCACCATGGTGTCGGCATCGGCCGCGGCGAACAGCCGGTCAATCTTACGCCAGGCGGCGGCCTTGTTGTCTTTGTTGACCGGGACATGGTGGAATTCGATGCCGTGCCATTCCACCAGGCCGCGCGCGTCGTCGTGGTTGGAGATGATGCACGGGATATCCACGTCCAGCTCGCCGGAGCGCCAGCGCTCCAGCAGGTCATAGAGACAATGCATCTGGCGCGAAACGAGGACGACGATACGTTTCTTGACGGCGCTATCGGCCACGCGCCAGTCCATCTCCAACTCTTCGGCGATTGGCGTGAACCGCGCCGCCAGCGTTTCCAGGCTGATGCCAAGCGAGGCCGCATCGACCTCGACGCGCATGTAGAAACGATCCGTGGCGCTATCGGAATGCTGGCTGGAGCGCAGGATCGACCCGCCGGCCTCGGCCAGAAAGGTGGCCACGCGCGCAACGATGCCCACGCGGTCCGGACAGGAGAAACGCAGCGTGAAATGACGGGCAGACGGCATGGCTTAGGTCAGACAGGCAGAAAACAACGCCGGATGATAGCGCGCCTGACGCCCGGCCGGCGTGCTCGAGCACGCAGGCCGGGCAAATATCGGCCGCATATTGCAGACTGGTGCTCCGAGATAAGCCACCTGTTGTGCCCATGACCCCGCATACCCCGTGACACTGGATTTCGAGCGCCTGCAGGCACTGGGCTGGCTGTTCGATGGCTGGCCCCAGACCGGCCCCTGGGCGGATGCGATCGCTCAGACGCACCGCCTGGCACCCGACGCCCGCCCGGCCCGGGTGGTGGCACAGCACCGCACCGGTTACGAGGTCAGCGATGCCACGGCCGATGCGTTCAACGTGGTGTCGTTGCCGGCCTGGCAGCGGCCGAACCTGGCACCGGGCGAGCGTCCCTGCGTGGGGGATTGGCTATTGATCACCGGGGCGGCCGACGGCGGCGCCGAGGCCCAGACGCTGTTGCCACGGGCCAGCGCGTTGACCCGCGCCGCCGCCGGCGAGCATTACGGCCAGCAACTCATCGCCGCCAATATCGACGTAGTGTTCCTGGTCATGGGCCTGACCCAGGACTTCAACCTGCCCCGTATCGAACGCTACTTGTCGTTGGTGCGCGGCCGGACGCAGGCTGTGGTGGTGTTGACGCACGCTGACGACGACCCAAGCGACGGCGCCTTGGCCGGCGCTGCCCGTGCGCGCCTGGCAGATCTGGATATTCCGGTCGTGGCAGTCGACGCGCGCGAGGCGGCCAGCGTGGCCGCGTTATCGCCCTGGCTCGGCCCGGGCACGAGTGCGGTGGTGGTGGGCAGCTCGGGCGCCGGCAAATCCACGCTGACCAACACTCTGTTGGGGCACGCGCGCATGAAGACGGGCGCGGTGCGTGAGCGTGATGCCCGCGGGCGCCACACCACCACCCATCGCGCGCTCTGGCGCCTGCCGGGCGGCGCCTGCCTGATCGACACGCCGGGCATGCGCGAGTTGAAACCCACCGGCGAAGAAGCCCTCGACGAGGACGGATTCAGCGATGTGGCCGCTATCGCTGCGCGCTGTGTGTTTCGCGATTGTCATCACGACAAGGAGCCGGGTTGTGCCATCAACCAGGCGATCGCCACTGGCACGCTGGACGCCGCGCGCGTGGCCAACTACTTGAAACTGCAGGAAGAGATACAGACCGCCGCCGCGCGCAAAGCCGCCCGCCAGGCGCCGCGCTCGGGCAATCGCAAACCCAGCCGGGCCAAGCTGCGCCGCAACGATCAACGCTTTGGCAAGTCGGAATAAAACGCCGCCGACGTGAGCGCCCTATCCCGCCACCACGCCCAACCTGATGTGGGCCGGCAGTTGGGCGCGGCCAGTGTCTTCACTAGATGTCCAGTCCCACCGATGCCTCGATGCTTTGGCACCTCGCTCTTTTGCTGGGCGCAACCGCCAACTGCAAAAACGCCGTAACTTGTAGATGCCAGGCACTGGATCGTTCAGGGAGAGCATGGTGGCAACAGGCGAGCATCAATCGGCCCGTGACCGACGGCCCCGCGAGCACGGCCCGCCTCAGCATCGGCGACAACCGACCGCATTCGCGCTGCTGGTGTTGTCCATTATCTTTGGCGGGGCCGTGCCGGCCCGAGCAGATAACGTGATTCGATTCGTGGGTCGTGTTGTCGAAGCCACGGATGCGCTGGATACCGCGCCACGCCGCGACAGCACCCGTAATACGCTGGCCACGCCGCCTGGCCGGGCCGAGATAGCGCGCTGGCTGCGCTGTATTCGGGCACGCCGTCCTGAGCTTGGCGTGCGGTTTGAGCCCGTGGATCGCCAGCGCGCGATCCTTCGCATTGATTATCCGTAAGCCCGTTGGGCGGTCCAGGCGCAGCCGACCGGTATATGAAACCGCCAGCTCACCGTGTTCTGGCCGCCGGCCGCTGGTGACGTTTCAGCCATCCAGAGCCGATATACGAAACCGCCGGCCCTTGATGCCGTCGCGCTTGATACGCTCGATGGCGGCCCCGCGCGTCTCGCGCGCCACGGCCACATAAGCCCGTACCGGCGTGAGATCGATTCGCCCGACCTGGCTGCCGGCCAGGCCCCCCTCGCCGGTCAGCGCGCCCAGGATATCGCCCGGGCGAAGCTTGTCGCGCTTGCCGCCGCGAATCATCAACGTGGTCATCGGCGGTGGCGTGGGCCGGGTGCGTGTTTCGCCCGGCAGGCGGGCCCAGGCCAGGCGAAAGCCAAAGTGCACGGCGATCTGCTCTGCGCGATGCGTCTCGCGCGGCGTGCACAGACAGATCGCCCGGCCCGAGCGCCCGGCCCGGCCGGTACGCCCGATGCGATGGGTATGGGTTTCCACGTTCGCGGCCGGGTCATAACTGATGACCTGGGCCAGATCCGCGATATCCAGCCCGCGGGCGGCCACATCCGTGGCCACCAGCACGGCGGCACTGCCCTGAGCAAAGCGCAGCAGCACCTCATCTCGCTCGTACTGCTCGCGATCGCCGTGCAGCGCCAGCGCCGAAAAACCGCGCCGTGTCAGCTCCGCACACACGGCATCGACATCGATCTTCTTGTTACAGAAGACGAGCGTCTGCGCCACGTTGTCCAGTTTCGGGTCGAGCAGCAGACGAGCCAGCACGTCCATCTTCTGACGGGGTTCGACCTGGTGAAACACCTGGCTGATTCGGGGTGCGGATTCGGCCCCGTTCGCCACACGGATCTCGACCGGCGCGTTCTGGAGCTGGCCGGAGAGCCTTTCGATATCGGCCGGCCAAGTGGCGGAGAACAGCAGCGTCTGTCGCGGCTCGGGCAGAAACGACAGGATCGCGCGGATATCATCGATGAAGCCCATATCCAGCATGCGATCGGCCTCGTCGAGCACGACCGTGCGCAGCGCATGGGCATCCAGATTGCCGCGGCGCAGATGCGCCAGCAGGCGCCCCGGCGTGGCCACCACGATATGCGGGGCCTGGGCCAAAGCACTTGCCTGGGCGCGCATGGGCGCGCCGCCACATAGAAGCGCGAGTTTCACGTTCGGGATGGCCGCGGCCAGCGCCCGCAGAGCCTGGGCCACCTGGTCGGCCAGCTCACGCGTGGGGCATAGCACCAGAGCCTGCCAGGCGCCCTGGGTGGCATCCAGCGTGTTGAGCAGGCCCAGCCCGAAGGCCGCGGTCTTGCCGCTGCCGGTGGCCGCTTCGGCGCGTACGTCGGCGCCGGCCAGAATCGGCGGGATGGCCCGGGCCTGTACCGGCGTGAGCGTGTCATAGCCCTGCGCGGCCACGGTTTCCAGCAGCTCCGGGCGCAGCGCCAGCGTATTGAAATCAGTCATGGCCCATGATCGCATGCCCTAACCGGCCATGTTGGCTGATTCAGCGTGGCCGCGCGCCCTACTCGCCACTCAGCCAGCGGCTGTTGTGTCGCGCGTCCTTGCCGAAGACGTCGGCCAGCTCGGCGAAGGCCGTATCCAGGGTGCGGTCAAGCTGCCACGGCGGGTTGAGCAACAACAGGCCGCTGCCGTACATGCCGTGATCGCCTTCGGCCGGGGCATGATGAATCAACTCGCTTTGCCAGATCTTGGGGATACCGGCACGGGCCAGGGTGTCGAGCATGGCTTGATGCCGCCCGGCGGGCAGCAACGGATACCACACGGCCAGCACGGCGTGGCGGGTCTTTTTGACCACAGCCTTGAAGGTTTTGACGATCTCGCGGTATTCGGTCTTCAGCTCGTAGCTGGGATCGATCAGCACACACAGTCTCGGTGTGGTCACCGGCTGCATCTTGACCAGCCCGGCCAAGCCATCGCCGTGGATACGCCGGATCTGTTTCTGGGCCATCGGCTGCTGGCTGTCCAGGGCATGATGCTCGCCCGGATGCAGCTCGAACAGCGACAGCAGATCCTGCCTGCGCTGCACGGCGCCAAACCACCACGGCGAGCCGGGATAGACCTGCAGGCGCTCGCTTTTCTGCAGGCGCGCCAGACAGGCCAGCCACTCGCCCAGCAGTGTGTCATCGCCGAACGCCGCCCGCCGATCCCAGAGCTTCTGGATACCCTCGCGGTATTCGCCGTTCTGTTGTGTCATGCGTTCGGCCAGCGGATACAGACCGCGCCCGGCGTGGGTATCGACCAGGGTGATGGCCGAGTCCTTGGCCTGTAGCGCGCCGAGCAGCCCGAACAGGGCCAAGTGCTTGTGGACGTCGGCAAAGTTGCCGGCGTGATAGGCGTGCTGGTAGGAAAGCATGAAACGACCGTGACAACGAAACGGTCTCTATTCTGCGAGCCTCGCGCCCGCCACGCCAGCCGGGGGCTTTTTTCATACGCGCGTCACGAACCGCTCATAGGCTTGTCGCCGTGACCGTTCGGTCATTGATCCAAACGCTGCAAGGGGGAAATCGGGGATGCACAAGACATCGACGCGCCGCAACTGGCGGTATTGGGCCGCGGCCACCGTACTGGCCATCACGCTGAGCGCTTGCCAGGACGACGATGCCAACATCGATCTGGCCGATACGTCAGCCAGCGTGCCCGACACGAGCGCGCCCGATGACGATGGCCCCGGCAGCGGCGACAACGCTGGTTTCCGCCTGCAGCTGCTGCATTTTGCCGACATGGACGGCTCGACCGATGCGCTGGACAACGTGACCGATTTCTCACGTCTGGTGAATGCGTTTCGCAGCGTGCCCGGGCTGTCGAACAACACGCTGGTGCTGAGCTCGGGCGACAACTATATCCCCGGCCCGCGCTTCTTCGCGGCCGGCGTGCGTACCGATGAAACACAGGCCGCACTCGGCGTACCGGGCAACGGCCGGGGCGATATCGTGTTCGTCAACGCCCTGGGCACGGCGGCAAGCGCGCTGGGCAATCATGATCTGGACCAGGGCACCGAGGCCTTCGCCGGCCTCATCGCCGCCGACGAGGCCGAAGACGGCGCCGACTATGCCGGTGCCGCGTTTCCTTATCTGTCGACCAATACCGATTTCACGGGCGACGGCGCACTGGCCCCGCTGGCCGAGGATGACGGGCAGAATGCAGCCGACGTTGCCGGCCGGGTCAGCGGTTCGGCCACGGTCGAGGTGGGCGGCCAGACGATCGGCCTGGTCGGTGCCAGCACCCCGCTTCTGGCCAGCATCACCGCCACGGGCGGGCTGGCGCTTTCGCCGGATGATTTCACCATGACGCCGGCCGGCTATGACGCGCTGGCCGCGGCCATCCAGCCGGCCATCGATGATCTCGTTGCGCGCGGTATCGACAAGATCATCCTGCTGTCGCACATGCAACAGATCGCGATCGAACAAGCGCTGGCCGAGCGCCTGACCGAGGTCGATATCATCATCGCCGGCGGCTCGAACACTCTGCTGGCCGACGAGAACGACATCTTACGCGCGGGTGACACAGCGGCCGGGCCCTATCCCATCACCGCCACCGGCCCGGACGGCTCGGCCACCCTCGTGGTCAACGTCGACGGTGACTACAAGTATCTGGGCCGTCTGGTCGTGGATTTCGACGCGGCCGGGCACATTCAGACGGATTCGCTGGACACGAGCGTCAACGGTGCCTGGGCCGCCACCGACGGCGTGGTCGACATGCTGGCCGCTCGTGAGCTGGACACCACGGCCGCCCCCGCCATCGTCGCCACCCAGCAGGCGCTACAGAACGTGCTCGTCGAGCAGGACGGCAATATCCAGGGCGTCACCGATGTCTATCTCGACGGCCGGCGAACCCAGGTGCGCACCGAAGAAACCAATCTGGGCAATCTCACCGCCGATGCCAATCTGTTCTATGCCCGGCGCGTGGATCCCGGCGTACAGGTCGCGATCAAGAACGGCGGCGGCATTCGTGACGATATCGGCCGCGTGGTCGTCCCACCCGGCAGCAGCGGCGCGCCCGATCTGTTGCCACCCCAGGCCAACAATTCGATCAACAAACCGGCCGGCGGCATCTCGCAGTTCGATATCGCCGGTGCCCTGCGCTTCAATAACAGCCTGACGGTGCTCACGCTGACCGCGGCCGAGCTGCGTGATGTGATGGAGTACGCCGTGGCGGCCACCGAAGACGGCGCCACGCCCGGCCAGTTCCCGCAGATCGGCGGTTTCAACGTGACTTTTGACCCGGCCAATGCCGCCCGCAGCAGCGGCCAGACCAACCGCGGCGTCAACACCGACGGCAACCGGATCGTGCGTATCGCGCTCACCGATGGTGCCGGCAACGACACCCGTACGCTGGTCGAAAACGGCCGGCTCGTGGTGGCCCCGGACACCCCGATCCGTACGGTCTTTCTAGCCTTCACCGCGGCCTGTGTTTCCGGCCACGACTACACCGCAGGCGATGCCGACTGCGGCGACGGGTATCCGCTCAAGGGGCTGGCCGCGGCTGATCGACGCGAGCTGGATCCAAACGTAGCCGACGACGGCACACAGATCACGACCGACTATGACCCGGGCCGCTCGGATTTCGCGCCCACCGGCAGCGAACAGGATGCCCTGGCCGAATATCTGGCCGCGCGTTTCTGCCCGCCCGGTGTTGCCGCCTGCGGCGATGACACGGGTGAGGCTTTCGACCGCGCCGAGACTCCACCAGCCCAGGACAGGCGCCTGGTGAATCGGGCGGCCCGCCGCGCGGCACAGGCCACGCCTTGACTCAGAGCCGCGCCAGCAGCTCTTGTTTCTTGGCCATAAACTCGGCGTCGGTCAGCACGCCCTGGGCATGCAGCGTGCCCAGGCGCTCCAGCGTATCGAGAATCGTGTCGTGGTCTGCCGGCGGCCCCTCGGCGGCCGGCGCTGGCGCGGCATCAACCGGTGCCAGCTCGGCCAGGGGCAACCTACCCTCGGGCGTGGTGAACACGGTTTCGCTGGTCGCGTCGGTCTGGCTCTGGGCGATACCGATGATATCGGCACCGCCAGTGTCGTAGAGCGTGAGCCGGCCACGCTCACGAATGGCCAGGCGCCCGGCGGCGCGGAAATAGGCATAGGACAGGTTATCCCCGCTACCGGTGGCCTCCGGCGTGCCGAGTTCGGCCGGCCACCAGGCATCCATCGCGGCCGTGTCTGGCGGTGCCATGATATCCGTGACGTCTGACCACGAATCGGCGGGTGCGCGATCGCTCGTCGACGCACGTGCTTGTTCGGACAACGCGTTGCACAGCGCCTCGATCCGGTGAGTGAGGATCGTGTCCTCGGGCCGGCTGGTGAGGATCAACCCGCCGCGCATCCATTGCCCCGGCCCGCCGAACTCGGGATGATCGAACATGGCCATATCACCGGCCCCGGCCGTAATGGCCTCGGCCAGATGCGCGATCGCCGCGCGCGAGAACTCATGCGTGTCAGCCAGTTCATCGACCAGCCGCTCGCGGGCCTCGTTGTCGGATCGATCCATGCCGGATGCTCCTCGATACCAGAGATGCCAGTGTAGAGCGCACGACGATTGCGTGGCGACTTGCACGCCGGCCCGACAATCGGCATATAGACGATAATGAGTGGCCCCCCTGTCCAAGACCCGCCGCGGCGCAAGATCGTGCACGTCGATATGGATGCGTTCTATGCCTCGGTCGAGCAGCGTGACCGCCCCGAGCTGCGTGGCCTGCCGGTGGTGGTGTGCAAGAAAAGCCCGCGGGCCGTGGTCACGGCGGCCAGCTACGAGGCCCGGCCGTTCGGTGTGCGTTCGGCCATGCCGGCCATGCGCGCGGCCAAGCTCTGCCCGGATGCGGTTTTCGTCGACCCGGATTTTGCCCGCTACAAGGCGGTATCGGCGCTGATCCGCGAGATCTTTTTCCGCTACACGCCCCACGTCGAGCCGTTGTCGCTCGACGAGGCGTATCTCGACGTCACCGCGCCGCTTGTGCCCTCACCGTCGGCCACGCAGACCGCGCGTGCGATTCGCGCCGATATTCTGGCCGAGACCGGGCTGACCGCCTCAGCCGGCATCGCGCCCAACAAGTTTCTGGCCAAGATCGCCTCGGATTGGCGCAAGCCCAACGGCCAGTTCGTGATCAAGCCGCACCAGGTCACCGCTTTCCTTCGTGACCTGGATGTGGGCAAGATTCCCGGCGTGGGCCGGGTCATGCGGGCCAAGCTGACGGACATGAATCTGCACACCATGGGTGATCTGCGCGAGCTCTCGCCGGATGTGCTCGTCGAGCGCTTCGGCCGCTGGGGCCAACGCCTGTCGGAGCTGGCCCGCGGCATCGACGAACGCCCGGTCAAGACACACCGCGCCGCGGCCCAGATCTCGGCCGAAGACACCCTGTCACAGGACCAGGTGCTGGCTGATCTGGGCCCGCATATCCAGCGCATGGCCGACAAGACCTGGGCGGCCTATCAGCGCAAGGCCGAGCGCGTGGCGCGTACTGTGGTCTTGAAGCTCAAGACCTCGGATTTTCAGATTCTGACCCGCAGCTACACCCCGCGGGTGCCGCCGGCCTCGAAGACCGAGCTTTACGAAATCGCGCTGGCCCTGTGCGCGCGAGTGGATCTTGCCGTCACGACACGGTATCGACTGGTCGGGGTGGGGCTATCCGGCTTTATCGATGCACCGCCGACCATGCAGCAGGCCACGCTGTTCTAAATTTGACGCGCTGGGGCGGCTTTGCTCCATTAACGAAGCGACTGCTCAACGAGCGCTTATATGACCTTTCGACTGTATTACTGGCCCACGATCCCTGGCCGCGGCGAGTTCGTGCGCTTGGCACTGGAAGCCGCCGGCGCGGATTATGTCGACGTCGGACGTACGCAAGGTGCCTCAGCCGTGGCCGAGATGATCAACCGTGGCATGCATTTCGCTCCGCCGATTCTCGAAAACGACTATGAATCGGTCTCGCACGTGGCGCATATCCTGGCCTGGCTGTCTTATCCCCTGGATCTGGCCCCGCCCAACGAGCGCGATTTTCGGCGTATGGAACAGCTCCAGCTCACCGTGACCGATTTCGTGGCCGAAATACACGACGTGCATCACCCGCTGGGGCCTACGGTTTATTACGAAGACATCGTCGACGTGGCCCAAAGCGGTGCGCGCGCGTTTCTCCACGACCGGCTGCCGGCGTTTCTGGCTTATTTCGAGCGCACGCTGCAAGAAAATCCGTACGGGTCGGACTGGCTCGTGGGCGATGGCTGTACTACCCTTGATCTATCACTGTTTCAGGTCATGCGCGGGCTGCGATACGCGTTTCCGAACGCCATGCGCCTGATGACCACGCCCTGGCTCAACGAGCTGGCTCTACGCGTTGCCCAACGGCGACGTATTCGGTCGTATCTAGACAGTGATCGACGTATCGCCTTCAATAACGACGGCATTTTTCGTCACTATCCGGAACTCGACGAGCAGGTTTAATGGACAGGGAATTCTGGCACGCGCGCTGGAGCAACGACGAGATCGGTTTTCATCAGGACGAGGTCCATCCGGTGCTCGTCGATCACTGGCCGGCGCTCGGGTTGAAACCCGGCAGCCGAATTCTGGTGCCATTGGCCGGCAAGAGCCTGGATATGCGCTGGCTGGCCGACCAGGGCTATCGCGTGACCGGCATCGAACTATCGGCAATCGCGGCTGCTGCGTTTTTCGACGAGCAGCAGATCGCCTATACCCGGGAACGCCGCGGCGCCTTCGATTGTTTCGTCAGCCAGCACATCGAGATTCGCGTGGGCGATATCTTCGATATGACCCAAGCCGAGCTGGCCCGGTTCGAGGGTTTTTATGATCGCGCCGCGCTTATCGCCATACCCGAAGAAAACCGCGCGCGTTATGTCGCCCATCTCATGGGTGGGCTGCGACGCGGGGCGACCGGCCTGTTGATCACGTTTTCTTATGACGAGGCGTTGATGGACGGCCCGCCGTTCTCGGTCACCGATGAAGATATCGGCGAGCTTTATGGCCAATACGCGCATGTGGATCTGATGGCCGAACGCCGTGGCCCGGCCAAGAGCACCCATCTGCGCGACAAGGGTTTGAACGACGTGCGCGACGGCATCTATCGCATCGTGCGCCGATAATGTAAAAATACTTCTTTTCTAAAAAGAAGTACGACAATGAGACCCAAAACGCTCGCACGCGGGATGCGGTTCTGGCCGCCTTTTCTGGCCAGCGGCATTCGCGTGCAGTATATCGCCGATGACTGGTCGCGCGCCGGCGTGAAGCTGGCGCTCACGCGCTGGAACAAGAATTATTTCGGCACCCAGTTCGGCGGCAATCTGTTCAAGATGTGTGACCCGTTCTGGGCCCTGCTGACCACGGAATCGCTGGGCCGCGAGTATCTTGTCTGGGACGCGGCGGCCGAGATCGATTTCGTAGCCCCCGGCCGCGAGGCTGTTTATGCCCGTTTCGAACTCACGCCGGCCGTCATCGCCGAGATGCGGGCCGCCACCGAGGCCGGCGACAAACATCTGCGCTGGTTTGAAAACGACGTGACCACCGCCGATGGCAGCGTGATCGCGCGCGTGCGCAAACAGCTCTATGTGCGTCGCAAGCCCCCAAAAACGAGCCCCGCGGCGTGAGCCAGGGTGTGTCGTCATAAGATATGCCGTCGCATTGCCCGCGCCGGGCGTGTCAGGCAAGGCGCGGGCCGCCGAGCGTGGCGTACCAGGTCAAGGCCCGTAACGCCGCATGGCGCGTCCGGCGCGAGCAACCCGAATGGGCCGGTGGCCAAGCCGCGGCAATCCTGCGTTATCGCCCGTTTACGTGGAATGACCACGCTGCACGCGCGATGCCTTGTCTTGCCGCGGCTTGGCCGCCGGTGCGCCGGCTTATCTTATGACGACACGCCCTAGAACGCCGCCCGGCGATAGCGACGATAGCGCGGGAACCAGAAGTTGCGCTCGACCGAGTTGCGGATCGCCTCGTCGGACGAGCCGAGCGCCACGCCGTCTTTCTGGGCCTGCCTGGCCACCGCATAGGCGATCGCCTTGGACAGGGCCTTGACCTCGGACAGCGGCGGCAACAACGCGCCCGAATCCGATGTGGCCAGCGGCGAGTTCTCGGCCAGCGCGCGTGAGGCGGCCATCAACATCTCGTCGGTGACTTTTTTCGCCTGGGCGGCAATCACGCCCAGCCCTACGCCGGGGAAGATATAGGCGTTGTTGCACTGAGCGATCGGGATTCGCCGGCCGTCGATGACGACATCCTTGAACGGGCTGCCGGTGGCCACGAGTGCGTCGCCGTTGGTCCAGGTCAGGATTTCTTCCGGCGTGGCCTCGACCCGCGAGGTCGGGTTGGACAACGGCATCACGAACGGATGCGCGCAGCCCGCGTGCATGGTCTTGATGATGTCTTCGGAAAACAGGCCGCGCTGGCCGGATACACCGATCAACACCGTGGGCTTGGCGTTCTTGATCACCGACATGAGTGCGGCGTCGCCGCGGGGGGCGTCGGACCAGTCGGCGATATCGGCCTGTTTCTGTGCCAGACGTGCCTGGAAATCATAGAGCCCGTCCAGATCGTCGGTGAGCAGCCCCACGCGATCGATCATGAAGATCCGGGCTCGCGCCTCGGCCTCCGAGAGCCCTTCATCGGTCATGGCCACCACGATCTGCTCGGCGATACCGCAACCGGCCGAGCCCGCGCCCACGAAGGTAATGGTCTGTTCGGAGACTTTCTCGCCCTTGGCCTTGCAGGCCGCCAGCAACGAGCCGACGCAAATGGCGGCGGTGCCCTGGATATCGTCGTTGAAGCTACAGATCTCGTCGCGATAACGCGCCAGCAGCGGGTTGGCGTTGGTCTGGGCGAAATCCTCGAACTGCAGCAACACGCTGGGCCAGCGACGCTTGACGGCCTGGACGAACAGATCCACGAACTCGGCATAGGCTTCGTCGGAAATCCGCTCGTGGCGCCAGCCCATATACATCGGGTCATCCAGCAGCTGCTGGTTGTTGGTGCCCACATCCAGCACCACAGGCAGCGTGTAAGCCGGCGAGACCCCGCCACAGGCCGTATAGAGCGAAAGCTTGCCGATGGGAATACCCATGCCACCGATGCCCTGATCGCCCAGGCCCAGGATGCGCTCGCCGTCGGTCACCACGATCACGCGGACGTTGTCCTTGGTGGCCGAACGCAGGATATCGTCCATGCGATGCCGGTCGGGGTAGCTGATGAACAGGCCCCGGTGATTGCGATAGATCTCGGAGAACTGTTCGCAGGCCTCGCCCACGGTGGGCGTGTAGATGATGGGCATCATCTCTTCGAGGTGTTCTTCCAGCAGCCGGAAGAACATGGTCTCGTTGTCATCCTGGATACCGCGCAGATAGATGTGCTTGTCCAGATCCGAGTCGCAGGCCTGATATTGCTTGTAGGCGCGCTCGACCTGTTCCTCGATGGATTCCACATTTTGTGGCAACAGACCGATCAGATTGAAATCCACGCGCTCATCAGCCGTGAAGGCACTCCCCTTGTTCAACAGCGGCATCTCGAGCAGCGTCGGGCCGGCATAAGGGATATAGAGCGGACGTTTTTCTTTCTGAGTCATCGCAAAAGCGGCGTGGTCAAACGAGCCGGGCTAGGATAACGCTTTGTCGTATGACAAACACCGACAAAAGAAAGCTTTTTAGAAAAAGCGTTTGACACGAAAACGCCGGCACGAGGCCGGCGTCTTGTATCCGGTGACCGCCAGGCTTCAGCGCTGGGCGGTCTGCCAGTTTTCGGCCTTGTAGAAATCGGCCTTGGCCGAGGGCTCTTGCTTGCCGCGTACGGCATCGGCGATCTTCTCGGCGATCATGATCGTCGGGGCGTTCAGGTTGCCCGTGGTGATCCGCGGCATGATCGAGGCATCGACCACGCGCAGGTTCTCCACGCCGTAGACCCGGCCCTGGCCATCGACCACGGCCTCGTCGTGCGTGCCCATGGCACAGGTACACGACGGATGATAGGCCGATTCGCCGTTCTGGCGGACCCAGGCATCGATGTCTTCATCCGACTCGGCCTCGTTACCGGGGCCCAGCTCCTTGCCGCGGAACCGATCGAAGGCCGACTGCGAGATGATCTCGCGCGTCAGGCGGATCGAGTCGCGCATCTCGCGCCGGTCACGTTCGGTGGCCATGTAGTTGAACACGATCGACGGCGCGGCCTTGTAGTAGGCCGATGTCAGACGGACCTCTCCGCGCGACTCCGGCCGCATGGGCCCGACGTGCGCCTGAAAGCCGTGACAGACCGCCTTGGCACTGCCGTCGTAGGAAACGGCCATCGGCAGGAAGTGATACTGGATGTTGGGATATTCCACACCCGGCTCGCTGCGGATGAATCCGCCCGACTCGAAGTGGTTGGTCGCCCCCAGCCCCTTGCGGGTCAGAATCCATTCCGCGCCGATCTTGCCCATGTTGACGGGGTTCTGCGCTGAGTAGAGCGTGATCGGCTCTTTACACTCGTACTGGACATAAACCTCCAGATGATCCTGCAGGTTCTGGCCCACGTTCGGGTTCACATGGATCGGCTTGATGCCGTTGGGAATCATCTGATCCTTCGGGCCGATGCCGGACAGCATCAGAAGCTGCGGGCTGTTGATCGCGCCCGCACAGCAGATGACCTCGCGCTTGGCCTGGATCGTCGAGCGCGTGCCCAGGTGGTCGATCTCGACGCCGGTGGCGCGCTTGGCATCATCGAATAGGATGCGACGCGTGTAGGTACGCGTCATGACCTTGAGATTCTTGCGCTTGCCCATGCCGCGCAGATAGGCGTTGGCCGTTGACCAGCGAACACCATCCTTGGTGGTCATGAACATCGGCCCGACGCCTTCCTGCTGATAGCCGTTCATGTCCGCGGTATAAGGATAGCCCGCGAGCATGCCCGACTGGATGAAGGCGTGATACAGCGGGTTCTTGCCCGGGCCGGTGGTCACGTGCAGTGGGCCGCGCCCGCCGTGATAATCGTTTTCGCCCTGGTCGAAGCTTTCGGCCTTGCGAAAATACGGCAACACATCCTTGTACGACCATTCGTCCAGGCCGAAGTCCTTGGCCCAGTTTTCATAGTCCATGGCGTTGCCGCGGACATAGGCCATGCCGTTGATCGAGGACGAGCCACCCAGCACACGCCCACGCGGGCAGTGCATGGTGCGGTTGTCCATGTACGGATCCGCCTCGGTGTGATAGTTCCAGCTGTACTTGTCCCCGTTCATGGGATAAGCGAACGCCGAGGGCATGTGGATGAAGATCGAGTAGTCCATTGGCCCGGCTTCGACCAGCAGCACGCTCGTATCCTTGTCTTCGGACAGGCGATTGGCCATCACCGCACCGGCCGAACCGGCCCCGATGATCACGTAGTCGTAAGTGGTGTCGTGGCTCATGCAATAAACCTCGTTGCGAAATCAGTACGGGGCGTCGATGGCACCCTGTGCCACGAACACGCTCTTCAGGCGCGAGTAATACGACAGCGCGCGCCGGCTGTTCTCCTTGCCGATCCCCGAGCCCTTGATGCCGCCAAACGGCATTTCGATGGGCGTGATGTTGTAGTGGTTGATCCAGCAGATACCGGCCTCGATCTCGCCGATCACCCGGTGCGCGCGCTCCAGATCACGCGTGAACACGGCCGCGGCCAGGCCGAACTCGGTATCGTTGGCCCGCCGGATCACCTCGTCCTCGTCGGTGAACGACAGGATCGACATCACCGGGCCGAAGATCTCTTCGCGCACGATCGTCATGTCGTCCGTGCAGCCGTCGAACACCGTGGGCGCGATGAACACCCCGTTTTCACAGCCGGCGATTTCGACCCGTTCGCCGCCGGTCAGGCATTTGGCCCCGCCGGCCTTGCCGGCCTCGATATATTCGAGCACTAGCTTGCCGTGCTCCGGGCTGATCATGGGGCCCATATCGGTGTCGCCGTCCGCCGGGTTGCCCAGCTTGAGCTTTTCTACGCGGGCCAGCAGTTTTTCGATGAAGGCCTCGCGCACGGACTCGTGTACGAACACACGCGTGCCGTTGGTGCAGATCTCGCCCTGGGTGAAGAAGTTGGCCATCATCGCGCCGGAGACCGCGTTGTCCAGATCGGCGTCGTCGAAGACCACCAGCGGTGACTTGCCGCCCAGCTCCAGCGAGACTTCCTTGAGCGTACCGGCGGCATCGGCCATGACTTTCTTGCCGGTCTCCGCCCCGCCGGTCAGCGAGATCTTGTCGATATGCGGATGGTTCGACAGCGCCTGGCCGGCATCGCCAAAGCCCGGCACGATATTGATCAGGCCGTCCGGCACGCCGGCTTCCTTGGCCAACTCGGCAAAACGAAGCGCGGACAGCGGCGTGAGTTCGGAGGGCTTGAACACGATCGCATTACCCGCAGCCAGGGCCGGCGCGGTCTTCCAGCAGGCAATCTGCAGCGGGTAGTTCCACGCGCCGATCGCGCCCACCACGCCCAGCGGCTCGGGGCGGGTATAGAAAAAGCCGCCGTCGACTTCTTGATACTCGCCCTGAATGGAGGTCGCCTGGCCGGCGAAATACTCCAGACAATCCGCGCCCGAATCCACATCGGCTTCCGGCGTCTCGGCGATCGGCTTGCCGCCGTCCTGCATTTCCAGCTCGGCGAGCTCGTCGCGATGCTCGCGCAGCTTTTGTGACAGCGCATGCAGAATCCGACCGCGTGCCGCACCCGGCACACGCTTCCACTGGGCCTGTGCCTTGGCGGCTGCGGCCACCGCAACATCGATATCTGCACTTTCGGCCTGTGCCACCTCGGCCAGTACTTCGCCGGTTGCCGGATTCGTGGTCGTGAACGTCTTGTTGCCGATGGCGGGTACGAATCGACCGTCAATCCAGAGAAGTCGCTGTGTGCTCATAGAACGCTGTCGCAGGTTGTGGCAAAGATGAACCCGGCAGCTTATCACGATAGCCGCGCCGGGCCGTCTTGTGCGCGTGCCACAGGCGGGCGCGCGTGGCGCCCGCCCCGGCCGGTCATTGTTTTACACATTGCCGATGGGCAACTTTGTGGACAACTTGCGGGAAAACCTCGTTAGCCCTTGCGCGGCAATGCATTTGAACCGATCGGTCAAATATTGACCAGGTTGACCGTGTGGCCATAAAAAAACCCGCAGCCGGGCCGGCTGCGGGCAGTTTCACTCAGCGATAGCGTCTAGTCGCCAGGGGCGTCGCCGGTCTCTTCGGGCGAGGCATCGTCGCCGCGTCGGCGTTTTTTGAGGGCTTTCGGCGCGTCGTTTTCGGCTTCCTCGACCACACGGATATTGGCGGCCGGCGCATGGCCTTCCCGGTCTTCGCCGAAGTACAGCGTCTGATGCGGGAACGGAATCTCGATACCGGCGCGATCGAAGTGGATCTTGACCAGGCGGTTGAACGCACGGCCGATACCCCACTGCGTGCCCGGCGTGGTCTTGATCATGACACGGATGTTCACCGAGCTATCGGCCAGCGCGGTCACGCCCGGCACGGTCATATCCTCGAGAATGTTCGGCCCGTGCGTGGGATCCGATTTCAGATCCTCGAAGGCCTCGCGCAGGTAATAGATCGCGTTGTCGATATCTTCGCGATAGCCGATGCCGTATTCCGTACGGAAATAGGCCCAGTCGCGCATGTAGTTAGACACGACGGCCGCCGAAGAGAACGGCACGATGTGATAACAGCCGTCGATATCGCGAATCGAAACCGAGCGGATCGTCAACCGCTCGGCGGTGCCGGTGACCCCGCCGACGGTGACGACATCCCCGGTGTTCATCGCGTTTTCCAGCTGGATGAACACACCGGTAATGATGTCCTGCACGAGCTTCTGGGCGCCGAAACCGATCGCCAGACCGAACACCCCGGCACCGGCGATCAGCGGGCCGATATCCACGCCGATCTGAGACAGCGCAATCATCACGGTGAACGTGGCGATCACGATGGCCAGCGCGTTACGGAACAGCACCAGCAGGGTTTCCTGACGCGCGGTCGGCGCACCGCGGCCGGTACTGGGCGATAGCCGGTGCTCGATAACGCTGGCCGTGATCAGCCACAGCAGCGCAGCAGCCGCCAGGATGATCAACACCTTGATCGTCACCGCGATCGTGGTCGCCCCGGCATCGGAGGCCAGCCACTCGCCCAGATTGAACAGGCGCCATGCGTTGGCAATGACCGCGGCAACGAACAGAAGAATGATCACCCGGATCACTTGCAGCGCGTTGGGCACGTAAGAGTTCACCCGTGCTTCCAGCATCGGGAGCTTTTCACGCAGCGAGTCGGAGAAATTCAGCCGGCGGCCGATCGCCTGGGACAACAGGCCGGAGATCCCCACGCCTACCGCTGCCGCGGCGATCGTCTGGATCGTGGCCGACATCATGAAGGGCAGCGCCCCGCTGGGATCGACCTGGCTGGCGACGAACAGCACGGTGAAATAAGCCACCGCCAGCACGACCCAGAGCTTGGACGCCAACCGATAGAGCACCGAGAAGAAACCGACCTCGGCCTGATCGGCCTGATCCTTGAGCCGGTTGGTGATCAGCTTGCGATTGCCGAAGATGACTTTCAGCGCATACAGATATGCCCCGCCCATGATCACGAACGTGAGCATCGCGCCGAGCAGGTAGCTGCCCTGGGCGTTGACGATCGGCACGACCACGAGCAGCGAGTAGCCGATCACGCCCACAAACGTACGCAAACGGATGGACCACCAGCCCGCGATACGAGCATCGATGTTCAAAAGCCGCAGGTTGTCATGACGAGCGGCGAACAGCGCGCGGATGACCACCTTCATCAGCTCGATCAGCACGAACGCGTTGATGAACAACGACTCCCGCGTGCCCATGGTGCCGGCATCGCCGATCGCGAACAGACCGGCCGCATAGCCGGCACCGCCAGCCAGCAGAACCACGGCCACATCGATGACGATGCCGGCCAGGATCGCCACGCCTCGGCGCAGCAGCTGGCTCGAGTCCGGATCATGGCCGGCCGCGAATCGATTGATCGGGCCGAACAGCCAGCCGGCCAGCCAGCGCAGCACGAAGAACGATACGATCGTGGAACCGACCACGATCGCCAGCATGAGCGCGGCCTGCAGGAAAACCTGCATGTTGAAGGCGGCCTGCTGTCGCTTGTCGCTGCCGGCCTCGGTGAAGGACTTGATCTTGTTCCAGCCAGCCATCACCTGACCACTGACCGCCTCGGACCAGGCGGCCGTGGTCTGGGCAAACTGTCGGGCGAACGACATGCGCGGCTTGGCAGGCGCGAGATCAACGGCCGGTTTTTCCTCGGCCGCAGCCTCGGTTTCCGCCGGCGCCTCGGCCGGCTCGGCGGCCTGGCGCAGTTTGTCGATGAGCTGCTGGCGCGACTCGTCGTTTTCCAGAATATCGGCCAGCTGTGACAGCGGCACCGATTGCGTCGTCTGGCTGTCCGTCGCTTCGCTGGGTGCAGCGATCGCTGGCAGCGAACTCGCGCCCATGAGCGCAAACACGAAAAGACAGACAACTAGAACGCGAGCGATGGCATACGACGCACGGCGTTGATCCATGTACATGCCCCTTGGCGATTTCATTGGGTCGGCTGAGCGCGGGGTACCTGCCGAGACAGCACACCCCACGGAGTGCATCAACATAGTCTGACCGTCAATGCTTTGCAAAACAAACGGGTAACGACGCCGTCGTGACTCGTCGACTGCCCGTTGATATCGATCAAGGCGTGGCCAGGCGTTTTTCGTACGCCGCGGGCCTGGCCGGCTCGGCCGTCGCGATAGCCTCAACGGCACGCTGGTGACAGGCCTCGATGCGCTGGCGATCAATCGACTCGCGCAGATCGTGCTGGCCTGCCTCGAGAAGTGCGTCAGCCCAGGGCC
>NZ_AYKG01000037.1 GCF_003788585.1 Salinisphaera japonica YTM-1 | reverse complement strand
GCATGGACGCCTCGCTCATGGCCCGCATGAAAGAGCTTGAGGATGAAAATCGACGGCTCAAGAAGATGTACGCCGAAGAACGTCTCAAGGCGGAAGTGGTCCAGGAGGCGCTCACAAAAAAGTGGTAAGGCCATCTCGCCGCCGCGAGATGGCCCGGCGTAGTGTGGCCGAGCGCGGCTTGAGTATCCGTTTGGCCTGTGTCGCGTTCTCGATCAGTGCGACGTGTTATCGCTATCAGCCACGGTTATCGGATGAGAACGCCGAGATCGCGGACTGGCTGATACGTCTGACTGAGACCCATCGCCGCTGGGGCTTTGGCCTGTGCTTTTTGTATCTGCGCAACGTCAAAGGGTTTCGTTGGAATCATCAGCGGGTGTATCGGATCTACCGGGAGCTTGAGTTGAACCTGCGGATCAAGCCGCGCAAGCGCTTACGACGAGACGCGCCGGGGAAACTGGCGGAGCCCGAAGCCATCAACGACAGCTGGTCGATGGATTTCATGCACGACCAGCTCGGTGACGGCCGCGGCTTTCGGTTGTTCAACGTCATCGACGACTACAACCGCGAGGGTCTGGGGATCGAAGTCGATCTATCGCTGCCCTCAGCCCGCGTCATCCGAAGCCTGGAACAAATTATGGAATGGCGTGGCAAACCGAAGTCAATCCGGTGTGACAACGGCCCCGAATACATCAGTGGGCCGCTAACAGTTTGGGCCGAAGAAAACGGCATCACGCTGCAATACATCCAGCCCGGCAAGCCGCAGCAAAACGCGTACGTCGAGCGCTACAACCGAACCGTGCGAACCGATTGGCTCAGTCAATACCTATTCGAGTCGATCCCCGAAGTTCAGGATGCGGCTACCAAGTGGCTCTGGACTTACAATAACGAACGCCCGAACATGGCACTCGGCGGCATTACGCCCAAGCAGAAATTGGATATGGCCGCTTAACTCCACTTTTAGCTCGCGTTAAAAATGGGGGGATTACCCCACGTACCGCAGCTGGCGATCGGCGACGGGGCACTCGGTTTCTGGAACGCGGTGTCCCACGTGTATCCGTCCACACGCCACTAGCGCTGCTGGGTGCACAAGACCGCCAACGTGCTCAACAAACTGCCGAAGAAAGCGCAGCCCAAGGCCAAATCAGCGCTTCAGGCCGTCTGGATGGCCGAGACCCGCGCCGATGCGGAGAGCGCCTTTGACGCCTTCGTTACGGCCTACGAAGACAAATACCCGAAGGCGACCGACTGTCTGACCAAGGATCGCGCCGAACTGCTGACGTTCTACGACTTCTCGGGCGCGCACTGGCAATCGATCCGCACCACCAACCCGATCGAATCGACGTTTGCCACGGTGCGCCTGCGCACGGCCAAGACGAGAGGCTGTGTCAGCCGCGACACGATCCTGGGCCTGACGTTCAAGCTCGGTCAGAGCGCGGCCAAGCGCTGGCGCCGGCTACGCGGTTATCAATGGCTCGAGAAACTCGAGCAAGGCATCACATTCATCGACGGCATCGACCAAAGCCCGCAGAACAACGACCGCCGGAGCGCCGCTTGATCAACTCCGCATACACCACGTTTGACTATATCTCATCACCGGTGGAGATCCCCTTGAGATAGAGCCACGGCAACAGCTCTTCGATCGGACGGGTGCGCCGCAAGTACGGTGGTAGCAGGCCTGAGTGAAAACGCAGGCCGGCGCCGGAGCGATCGCGGGTCTTGGGCAGGCGCACCGGGACGTCGTCGATGCCGGTCTGGAGCGTGCGCTCGGGCTGATGGCCGTTGCGTACCACGGCCTGACGGCCGTCGGGCAATCGACGATCGGCGGTGTCGTCCAGAAAGGTTTGTAGCTCGGCTTCCACCGCTTGTTTCAGCAAGTCGCGTGCGCCGCGGCGCAGCAGGTCGGTAAGCGGGTCATCGACGCCGGTTGCTGGTCTTGGTTCGGGCTCATGCGTATCGTATTCCATGGCGTATCCCTCATGGCTGGATGGGGGGTGGTACTTCCATTCCAGCCGGATACGCCACCTGTTTCAATCTCGCCTATACACCACGATTGAGCATAGCTCACAGGCAAGAAGCGGGCTCAGTAGGTACTTTGCGTTCTACAACAACCGACGGCGACATCAGGGGCTTGATCGCCAGACGCCCGATCAGGTGTACTTCAACTTGACGCGGCTTGCTCAAGCCGCATGACATCCGCAGCTTGCCACTTAAAAATCGCTGAGGCCTGTCCGGTCAATAGGGTCCACTTCAGTCAGCGCCGGGGTGGGCGTGGTGCCGGTCAGTACGGCGTTTCGCGTGCTTCAGTGCGCTTGGGTTGAATCGACCGAGCGCACTCGACCCGGTGCCGTCGATTCGGCCTTACGAGCACGACGCGCCGGGGAATCTGCTGCATTTGGACATCAAAAAACTCGGCGGCTTCGACAGGCCGGCCATCGGGCGATCGATAGCCGCCGGGCAGGGGCGTTTCGCGGCGCCCGCTGGAACCGGCGCCAGTGTCTGGTGCGCTGATCACTGTTGGTGCGCTTTCACGCCCGCCTGGGCGCACACATGATGGGCGTACTCAATGACAACGGGCGCTGTTGCAAATCGGGCGTCTTCGCCAAGGCTTGCCGGCGACTGGGCATCCGCCATCGCCGCAAGTAGGCATACTGCCCCCTGGCCAACGGAAAGGCCGAGCGTACGACACAGACAGGGCTACACGAATAGGCCTACGCGCGATGCTACAAACATGCCGATCAGCGCGCGGCGCATCTGCCGCACTGGCTGCATCACTATAATTGGGACCGGCCGCATGTCAGTTTCGACTACAACACACCAATCGGCCGACTCGGCTTGGGCGTGAATAACCTGTTGGGTTTACACAATTAAGCGGCACTAGCCGGGCCTACGGCGCGGATGCATTTGCAAGTGTGAAATACGCTTTTAACGATAGCCTCTAGGATTTTGTTCTTGCCAGCGCCAGGTATCGGTCAGCATGGTTTGTAGCGTGCGCTGGGCACGCCAGCCCAATTCATCTGCGGCCTTGCTGCAGTCGGCCCAGCATTCGGCGGCATCGCCGCTGCGGCGCGGGGCGATGTAATAGGGCACCGGGCGCGCGCTGACGGCCTCGAATGCCTCGACGATTTCCAGCACGGAGTGGCCTCGGCCGGTGCCGAGGTTCCATACGTTGAAGCCGGGGCGGGCGCTAAGCGCTTCCAGGGCGGCTAGGTGGCCGTCGACGAGATCCAGCACATGGATATAGTCGCGCACGCCGGTGCCGTCCGGTGTGGGGTAGTCGTTGCCGAACACGGCCAAGGATTCGCGCTGGCCGATGGCCACCTGGGAGACGAACGGCACGAGATTATTGGGCCACCCCTGGGGCGCCTCACCAATCTGGCCGCTTTCATGAGCGCCGACGGGGTTGAAATAGCGCAAAACACCGACGGCCAGCTCGGGATTGGCAGCTGCTACATCGGTCAGCGCCTGTTCCACCATGAGTTTAGAGCGACCGTAGGGATTGGCCGGTTCGCCGGTCGGCAAAGATTCATCGAGCGGCATAGGGTGTTGATCACCGTATACAGTCGCCGATGAGCTGAAGATGATTTTATTGATGCCAGCGGCGATCATGGCCTGTAAGAGGATTATGCTGCCGGTTACGTTGTTGTCGAAGTACTTAAGCGGATCTTCGACGCTTTCGCCCACGGCTTTGACGCCGGCAAAATGCATAACGGCATTTATCGAATTTTGGGCGAATATCTCGTCAAGCAGAGGGCGGTCACGGATATCGCCTTCGTAGAAAACCGGTGTTGCGCCGGCAAGCTGGCCTGCGCGTACAAGGGCTGTATTGGCGCCGTTCGACAAGTTGTCGATGACTGTTACGGCGTGACCGGTCTGTAAGAGTGCGACAACGGCATGAGAGCCGATATAGCCGGCGCCGCCGGTGACGAGTACGTGCATTCGTGATCCGTTTGCAAGATGATTGAGCTTCGGTACCGGGTCATTGCTGACCGTTCGCGCAGCCATATCCGGCGTAGGCAAGCAATTAAACCAAAAAGGTCAGGTCTGCAAAATGCAAGACCTGACCCCGTTCGTTTTACGTTCGCGCACGTCGTTTGACTAAGAAGACCCGCGGCAAGACGCTGGAAGGAATTTCGGATCTATGGTGGTTCCCTTTGTTGTATCGCCGCAAACCCACCCAGTGATTACTGTGCTATCAGCCGTTACAGTTGGAACGAGCGTTAAGACTTTGGACGAGGAAAAAAGGTCTTTAGTGGTAACCTGAATCGTTCCCTTTTGCGGTGCATCGACAGTTTCGATAGTAGCCACATACTGCGAGGCTTGAGTTGCGTCATTCCCATCAGCGGCCGCCGAGCCTCGCTCGCAACCATAATTGCCGGCATTAGGTAAATCTGTATCGGAATTAGCAACCTGATACGCTTCACTTACTGCGGTCTTACAACTGGATGCGGCTAGTACCACCTCAGATACCTTGGCTCGCGTCGTATAATTCTGATACTGCGGAATAGCCACCGCCGCCAGAATCCCGATAATCGCCACCACGATCATCAGTTCAATGAGCGTGAAGCCTTTTTGATTTTGCATTCGATTGTCCCCCGTGAATGCTAGGCGCGTTGGCGCCTGTTCAACAATTGAAGCCGGCTACCGGTTGGCCGGTGCCACAATCAAAGCTTTACTGGCGGCTAACGTCAAGTGCGGATTCGACCGATCTGTTTGTCGACAGCGGTTTATCGCCCGCGATACGTGATGCGGCCTTTCGTCAGGTCGTACGGGGTGATCTGGACGGTAACGGAGTCGCCGCGCAGGATGCGGATGTAGTGCTTGCGCATCTTGCCGCTGATGTGAGCGGTCACGATGTGGCCGTTTTCGAGTTTGACTCGGAAGGTGGTGTTGGGAAGCGTCTCGACGACGGTGCCTTCCATTTCGATGTGGTCTTCTTTCGCCATTAATTCGCTCTTGATTGCGTGGTGCAGGGCGCGTGTCGCGCGTGATTATCCGTGACGGGGGGTGTCTTGTTCAATGTTTTTGCGCCCAAACGTGTCAGCGGATCAATTCGTGTGGTGCTGTACGCCGGGTTCTTGGTCAGTTTAACGGGTCGGCGATGTGCCGGGCGTGTTGGGGCGCATCGATATCGAATGCCCAGTAACCCTTGGAATCACGGGACGTTTGGCCTCGTCTGACGGTCGCCAGAAATTCGGCTCGCGGCATATCGATTGCGCCCATCCGATACAGGTGAGGCGAGCCGACCTGTCCGTCGAGAAGCTCATAGCCCCAGGCGGCAAGTTGCCGGGCCAGCCATACCAGCGCGATTTTGCTGGCGTCGGGCACGGTGCTGAACATGCTTTCGCCGAAGAACACGTTGCCCCGGGCGACGCCGTAAAGGCCGCCGACGAGTTCCTTGTCTTTCCACACCTCGATCGCGTGTGCGTGGCCCTGATGATGCAGCTCGGTATACGCCGCACGCATTTCCGGGCCCAGCCATGTTCCCTCGGCGTCCTCTCGCAGCGCGGCACAGGTTCTTATGACCTGCTCGAACGCCAGATCGAGTGTGACGGCGTAGTCGCCCTTGTTGATCGTGCGTCGCAGACGACGTGAGACATGCACGTCATTCACGTGGAACACGGTACGAGGATCCGGGCTCCACCAGAGGATGGTTTCGTCCGGGTTGTACCAGGGGAAGACACCGATGTCGTAGGCGTTGATCAGGCGCGTCGCGGAGAGATCGCCCCCGACGGCAAGCAGGCCGTTGGGCTCATCCAGCGCCAGGGCGGGGTCGGGAAACGCGCCGTCGGGCACGTTCGGGTCCAGCCAATAGAGCCGCGGACCGTTCAAGAGATGTTGCTCGGTAAAGCGTCAAAACTGGCGCGTGCGCGCTGTTCGGCCTCGAAGTCGACCATCATGTCGGCTTCGCGCTCGACGAAATCGGCGATAGCGCTTTCGAGCCGCGGATCCGCGATGACGTGGCTCGACCAGGTGGGTATCGGTTCGAAGCCACGCCTGATCTTATGCTCGCCCTGGGCGCCGGCGTCGAAGCAGGCCAGGCCGTGCTCGATGCAGTAGTCGATACCGGCGTAGTAACAGGTTTCAAAATGCAGGCTGTGATAATCCGTCGCACAGCCCCAATGCCGACCGTAAAGCGTATCGCCGCCAAGCAGCATGAAGGCCATGCCCACCGGCTCATCGTGGTGATAGGCAACGAAGAAACGAACATGCTCGGGCATGCGCTGGGTGAGTTCAGAGAAGAAAGCACGGGTCAGGTACGGGTCCTGGCCCCGGATGGCATACGTTCGGCCATAGAACGCATACAGAATATCCCAGAGCGTATCGTCGATATCGTCGGGCCCCAGCACCTCTACGCGCACCCCGGCCTCACGCATACGGCGCCGCTCGCGGTTGATTTCCTTGCGGCGTTTGGAGGACAGGTAAGACAGGAAATCGTCGAAGTTGCGATAGCCGCGGTTGAACCAGCGATACTGGCAGCCGCGACGCGCATGGGCGCCGGCACCCATGAGCGCGGCTGCACTGGTGTCGTCGTCGAACAGGCTGTGCAGGGACGACACGCCCATACGCTCAGGCAATTCAACGAGGACATCGGCCAAGAGCTTGCGTGTGGTCTCAGAGTCGGCGAGCAGGCGAGGGCCGGCTACCGGCGAAAACGGTATCGCATTGATCAGCTTGGGATAATAAGACAGGCCGACCTGGCGATAAGCGTTTGCCCAGGCGAAATCGAAAACGAACTCGCCGAATGAATGATCCTTGACGTACATCGGCGCAGCGCCAATGAGGCTGCCGTCGTCGGCCTCCAAGAGACCATGTGCCGGCTGCCATCCCTGATCGGCAGAAACGCTGCCACTGGCTTCGAGGGCAGCCAGAAAGCCATGGCGCGCGAACGGCTGCTCGGTGCCGACGAGCGCATCCCATGCTTGCCTGTCGATATCGAGTATCGATTCGATCTGTCGGAAGTTGGGCATCGTGTCCGTGCGTATGAAATTACCGATCGCCGGGATCAGTGCGTGGCATAGCTGTTGGGCAGTGTGTCACGTAGGGCGAACTGAACGCAGGCGTCGTGCTCGAATTCGTTGAGCTCGTCCTGGGCGTTGTGGGCACGCCCGGCTTCGGTCAAATGCCCGGCATCATCGAAAGACACGATAGCGCCGATGGTTTTGACTTGAATCTCGCCGTTTTCGTTGGTCTGGTCATCAAACGCGACCTGGACGTAGCGCAGCTGCTGATCGGCATAGCGCGGCAGATCCTGTTTGCCTTCGGCGACGGCGGAGGCTTCTTCTTCGCTGAATTCCTCGATCGCTCCGTCGTCGGTCAGCAGAAAATGACGGGTCGACATATTATCCTCGCAACAATCGGCTCGACGCTCCGATATTGGCGCCGACGGCGATTTTTCAAGCATTTGACCGCGCAGGCGGGGCTGCATGTTTTGTAGTCGATACGTCAGGCGTGCGCCGCTGGGTGCAGGCGATGCTTGAGCTTGTTATGCCATCTTACGGATTTACAAGGTGTTTCATACATCGGCGGGCCGTAGCGGTTAGACTGTTGAACGAACGTACAACGAAAGCCACCGGTATCTCGCCGGCAGGCTGACCATGGGGCGGACATGGCCAAGGCAGCAGCATCCAGATCGTCGGGCGCCGGCACCAAGCACAGCACGCGATCGGCCAAGGCAGAAAAAGCCGGGCCCAAGTCCGCGCGGCGCGGTGCCAATGATACCGCGCCGCCCAGTGCTTACAGCCAGCGCGTGGGGCGGCTCGTGCGTGAAGCCGGCCTGTTTATCGCGGTTGCCATCGCCTTGTTCTTGTTGGCCTCTCTGGTGTCTTACAGCCCATCGGATCCGGGTTGGTCCGGCCTGGGCAACGGCACGGCGATTCAGAATCTGCTGGGCAAACCCGGGGCCTGGTTTGCCGATGTGTTGTTGAGCCTGTTTGGTTACCTTGGCTTCGTGTTCCCGCTTGTCGTGCTTTATATCGGCTGGTTGATCTATGCCGATCGAGACACGAACCAAGAAGAAGTGCTTTCACGTGGTTTGCGTGGCGTGTGTCTGCTGGTCGGCTTCATCGCGGCGTGTGGATTGGCCTGGTTATTGTTCGGCAGTGCACGTATCAGTCCGTTGCCACAAGGCGGCGGCGGTATCGTCGGTGCCTCATCGGCCAGGCCGGTTGCGGCATTGATCAATATTCTCGGGGCGGCGTGGCTTCTGATCACGGTCTTGATGATTGCCTTGTCGATGGGGCTTGGGTTTTCCTGGCTATCGGTTGCCGAGCGTCTGGGCCAATGGGCGTTGGGCGGCACCTGGCAGGCCATGCGCAATGGCAAGGATCGGCTCACGGCCTGGCAAGCCACACGTGCCGAGCGGCGTGTGGAGGCCCGCGCCGCGCGACAGCAGGCCAGACAGCAGCGGGCGGCTGAAAAGACAGCCGCACCCAAGCCTAGGCCAGCCCCGGCCGGGGCGCCGGAAAAACGCGCTGCGCCGGCTCAGGAAGAATCCGTTGCTGTACCGGTCGCACCCGCGCCGAGCGCGCCCGAGGTGAAAAAGAAGAATAAGAAGAAGCCGCGACCCGCGCCGCTCCCAAGCGTGCCGGATACGACTGAGGCCGTTGATGTGCCGACGTTCGACCCGGAACGCGACAGCCCGATTCCGCCGATCGAGCTGTTGGATCCGGCACGCGCGCCCAAGAACGATCAGGACGACGCGGTCCTGCAGCATATGTCGGAGGCGCTCGAGCAGCATCTGGCGGATTTCAATGTTCAGGCCAAGGTCGTGGCCGTCAAACCCGGGCCGGTGGTTACACGCTTCGAGATCGACCCGGCACCGGGCGTGAAGGTCAACCAGATTTCGAACCTGGCCAAGGATCTGGCGCGGGCCATGTCCACGACGAGCGTGCGCGTGGTCGAGGTGATTCCCGGCAAGTCGGTGGTGGGCCTGGAAATTCCGAATGCCGATCGCGAGATCGTCGCGCTGCGTGAGATCTTTGAAGCGCCGATTTATGCCGATGCACAGTCACCGCTGACCATGGCACTCGGCAAGGATATCGGCGGGGCGGCGGTAACGGCTGATCTGTCGAAGATGCCGCATCTGCTGGTGGCGGGCACGACCGGCTCGGGCAAGTCCGTGGCCGTGAACGCCATGATTCTGTCGATTCTGCACAAGGCCACGGCAGAGCAGGTGCGCCTGATCATGATCGACCCGAAGATGCTCGAGCTGTCGGTCTATGAAGGCATTCCACATCTGTTGGCGCCTGTCGTTACCGACATGAAGGATGCCGCCAATGCGCTTCGTTGGTGTGTGGGTGAGATGGAGCGCCGCTACAAGCTGATGGCCGCTCTCGGCGTGCGCAACATGGCCGGTTTCAACACGAAAGTGGCCAAGGCGATCGAGGCCGGTCAGCCGATCGAGGACCCGATTGCCAAGAACGCGCAGTCCAACGAGGCAGCGGCGGCCGGCGAGGAGCTGCCCACGCTCGAGCCCCTGCCGGCGATCGTCATCGTGGTCGATGAGCTGGCCGATATGATGATGGTGGTGGGCAAGAAGGTCGAAGAACTGATTGCGCGTATCGCGCAGAAGGCACGCGCCGCCGGGCTGCACATGATTCTGGCCACACAGCGGCCGTCCGTTGACGTGATCACCGGTCTGATCAAGGCCAATATTCCCACGCGGATCGCCTTTCAAGTGGCCTCCAAGATCGACTCGCGCACGATTCTGGATCAGCAGGGGGCCGAAAGCCTGCTGGGCCACGGCGATATGCTCTACCTGCCACCGGGTACCGGGTTCTCCAACCGTGTGCACGGCGCATTCGTTGACGACCACGAAGTTCATAAGGTGGTTGAGTACATCAAGCAGACCGGCACGCCGGACTATATCGAGGAGATTCTCGACGGCGGCAGTGAGGCCGAAGGCGGCGAGGGCGATGACGAGGACGTGGAGGCTGATCCGCTATATGACCAGGCGGTGGCCATCGTGCTCAAGTCGCGCAAGGCCTCTATCTCATACGTACAGCGTCGTCTGCGCGTGGGCTATAACCGCTCTGCACGGCTGATCGAGCAAATGGAAAATGCCGGCGTCGTGGGCCCGGCCGAGGGCAACGGCGGGCGAGAAGTCCTGGCACCGCCGCCGCCGGATGACTGAGTTCAGATGCGATTCACGCCGCATGGTCGAGGCTCTGACCGTGCGCGGAACCCCGCGATCCTTTTCTTTACGAGGCATTTGATGCGATATCTTTTGTGTGTCGTCGCACTGGTTGCGGCCTGTTTTACCGGTACGGCCACAGCGGCGACCGGCTCGTCGGCGACGGGTTCATCGGCTCTGGCTGATTTCTATAACGAGGTGACCACGCTGTCGGCTGATTTTCAGCAGGTTCAGCGTGACGACGAGGGCAACATCGTCCAGCAGGCCAGCGGCACGTTTCTGCTGTCGCGGCCGGACCGTTTCCGCTGGGCCTATACCCAGCCGTTCGAGCAGATCATCGTCAGCGACGGCGAGACCTTCAAGTTCTACGATGTGGATCTCGCCCAAGTCACCATCCGCGACGTGGGGGCAACGCTCAACGCTACGCCGGCCTTGTTGCTGACCGGCGGCGAAGCCTTGTCGGAGGCGTTTCAGATCACCGACGGCGGCCATCACGACGGGCTGGACTGGGTGCACCTGAAACCCAACGCTGACGATACGGATTTCAAGACGGTCGATCTGGGTCTCAAGAACGATGTGCCGAGCCTGATGCAGCTGCATGACAATCTGGGCCAGACCACGAGTATCAACTTCGGCAATATCGAGGTAAATCCGACAATCAAGGCCGAGCGCTTCAAGCTCGATATCCCCGATGAGGTCGAGGTCGTGGACGGCCGGGGCGAAGCCGCGCCTAGCCTGCGATGAGTGGTGCGATCAGCGCCGAGCGCCTGCACTATTTCGTGCTGTGGTGTCTGGTCGGGGCCGGTCTCTGTGCGTTTTTTCTCTATGCCTGTCTGATGCCAAGCCCGCCGAGCGAGCCGGGCATTCCGTATTTCGACAAGGTTGAACACGCGGGATCATTCATCGTGATGGGGGCCTGGTTTGCGGCTGTGTTTCCCCGCCGGCTGCTTCGTGTGGGGCTGTGGTTGGCTGTCTTTGCTGCGGCAACAGAGCTGTTGCAGGCTGCGACCGGATATCGCGATGGCGATATTCTGGATTGGTGTGCTGATTGTGCGGGGCTCGTAATTGGTATCGGGGCAGCGCGCCTGGGTGCCATGAACTGGCTCTACGGACTGGATCGTTTTGTCGCATCAAAAGCCCATTGAGTTAGACGCGCCCATGCCGGATAAAAGGCCTGATAACCGGCCGTTGGCCGATCGCATGCGCCCGGCCTCCCTGGATGAGTACGCCGGGCAGACGCATATACTGGCCGCGGACAAGCCGCTGGCCCGCGCGCTTGCGGCCGGCCGGATCCATTCGATGATTCTCTGGGGGCCGCCGGGCACCGGCAAGACCACGTTGGCGCGTCTATTGGCAGCCCGCGTGGATATGCGCTTTGTTCAGATCTCGGCCGTCATGGCGGGGGTAAAAGACATCCGCGCCGCCGTGGCTGACGCACGCCAGGCACACAGCGCCGACGGTACGGCCACTTTGCTGTTCGTTGACGAAGTGCATCGTTTCAACAAGGCACAACAGGACGGGCTGCTGCCTTACGTCGAGGATGGCACTGTCACGCTTGTGGGGGCGACGACCGAGAACCCGTCGTTCGAGGTCAATAACGCGCTGCTCTCACGCACACGGACCTATGTGTTGCGCAGCCTCGACGCAGGCGTGATTCGTGAGCTTATCGACCGCGCGTTAAGCGACCCCGAGCGTGGCTTGGCTAGCCATGATCTCGTTATGGATGACGCACTGCGCGAGCAGCTTGCCGTACGCGCCGACGGAGATGCGCGCCGGGCTCTGAACCTGCTTGAGCTTGCCGGGGATATCGCGGCCGGCCGGGATGATAAAACGATCACCCAGGACGAGCTCGATGAGGTGCTGCGCGAGGGCGTGCGCCGCTTCGACAAGGGCGGGGATTATTTCTATGACCAGATGTCGGCCATGCACAAGAGCATGCGCGGCAGTGATCCTGATGCCATGCTGTATTGGCTATCGCGCATGCTCGAAGCTGGCTGTGACCCACGCTATGTCGCGCGCCGCTTGACCCGGATGGCCAGCGAGGATATCGGCAACGCCGACCCGCGGGCGCTGCGTATCGCGCTAGATGCCTGGGAATCGTACGAGCGTCTGGGCAGCCCCGAGGGCGAGCTGGCGCTGGCCCAAGCTGCGGTCTATCTGGCCTGTGCGCCGAAATCCAACGCCGTCTACGCCGCCTTCAACGCTGCCTGGGCGGATGCCAGGAATAAAGGCACACTCGATGTGCCCATGCATATCCGCAACGCCCCGACGGGCCTGATGAAAGAACTCGGCCACGGCGAAGGATATCGCTCGGCACATGGCCAGGCCGAGGGCTACGTCGCCGGTGAGACCTATCTGCCAGACGCGCTGGTGGGCACGCGCTACTACGAGCCGCTGCCTCGCGGCCTGGAAATCAAGATTGGCGACAAGCTCGCGCGACTACGCGAGCTCGACGAGCAGGCCGCGAATCCGTCTGATTCCAAAGCCTAAGCGCCGTCGACCGCGATGATCTGCTGTGCGACATCGGCTAGATCTTCGCCCACAACATCCGGGCGCTCGCCGGCCGGGCTAAGCGTTGCCTTGCCACGTGCGACAAACGCGGCCTTCAGGCCGGCCCGCATGGCACCGGTAACGTCCCAGTCGTGGGCGGCAACGAGGCGTAATTGATCAGGGGTCACGCCAAGGGCATCCACTGCAACATCGTAGGCATCCGGGTGTGGCTTGTAGCAACGTGCGGTATCAACCGAGAGCACGTGATCGAACAGGCGTGTCAGCCCGGCATTGGCGAATTGGGCGTCTACCGTCTTCTGCGCCGAGTTGGTCAGCGCGGTGAGCGAAAAACCGGCGGACTTGAGTGTTTCCAGCGCGGCGACGACATCCGCGTGCGGCGACAGAGTGCCAATGGTGCTGAAGACCCGCGCGCGCTGATCGTCGGCCAGCGATACATCATGCATATCGGCCAGTTGATCCAGGCAATGACCTGCGAGCACGCCGAAATCCATGAATTCGCCGGTTAGCGTGGTGACCGTAGACCAGTGTAGAAGACGCTGGAACCAGACGCCGCGCATTGCAGCGTCACCGAACAGATCGGCGAATACGTCATCGAGCGGGGAGAGATCAAGCAGTGTTTCGTTGACATCAAAAACGAGATGCGTGGCGGCCATGTCGGCCCTCCAGGTGATTAATATGCTCACGCTAGGTGTTGTGCAGCCAATGTGCAAAACGGTCGTGCATGAAAAAGCCCGCAGGCAAGCCTGCGGGCCGTATGCCGTTTCAGCCGGGGTCTAGAAATCGTACTTGGCCGAAAACTGAACGCGGTTGAAGTTACCGTCGAAGCCGTTCTCGACTTCGCGCTGGGCGTAGAGATACTCGCCGCCGAGGGTGAGCGGATCCACCGGGTTCCAAAGCAGGTTGGCATGCACGCTGGCCGCCTGCTTGGTGATCAACGAATTACGAAGCTCTCGCGGATTGTCGACGCCCATGCCGCCGAGAACCAGGTTCGAGCGCCAGGTTTTGGACCAGTAATGGCGATAATCCAGGTAGCCGCCGTAGGCCCGGATGGTTTCGACGTTGCCGGAGTCGTTGATATAACCGGCGGGCACGGCACCGATCGCCACGTATCGCCCGATACCGTCGCCGTAGTAGCCCTGGTAGAGGAAAGCGTCGCCCTGTTCGGTAAGGTTGAAGCTGCCGGATAGGCGCAGGCCGTAACCAAAGGCCTTGTCGTTGGTGTTGCGCAGGCCGTCGACGTCGAAGTCGCCATCACTGCTCACGGTCTTGGCCAGGGCACCGACCGAGAAATGACCGTAATCGCCGGTATCGGTGTAATCCAGGGTGAGTTCGGGGTAATGATCGCTATTGGTGGGCTGGGTGACCCGCTCATCCGGCAACGAATCGAATTCGAACGTGGTCTCCGGATTTTCGAGCGCTGCCGAGAAGCCGCCTTTCGTGTAGCGAATTTGTGCCTGACGTACGAAGACCTGGCCTTCGGTCGGGCCGATGAAATCCAGCGTTTCCGGGTAGGCCTTCATATCCATGAAGTTCGTCCATGTCTGGCCGAACAGCCATGTATCGTCCAGCTCGATATAGGCATGACGCAGACGCGGCGAGTAGTCGTTGACCACGCGATCCTGGCCTTCGGCTTGATCGCCGTAGAAATCGGTTTCGATATAGCCCTTGATCTTGTGCCCGCCGAGCTTGGTCAATGTGGTCAGATGCAGGCGTGTCTGCTGCGCGGTGAACTGGGTGCTGTCGGTGCTCTTGTCGCTGTCCGGGCCGACTGGAATACCACCAACGGTATAGAACAGTTCGTTACGCTTACCCACGTCGCCGTTTTCGTAATGCGAGTAGTTGGTATCGGCCTTGATATAGCCGCCGATTTTCGCCGTGGTGTTCTCACCGATATGAAACGTGCCGATGGGTTCATCGGCAGGCGTCTTGGGCGATGTCTTGGCCGGCATCTTGGCGTCGGGTTCGGCCGACGACACGACCTGTTTGCGATTGCTGGTTTGCGTGGCCTGGGCGGTACGACGCGCGGCTGCGGCTTCGCGCTGTGCGTTCGCGGTGGCCTGTTTTTGTTCCTGAAGCTCGCTGCGTGTCTGCTGGAGCATCTGCTCCATGCGATCCAGGCGGGCTTCGAGTTCGTCGGTCGTTGCGGCGTGTGCGACGTTGACCGAGGCGATAACCCCGGCCACGGCAAGTATCCACGTCCGGCGTGGCGTGCTGATCATGGTGTTTCTCCCTGTCACGATAATCCCCGAAGTCCGGCAATCGATCTGTTGTCGGATACAACGATCATAACGGTATATCTGCGCGAAAGCGTCATCTACCGGCGACAATCCGATTAACGGTTGTCTTGTGCACAATGAGAAAAGCCACATGGCTTGGGAATGAGCAAAAGGTCTATACTCGGGACGTCGCATATCCGATCGATCATCCCAACATTCGCGAAGGCGGGTCCTTATGGCAGCCAGTTCGAAGACGACAAGCCAACGCAAGGTCGTCATAGCAGACGATCATCCGCTGTTTCGAACGGCTCTTTCGCAGGCGGTGACACAGGCGCTCGGCGCCCCAGAGCTTGTCACCGTGGGCAGCGTGGAGGAACTCAACAAGTGGCTGGCCGCATCGGCCAGCCAGGCCGATCTGTTATTGCTGGATCTCAACATGCCGGGCGCGCGCGGCTATTCCTCGCTTGTGCACGCACGCAGTGTCGCGGCCAGCCTGCCGGTCATCGTGGTATCCGCCCATGAAGATGCCAGCGTCGCCCAGGCTTCGATCGAGCACGGCGCGGCCGGCTTCATTCCGAAATCGGCATCGCTGGAAGTCATGGCCGAGGCGATCGAGACGGTGTTGGCAGGCGGCACCTGGGTGCCGGCCGGCACCCAAGACGCCGAGGCGGCCAAGGATGATTTCACTGAACGCCTGGCCACGCTCACGCCGCAGCAGCAGCGGGTTTTGATGATGCTGACCGATGGCCTGCTCAACAAGCAGATCGCCATCGATCTGGATATCTCCGAGGCCACGGTCAAGGCCCATATCACCGCGATTCTGCGAAAGCTCGATGTGCATACCCGCACGCAGGCCGTGATCGCTGCCCGCAGCCTGGAAATCGACTGGCAGAGTTATGCCCGTCGAGAGCTCAACAGCAACAACGGGTCGTGAGCCACCCGGCGCCACCAGGCATCGGTCAGTAGATCTCGATCTCGCCGCCGACCCGCGGGCCGGTGATCGCCGCCCGTAGTTTGGCCGGGCCGATCGGTTTGTAAATGATGCCGGTGCCCAGGGCCTCGGCACGCTTGACGATGGCCTGATCGCGATTGGCGGTAACCAACAGAAACCGGGTGTCGGGGCAGCGATCGACCAGGCCCGCGATCTGTTCCAGGCCGTTATCGGTGTTTTCGCCGAGATCATGATCGAATATCGCGACATCGAACGTCTCGTCGGCCATGATCGCGCCGGCATCTTCGGGCGGGGCGGTCATGCAATCGATCTCCCAGCGCTCCAGCAGACCGACCAGTGCGTCCAGGGATGCGGCATCGTCGTCCACGCACAGCGCGTTTCTCACCTGGGGGCGATCGAGTGTGGCCGGCGAGGCAGCCGTGCGGGCATCGCTTTCCGGGGCCACGCGCTCGACGTACAGCCGAAACACCGTGCCCTTGCCGGGAGCAGAGTCGACCTGTATCCGATGCCCGAGCAGGCGTGACATGCGATCGGCCAGCGACAAGCCCAGCCCCAGCCCGCGCTCGGCGGCGCCGTGGCTGGATTTGCCACGCTGGAACTCCTCGAAGATCGAGGCCAGCTGATCGGACTCGATACCCGGCCCGGTATCCCAGATTTCGATGCGCACCTGGGAGGCGCGGTGTCGAACACCGATGAGCACACGGCCCCGTTCGGTATATCGCACGGCGTTAGACAAGAAATTCTGCAGAATACGCCGCAGCAGATTGGGGTCACTGCGTACCCAGCACCGCGTGGGCACGGCATGCAGCGTCAACCCGGCATTGCGTGCGAGCACCTCGAACTCGCCGGTCAGCGGCGTCAATATGCGCGATAGCGGAAAGGATTGCGTCTTGACGTCCCACGCGCCGGCATCGATTTTGGAAATATCCAGCAGTGGTTCCAGCAGCGTCTGGGCGGCCTCCAGCGAGGACTGGATCTGGCGCAGCGCCGCCCCCTGGGTGTCGGCACTGCCGTGCTCGGCGCCGGCCGCAAACAGGCGGGCCGCGTTCAATGGCTGCAACAGATCGTGACTGGCCGCTGCCAGAAACCGGGTCTTCGACAGATTGGCACGTTCGGCGTCGCGCCGGGCGTCGAGCGCGGCACGCTGGGCGATCGCGCGCTGCTCGTTCTCGCGCCGCAGGCCGGCATTGGCACGCGAGAGTTCTTCGGTGCGGGCGGATACACGCGCCTCGAGTTCTTCGTTCATGCGCGTGAGGGCCGCCTCGTTGCGCTTGAACTCGGTGATGTCGTTGAACGTGGTCACGAACCCGCCGCCGGGCATGGGGTTGCCGGTCATCTGCACGACCGTGTTATTGCGCCGGTGCCGCTCGAACTGGTGCGGCTTGGCTTCACGCAAGTGCTCGAGACGCTTGCGGACATGCTCTTCTACGCCGCCCGGCCCGCATTCACCGCGCATCGCATTGAAACGGATCAGATCCGCGATATGGCGCCCGGTGCGCACCAGACCGGGCGGGTATTCGAACAATTCCAGATACCGGGTGTTCCAGGCGACCAGCCGCAGATCCTGATCGACCACCGAAATACCCTGATCGATATTCTCGAGCGCGGCCTGCAGCACGTTACGGTTGAACTGCACGGCATCGGCCGTGCGATCCAGCAGGCGCACCATGTCATCGAGTGCCAGATCGCGCTGGCGCAGGCCCGAGGCCAGCATCAGCCGGGCCGAGGCACTCCCCACGACGCCGGCCAGGCGCTGTTCGGCAAACTGCAGCAACGAGGCATCGACGATCTGGTTGGTCAGCAGTTGACGATCGTGATGCCCGGCATATTCGTTGAGCGCAGCCCGCGCCGACTGCGGGCCCAGAAAGCGTTGTAGCAGCACCTCCAGCTCACCCACCCGAATAGCCGGTGGCCGGATCTCCTCGCCGGAGCGCTCGGTCCGCCGCAGACCCAGATTCACGAAGGCCACGGCCTGTGCGCGCTCGATCAACGTCACCGACGTATTCATCGACACACCGACGGTGACCAACAGCTGAACCATCAACGTCCAGAACACGCCGTGGGTCAGTGCATCCTCGAAATGCGTGTCGAACAGCGCATGCGGGGCCAGCCACACGATATTGAACGGCCCGTCGGCCAGCCAGGCCGAGGTCAGCCAGCCCTGATCGGCCACCGTGGGCAGAATCAGCGTATACAGCCAGACGATTAACCCCGCGATCAGCCCGGTCATCGCCCCGCGCCGGGTGATACGGCGCAGATACATGCCGCCGATCATGGGAATCAGAAAAAGCGCGACCCCCGACATGCTAAGCAGGCCGATACCGGCCAGCGTGCCCCCGGTGGCAAACAGCCGATACACGCCCCAGGCCATGAGTAGAATCACCACGATCAGCACGCGCCGCGTGCGCAGCAGCGCCCGGCTCAAATCATGGGCGGCACCGAACTGAACCCCGGGCAGGCGCAGCGCGATCGGCACGACCACTTCATTACACAGCATGGTGGCCAGCGTGATCGTGGCCATGATGACCATGCTGGTGGCCGCCGACACGCCGCCGACATAGGTCACCAGCGTGAGCCAGTCGTTGTTGGCGGCCAGCGTAAGCGCGAGCACGAACCGGTCCGGCTCGACCGTCTCCACGCCGAACAGAACCGTGCCGGCTGCCGCCAGCGGCAGGACGAATATCGCCATGAGCGCCAGATACGACGGGAACAGCCAGCGAGCGGTGCGCAGATCGTGGGGGTCGGTATTCTCGACCACGCCGACGTGGAACTGGCGCGGCAGACACAGCACCGCGGCCATCGCCAGAAACAGCACCGTCAGGAAGCGCGGCGTGAGCAGGGCGCCGTCAAACAGATCGGTGAAAACCGGCAGGCCGCGGGCCTGTTGCATGAGATCGCCCGGCCCAGCGAACATCACGAAACAGACATACAAGCCCACGATCAGAAACGCGCCCAGTTTGACCAGGGATTCAAAGGCGATCGCCCGAATGATGCCCTGGTGTGATTCGCGCGGATTCACGTGTCGCGTGCCGAAGGCGATGGTGAACACCGCCATCACGCTGGCCACGAGCAGGCCGGTATCCGTCCAGCCAGAGAGTTTGATATCCGATCGGGGGCGGCTATAGAAACCGTGCACGATGGTGTTGAACGACATCGTCATCGCGTCGAGCTGGAGCGCGATATACGGCAGCACGACAACGAGTGCGACGAGGGCCACCAGCGCGGCCAGGCTTTGTGACTTGCCGTAGCGGGCGCCGATGAAATCGGCAATGGAGGTGGTGTTCTGCTGCTTGGCGATCACCAGCATCTTGCGCAGCACGGGCATGAGTACCACAAGCGAAATCATCGGCCCGAGATAGATCGCCAGGTAGGTCCAGCCGTCGGTGACCGCCGCGCCCACGTTGCCGTAGAACGCCCAGGCCGTGCAGTAGACCGCCAGCGAGAGGGAATACACGACCGGCCGCGGCCCGGGCCGGCGCTTGAGCCGGCCGCGTCGATCGCCCTGATAGGCGATATAGAACAGGATGCTGACATAGGTCAGCGAGACCGTGATCAAGAGCCAGGGACTGATAGCGCGCTTCTCCGCTTGAACGACAACATGCCCTGCAGGGCCGCCAGACCCCGACTATAATGCGCGCGATCACTCTCTCGACCAATCCGTCATGCTCGATCCTCGTGTTCTTCGAAACGATCCGGAAGCGGTCGCCCGCCAGCTCGCACGGCGCGGATTCGTCTTCGACGCCGATGCCTATCGCGACCTCGACACGCGCCGCAAGACGCTGCAGACACGTGCTGAAGAGCTCCAGGCCGAGCGTAACCAGCGTTCCAAGTCGATCGGCAAGGCCAAGGCCGCCGGTGAGGACATCGAGCCGCTGAAAGCCGCGGTGGCCGGGCTGGGCGAGCAACTCGAAGCCGCCAAGGCCGAGCTCGAGGCCGTGCAGGCCGAGCAGGACGCGGTTCGCGAAGGCCTGCCCAACCTGCCGGATCCGGCGATGCCCGAAGGCCACGACGAGGCCGACAACGTCGTGCTGCGTGAGGTCGGCGATCGCCCGCACCTGGATTTCGAAATCAAAGATCACGTGGCGATCGGTGAGCACCTGGCCGGGCTCGACGGGGCGGCCGGGGCCAAGATCACCGGCGCGCGGTTCACAGTGCTCTCGGGCGCGGTGGCGCGCCTGCACCGGGCGCTGATCACCTACATGATCGATGCCCATGTTGACGTCGGTTATACCGAGCTCAACGTGCCTTACATCGTCAACGCGGACTCGCTTTACGGCACGGGCCAGCTGCCCAAGTTCGGCGACGATCTGTTCCGCCTGACCGAGCCGGCCGATTATTACCTGATTCCCACGGCCGAGGTGCCGGTGACCAACATGGTGCGCGATGAGATCGTGGCACCTGAGCGCCTGCCGCTGCGCTACGTGGCGCATACGCCGTGTTTCCGGGCTGAGGCCGGGGCCGCCGGGCGCGATGTACGCGGCATGATCCGCCAGCATCAGTTCGAAAAGGTCGAGCTGATCAACATCGCCCATCCGGACGAGTCCGATGCCTGCCACGAGGCCATGGTGGCGCGGGCCGAGGCGGTGCTGGCCGGCCTGGGGCTGGCGTATCGGGTGGTAGATCTCTGTGGCGGGGATATCGGGTTCGCGGCGGCGCGCACCTATGATCTGGAAGTCTGGCTGCCCAGCCAGAATACGTACCGCGAGATTTCCTCGATCAGCAATACCCGGGATTTCCAGGCCCGGCGCATGGGCGCACGCTACCGCGATCCGGAATCCGGCAAGCCGCGCCTGTTACATACCCTCAACGGCTCGGGTGTGGCGGCCGGGCGTGCCCTGGTGGCCGTGCTGGAGAACTATCAGCAGGCCGATGGCACCGTGCGCGTGCCCGACGTGCTGGTGCCCTACATGGGCGGCCTGGAAGTCATCGCCGCGCCGGGCTGAGCCCGGTCACCGGGCAGACCATCAGCGCGTGGGCAACCGGGGCCAGAGCTCGGCGATGAGATCATCGAAACGTGGCCCGGGATAGCCCTCGATCGCGCGGTCGATGACCTGCGGCGTGAGATGCGGGGCGAACATCGCAATGAATCGGCGCATGTAACCGGCCAGAAACAGGTTGCGCCGAAACCCGATATGCGTCGTGCTGGCCGCGAACAGATCACTGGCATCCAGGCGTACGAGGTCGTCATCGTGGGCCGGGTCATAGGCCATGTTGGCGACAACGCCCACCCCGAGGCCGAGGCGCACGTATGTCTTGATCACATCAGCATCTACCGCGGTCAGCACCACATCCGGCGTCATGCTGTGCTCTGCGAACGCCTGGTCCAGATGTGAGCGCCCGGTGAAGCCGAAGGTATACGTCACGATCGGATGCTGGGCCAGCGCCTCGACGGTCAAGGGGCCGTTTTCGGCCAGCGGGTGATCGCGTGGTACGAGCACACAGCGGTTCCAGTGATAGCAGGGCAGCATGATCAGCTCGTCGAAATGCTCGAGTGCCTCGGTGGCGATCGCGAAATCCGCGTCGCCGGCCGCGGCCCAGCTGGCAATCTGGGGTGGGGCGCCCTGGTTGAGGTGTAACGAGACCCTGGGATAGCTCTGGCGAAACGCCGCGATCGTCTCCGGCAGGGCATAACGCGCCTGGGTGTGCGTGGTGGCCACGCACAGTGAACCCCGATCGGCATCGGCGAACTCGCTGGCCGTGCGATGGATATTGTCGACTTCCGAGAGTACGCGCCGCGTGGTTTCCAGAATACGCTGACCGGCCGGGGTGATCCCGTCCAGATGCTTGCCGTTGCGCTCGAAGATCAAAAGCCCCAGCTCCTCCTCGAGCAGCCGGATCTGCTTGCTTATACCCGGTTGTGAGGTATGTAGCACCCGAGCGGCTGCGGTGATGTTGAGCTTTTGACGAGCGACTTCATGGATATATTCAAGCTGACGGATTTTCACGCTTTTTTATATTAAAAAGATATCAACTAATGATTGCATATCACTTTCAGTATTGAAACGCGAGTGCTACCTTGCCGCCTGTTTTCGCGGCTTGGCCGCAGTTCTGGAACTATCATAGATGTTCGCTTTTCCTATTGCCGGATTCGTTGTCGGCGCCGCTGTCGGCATGACCGGCGTCGGCGGCGGCTCTTTGATGACGCCGCTTCTGATTCTGTTGTTCGGCTTCGCGCCCTCGGCTGCCGTGGGAACGGATCTGCTCTATGCCGCCGGCACCAAGAGCTTCGGTACTTGGCTACACGGCCGGCAACAGACCGTGGACTGGCGCGTCGTAGGGCTGATGGCCAGCGGCAGTATTCCAGCTGCGCTGCTGACCGTGGCCGTGCTGCATCAAATCGGCATGACACCGGGCGTACAGCACCTGATGATGCTGGTGCTTGCCGGGGCGATGATCATCACCAGCGTTCTGACCTTCGTGCGCGCACGGTTGGTGCATTGGTTGATGAACCGCGCGGTGTTCCAGAACGGCGGCCATGCGCGACTGGTGCGCTATCGACCGGCGATCACAGTAGCCGGGGGCGTGGCACTGGGCATGCTCGTCACGCTGTCGTCGGTGGGCGCGGGCGTGCTGGGCACCACCATGCTGTTGGTTCTGTATCCCAACACCCGGGCGGTGCGTATCGTCGGAACCGATATCGCCCACGCTGTGCCGCTGACGCTGGTCGCTGGCCTGGGGCATCTGGCGCTGGGCACCACCGATCTGGGCGTGCTGTTTCTACTGCTGATCGGCTCGCTGCCCGGCATCTATCTCGGCACACGTCTCGGGCGCCGGTTGCCTGATCGGGCGCTGCGCCCGATTATCGCCGTGTTTCTGGTACTGATCGCGATCAGTATGATCGCCAAGACTCTCAATGCCTGATCGCATCTCGTTTTCATGACTGACGATAGCGACAACGCGCCATTCGAAGCAGCCGCGTATCCGATCACGCTGCGATTGGCCGGACGATCGGTACTGGTCGCCGGCGGCGGGCGTATTGCCGCCCGGCGGGTCGAGCGCCTGCTCAAGACCGGGGCGCGTGTCGTCGTCATCGCCCCGGATGTCTTGCCTGTGCTTGTAGAAGCTGGTGAGGCCGGCGCGCTGGTGTGGCATTGCCGGGACGTGCGTGAGGCCGACGTTGCGGGTATGCAGCTGGTTTTTGCGGCGACCGACAACCGCTCTGTCAACGATCAACTCGCCCGAGCAGCCCGTCGTCAGGGGATCTGGGTACAGCGAGCAGATGACGCCGAGGATTCCGATTTTTTCGTGCCGGCACTGGTCGAGCGCGGGCCGCTACAGATCGCGATTTCCAGTGCCGCAGCCGCTCCCAGCCTGACGCGACGGATACGCGCCCATATCGAAACACTCACGCCGCGAGCCTATGGTGAGCTGGCCAGTCTGGCGCGCCGGTTTCGCGACGATGTCCGTGCCCGGATCCCACGTCAGAAACGGGCCGCGTTCTGGGACGAGATCTTCGAGGGCCCGATCGCCGAACAGGTGTTTGCCGGGCGCTACGATGATGCCGTGCATGCACTTGATCAGCGCCTGCACGACACGGACGGAGCCCATGCCGCACGCGGCGAGGTCTATCTCGTGGGCAGCGGCCCGGGCGACCCGGATCTATTAACGTTCCGCGCGCTACGGCTGATGCAGCGGGCCGACGTGGTGCTCTACGACAGCCTGCTTTCGCCGGATATCCTGGCGCTCGTCTCCCCCGAGGCCGAGCGGATGCATGTCGGCAAGCGCGCCGAGCGCCACACGCTGCCCCAAGAGCGGATCAATACCTTGATGGTCGAGCTGGCCCAGCAGGGCCGTCGGGTGCTGCGCCTGAAAGGCGGTGACCCGTTCGTGTTCGGCCGCGGCGGCGAGGAGATCACCCGGCTGGCCGAGGCCGGTATCGATTTCCAGATCGTGCCCGGCATTACCGCGGCCAACGGCTGTGCCGCCTATGCCGGTATTCCGCTGACCCATCGTGATCATGCCCAGTCTGTAATATTCGTGACCGGTCATCTCCAGGCCGGCGAGCTAAAACTGGGCTGGGCCGAACTGGCCCGGCCCGGTCAAACCGTCGTCTTCTTCATGGGCCGACGCAACCTGACCCTGATCTGTGACCGCCTGCGCGAACACGGCCTGACCGACGACTGGCCGGCAGCCATGATCATCGATGGCACCACCGCCCGCCAGACCATCATAGCCGGCACCCTGGCCGATCTGCCCGAGCGCGTGGCCGCCGATTCGGCCAAGGGCCCCGCGCTGTTGATTGTCGGCGAAGTCGTGCGCCTGCACGAAACCCTGGGCTGGTTTCGCCCGCATAGTTAGGGGGCTTTCAGGTTCGGTGGCTTCGTTCTTTCAAGACTATCCGCAGATTTCACAGATTGCGCAGATTTGGGCGGTTGACGGCTATGGCTTTAGCAGCTGTGCGGCGCCACATCTCTCGAGGTTTTGTTTTATGACGCACAAAGCCCACGCAGATCGTGGCGCCTCGAACGATCGGGATGCCAAGGAGCTGGATCAGCCATCTGCGTAATCTGTGGATAGTCTTCGGAAAACGAAGCGCTGTACACGTTGGCGCCTCGTCATCGTTAGCGCCCCCTCGGCCCGCCGCCAACATCTGCGTTCATCGGCGTCCATCTGCGGATAGTCTTGAAAGAACGAAGCCTCAAGCCCAAACCGAAACGCCAGACACGAAAAAGCCCGGTCGAATCGACCGGGCTTTCTTCGGGCATGGCGCTGGTGTTATTCGTCGCCGGCAAACACACCCAGTAGCTGCAACAGGCTCAGGAACAGGTTATAGATCGTCACGAACAGGGTGACGGTGGCCAGGATATAGTTGGTCTCGCCGCCGTGGACGATTTCGCCGGTCTGGTAGACGATCAGCCCGCTCATGAGCAGCACGAACATGAACGACACGGCCATCGACAGCGCCGGGATTGAGAACACGACCGCGATGATGCTCATCACGAACGCGACCACAATGCCGATCATCAGCATCCCGGCCCACTGGTTGAAGCGTTTGCCGGACATCAACGCATAGGCCGACATGCCCACGAAGATGGCCCCTGTACCGCCCATGGCCATCGTGACCAGTTCGGCGCCGTTGGAGAACTGGGTCAGGTACATGTTGATGATCGGCCCGAGCGTATAGCCCATGAAGCCGGTCAACGCGAAGACACTGACAATGCCCCAGCCGCTGTTGGCGGTGGCATTGGTCAAGAACAACAGGCCGAAATAACCCACCAGCGTGATGATCATGCCCGGATAAGGCAGATTCATGGCCGCGGTGATGCCGGCGATCGTCGCCGAAAACAGCAGCGTGGCCGACAACAGCATATAGGTGTTGCGGAGCACGCTGTTGGTCGCCAGCGCGGTCTGCGCGCGACTGGAATAGGTCGTATTTTCTACGCTCATTGCTACCTCGTTGACGCGGGAGTGGCCCGGGCCGGAAATCGTTGACTCGAAGACATTATCACGCAGCGCGCGCCGTGCCATGCATGGTTGTTCGATACACGTATCGACCGTGTGTCACGGCTTATTCCGAGCTTGGTCGCAGCGGCTGATGCGAAGATATCTTGTAACGTTGATATGTGCCGCCCGAGCGTATTTCAAGTGTGGCGCGTCCGGCGTTGTCTCTTATTGAGTGGACTCGCCGGAAGCGTCGAGGTCACGGGTATCCAGCGGCTCGACGCGCGCGTTTTCGTCGTCGCCCAATAGTTGATCCACCCGCAGTTCCGCGGTCTTGAGCATAGTCTGGCACTGGCGCGCCAAGGTGATCCCGCGCTCGAACCGGGCCAGGGCGTCTTCAAGAGCCACATCGCCGGACTCCAGTGTCTCGACCAGCGTTTCCAACTCGGCGATCGAGGATTCGAAAGCCGCCAGCCCGGGAGCATCGGTTTCCGGGGCAGTCTCGGGGGCGTTGTCACTGTCTTGCATGATGCGTTTCGCATAGATCTGGGGTGGGGCGGTGCTGATTGTAACCGCGTTAGGGCCTGTTGCCGTTTCATGCGAGCCCGCGCCAAGCGCTCCATGGAATTGACTATGGGCGGCAAGACGAGGTGTAGCCCGCGCCGCGCAGTCATTCTGCGCAAGAGGGCTAGAACGCTGTATTGCCGACGTGTCGTTAATTTCAGGGCGCTTGTCCCGAAGGGTTGGGCCGCGCATAAAAATTGAAGATGGGCGCCCTGCCGCTGGCGAGTCTTGATCGTGGCACGCCACGATGCGGCGACTCGCGCCTTGCAGGACACACTGCGGACTCTCGACGAAAGCAGCGCTCGCATGAAACGGCAACAGGCCCTGGGCCAACCGCACGATTTCTTGCCAGCGATCGGTGCCTGGCTTACCTTGCCCAGCCATCACGCCTGTCTGCGACTTGCTATGGCCAATCAGTACGATGCCGCCGATATCGAAGTGCTCTCCGGGCTGGATCCGGTTCGAAAGCGCCCGGGTATGTTCACCGAGACTTCCCGGCCGAACCATCTGGCCCAGGAGGTCATCGATAACAGCGTGGATGAGGCATTGGCCGGCCATGCCAAATCCATCGAGGTCACGCTCTATGCCGATGGCAGCCTGTCGGTGGTCGACGATGGGCGGGGCATGCCCGTGGACATCCACAGCCAGCACGGCGTCTCCGGGGTCGAGCTGATCCTCACGCGCCTGCATGCCGGGGGCAAGTTCTCATCGAAGAACTATCAGTATTCCGGCGGGCTGCACGGCGTGGGCGTATCCGTGGTCAACGCGTTGTCCACCGAGCTCGTCGTTCAGGTGTGGCGCGGTGGCACGCATTACGAGATGCGTTTTGAAAACGGCCACAAGGCAAGCGAACTGGTCGAGCTGGGCGCCTGTGCCAAATCCAAGACCGGCACGATGCTGCATTTCTGGCCGAACGACTCGTATTTCGACAGCCCGCGTATCGCCACCGCGCGCTTGAAGCATCTGCTGCGCGCCAAGGCGGTGCTCTGCCCGAACCTGAAGGTGCGCTTCGTCGACGAAGCCGCCGCTGAGGATATCGTCTGGCAATACGCCGACGGCCTGGCCGATTACATGGCCGATGCGCTCGACGGTATCGACACCGTCATCAGCCCGGCGTTCAAGGGCGGTGAAACCGAGGCCGACCAGACCGTGGATTGGGCGCTGACCTGGATCGCGCCCGACCAGCCGGGTATCGACGCGGTGGCGGAGTCCTATGTGAACCTGATCCCGACCTCGGGCGGCGGTACCCATGTCAACGGCCTGCGCACCGGGTTGACAGAGGCCGTGCGCGAGTTCTGTGAGTTTCGTAATCTGTTGCCGCGCGGCGTGAAGATCGCGCCGGAAGACGTCTGGTCCGGCTGTACGTATGTCCTGTCGGTCAAGATGGGCGATCCGCAGTTCTCCGGCCAGACAAAAGAGCGCCTGTCCTCGCGCGATATCAGTGGCTTTGTCTCGGGTGCGGTCAAGGATGCGTTCTCGCTATGGCTGAACCGCCACGCCGACACCGGTGAGGCACTGGCGGCCCAGACTATCGGCAATGCCCAGGCACGGGCGCGCTCAGCCAAGAAGGTCAAGCGCAAGAAAGTGACCCAAGGCCCGGCCTTGCCCGGCAAGCTCACCGATTGCGTCACCGATGACCCGACCCGCTCGGAGCTGTTCCTGGTCGAGGGGGATTCGGCCGGCGGCAGCGCCAAGCAGGCCCGTGATCGTAATTTCCAGGCCGTGATGCCGCTGCGCGGCAAGATCTTGAACGCCTGGGAGGTCGAGGCCGGCGATATCATGGCCTCGAACGAGATTCACGATATCTCGGTGGCACTGGGGCTGGATCCGGGGGCGGCCCATCTCGAGCGGCTGCGCTATAACAAGATCTGTATCCTGGCCGATGCCGACTCCGACGGCCTGCATATCGCGACACTCTTGTGCGCGTTGTTCGTCAAGCATTTCCGGCCGCTGGTCGAGCAGGGCCATGTGTATGTGGCCATGCCGCCCCTGTTTCGTATCGATGCCGGCAAGGACGTCTTCTATGCCCTGGACCGGCCCGAGCGCGATGCGATTCTCAAACGTCTGGAAAACGAGACCAAGAAGCGCAAGATCAGCGTGACGCGCTTCAAGGGCCTGGGCGAGATGAGCGCGCTACAGCTGCGCGAGACCACCATGGCCCCCGACACGCGCCGCCTGGTTCAGCTGGGCATCGATCCCGCCGAGGCCGATGGCAACGTCAAGGCCGTTGACGAGCTGTTGGACATGCTGCTGGCAAAAAAACGTGCCGCTGATCGGCGCGACTGGCTGGAAGCCCGCGGCCACGAGGCCGAGGTGGACTAGATACCATCTCGCCCGACTGAAACCAAGCGGCTCACCGAGCGATCTGAGGCTGATAAG
>NZ_AYKG01000036.1 GCF_003788585.1 Salinisphaera japonica YTM-1 | reverse complement strand
CACAGCCGCCGACGCGAGCCGGAGGCGAGTCCGAAGGATGAAAATCGCTATCAGCGATTTTCACAATCCCTCCCTCTCCGGTCGCCCGTAGGGCGACGAGTTAAGTTACAATTTGCGATCTTGTTGGAGAGGTGTCCGAGCGGTCGAAGGAGCGCGCCTGGAAAGCGCGTGTGCGGTAACCCCGTACCGAGGGTTCGACCGGCGGCACAGCCGCCGACGCGAGCCGGAGGCGAGTCCGAAGGATGAAAATCGCTATCAGCGATTTTCACAATCCCTCCCTCTCCGGCCGCCCGTAGGGCAACGAGTTAAGGTACAATCTGCGATCTTGTTGGAGAGGTGTCCGAGCGGTCGAAGGAGCGCGCCTGGAAAGCGCGTGTGCGGTAACCCCGTACCGAGGGTTCGAATCCCTCCCTCTCCGCCAGCAATGGTGGCCCGTGTCGGTGCCCCCGCGACGATATGCCGTTAATCCCGTCAGGCCCGGAAGGGAGCAGCGGTAGCGGCGGATTCGGGCGCCGGGGTGTCGCTGGCGCGGGCCACCTCCCTTACTTGAAGATGCGCCGATTGGCGGCGATAGTCGCTGTCATGACATCTGGCGTATATTCTTTGCCTTTGACGCGCTTGGCTATCCGAGCCGGCACGGCACGATCCTCGAAACGGCAACGCGCATGAGCTTTCAGGCACTGGCCCGAACCTGGCGCCCGCGGCGCTTCGATCAACTCGTCGGCCAAGAGCATGTGGTGCGCGCGCTCACCCATGCACTCGATGGCGACAAGCTCCATCACGCCTTGTTGTTTTCCGGCACCCGTGGTGTGGGTAAAACAACGCTGGCGCGCATCATCGCCAAATGTTTGAACTGCGAGCGCGGCATCAGCGCGACGCCGTGTGTCGGCGAAGGCGCCTGTGCGACCTGTCGCGAAATCGATGAAGGTCGCTATGTCGATCTGATCGAAGTCGATGCCGCTTCCCGAACCGGTGTCGATGACACGCGCGAGCTGATGGACAACGTGCAGTATGCGCCGACGCGCGGGCGCACCAAGGTGTATCTCATTGACGAGGTGCACATGTTGACCAAACACTCGTTCAACGCCTTGTTGAAGACGCTAGAGGAGCCGCCGCCACGCGTCCAGTTTCTTTTAGCGACGACCGAGCCCGAAAAGATTCCGGTCACGATTCTGTCGCGCTGCCTGCAGTTTCCATTGAAACGCTTGTCGACAATACGCATCGGCCAACGCCTCCGTCATATCGTGGATGCCGAAACGCTGACTGCGGACGATGAAGCTCTGACCGAGATTGCGCGCGCGGCCGATGGCAGCATGCGCGACGGATTGTCACTCCTGGATCAGGCAGTAGCGTTCGGCGGTGGCCAGCTCGACGTGGACAACGTCCGCGATATGCTCGGCACCATCGGCGAAGCCCGGGTTGCAGAACTGGTCGATGCCGTGATCGAAGCCCGCGCGACCGATGCTCTGGCTGCGTTGGAGGCCTTGTATGCCCAGGGTATCGACATGCGCTATCTGCTCGATGCCATGGCAACCGCGTGGCAACACATGGCAACGATCCATGTTGTGGGCGGCCCGGTTGACGATGTCGGTGAGCGGTGGCAAGCTAGTGCGGCACGCCTGGATCCGACGCTTACCCAGGTTTTTTACGATATTACGGTCACAGCCGTCCGGGATTATGCATACGCCCCCGATCCCCTGATCGCCTTACGTATGTGCGTCCTTCGAATGCTCGCGTTCGCACCCGGCGCCATGACAGCCGAGCCCAATGAGTCCATAGCGGGTGCGTCTGACAACGCGTCAACCGTGTCTTCATCCGACGCGCCGCCGAACTCGCAGGCCAGGCCGGCGGCATCAGAAGATACGGCCACAGCGGCGCCTCGCGCCTCGAGCGCGCGCGAGGCCATGGCCGAAGCACGGGCCAAACTTTCGGGAACGCCGGCCGAGCGAGGCCGCGACGCGGCGCCGTCTGGCACCGAGACAGAAAAAAAAACACCGATAGCCGCGCCTGAACCCGGGCCAGCAGACGCGTTGCGCCAAGCTGAAGACCGCGTGGAGCCAACCGACGAAACAGAGCCAGCGGTTTCAACAGAGCCAACACCGACGGCTGAAGCGTCGCAGCCGGATGAGTCTGCTGCAGAATCGTCGACAGCCCCGATGGATGCCTCGCTTGCTCAAGAGCCGGCGCCGGCTGCTCCGAAAACGCCGAATGTTTCAACGCTGGGCCGCAATGACGGCGCACCGTGCATAACGCCAGCGAGCGAAGACGACGAAGCCCTACCTGATAGCACGGCGCCTGACGCCGATCATCCCGAAGACTGGCACGCGCTGGTCGCCAGGCTCGCCGTCAGCGGATTCACGGCACAGCTGGCGCATAATGCGACCTGTCGGCACTGGCAGGATGGCGTGATCGAGCTGGAGATCGGACGCGCGCACGCCCTGTTGGTGACCGATGACACCAAGCAGAAGTTACAAGACGCGTTGGCGGATCACCTATCGGGCGAAAAGACGCCAACGCTCAAGGTTCACGTCGTCGATGCGCTGACTGATACGCCGGCACAACGGCTAGAGGCAGATGCCGACAAACACCAACAGGACGCGGTTGCATCTATCGAAAACGACCCGATTGTCCAACAGTTGCGCGATCGATTGGGCGCGCAGCTGCGTACCGAAACCATCAAACCGAATCGTCGTTTGGCGACGACCCAACAGCGAGATGCACCATGAAAGGCTCTATCGGCAAAATGATGCAGCAGGCGCAAGCCATGCAGGGCAAGATGGAAGAAGCACAGAAAGAGCTTGCCCGCATGGAAGTCACGGGCGAAGCCGGCGCCGGCATGGTCAAGGTCACGATGACCGGCAAACACGAAGTGAAAAACGTTCAGATCGATCCCAGCGCCTTGGAAGAGGACGCCGAGTTTCTTGAAGATCTGATTGCAGCCGCTATCAACGATGCGGTGCAGCACGTCGAGTCGGCCAGTAAGGAAAAGATGTCCGATATGACCGGCGGCATGGATCTGCCCGAGGGCATGAAATTCCCGTTCTAAGCTGGCAGTCGCGCTTGACTCGCGTTCGACGTAGCACTTGAACTGCCCATGGCGTTTTCTCCTGCACTGGCCCGGCTGATTGATGCGTTCCGCGTGCTGCCCGGCGTGGGCGCCAAAAGCGCGCAGCGTATGGCGTTCCATCTGTTACAGGGCGAGCGTGCCGGTGGCGCGAAGCTTGCAACGGCTTTGGCAGAGGCGGTCGAGCATATCCAGCACTGCCAGCGCTGCCGTATGTTCACCGAAAGTGACTATTGCGAGATCTGTCGCAACGAGCGAAGAGATGCCACCCGCGTATGCGTGGTTGAGTCGCCGGCAGACGTCATGGCGCTTGAACAAAACACCGATTTCCGTGGGCACTATTTCGTACTGATGGGGCGTCTTTCGCCGATTGACGGCATTGGCCCGGAAGAGCTCGGGCTGAACATTCTGCGCGCTCGATTAGCCGATGGCCCGGTCGAAGAACTTATCCTGGCTGTTGGCGCCACCGTCGAAGGCGAGGCCACAGCGCAATACGTGGCCGAGTTGGCTGAGCGCTACGGCGCCAGTGTGACCCGTATCGCGCAAGGCGTACCGGTCGGCGGCGAACTTGAGTACGTCGACGCTGGGACGCTCAGCCAGGCATTCAGCGGGCGGCGCCCGCTGTGAGCGTGATCTGCGCCTTGATCGAATCAGGCGCCGAGGTTTTGGGTTAACGAGTCGAGGCAAGTAAAACCGGCTTGAAATCCAGTCACTTAAACGCTCGGCGCGGCGGCCATCTTCAGAGTTACTCGAGAAGCGCGTCGATCCTGGCCGCGCTGATGAAATCATTATCCGATAGCCCGCCGATCGCGTGGGTCGTGTAGCTGACCGTCGCCTGGTTGTAGCCAAACGTAATATCTGGATGATGATCCTCGCGGTGGGCGATGAATGCCACCGCGTTGACGAACGCCTGTGTTCGGTAATAGTTCTTGAATTTGAACGCTCCCTCCAGACGCGCGTTGTCGACGACGGCCCACGAGTCCGAGAGCTGCGCCATTCGAGATTCGATTGCCGCGGCATCCAGTGTCGGCGTATCGGCATTACAGCTTTCGCAATGTTTTTTGCTTAGATCGGTCATGGCAACTCCGGTAATTGGGCGTGTATCGCGTGTTTTGAATCAATGGCGTGCCATCGCGCTTTCGCCATGGCATCTTGGTTCTTGTCTACGCACAATAACGATTTATCAAGGCCACATCGACGTATGAGCCAAGCCGAAAACAACCTGATCTGGATCGACCTCGAAATGACCGGGCTGAACCCAGAGACAGATCGCATCATCGAGATCGCAACGGTCGTCACCGATCCGAACCTGCGCGTACTGGCCGAGGGCCCGGTGCTTGCCGTGCACCAGGATAAGGCCCGTCTGGACGCCATGGACGCCTGGAACACCCGCCAGCACAACGGTTCCGGCCTCGTTGATCGCGTGCTGGCCTCGTCGGTCGATGAACAAGCGGCACAGGCCCAGACGATTTCGTTTCTGGAGCAATACGTCCCGGCCGGTTGCTCACCAATGTGTGGCAACAGCATCTGCCAGGATCGGCGTTTCCTGGCGCGCTACATGCCAAAGCTGGAAGCCTATTTTCATTATCGTCATCTGGATGTGAGTACGCTGAAAGAGCTGGCGCGCCGCTGGGCGCCCGAAGTGGCCCGCGGCTTTTCCAAACAATCCAGCCACCTCGCGATGGACGATATCAAGGACTCGATCGAAGAGCTGTCTTATTATCGGGGAACGATGCTCAAGATCTAAGCCGCTGACGCAAGAGCGAGCCTTTGCGGCGCGGCATCGAGTGAATCAATCGTCACCCATCGCTCGATGCCGGCCTTGGCCGCCAGCTGCATAGCTGCGCCGGCGCGTGGGGCACGCCGGACAACATCAGTTCTTGACCTGCTCGAACGCTTCCAAGGCTTCACGTCGCGATGCCTTGAGATCGACGACAGGCTTTGGGTAGGTTTTGCCCAGCACAACACCGGCAGCTTCGAGTGCTTTATCAGGCGCGTTCCACGGCTCCTGAAGGTGCTTGTTCGAAAGTTCGGCCAATTCGGGCACCCAGCGACGAACATAGTCGCCGTTCTTGTCAAAGCGCTCGCCCTGGCGTGCCGGGTTGAATATACGAAAGAAGGGCGCGGCATCGGCCCCGCAGCCGGCTGCCCACTGCCAGCCTAGCGTGTTGTTGCCAAGATCGGCATCAAACAGCGTATCCCAGAACCATCGCTCGCCGTGTTGCCAGGCGATACGCAGGTTCTTGGTTAAAAAAGACGCCACCGTCATGCGCAAGCGGTTGTGCATATACCCGGTAGCATACAATTCACGCATCCCCGCATCGACCATCGGAATCCCGGTCATGCCGGCTTTCCAGTCGTCAAACGCAGTATCCGGTGTTTCCCATGGAAAGGCCTTGAATCGATCGTCCAACGGCTCATCGGGTGTGTCGGGAAAATGATAGAGCACGTGGCGAGAGAATTCGCGCCAACCGATTTCACTTTGAAAACTCTGAATATGCTCATGGATCGCGCCGCCAGATTGTTCGCTTAGCCATTCCTCGGCCCGGTGCATCACCTGAAACGGGCTGATTTCGCCCCAATGCAGGTGGGGGGAAAGGTAGGACGTGCCGTGTACGGCGGGGCGGTCCCGATCGTTGTCGTAATTATCGACCGTGTCTTCCAGAAACGTTTCTAGACGCGCCTGTGCGCCGTCCTCGCCCGGCGTCCAGTGCTCCAGAATTGTTGTGGTCCAATCCTTGGCCGGGCGCAGGCCCAGATCAGCAAGATCGCATGAGCCGATGCGTGACCAGACCGCCGGTAGCTGGCTCGGCCGCGCTTTGGGTTGGCGAATCGAGCGCTCGCTGATCGTTCTCCAGAACGGTGTGAATACCTTGTAGGGCTTGCCGGCTTGTGTTTCCACCGTCCACGGCTCGTGCAATAGATCCGCCTGGAAATGACGAACCTCCAGTTCCGGGTATGCCTGGCCCAGATGCGACTCGATATCGGCGTCGCGCCGCACCAGGCCTGGCTCGTATAACCGGTTCCAGAACACCGCGCCAGCGCCTGACTCGTCGATCAGGTCGTCCAGCGTGGACTGCGTCGGCCCCTGGCGAATGACGAGTCTCGAGCCGATTGCTTCGAGCGCATCGGCAAGAGCAGCCAGCGATTCATGCTGCCAGACACGCTGCGCGCCGCCCGGCGCCCAATCACCTTCTTCATCAGGTGCATGGATGAACACAGGAATGATCCCGTCGAAATCGCCGTCAACGGCCGCGCGAAGCGCAGGATTGTCTGCCAGGCGAAAATCCCGGCGGAACCAGACGATCGCTCGTTGTTTCATATGCGCTCCTGCGCGTTGATACGTCGTTTCAGCTCACGGGCCTGTGCTCGGATCTGCGTCATCAAGGCTTCGTCGGCCTGCTTCTTTTCGATGTTCTTCACCTGAAACACCATGCGTTGATTGCCCTTGAACGCGTCGAGATTACGATCCAGAAAATCCCAGTACAGCGTGGTCACAGGGCAGGCATCATCGCCCGTCGCATGCTTGTAATTGAACCGGCAATTCTTGCAGTAGTTGCTCATCTTGTTGGTGTAATTGCCTGATGCGCAATACGGTTTTGTACCTAGAATGCCGCCGTCGGCGTACTGACTCATGCCCAGCGTATTCGGCAACGACACCCAATCAACGGCATCCAGATACATCGCCATATGCCAGTCGTTGAACGCTTTCGGATGAACACCGGCATTCAGCGCAAACAGGCCCAACACCATCAGGCGCTGGATATGATGGGCATACCCGTTGCCTAGGACGTTCTTCATGGCATCGGCCACACAGGCCATGTCGGTATCGCCGTCCCAATAGAACTTAGGCACTGGCAGGTCGGCCCGTAGTGCGTTGCGTTGGCCGTAGCCCGGCATCTCGCGCCAGTACACGCCGCGCACGAACTCGCGCCAGCCCAGAATCTGGCGTACGAAACCCTCGACGCTGTTGATTGGCGCCTTGCCGTCTTGATAGGCCGCCACGGCAGCATCCACGCATTCGCGGGGCGAAATCAGATGCAGGTTGAGCACGGCCGAAAGTCGCGCGTGATAGGCAAACTGCAAGTCAGTCCAGAGCGCATCCTGGTAAGCGCCGAACTTTGCCAGGCGATTGTCGATGAAGTCGCGCAGGGCCGTAAGTGCCTCTCCACGCGTAACGGGCATGTCAAAACCATGACAAGTGCCCGGGTGGTCCGCGAACCGTGCCTCAACAATCTCAATGACTTCGCGCGTAATCGCGTCGGGCCGAAAGCCGCGAACATCGGGTGTCTCGCCGGGGCCCGCCTTGCCAAACGTCTCTCGGTTCTGTTTGTCGAAGTTCCATGCATCGCCGACCGGGTCGTCACCATCCATCAAGACATCGAACCGGCGTCGCATCTCGCGATAAAAGCCCTCGAGCAAGAGTGAGTTCCGGCCGTCAGCCCACTCATCAAAGGTGTCTAGAGAGCAGTAGAAATGCCGATCCGGGCGGACCTGCAAGGATAGGTCGTGTGCGGCAGCACAGTCCGTGATCATCTGCTGTACCCGATGATCGCCGCACTCGGTCATGACGAGCCGCGTGGGCCGGGCATAATTGATCTCGGCCGACAGAATATCGGCGAAGGTCTTGCCGCTGTCGTGACGCGCATCGGCCTGCAGAGCGTGGTAATGCACCGTCTTGCCGCTATCGATCAGCGCATCGCGGTAGTGACGCATGGCCGCAAAAAACATGACCAACCGCTGCTGCTGGCTCCAGACGTGCGTGGCCTCGTTTTCGTTCTCCGCCATCCAGACCGTGTCGCTGTCTGGATCAAAATCGTCCAGCGCCGATAAATCAGGCGCCAACTGATCACCCAGCACCAGCACCAGGTTTCTTCGTTCGCTCATCGTGATGTCGAGCTTGTGTTTGTTCTAAGCCTACGCGAATGCATCCGGATATAGCGGCAGTCCGGTTTGATACCGCTGTTCATTGCCGACTCACTCAATGGCGTACACAATTCGATGCCCGCTGGGGTGTTAAAGGCGCCAACAGCATAAACATCTTCGAACGAGGGCAGCGTGAGCGACATCAAAAGCGATAACATCGTCTGGCACCAAGGCTCGGTAGACCGTAAACGTCGCGAGGCAATAAACCGCCACCGCGGGCTGACCATCTGGTTTACCGGGTTATCGGGCTCGGGCAAGTCCACGCTTTCCGTCGCCCTGGAAGAACGCCTCACCGGTATGGGGTGTAGGACCTATCGGCTTGACGGCGATAACATCCGCACCGGTCTCAACCGCGATCTGGCGTTCTCGCCGGATGACCGGATCGAGAATATTCGGCGTATTGGCGAGGTGGCCAGCCTGTTTCGCGACGCCGGCATCATCAACCTCACGGCTTTCATTTCACCCTACCGGCGCGACCGGGAAATGGCCCGAGCCCTGGCCGACGAACACGACTTTGTCGAAGTGTTTGTAGACGCGCCCTTGGAGCTCTGCGAACAACGTGATCCCAAAGGCCTCTACGCCAAGGCGCGTTCGGGCGCAATCCCCAACTTTACGGGCATCAGCGCACCGTACGAACCGCCCGAACAACCTGAAGTGCATCTTGATACCGGTACGAACAGTCTTTCAGTCTGCGTAGATCAACTGGTGGCCTTCCTGGTCCGTAACGGCTATCTCGAGCAGTCCTTAATAGCAGCCGCCGGGCAAACGTTTGAAACAGGCGCTTAAAGTGATGTTTGTTGGCACCCGCGGCCAGGGCGATATGCTAAGGTCCGCACCGTTCCAATTCGCAAGCAGTCCTACTATGCGATCTGTCCGTCTGATCATGATCAGCGTCTGCGCCTGCACGCTGACTGCCTGTGCCACCTTTGGTTTTGGCGGAAACCAGGCGGGCGTGCGGATCGTGGGTAAGCAAAAATATTGTGGTTCGGCGTCTCAATCGTCAGAGGTACATTATTTTGCCTCCCAGGCAGGGTTTGATAACTGGGTGAACTTTCGCGATCTGGGCAACTGGCACGAAACCGTGCGAACGCCAGGGCTAATGGTCGTTGAAATGGGCCAGCGTCCAACCGGCGGCTACAAGCTCACGCTGGATAACAAGCAGACCCAATTGAAAGACAACGTGCTTACCGTAGGTTTTAACTGGAACGCGCCGCGGATCGACGCGGCCGTAAGTCAGGCCATGACTACCCAGTGTGTCGCGGTGGCGCTGCCGAAGCGCAGCTATAAGCAGGTCAAGGTGCTTGACCAGCTCGGTAATGCCCGCGGCTCTTTTGAAGTCCAGCGTTAACGCCTGAATTACTGTATGTCGTTTAACAATATTCTATGCGTGTGTACCGGTAATATCTGTCGAAGCCCACTGGCCGAAGGTCTACTACGACAAGCGCTGCCGCATGCGGCCGTGAGCTCGGCCGGCATCAGCGCCGTAGGGGGCGGCACTATGCCACAAGAAGCTCAGGCCATTGCCGACCGGGAGGGGCTGGCGCTGGCGGGGCATCGCGGCTGTCAGATCACAAGCCCTATCGTGAATAATGCCGACGTCATTCTGGTGATGGAGAAAGGGCAACGTGACTGGATTGTCGAGCGGTTTCCACAAGCACGTGGCCGCGTATTCCTCTTAAGTCATTGGTCGGACGGCCGCGATACGGCCGATCCGTTTCGTCGCTCCCAGGAATTTTTCGAAACGATCTTTGCTGAAATCAATAGCTATACAGCGCAATGGGCACAGCGCCTGGGCGCACCGGCCAGTGCATGAGCGATAACAGTCATAAGAACGGCCCGTTGGGGCGAAAATTCGGGGGCAACGTGACCACGCAAAAAAAACGTCAGTGTGCAGCAACGCCAGCGTTGGCGCTCTGTCTGGTACTGGCAGCCCTAGGTGGCTGCGCATTGCCGGGCTATGACGCCGGCTCATTCACGGATCATTGGTACAGCTTTGGCGACGACAAGGCGTCGACATATGAAGACGATCTCTCGCACCAGCGCGATATCGATTATGAGCCGAGCGTGGTACAAATCACCCCCGGGCTGATCTCTCATCTAAAGCGGATCAAAAGTCAGAAAACTCTGCCGCAAGACGTCAAGTCGCTCACCGGCGGCCGGGTGTCAGGCAATTACGAAGTTGGCGTGGGTGATATCTTGCAGGTCGTGGTGTTCGGTCACCCGGAACTCACGAATCCCGGCGGCGGAAGCGGGGGGGGCAGCGGGGGTAGTAGTCGGCAAAGCGGTCAGGTTGATACCTCTGGCCAGCTCGTAAATGCTCAAGGCAAAATCTACTTTCCTTATGTAGGGCAAATTCAGGCCGCTAACCGGACGCTTACGGAAATCCGCCAGAGCCTTCGCGACGGGTTGGGCGAATATATTCGTCAGCCGCAGGTGGATGTGCGCGTTCGTCAATACCGAAGCCAGCGAGTCTATATATCCGGCGACATCGACCGGCCCTGTACCGTGCCAATTACGGATATCGACTTGACGGTGGTGCAGGCCCTGGATGCCTGTAGTTCGCTATCCAGCAAACAGGGCGGCGGCACCGGTGTTCGCAATATTCGTCTTATTCGCAATCAGCAATCCACGCTCATCGATCTTAACCAGGTCTATGCAGAAGGGCTGGATATCCCTCTCCAGTCGTCTGATCGATTGTTGGTAGACGACACAGCGAATCGTGTCTTCATGGTGGGTGAGTTCGACCAGCAGACCTCATTGCCGTACGCCGTTGGCGGTCTGTCGCTGAGCGACGCACTGGCCACAGTTGGCGGCGTTGATCTCGCGACGGCAGATACCAGCAAGATCGCGGTGATACGAGGGTTTGTCAACGGCCACGATTTTGATCAGGGCGGCGTCCAGACGTCCACCCATCCCAAGATCTATACGCTGGATATGAGTACCCCAACGGGGTTGTTGCTAGCAAACCAGTTCCGGTTACAGCCACGCGATGTCGTATTCGCACCGCCGGCTAGCTTCGTCAACTTCAACCGGGCGCTGGCGCTTATCTTGCCATCCATCAACGCAATCACGTCGAGCTATCTGCTGTACGACCGTGTCGGTAACTAATCGGGCGACCTTTGAGCACTCAAGAAATAAATAACCAGTCGCCCTCCAGCTCTGAAGAGCGTGAGATTGATCTGCGTGAATACTTCGGCATATTGCTCGACGGATGGCGTTGGATTGCACTAGCGGCCGTTATCGGGCTTTTTGCGGCTATTTATTTGGCATGGTCGCAAGCGCCGCAGTATCAGGCGCAGGCGCTGATGCAGGTCGAGTCGGCTCAGCAAAATATGGCCCCACAAGCGTTTTCCGAGGCCGCTGCGGGTTTGCAAGGCAAGGGAGCGGTGAGTGCCGAAGGCGCGATCCTGAAATCGCGTTCGGTCGTGAGCAAAGCCGTCAGCGCAGAAAATTTGGCAGTTCGTGTCACGCCCCGATATATGCCGGTGATCGGTGAGCAAATCGCTCGTCTTTACAGCTCTTTTTTTGACGGTCGCTGGTCGTTGCCTTTTGCCAACAGGTTCGCTTGGGGCAATGAGTCCGCGACTGTGACCCGCGTCGAGCTCCCCACGGGGGCAAGCAGTGCTTCATTTGTGCTGAAAGCTAAGTCTCGTGGCAGCTTCGAGTTGTATTCAAAAGACGGCCAAAAGTTTGGGACCGGCACGTTGGGAGAACCTGTTGATGCCATGCTGCCCGGCGTCGGCAAGGTAAGTCTGTTTGTTCAGGCCCTGAATGCCGAAGATGGCACGGAATTCTCTGTAGCGGCACTTAGCATGCCGGCTGCAGTTGGCAGCCTGCAAAGCCGGATAACGGTCACCGAGCAGCCACAAGGCTCGGGGCTTCTATCGATACGGTTGACTGCCGGCTCACCGGCAGCTGCCGAGCGCCAGCTCAACGCCGTGATGAGCGCTTACTTAGAGCGCAGCGTAGCCAATCAATCACAACAAGCCCAACAAAGGCTGTCCTTTCTCAAAGAACAGCTCCCGGAAATCAAGAAAGAGCGCGACCAGGCACAAGCCAAGCTGGCGCGATACCAGTCACGCACAGGCACTCTGGACTTGAGCGCCCAGGCGCAAGCCACACTCAACCAGATAAGCAGCATCGACGAACAAATAGCGACCGTGGAGCTTGAGCGTCAACAGCTATTGCAGGAATACACGCCGAAGGCGCCACAGGTACAGGCCACGGTAGAGAAGAAAGCTTCGTTACAACGTCGTAGTAAACAGCTGGAGCAAGAGCTTAAGAAACTCCCGGCTAGCGAGTCCGAATTTCTGGAGTTGAAACGGGACGTTGAAGTCGCTAATCAGCTTTACACGCAGCTCCTAAACACATCGCAGGGCTTGCAAGTGTCCAAGGCGGGCATTACGAGCGTGACGCATATTATCGACTCGGCGTACGCGCCCACGGGGAAGATTGCACCGAAACGTGCGATCACATTGTTCGTCGGGATCTTGGGAGGAGCTGTATTTGGTATGCTGATCGTCTTGGCTCGGGCACTGCTGCGCCAAACTCTGGAAGACCCGGACACGGTTGAACGTGAATACGGCCTGTCGGTGTATGCCACGGTGCCTTACTCTGCGATAGAGGCTGGATACAAGTCAGGAAAAGGTCGTCGGAAACATCTCCTGGCTATTGACCATCCGAATGACACAGCAGTCGAAAGCTTGCGAAGTTTTCGTACGAGCCTTCAATTTGCTGGCTTGCCGACGGGCGGCCGGGCGATTGGCATTACCGGGCCTAGCCCGGCTTGCGGTAAAAGCTTTGTGTCATCGAACTTGGCGGCACTACTTGCCCAATCGGGCCATAGCGTGTTGCTCGTCGATGGTGATCTGCGAAAAGGCGTTTTATATCAGACGCTTGGTCTTTCGCAAGGCCCCGGTTTATCAGAAGTGCTAAGCGGGCACGCAAAAGCGGGCAGCGTGATACAGGAGTTTGCACAGCAGTCGGAAGGGGCCTTCAACGTTCTTACGACAGGAAAAAGACCGCCAAACCCTTCGGAACTCCTGTTAAATAGTGGCCTAAAAAGCCTGGTCGAGAACGCAACATCTGAATACGACTACGTAATATTCGATTTGCCACCCGTACTTAACGTAACGGATGCAAACATTGTTGCCGCAAATTTGTCGGCTACGTTCCTTACAGTGCGAAGCGACCATAGTACCGGTAGCGAAGTTGATCAGGCCATCCGTCGGTTCGAACGAGACGGGCTGAAAATAACCGGTGCGATATTTAACGGTCTTCGGTTGGATCGTCATCGCTATGGCTATGGCAAATACAGTTATTACGGATATCGTTACTCGTAGTGGCTGAATCTACCGCGGTCGAAGTTCGTCCTAGCTCTGCTGCAGAAAAAACTCGTTGAGCTTCTACGTAGATTGCGTCAATTCCGATGTTTAATTTCGAGTTTATATTTTAATGTTTCGCTCCATTCGCCAAGTTCTTACTTTATTTTCTGCTGAGGATCGACGCCGTTTTTTGGTTGTCCTCTTCGCTATGTTCGTGATGGGCGGCATGCAGATGATTGGCGTTGGCGCAATACTGCCATTTGTTTCGTTACTCTCCGATCCATCTGCGATCCACGAGCACGCTGTTCTTGAGTTTCTTTTCGTCACGGGAGGCTTCACTTCAGCCCATACCTTCTTGGTTTTTGTTGGTGTAGCGCTGCTTGTTATTTTGGTTGGAAGCAACGTTGTAACGGCCCTTACATTGTGGGTGGTAACTCGCTTCGCCTGGAGTATCCAGCGTCGGATTTCAGAACGCTTGTTGGCCGGCTATTTGAACCAACCGTACGAGCAATTCCTGAATCGTAACTCGGCGGACATAGGTAAGAATATTCTTATTGAGTCTCAGCAGTTTACGAACGGTATTCTGATGCCGCTGCTCAAGTCGCTCGGATTCGGACTGACCGCGACAATGATCATCGGTTTTTTGTTCTGGCTTCAACCGTTGCTAGCCGCAGTTGTCTGCGTGGTTTTCGTTTCAGCCTACTTTCTTGTTTATCTGACGGTTCGTCGTGCGCTTTTAAGAATTGGTCGACGGCGTTTAGCGGCGAACACCACGCGGTTTCAAGCCGTCAATGAGGCGTTTGGCAGCGTTAAAGAAGTCAAGGTAATGCGTCGCGAGCCGCATTTTCTGGCGTCGTATAATCCGGCTGCACAGACGTACGCATTGACTATGGCGAATAGCCAGGTCCTGGCATTAATACCTCGATACTTCATAGAAGCCCTGGCGTTTGCGGTCGTGATGGGCGGCATGTTGTATGTGCTGGTAGCGGGCGGCTCCGTGAAAGATGCGTTGCCTGTCGCTAGCGCTTTTGTTGTTGCGGGCTACCGGCTCTTGCCCGCTCTGCAAAATATTTACCAGGGATTTGCGCAATGGCGCTTCAATCAGTCGGTGCTCGACACACTGCTCACTGACTTGAAGGCCACTCGGAACGTGAGTCCGCGGCCGAAGGGTCAGGATCTGTCGCCAGTCGAGGCAGACAGGCTTAAATTCCAAGATGTCATCCAGCTCAAGCACATGAGCTATCAGTACCCCCGCTCGGATCGCCCATCGCTAGCTAATATTTCCATAGAAATCCGTCGAAACACTTTCGTGGCTTTAACCGGGTCAACAGGTGCGGGCAAGACGACTCTGGCAGATATCGTGCTTGGCCTGCTCGAGCCAACGTCGGGACAGGTACTCATCGACGGCGTGCCGTTGGACGCGACGACCAGATCAGCCTGGCAAGCTAACCTGGGGTACGTGCCACAGGACATATATCTGACCGACAGCAGCATTGCAGGCAATATCGCGTACGGTCTGGCGCCAGACCAAATAGATATGGTGGCCGTAGAGCGCGCAGCCAAAATAGCGAATATTCACGACTTCATCGTAGATAAGTTGCCAGAGGGGTATAGGACGTCCGTTGGGGAGCGCGGTGTGCGGCTCTCTGGGGGGCAGCGTCAGCGCATCGGTATCGCGCGCGCGCTGTACCACGACCCAGCAGTAATCGTGCTGGATGAGGCTACATCGGCGCTCGATAACGAGACCGAGCGCCGCATTGTCAACGAGCTGGACTCCATGCGTGGCGGTCGCACGCTTATCGTTATCGCCCACCGATTGACTACTGTGCAGAAGTGTCACGAGGTTTTTCTGCTCGGCGATGGGAAGGTAGTTGCTAATGGCACGTACGACGAGCTGGTGGCCGGTAACAGAGAGTTTGCGCAACTCGCGCAAACTGAATAGCTGCACTGTTCCACACCGGATCAATTCGGACCTTTTACGGCCCGCAGTGCAAGTAGACGACTTTAAATCTTAAGTCGCTTACGCCGTTTTGCGACGAGGCAAGAATACGCGATGAAAAAACTCATTTCCCGTACGGGTATGAAAGAGCCACTCAAAGCGCTAGTAAGCAGGGCTCGACAAGTTGTCTTGTCTAGGTCTGAGACCAGCGCAGCCACTGGCCGGTTGTTTTTTACGAGCGGCGGCCAATTCGATGACGAATTCCGAGCGCTTGCATCCGGTCAAGCGCTGTTCCCTGCTAACGCAAGCCGGGGAGATCGCGGCACAAATTACTTTCTGCGACGAGCCATCCATCGGTTGGAGAAGGGGCTCATCATGCGCCCAAGAAAGCCGAGCTTCGCCGCCGATTATATTCTCGATACCGTAGTCTCCCTTCGTGACAGCGCTCCAACACTGAACCAAGCGGAGCAGCAATGGGCGCACGACGTGTTAGTCGAATATTTTGGTGTGGTGGAAAAAAGAGGCGCAATTGCTGAAGCTGCGGAAATATTCACTGCGGTTCGCCCACAACTGGCGGTCGCTGGCAGCAAAACCCCCAGTGTTCCCGCGACTCGGGCGAAGGCGCAAAGTCTGCCGTCCTTTGATGAGCTCGTGTCTTTGCTCCAATATCGCAAGTCCACTCGCTGGTTCAAACAGACGACTGTTCCGCGAGAGCTCTTGGCCAAGGCCATCAATGCCGCCGCGTTAGCCCCGACGGCCTGTAACCGCCAAGCCTATTATTACTGGGTGTTCGACGATCCCACCCTGACGCAGGAGCTAGCCAAACTCCCAATGGGCGTTTCGGGGTTTGGACATAACATCCCGGTTTTGATTGCAGTGGTTGGTCGCTATCGTGCGTACTCGCATGTTCGTGATCGACATCTGATTTATATCGACGCGAGCCTATCGATAATGGCTTTTGTTCAAGCACTGGAAACGCTTGGCTTGGCTTCGTGCACAATTAACTGGCCCGAAATTCCCGAGCGGGAAAAGCGGGCGCGCGATGCGATTCCGATGGAATCCGATGAGCGTATTATTATGTTCATCGCGGTCGGTTACCCGGACGATACTGGCCTCGTTCCACACTCGCCTAAACAACCTGAAGCAGTCTTTGGGCGGTTCAACCTCGAGTCTTAGAGGCTCGTCTTAAGTGGTCTTATTATGCTTGTAGAAATCCGCGGTGCAGGGTTTATCAATAAGGGCGCGGAGTTAATGCTTCATGCCGTTATCGACGCATTATCTAGACGGTTCGAAGATGCAGAGTTCGCGCTGCGGGCGTCTGGCCGGCTAAGCTTGGCTCCGTACATATCGCGTGCCAATGCGGGGTTGTATCAGAAAGCGTTCCTTCCATTTCGCGGTAAGGATTACGGCGAAGCGCTTGCGTTTTTGCCTAAAAAATTTAGAGATGCGTACGGCATCAAAGTGAACTCAGATGTTGACATTGTTATCGATATTTCCGGGTTTGCCTATGGAGACCAATGGTCGACGGGTCAAGCCAATCAACTGCACCGCGAAGCGATGCGTTGGCGAAAGAACGGCACGCGAATCTATCTACTCCCACAAGCGCTTGGGCCGTTCGTAAAGGCACGTCAGCGCGATGCAGCCATACGCGCCTTCGAGTGCTGCGATCTGATTTACGCCCGAGAATCGGTTTCCTTAGCGCACTTAGAGGGGCTGGGTCTTGCGCGCCCTCAAGTAGCGCAGGCTCCCGACTTTACTAATCTTCTCGTTCCCGCCAAGTCCCTCGCACCACGGCAATTACGTGGACGCTTCTGCATCATCCCGAATGCAAAGATGATTGAGAAGACGGACCGGTCGACAGCTGGCGGGTACATGCAATTCCTCAAGAATTTGTACCGAGTAGCTGACGCGGGCGGGCATAGTCCGTTCTTGCTCCTGCATGAAAAAAACGATGCGTCTCTTGCTCGAGAGTTGGCCAAGTTGTTGCCCGAAATCGAAATACACGCAGAGGACGACCCCCTCGTAATCAAGGCAATCATCGGCGCAAGCCACGTTGTATTCAGTAGCCGGTTTCATGGGCTGGTTAGCGCGTTGTCTCAAGCGGTTCCCGCATTGGGCACATCTTGGTCGCACAAGTACCGTATGTTGTTTGCCGATTACGAACTCGAAGAAGGGCTAATCAACACTTCGGCGGTCGATCGAGAGTCGCTGGAGTATATTGTCGAATCTGTCGCCGCAGATTCTGGAAACAAGGAGATTCGTAAGTCATTGAAGGTTCACTCGACCAAGATGAAGAAAGCTGCAGCCCAGATGTGGGACCAAGTTACTGCTGATATTCAGACAAGTATCCGGCGGTAAGCGAGTTAGAGAGTGATTCAACCCAAAAGAAACGACGGTACTCACCGCGCCAATCTGTTACCTGGGGACGGCATCCCCGGTCTCGTGTCGGTAATCGTTCCCATTTATAACCGTGAAACTTTGATCGATGGGATGCTCGAAAGCGTTAAGAGCCAGACTTACCGCCCGATTGAGATTATCGCGGTAGACGATGGTTCAACTGACAGAAGCGCTGCGGTCGTACGTGAGTGGGCCGCGTCGAATGAAGATCAAAATTTAGTAGTACGTATCCTAAAGCAAGAAAATTCGGGTGCTCCGGCGGCTCGTAATCGTGGGTTGTCGCAAGCGGATGGGGAATTTATCCAGTTTTTCGACTCGGATGACAGAATGTTAACGGCTAAGTTGCAAACGCAGGTCTCTGCGTTAAGAGATTGGCCCGCCGCAGGCTTTGCGTATTCAAATGTCCGAGCTGCAAGTGTTGTCGACATTCCCCGGCTGTTGAAGGATCCAGCCGCAAGACAGGAGTCCGTTATTGGTTATCAACCAGTGGCCGGATCGTCTATACCTGGGCTTGTGGCCAGGGGTGTATTCCGTCGCAGTACAGTTCGAAGTGTTGGCTATTGGAGCGAGGCGTTACGACGTTACCAGGACTGGGAATATAGCGTTCGATACGTCGCAAGTGGCCAGCTGGCTCTAGCATGTGACGAATTGGGGTTCTTCACCGGTCTTCACGATAATCCTAGGATTAAAGACGCGAATGACGAGGTGAGCAACACTTTCGGATTGGTTCGGCATGCGGCGGAAAGCGCTTTGAACACGCTTAGCCACTGTGATCCTGAAATCAGAACCGCGAAGATTAAGATTGCCCAACTTTATTCATTCGCTCTCGTAGTAGCGCTTCGAAGGAATGACGTTGGGGAGGCAAAAAGTTTTGTTAATAAAATACGCGAACTCACACCACCTAATCATACGGTGCGGATGAAAAACGAAGCGTATTACCAACTCGCATCACGTTTTGGCGCGGCGAATGTAGACGCCATTGCTAAACGCGTTTTGCGCTGGAAAAAGCGCCGCTCAGGGGCGTAAAGCGATGGCTAGTGCATTGGTTTCTGTGATTATTCCTTGCTTCAATGCTTCAGAGGTTTTACCGCGCGCAATCGAGAGTGTGGTCTCTCAAAATTACGGTTCGATCGAGATCATTTGTGTCGACGACGGCTCAACCGACGATACTCTAGTAGTTGCCCAGCGGTGCAAGCATGCACGCGTAGTACGCCAGTCAAATCAAGGCGCCTGCGTCGCACGCAACCGAGGCATTGCTGAATGCTCGGGCAAGTACGTCAAATTTCTCGACGCCGATGATTTTTTGTTGCCTGGCGCGATTAGTCAGCAAGTCAATGCTTCGAAGGGGCTTTCTGATATGGCTATTTCGTATGGTAACTACATCATGCGAAGTGAAAGTGGCGAGAAACTCGTTTCGACTTCTTTATTACACAAAAATTTACTGTTTTCAGTCACTCTGCAAGATATCACTACCAGCACGCCGCTGCACCGTCGGAAATTGCTCGAATACGTTGGCGGCTTTGATGCGAATCTTCGACGAGGGCAAGAGTGGAATCTCCACGTGCGGCTGGCTGCTGCTGGCGTTAATTTCGTGCACGACGAGACGCCGATTTATACCTATTGCAATTTCGAAAACCCTCATAGAGTTTCGAGATACTCATCGGCTAACGCCGAAGCGAAGTACGCATACAAGATCACGCAGGTCGATTTGACAGCTGATGCGCTGGCAGATCCGGTTTACGTCAAACGTGCCGTCGCCACGCTAGGTTTCGCCCGCCGGCTGTGGGGCGCCGGACGCGACGCATTCCGAGAGGGTGAGCCGGAAATCGCTGACCAATGCTTCCGCAAGGCCTTGGCGTACTGCGGCGATGTGAGCGAATTCTTGCCGGCTTACTACCGCATCCCTTCAGGTCTGATAGGTAGGGAGCGTTTCGAGCGGTTGATTTCGCCTCGCACGATCGGCAAGTTGGCTGCGCGTATCGAGCGGGGGATGTGGCGTCGCCTGTAGAATGCGGCCCACTGAGGCGATATGAAATTTTCCGTTGTTTTATCACTTTATAACAAGCAGGCGTTCGTGCGTCGCGCGCTTGAGTCCGTGCTTTGCCAATCGTATTCCGATTTTGAACTGATCGTGATCGACGATGGGTCGACCGACGGTAGCCTGTCAGTGGTGCGAGGTATCGCGAGCAACGATGCCAGAGTGCGGATTATCAGCCAGGCGAATGCTGGGCCGGGGATGGCGCGCAACGCGGGCGTACGGGAAGCTCGTTATTCGTGGGTCGCGCTCATTGATGCAGATGATGCCTGGCGTAGCGACCACTTGGCGGAAATCGCTCGGCTTATCAGCGATTTCCCCCATGCTCGTATCGTGACCACCCGACTTCAGGAAGCACACACCGGAGATAATGGACACACGCGAATGCAGCCGGCCGGCGATGTGTTGCGGCGCGGACAGGTTGATTATTTTCACGAATCTGCTTTGCGATCTGACTTTATTCATTCCTCCTCGGTGGCAATTGCAAGGGAGGTATTTGAGACGGTGGGGTACTTCAGCTCCCACCCGCGCGGAGAGGACCAGGAGTTATGGGCTCGCGTCTGCCTGGCGTACCCCTGCGCCGCGTCCTCTGCGGCTACCGCGTACTACTATCGCGGAACCGGCGGGATAATGGAGCAGCTCTGGGAAAAAAATCGCACGGAGCGCCTAGAGCCTCCAGCGTCGCTGTCAGATCTGACGCGTGCGGTCGCATACCTGGCCCTGCGGCTACCGTCGCTAAAGAGCGAGCGACCGCAGGTGTATGTATCGGTTGCCGAATATATTAACGCCCGTGTGACGATTGCGCTGCGTGTTCATCTGTATAGCGGCAACGTACACAGCCTTTTTCATATTTCTTCTTTGTATCTACGCCCTTTCGATCGCCGAACTCGCTACTGGCGTGCCGTGGTGCGAAACACGCCACCGGTTTTTTTGAAGGGTTTTTATAGGGGGCGCCAACTAGCGAAGTTTGGTTATCAATTGTCGAATGGAGTCGCTTCTCGAATTAAATCGGTGACCCGTTCGTGACAGCTCTGACCGCTATTATCATCAGTCTGCCCGGTGCGGCCGGACGTAGGCGATTCGTGGGTCGGGCTTTGGAGCGGGTAGGGTTGCCCTACGCATTTTTGGATGCTACCCCCGGCAAAGCGCTAAGCGAAGAGTGGATAACCAACAATGTATCGACTGAGCTTCGAAATCGGCTCGAGAGTCGAAATCATTCGTTATCGTATGTGAATACCGTGGCGTGCGCGGATAGCCACCGTCGAGCTCAACGGCTTGTAGCCAGTGGTGACGAAGGTCGCTATTACTTGATACTCGAGGATGATGTTTTGGTAAACCGGCTTCTGGTTTCCGGATGGCCTGAGATAGAGCGCGCGTTGCGAGACACTGCGCGCGATATTGCGTTCGCTGGTTATTCCCTGCCCGCAGGGGCGACGTCGGGCACGTTGATTGCGCGCGCCACCAAGCACTATGCATTGTTGAGATACCCTGCTACTAAAACCCTTGGTGCCTTTGGTTACCTCGTTACGCCCGCAGGCGCAAAAATGCTCTTACGCTGCAACGATGACCTGATTCGTGATACGGCCGATAATTTTCGAATCAATGAACTAGGTCTTTCGGATAACGTTGCACTGATTTCCCCCAAGTTGATCTCAAGTGGATATCTGCCAACGACGATCGGCTATCCCGGCTCAGCGCGGCTTGGAGCACTAAAACGCGCTCTCACACGCTTGCCGATTCTTCGTCAGATTTATATCTGGCGACAGCAGAACTGAAAGACGGGGGCAGGGCAGATTGATTAAATACCGACCAGAAATCGATGGGCTGCGTGCAGTCGCTGTTATACCAGTAATACTGTTTCATGCGGGATTTTCCTGGGTGTCGGGTGGTTTCGTCGGAGTCGACGTTTTCTTTGTGATAAGTGGGTACCTTATTACCGCGATTCTTTTGAAAGACTTGCAGGAAAACCGCTTTTCAGTTGTCGGATTCTACGAGCGGCGCGCTCGGCGCATACTCCCTGCGCTTTTCAGCGTTTTGATCGTGGTTACACCACTTGCGATCGTTTGGCTTCGTCCCTCGCAGTTGAAGGACTACTCCGAGGCCCTGTTCGCGACTGTCGCTTTTTCATCCAATATTCTTTATTGGCTTACAGCCGGGTATTTCGAGCCTAACTCGGATTTGAACCTTTTGCTCCATACTTGGAGTTTGGGTGTAGAGGAGCAGTTCTATCTGTTTTTTCCTCTTCTACTTGCTTATCTCTGGAGGCGACAGGGCTCGAGAGCGTCGATTTATATTGGCGTCATTTGTTTCGCCAGTATCTTGCTTGCGGAAGTTGGATGGCGAGTCTTCCCTACGGCCAATTTTTATCTATTGCCGTCGCGAGCGTGGGAACTCGGGGCAGGTTCGCTCTGCGCTTTCTATCTCCACGCGGGTAATACACAGCGGTCTAGTCAGGCGTTATCTGTAGTTGGCCTGCTGCTTATATTGAGTTCCGTATTCTGGCTGACGGCAGATACCGCGTTTCCGTCGCTTGCGACGCTGCTGCCAGTTGTCGGATCGGCCCTGATTATTCTTGGGTCCGGAAGCAAGGATTTGATTGGGCGCATGCTTGGTTCACGTCCGTTCGTGTTGGTTGGCAAGCTCAGCTTCAGTGCATATTTGTGGCATCAGCCTCTTATGGCACTCGCTCGCTTGCGTAGTCTGACAACGCCTTCGCCGGTGCTTATGGGGGCACTCGCGGTAGCTTCTTTAGGCATTGCTTATCTAAGCTGGCGTTTTGTCGAAGAGCCCTTTCGCGGTAGGCCGGGTCGACGTCTTCTACACACGCGGTCTCGCGTTTTTTCCGCTTCTGCATTAGGCAGCGCGCTACTGCTGGCAATTGGGCTTAGCGGCTACCTCGGTAATGGCTGGCCCGAGCGGCAAACGCCGTCAGGCAAAAGCTTCTCAGAGCTCAAGCTCGAAAATTTAATTCAGATTAACTATGGCCTTAGTCCGCGCTGCGAGGGGCATTTCACTCTCTCGGACAAGTGCAGAACCGGCCCAAACCCTGACGTTTTGGTGTGGGGCGATAGCTACGCCATGTATGTAGCGAATCTGGTGCGTTCGAGCCCGAGTTTTCAGGGGCATGAGATGGTCCAGATGACCAAGTCGTCCTGTGCTCCGATCCCCGGTATTGCTAAAATTACCGCGAGTCGCAGTCCGCAGTGGGCGTCGTCGTGTATCAATTTCAACCAGCGCGTGCTCGATTGGTTGGGCAATCAAGATCGGATCAAGTACGTTGTCATGTCATCTCCTTTACGAGTTTTGGATTCCAAGCTTTATTTCGATAATTCTATCCACGGCGCATCGGAACAGATTGTCCTAGAACGCTTGAAGAATCTGGCCAAAAGATTACGTTCTATGGGGAAAAATCCGTTATTTGTCGGGCCGACGCCAATCGCGGATTATGATTTGTCTTCTTGCCCGTTGTGGTCATTACGCGATGGCGTAGATTATGATTGTGAGTTTTCAATTCACGCGATCGAAGCACAGCGTGCGCACGTGCTGACTACGTTGCAGAGTCAGGATTTCCCTTATCCCGTATTTGGCCTTATGCGAAATATCTGCCCTCGAGGCCAGTGTCAGACGGTGACGGGTGGGGGGATGCCTTTATTTCGCGACGATGAGCACCTTTCTGTTGGTGGGTCGAAAGCACTTGGCGCAGAGCTCGATGTTTTCGGGGCTCTTGTAGGGCTGGTTTCGCCTATGGTGGCAAACAGTGGTCAGGATTCGAAACCTGCGCAGGTCGGACTGCGATGAAACCGAATCGGTCCGTCCATTCCATCCGCATTCTTCTGCTCAATACACTTTATGCACCCAATGTTGGCGGAGTGGAGAATTCACTGAGCGAGCTGGCTCGTGAGTTTTCGAGCCGGGGGCACGATGTGGTTATCGTTTGCAGTGATCGAAACTATGCCGACGATTCGTCGTTGGCTCCTCTCCAGGTCACGGATTTTGCAACAATCTACCGCTATGCCTATCCGGCAGGTCTGTTGGGCTATCTGGCGCAGTATCGGAACTGTGTTTCTCTGATTCGGGCGTTGCACCACGAGGCTCCATTCGACCTCGTGATTTCACGTAGTCATATCACCACGCTGGCCGCTCGCGCCGCTGGCGTCACAGGGGTTCACTACGTCGTGCCGTCGGTTACGTTGGTTCGAGATTGGCCGGTCGCGACTGGCGACTTCGATGTTCGATCACTGGCTAAATATGCCGCGGATGTGATCCTTCAGTTTGGTGGCTTACGGAGTGCGTCTACGCTCTATGCGTTCAGCGCGTCGACGGCACGCGACGCTCGCTGGGCTGCGCTCTTCGGGCGTGGGGCTAGTATTCGTGCGGTGTCCCCCGGGGTGAGTAGCGACCGATTCACCGTCGGTGGCGTTGATCGTGATGCTAAGCGTGAAGATATTCGCGCTCGTCATTTGGTGCTACCGGAGGCGACTACGCTGGCAATCGCCGTTGGTCGATTTTCGCAGCAGAAACGGTTCGATCTGGCGATTCGTGCCATGGCGTATTTACCGCCGTCGTTTCATCTACTCCTGGTCGGCGAGGGTCCCTTGCGCTCGGAGTATCGTGCGCTGATAAAGGAAGTTGGGATCGAGGGGCGAGTGACCGTGTGCCCGCCTACATCAAGCCCGGAAACTTACTACGCTGCTGCGGATGTCTTTGTTATGTCTTCGACATATGAACCGTTTGGTCAGACTTTGCTGGAAGCGACAGCGTCCGGTCTTCCAGTCGCTGCATTCTCGTCGCATGGTGTTAAAACAGCAGTGAGCGCTATTTATCGGGAGTTTCCCGCTCTTGTGCGGTATGGATCGCGTCCGGTTGCGGATGATCTGGCTGCAGCTATAGCGCAAGCCGCGACCGCAAGGACTGCATCGTTCGATCAAGAGCGACTGGCTTTTCTCGAGCATTATTCCTGGGGCCAATTGGCCGATGAATTGAGTCGATCAACCAACGCGGATACATAAGCTGGTGACTATCATCCATGTCATCAGCGAACCAAACGGCGGCGGAGCGGAATTGCTGGTTCGCGAGCTCAATTCGCGGCTTAATGCCGAAGGCGTGGTGAGCCGTGTCGTTTATCTGACCAACCCGCGGCGCTTACCATTGTTGGACAACGAATACGAGCTCGGTCTGACAACGCCGAGAGACTTGCGAGCGGGCATACTCCTGAGACAATTCATCTTGCGGTCGTTTGACCGCGACCTTGTAATTCATTCGCACCTGACTTATCCGCTGTATTACGTTGCTGTGCTGCCTTGGCCTAAGCGTGTGCGGCTCGTTCATACAGAACATAACACACACAATCGTCGGCGCGACATTGCGCTGCTCCGCCCTATCGAGCGTAGGATTTACGCTCGCTTTGACGCGATTGTCTGTATTTCCGATGGTGTTCACGACACGTTGGCAAACTGGATTGGTACGGGACTCGATCGAGAGCGGCTGGTTACGATTCCTAACGGCGCTCGGCTGTTCGCAATGCGGGCTGGGGAGGCTTTGCAGGCAGACGAATGTGGTCTGACCATCATCTCAATCGGATCCTTGTCCCGGCAAAAGGGGTTCGACATTAGCTTGGCCGCTGTAGCAAAGGCTCGTTCCCTAGTGCGACGTTATATTATCGTTGGCGAAGGCAACGATAGACACTTGCTGGAGGCCCGAGTACGCGATTTAGGCTTGGCGGATGTTGTCGACATGGTCGGATGGCAAGACAACATTGGGGATTGGCTTGGGTATGCGGACCTTATGCTCATCCCTTCTCGTTGGGAGGGCTTCGGTCTAGTTGCGATCGAGGCGTTATCGACCGGTCTTCCTATTGTTGCTTCGGATGTTTCCGGTCTTGGCGATATACTACGTGGTTGCGAGGCAGTTGATCTGGTGTCGCCGGTGGAGCCGGAGGTCATTGCGAAGGCTATTGAGCGATTTGCGCAACGCGATGACGAGCAAATCAGGCATTTGCGTTCTAAAGCCCGCTCGCACGCGGAGATTTATAGTCTCGGCTCGATGGCAGACGCATACGCTAATCTATACGAGACTTTGACCTAGTGCACTTACGACATCTGCCGAGCCACCGCCTTCTCCACACACTCAACGCGTTGACTTCACCGTGATTGCGTATTGGGTCGTTTATCTGGCTGCATCTTTCTTGGCGATCGCGCGGTTGCGCGTGTCTGCGCTGGGATGGGGCTTGATTGTGACCGGACTTACGGTGTTCGTGGGATTGCGGTATCAGGTGGGCGGCGACTGGGATAGCTACCTTTATTATTTAGTGCGAGTTGCAAATTCGAGCAGTGTTACAGAAATCTTGGGCTATAAGGATCCCGGATATCAGCTTCTGAACGGGTTATCTTTTACGCTGGGTTTCGACGTGTGGTTCGTCAACCTCGTGGCCGCGGCGTTTTATTCCGTGGGACTGGTGTTGTTTATCCGCACATTGCCTGACCCAAAAGTTGCCTTGGCTGTGGCGATCCCTTATATGACGATTGTCATGGCGATGGGTTATACCCGTCAGGCTATGGCATTCGGCTGCATACTCTGGGGGTTGACCTATCTGCGAGAGAGGCGCCTCCTTGGATTTGTGGCGCTTCTAGCTTTAGGTACGACATTTCACAAGTCGGCCGTAATTCTTATGCCTTTGGCTGTTCTGGCCAATACTAAAAACCGCGCTTGGACGGCGCTATGGGTTGGCACGACAGCGATCATCCTTTTTGTGCTGTTTGTGCAGTCTCATGTTGACCAGTTATATAGTAGCTATGTTGCGTCCGATTACTCGGACGCTTCTCAAGGCGGAGCTATACGCGCGGCAATGAATGTTTTGCCAGCACTGGTTTATTTGCTTTTTCATCGGCGACTTGTACTCGAAGACCAAGAGCGATCGCTGTGGTATTGGATTTCTTGGTTGGCTCTAGCTTGCGTCCCGCTGCTAGCGGTCTCTACTACGGCGGTTGATCGTGTCGCGTTATACCTAATGCCAATTCAATTAGTTATCGCGAGTCACTTTACATACTTCTTCAGCGCTGCAAGCCGCGTTTTGGCGCGTTCGTTATTGTTGGCCTTTTACGGGGTCGTGTTATTTGTATGGCTTAATTTTGCGAGCCATAGCAACTTCTGGCTGCCATACAGGTTTTGGCCTCTGGCGTAGGGGATCTTCTGGTAATCCTCCCATTTTTAACGCGAGTTAAAAGTGGAGTTAAGCGGCCATATCCAATTTCTGCTTGGGCGTGATGCCGCCGAGTGCCATGTTCGGACGTTGGTTATTGTAAGTCCAGAGCCACTTGGTGGCCGCATCCTGAACTTCGGGGATCGACTCGAATAGATATTGGCTCAGCCAATCGGTTCGCACGGTTCGGTTGTAGCGCTCGACGTACGCGTTTTGCTGCGGCTTGCCGGGCTGGATATATTGCAGTGTGATGCCGTTTTCTTCGGCCCAGACTGTTAGCGGCCCACTGATGTATTCGGGGCCGTTGTCACACCGGATTGACTTCGGCTTGCTACGCCATTCCATAATTTGTTCCAGGCTCCGGATGACGCGGGCTGAGGGCAGCGATAGATCGACTTCGATTCCCAGACCCTCGCGGTTGTAGTCGTCGATGACGTTGAGCAGCCGAAAGCCACGGCCGTCGCTCAGCTGGTCGTGCATGAAATCCATGGACCAAACGTGGTTGATGCCGTCGGGCTCTGCCAGTTTATCCGGGGCGTCTCGCTTCAAGCGCTTGCGCGGCTTGATTCGCAGATTCAGTTCGATCTCGCGGTAGATCCGATACACGCGCTTGTGGTTCCAGCCGAAGCCTTTGACGTTGCGTAGGTATAAAAAACACAAGCCAAAGCCCCAGCGGCGATGCGTCTCGGTCAGACGCAGCAGCCAGTCCGCGATCGACCATACCCCGGCTTCAGTAGTGTTTCGATTCAGAGTCCAAGGGTTTAAATGGCCGCCTCTGCGGCCATTTGCGCAGCGTAGCCAGCGGGCGTCAGCCCGCTGAGTTCTTTCTTCGGCCGTTCTTCGTTGTACTCGCGATGCCAGCCTCGGATGATCGAGGTCGCGTGAGCTAAGGTCACGAACCAATGCTCGTTCAAGCATTCGTCTCGAAAGCGACCGTTGAAAGACTCGATGTAGGCGTTCTGATTCGGCTTGCCGGGTTGGATCTGCTTGAGCCGAACGCCGTTTTCATGTGCCCAGTTCAGCATCGCCTTACCGATGAATTCAGGGCCATTATCTGATCGTATGACCGTCGGTAGGCCTCGGGTGAGCGCCAACTCATCCAGCACACGAGACACCTGCATACCGCTCATAGACCGACCGGGCACCAGCGCGACGCACTCATGGGTCGCGTCGTCGACGATGCCCAGGCACTTGATGGCGCGGCCATCCGCGACCCGGTCGAATACAAAATCCATCGACCAGACTTCGTTCGCCCGAGCGGGACGAATCAACGGCTGCCGATCGGCTATCGGCACCTTCTTTCGCCGTCGCCGGCGCACTTGCAAGTTTTGTTCGGCATAGAGCCGTTCGACACGCTTGTGATTGACGGTCCATCCCGCCTGGCGAAGCTTGAGATAGATCATCGGCGCGCCGTAGCGTCGATAGCGCTGCGCCAGGCGCAGAATCTCGGCGCGTAAGCGCTCGTTTTGATCCGGCGCCGGCTGATACCGGAATGCGCTGGCGCTCATCGCCACGATGGCCAGCGAACGCCGTTCGCTCAAGCCGCGCTGGCCCATAAACCGCACCAGCTCGCGCTTGGCTGTTGCGGTTACCATTTTTTTCGCAAGGCCTCGCGCGTGACCTCGTTCTCGAGCAGCGATTCGGCCAACAAACGCTTTAAGCGACTGTTCTCCGTCTCGAGCGCCTTCAGACGCTTGGCGTCCGAGACGTCCATGCCGCCGAACTTGTAACGCCACGTGTAATAGCTGGCCTCGGAAAAGCCGTGCCGGCGGCACAGTTCTTTAACCGGCGTTCCCGCCTCGGCCTCTTTCAGAAAACCAATGATCTGCTCTTCGGTATAGCGCTTCTTCATGTCCAATCTCCAGACTTCGGGTGATTGGACTCCAGATCCGACTGCTACTCAATAGCGGGGGATGGTCGCTGGACCACTTCCGCCTTGAGTCGCTCCTCGGCATACATCTTT
>NZ_AYKG01000035.1 GCF_003788585.1 Salinisphaera japonica YTM-1 | reverse complement strand
CCTCGTCTTGCCGCAAAACAGCGCTTGGCGCGGACTCGTATGAAACGGCAACAGGCCCTAGTGAACCGCCATCTGCGTACATCGGCGCCTATCTGCGGATTGTCTTGAATAAAACCGTCTCAGGGCCTGAAAACGTCTTCCATAAAATCTGCGCAATCTGTGAAATCTGCGGATAGCCTTCACGAACGCGCCCCAGGCACAAAAAAGGCCCCGCTCAGTGAGCGAGGCCTGGTGTGCCTGGATACGCTAGGCGATCAGGCGTTTTTCAGTGCACCGGGTACGCGGATGTCTTCGACCATCTGCTGTACGCGGGCCGACGGTGCCGGGGTCACGGCACAGACGATGAAGGCCACGATGAAGTTGATGGCCGCGCCGATCGCGCCGAAGGACTCCGGCTGGACACCCAGCAGCCAGTACTCGGCCGTGTCGGGATACAGGTTCGTGCCGGGAATGAAGAACATGCCCTTGAACACGAAGATATAGCCCACGGTGGCGACCAGGCCGGCCAGCATGCCGGCAATCGCACCTTCCCGGTTCATCCGCTTGTAGAAGATACCCATCAACAAAACCGGGAACAACGAAGAAGCCGCCAGCCCGAAGGCCAGTGCGACCACCTCGGCGGCAAAGCCCGGTGGATTAATCCCCAGATAGCCGGCCACCAGAATCGCGCCGACCATGGCGATACGTCCGGCCCGTAGTTCGGCTTTTTCCGAGATATTGGGCATGAGCATGCTTTTCAGCAGGTCATGCGATATCGCCGAGGAGATCGCCAGCAGCAGCCCGGCCGCCGTCGACAGAGCAGCCGCCACGCCGCCGGCCGCCACGAGAGCAATCACCCACGACGGCAGCTGTGCGATCTCCGGGTTGGCCAGCACCATGATGTCGCGATCGACCGTGGTCATCTCGTTACCGGCCCAGCCCAGACGCTCGGCTTCGGCCGCGAACGCCGGATTGCTGTCGTTGTAGTACTGGATCAGCCCGTCGTTGTTCTTGTCCTCGAAGATCAGCAGGCCGGTGTTTTCCCAGGTCTTGAACCAGCGCGGCCGATTCTCGTAGGCCAGATTGCTGGATTCCTCGCCCACGGGGCCGGTCTGTACTGTCTGCATGAGATTCAGGCGCGCCATGGCCCCAACCGCCGGTGCGGTGGTGTAGAGAATAGCGATGAATACCAGCGCCCAGCCGACCGATTTACGCGCATCGGCAACCTTGCGCACGGTGAAAAACCGGATGATCACGTGGGGCAGGCCGGCCGTGCCGATCATCAGCGACAAGGTCAGCAAGAAGATATTGACCGTCGAGTGCTCGGGATTGGTGAACCGATCAAAGCCCAGATCCGAAATCGTGGCGTTGAGTTTTTCCAACAGATAGACGCCGCTACCGTCGGACATGGTCGAGCCGAGGCCGATCTGTGGCAATGGGATACCCGTCAACTCGATCGAGATGAATATCGCCGGCACCGTAAAGGCAAAGATCAGCACCACGTACTGGGCGATCTGGGTGTAGGTGATGCCTTTCATGCCGCCCAGCACGGAGTAGACGAACACCACGGCCATGCCGATGAACACGCCGGTTTCGAACTCGACCTCCAGGAAACGCCCGAAGGCCACGCCCACACCTTTCATCTGCCCGATGACATAAGTCGTCGAGGCGATGATCAGGCACAGAATAGCCACCGAGCGGGCCACGTTGGAGTAATAGCGTTCGCCGATGAACGCCGGCACGGTGAAGCTGCCGTACTTGCGCAAATACGGGGCCAACAACAGCGCCAGCAACACGAAGCCACCGGTCCAGCCCATCAGATACGGCGAAGCGTTATAGCCCAGAAACGCGATGAGCCCGGCCATGGAAATGAACGAGGCCGCACTCATCCAGTCGGCGGCCGTGGCCATGCCGTTGGCCACAGGCCCGATATTGCCGCCGGCGCGATAGAAATCATCCGTGCTGCCGGCACGCGAGACGATGGCGATGACGAAGTACAGCAGGAAACTGCTGCCCACCGCCAGGTAGATCCACATTTGGGTACTCATGATCGATCAGTCCTTTTCGGCCACGCCGAACTTGCGATCCAGCGCGTTCATGCGAAACGCATAGAAAAAGATCAAGAACACGAATACATAGATCGCCCCCTGCTGCGCAAAGAAATAGCCCAGCGGATAGCCCCCGATATGGATCGCGTTCAGCGGCTCGAACAACAGGATGCCGAACCCGTAAGACACCACGAACCAAACCACCAGCAGCTTGGCCAACAGCCGCTTGTTAGCGCGCCAATACGCCTGTGCGTTGTCCTGACTCTGCGACATCGAATTTCCCCTTATCATTCTGATGAGCACACCTGACTATTTCGCGCTGGCGGATCGCGCACAATACGACTTTCAAATGATAAAAATAGATGCTTTATGCATTTATTATTGAAATGCATTGATTCTTAAAGCGTTATTTCACCGGCCGAAGGATTTCGCACCCCGCCGAATCGATTCGGTGGACATAAGAAAACCGCTATCCGAAATCGGATAACGGTTTGAGCCGGCGCCCGCGCACGGACGCCTGATGGCAACCCGCGGGATCAGCCTGCGCGCTGCGCCTTGAGCTCGCGACGACGCGCGTGCAGAACCGGCTCGGTGTAGCCCGAGGGCTGCTCACGGCCCTTGAAGATCAGATCCGAGGCCGCCTGGAACGCGATGGAGGCATCGAAGTCCGCTGACATGGGGCTGTAGTTCGGATCATCCTCGTTCTGACGGTCCACGACCTTGGCCATGCGCTGCAGGGTTTCGCGCACGGTGTTCTCGTCGGTCACGCCGTGATGCAGCCAGTTGGCCACATGCTGGCTGCTGATGCGACAGGTCGCGCGGTCTTCCATGAGCTGGGTGTCGGTGATGTCCGGGACCTTGGAGCAGCCCACGCCGTGATCCACCCAGCGCACGACATAACCCAGGATGCCCTGGCAGTTGTTGTCGAGCTCTTTCTGGTTCTCGTCGGCCGTGAGTTCACGATCGAGCAACGGGATGGTCAACAGATCGTTGAGATAATCCTCGCGCCGGGATTCCAGCTCGGCCTGGCGATCCAGCACGTTGCAGCGATGATAATGGATGGCGTGCAGCGTGGCCGCCGTGGGCGACGGCACCCAGGCACAGTTGGCCCCGGCCTTGGGATGGCCGATCTTGGCTTCCATCATGTCGGCCATGTTGTCGGGGGCCGGCCACATGCCCTTGCCGATCTGAGCCCGACCACGCAGGCCGACCGCCAGCCCGGTATCCACGTTGTTGTCTTCGTAGGCCTTGAGCCAGGGCTGGGCTTTCATCTCGCCCTTGGGCAGCATCGGCCCGGCCTCCATCGAGGTATGCATCTCGTCGCCGGTGCGATCGAGAAAGCCGGTGTTGATGAAGATCGTGCGCTCGCGGGCCTCGCGGATGCATTCCTTGAGGTTGATCGAGGTGCGCCGCTCCTCGTCCATGATGCCCATCTTGAGCGTGTTGGGCGCCATGCCGATGGCTTTTTCGATATGCGCGAACAGCTCGACGGTGAAGTTCACCTCGGCCGGGCCATGCATCTTGGGCTTGACGATATACACCGAGCCGGCCCGGCTGTTGGTGTGCGGGCCGTTGCCCTTCAGGTCATGCAGGGCGATGGTGGCCGTACACAGCGCGTCCAGAATCCCCTCGGGAATCTCGTTGCCCTGACTGTCCAGCACCGCCGGCGTGGTCATCAAGTGGCCCACGTTGCGAATCAGCATCAAGCTGCGGCCCGGCAGGCTCATCTCGCCGCCATCAGGCTTGGTATAGACGCGATCATCGTTGAGCTTGCGGGTGATGGTCTTGCCGCCCTTCTCCATCTTCTCTTCGAGATCCCCGCGCATCAGGCCCAGCCAGTTGCCATAAACCAGCGCCTTGTCCTCGGCATCCACCGCGGCCACGGAATCCTCGCAGTCCTGGATCGCCGTGACGGCGGCCTCCATGAGCACGTCTTTCACGCCGGCGGCATGATCCTTGCCGATCGGGCTGCTGACATCGATCTGGATTTCGGCATGCAGGCCGTTGTGAGCCAAAAGCACTGCATGCGGCGCATTGGCGCTGCCCTGATAGCCCTCGAACTGGGCGGCCTCGGCCAGGCCGGTTTCACCGGCGTTGGTGGCCACCACCAGCTTGCCGGCGTCGATCTTGTAGGCGGTGGCATCGGCGTGTGTGCCGTTTGCCAGCGGGAAGTGCGCGTCCAGGAATTCGGCGGCCTGGGCCACGACCTTGGCCCCGCGTTTGGGGTTGTAGCTCGTGCCTTTCTCGGCACCGTCGCTTTCCGGGATGATATCGGCCCCGTAGAGCGCATCGTACAGGCTGCCCCAGCGCGCATTGGCGGCATTGAGCGAAAACCGCGCGTTGGTGATGGGCACCACCAGCTGCGGGCCCGGCACGGTGGCGATCTCGGGATCGACGTTGTCGGTGGAGACCGCATAGTCGTCGCCCTCGGGCACGATATAGTCCAGCTCTTGCAGAAGCTGTTTGTAGGCGTCGAAATCAAAGGCGTCGCCGCGGTGCTCGCGGTGCCATTTATCCAGCGTTTCCTGAATGTCTTCGCGATGCTTGAGCAGTGCGGCATTCTTGTCCGCGAAGTTATCAACCAGTTCGGCCAGCTCGGCCCAGAACACGTCCGAATCCACGCCGGTGCCGTCCAGGGCCTTCTCCATCACCTCATACAGCGGCTTGCCGATCTGTAGACCGGCTTTCTCGATTCGCTCACTCATCTGTTATTGCCTTTGTCATTGGTGCCCGAGGGCATACCGGGCTCGCACGTGCCCGGGCCTTGAATGTAGACGCCCGAATATAACGAAAGCCCGTGCATACAGAAACCGTCGCCGGGTCATGTACGGGTCGCCGTTCTCCGCGCCCGGGCCGTTGCCCTCATAAAGTTTCGAACAAGGTGCCCACCACCTCGGACAGGCTCGGGTGAATATGAATCGCGCGTTGCACGCACGCGGCCGGCGCGCCCGGCGTGTTCATGGCCACCACCACTTCTTGGATCAACACGCTGGCCTCGGGGCCTGCGATATGACAGCCCAATATCCGCTCATCGTCATCGACGATGAGCTTGGCCAGCCCATCGCTGGCCTGCTCGATCTGGCCGCGAGCGGTATCGGTATACGCCAGACGGGACACGCGATAATCCAGGCCCTGATCGTGACAATCGGCTTCGCGCAGGCCCACGCCGGCGACTTCCGGCCGGCAGAACACCGCATGCGGGTTGCTGGCATAGTCCATCTGTCGATCACCGCCGAAGGCGTTGCGATAAGCGATTTCGCCCTCGCTGCTGGAGGTGTGCTTGAACGCGGCCCGGCCAATCACGTCGCCATAGGCATACACACCGGGCGCCGTGGTGGCCATGCCGGCATCGACCACGATCGCGCCGGAATCATCGGTTTCGATCCCGGCATGCGCCAGTCCCAACGATTGCGTCACCGGCGCGCGCCCGGTGGCGATCAATAGCGCTTTCGCGCTGATATCGCTTTCATCGCCCGCGTCGCTACGCAACGTGACATGCGTCATGCCATCATCTTGACGCACCGCCACAGCACGGCCGTGACATCTCGCTACCCGGTCATCGAAGTGTTCGGTCACGTGTTCCGATATCTCGTCGTCTTCGGCTAACAAGGTTGCGTTCGAATGCACGAGCGTGACTTGGGTGCCCATCGCGGCAAAGAAACAGGCCATTTCACAGCCGATATACCCGCCGCCCACCACGATCAACGAGGCCGGACACTCGCTCCGCTCGAGCACGTCGGCGCTGGTCCAGTACTCGATATCGGCCAGGCCGTCGATCGACGGGATCACCGGTGCCGAGCCGGTGGCGATGAACACCCGCTCACCGCGAATACGCTGGCCTGTGGCGGTCTCGATCTCGCGCTCGCCAACGAACGTTGCCGACGAGTCGAACAAGGTCATGCTGTTTTCGACCCATTGACGCGCGCCGTCCGCGGCCTTGGTACGTGCTGCGCGCATCCGCGACATGATGCCGGCGAAGTCGATCTCGATCGTGTCGGTATCAACGTGGACGCCAAAATGATGCGCTTCACGCACGGCATCCGCGGCCCGAGCGGCCGCGATCAATGTCTTGGTTGGAATACAACCGAAATTCACGCAAGTGCCGCCCATCGCATCGGGCCGGTCGGTGACCAGAGCAATACGGCGGCTATCCTGCTCGGCGTAGTAGGCCGCGGTCAGGCCGGATCCGCCGCCGATGATCAACACGTCGAAGGTTTCGAGCGCACTCATGAGGTGACTCCCGGGCGGCTCAGCCGCCAGATTTTGGCAACGGTTCGAAGATATCGGTGCGCCCGGCTTCCCAGCCGGCCTGGTTGTCCAGCGTGGCCAAGGGTTGGAGCATATCCTTGTCGAACTCGGTCTGGTCCTGGCCGTTGGCCATACGCGCCGGCCAATCGGCATTGACCAGTGCCCCGCGGCCAATGGCCACCAGATGCGCGCCGCCTTCGGCCAATTGGGCCTCGGCGGCCTGTACGTCGTGCAAGGCACTATTCGTAATCACGGCCACGCCGCCGTGCTCGCTGGCCAGCTCGGCCAGGCTCGGGCCGTTGTCGGAAAACGCCGGCTCGGTAGCGCCCGCGCCGGTGACATGGATATAGCTCACACCGGCCGCTGCCACGGTCGAAAAGATCGTGGCGGCATCCTCGGCACTGGCCCAGCGATGATCGGTATCCGTGACCTTGATCTGCGATAGCCGGATACCCACACAGAAATCCGTACCCACGGCATCGCGCACCGCGGTAATCACCTCGCGAATGACGCGCAACCGGTTGCCCAGCGCGCCGCCATAATCGTCATCACGCGTATTGAAATAATCGGTGATGAACTCATCCAGCAGATACCCGTTGGCCGCGTGCAACTCGATACCGTCGAAGCCGACCTGCATGGCGTTCTTGGCCGAGGCCACGAACCCATCGATCATTTCGATGATATCGGTTTCGCTCATCGCCTTCGGCGTGTTGTAAGGCTCGTTGTTGCCGTGATAGATCGTGGCCGTGCGGCCGTAGGGCGCGCGGGCGATAGGGGCCGCGTTTTCATCGGCGTAGGCGTTGTATTGGCTCTGGGCACCCGCGTGCATGAGCTGGGCCACGATCACCCCGCCTTCGGCGTGGACCGCATCGACCACCGGCTGCCAGGCCGCGGCCTGGGCCTCTGTGGCGATGCCCGGCTGTTGGAAATAGCCCTGGCTGTAACGGGTATCGGTAAACGTGCCTTCGGTGATGATCAGCCCGAAGCCGCCGCGCGCGTAGCGGGCGTAATAGCTCGCCATCTGGTCGGTCGCTACGCCGTCCTGGCCGGCGCTGGTACGCGTCATGGGGGCCACGACCGCACGATTGGCCAGTTCGAGGCTGTCGATACGCACGGGCGAGAACAGATGAGCAAAGCGCTTGGCGCCGGTGTCGTTGATGTCGGCCATGAGCAAATGCCTGGTAAAAGAAACGATGCGCCTACCGTAGCGCACCGCAGCCAAGCCTTGTCATCGGTAACCTTACGCAGGGCCGCTGCCCGGGTTCGACTTATCGGCCAACTGATTGATCAACCAATGGGCACGGCCAAGCGGGCTTCCAACCCGCCGCCGGCGCGTTCATGGAGCGTGATATCTCCGCCGTGGCCCCGCATTACCGAGCGCGCGATGGCAAGGCCGAGTCCCGCCCCGCCGGTTTGGCGGCTGCGCGAGCCTTCCAGGCGCACGAAGGCATCGAAGACGGTGTCACGATCAGCGGCAGCGATACCGGGGCCGCGATCGGCCACCACGATGGTGGCCATGGCGGCATCGGTCACAAGCGCGATATCGGCCTGGTGGCCGTAGGCCAGCGCGTTGTCGATCACATTACGCAGCGCTCGGCGGATGGCGGTGGGCCGACAAGCCACGATCACCCGGGCATCCGGCGAAAACGTCACGGTGCGATCGGCCGCGCGATAGTCTTCGCAAAGCGCATCCACGAGTGCCGCCAAATCCACGCGGCGAGTGGCCTCGATGGCGGTTTCGGCGCGCATGAAGGTCAGCGTGGCCTCGGACATTTCAGCCAGATCATCCAGCGTGGCGCGCATGGCACGCGTGTTGTCGTCGTCAGCCAGAAACTCCAGGCGCAGGCGAAGTGCGGTGATGGGCGTACGCAGATCATGAGCCAGTGCGGCCACAATCCGGCTGCGCTCGGCCACGAACCGATCGATACGCTCTTGCATACGGTTGAAGGCAGCGATCGATTGTCGGATCTCTTTGCCGCCGCGCTCGGGCACGTACTGTTTGGCCTGGCCACGCCCGAAACGCTCGGCAGCCCGGGCCAGCTCGCGCAGCGGTCGCGTGAAACGCCGGCTGACCAGCACCACCAGCACGCTCATGATCGCCAGCGTGATCAACGTGTTGCGCAGCGCGTTACGCGGCCAGCGATCACGCGCCCCCGGCAGGCGTTGATGTACGACCAGCCACTCGTCCGGCCCGCGGGCATAGCCCAGTGCCACGCTGCGCCGTGTCGTTTCGTGCGCCCCGGGCATCAGCCCCTGGCCGATACAGACACGCACACGCGTCTCGGACACGCCCAGGCGCTCGGCAAAGCCGGCCGCCAAGCGCTTCGAGCGCGGCGTGGCGCGCGCACACGCCGGGGCATGTGCTGACAGATCGAAGGCCACAATCCGGCTGGACAAGGCGCCGACCATGGCCTCGGCGCGGGTCGGCGCGGTCAGGGCCAGCGCCCGGTCCACGGCCTGAACCGACTGGGCCATGTAATCAGTCACGATGCGGGAGACGAACTGCTCGCGCTCACCGCGAAAACTCAGATAACCGACGAGCTGGACCACCACCAGGGCCACCAGCGTGAGCGCGATCATGCGGGCGGTCACACCCTGTAGCGGCCAGAGCCTCACGCCGTGTCTACCGTGGGCGTGAAGCGATAGCCCCCGCCCCACACGGTCTTGATGAGTACGGGCTGGCCCGGCTCGGCCTCGATCTTGCGGCGCAGCCGCGAGACCTGGTTGTCGATACTGCGATCAAACACGGCGGCTTCACGGCCCTGGGTCAGATCCAGCAGCTGATCGCGCGAAAGCACGTGGTTGGGGCGTTGAACAAAAGCCAACAGCAAACGATGCTCGCCGGTGGACAATGCCACGGCGATACCGGCGTCGTCCTCGATTTCCTGGCGGGCGACATGAAAACACCAGCGATCAAAGCGATACAGCCCCACCTCGCTGTGATCGCGCTGGGCCGGCAGTGCCGTGGCCCGGCGCAGCACCGCGCGAATACGGGCCAGCAGCTCGCGCGGCGAGAACGGCTTGGTCAGATAATCGTCAGCGCCGATCTCCAAACCGATCACGCGATCGGTTTCATCGGCCATGGCGGTCAGCAGAATCACCGGCACGGCCGTGGCCTCACGCAGCCAGCGACACAACGACAAGCCGTCCTCGCCCGGCATCATCACGTCGAGTATGACGAGATCCGGGGCATGATCGCGCAGCAAGCGCCGCGCCGCAGCGGCGTCGACGGCCGTGCTGACGCGGTAGCCGTGGCCACTCAGATACCGGGCTAATGAATCACGAATATCGCGATGATCATCCACCACAAGCAAATGGGCACTGTTGATATCACTCATGGCTGCAATATACCCAGCCCGTCGACCATCGGCAGGGTCTTGTTGTCACAAGATGTACCAGCCCCGGTGCCTGCGACATTTTGCGACAAACAGACGGGTTGCCGACAGAGTTTCGCGACGCCTCAGGCGTTCAATAGAGGCTCATCTACACGACGTGAGTCCACCATGCGCTTTTTGCCCCCTGGTTACCGACACTATGCTGTCTGCCTGATCGCCGCTACCGCGGCCTTGCCGGCGTTTGCCCAACACGGCGAGGATCGGCCTGATCCGCAGGCGTTGTTCGACACGCTGGATACCGATGGCAGCGCCACGTTGAGCCGCGACGAGCTGTCGCGTCTGCCGGATGTGATGGCCGCCCGGCACGCGGCCCGCATCGATACCAACAACGACGGCCAGATCGACAAGACCGAATACGAGGCCGCAGCCAAGGCCCGGGCCGATCATCGCTTTGATCGCATGGACCGTGACGGCGACGGCCAGATCGGTGTGGACGCGCTGGACGCCCATCGCGGGCATCATCGCCACAAGCATCACCACGATCGTGATCACGAGTCGGCTGACGACAAATCCGGGCACAAGGGTTGGTTCGAGGCCATCGACAACGACAAGGACGGCACGATCTCACCCGAGGAATGGCAGACTGCCGCTACCCGATGGCACCATCGACACGGCGCCGGCCATGACACGAACCCGGCCGCCGCTCATCCCGACGATGCATGATCGGCACCGCGCTGATCGCGCCGGCCGCTTTAACGGCCGGCGCTTGGAGATAGTTTGTTGTTTGTAACCGCCGGCCTGGCCTTTCGCCACACGACAGTCACAGCGCGCGTATTGACGTGGCTATGCCTGCTCGCGGCCATTGTCTGGCTGGCCGGCTGTGCCACCCGCGACGTCGACGCGCTCACGGCGCCGGCGGTGACACTGCCGGACAAGTTCGATCTGGGCGGCACGGCGCCGCTTGCCAATGCCTGGTGGCAGGCGTTTGACGACCCGGGCCTGGATCAACTCATCGATTATGCGTTGACACACAATTTTACGGTCGCGGCGGCCTATGCACGCCTGCAACAGGCCGAAGCCACGGTCAAGAAATCCCGCGCCGGGCTGTTTCCCACGCTTTCCGGCACCGCGAGCGAAAGCGTGTTTCGTCGCCCGCGCTCGGGCGGCGGCTTTTCGGGTTTCAACGGCATCAGCGGGGGTGCCGGCGGCGGGGGTGGCGCGGGCGGTATCGATCCGTCGCTGTTGTTCGGCGGCGGCGGCGGCAACGACCGCTCGCCCTGGTCCAATCAGGAGAGCCTCGGGCTGTCGGCCAGCTATGAGGTGGATCTGTTCGGGCGTATCCGCAACGGTCTGAAGGCGGACAAACTCACCGCCGAGGCCCAGGAAGCCGCGCTGCAATCAGCGGCCGTGACGCTGGCCGGCAATATCGCCAGCCAGTGGTATCAGTACCAGCAGAACGTGGCCCGCGTGAAACTGCTCGAAAGCCAGATCGAGACCAACCAGAACGTCCTCGAGCTGACCACGTTCTCGTTCAACAACGGCCAGGCAGCGGCGGCTGACGTCCTGCGCCAGCGGCGTACCGTGGCCGGCTCACGGGCCCAGCTGGCCCAGGCCGAGGCCCAGGTACAGGTCGCCCGTCATGCGCTGGCGGTACTGGTCGGGCGTAGTTCCAGCCTGTTCGAACCGCCGGCCGGCCAGCTCGTGGATCTGCCGGCCCTGCCCGCCACCGGCGTGCCCTCGACCACGCTGATGCGGCGCCCGGACGTACGCCAGGCTTATTACACCGTGGCCTCGTCGAGCGCGGCCGTGGCGGTGGCTATCGCCGATCGTTTTCCGCAGCTGTCGCTGAGCGCCAACTATTCCGGCGACAACTCCAATAACGCCCTGTTTTCGAACTGGATTCTGCGACTCGGCGCGCAGCTGACCCAGCCGATCTTCGATGCCGGGCTGCGAGCCGCCGAGGTCGATCGCACCAAGGCAGTGGTCGATGAAAACGTGGCCGATTATCAACAGACCCTGGTCGAGGCGCTGCAAGAGGTCGACGATGCGCTGATCAACGAAGACCGCCAGCAGGTCTATCTGAAACGCCTGCGCGAACAGCTGGATACGTCAGAAAACGTGGTCGCCAATCTGCGCCTGCGCTACCTGCGCGGGGCCACCGATTATCTGGACGTGCTCGATGCCCTGCTCACCCAGCAGCAGCTGCAACTGGATCTGCTGACCGGACGTTATCAGCTGCTGGATTACCGTATCAACCTGTATCGCGCGCTGGCCGGGCCGATTGATGATCGCCCGATCGGCCCGGCCACCGATAACGACGCCGGCCAGACGACCGCATCGAGGCCCCCGCGTGTCCAATCCCCGAGTTCTTCATGAGTGCATCCACCGACCGCCCCGACACACGCCGCCGTTCTTGGTGGGCCCGTCTGGCAGCGATTGCCCTGCCGCTGGGGGTGCTGGTGGCGGCCGTGGTTCTGGGCGTCATGCTATTCGCCAATCGGCCCACGGCTGATCGCAGCACGAAGGTCGACAAACCCAGCGCGCGCCTGGTGACCATCACCCCGGCCGAGCCGGCCCCGAAAACGTTGATGATCAGCGCCAACGGCACGGTCGAGGCCGCCCAGGCCACTGAGCTGCGCGCCCGCGTGTCGGGCCAGATCCTCTCATTGAGCGATGATCTGGCGCCCGGCACTCGCTTTGATAAAGATGACGTTCTGGCTCGAATCGATCCCGCCGATTACCGGCTGGCTCTCGATCAGGCCCAGACCGAGCTGGCCAAGGCACAGGCCTCGCTGGATACCGAAAACGGCCAGCAGGCCGTGGCCCAGCGCGAGCTCGAACTGGTGGGCTCGGAAAACGTCAGCGACAAGGAACGCAATCTGGCACTGCGCGGGCCCCAGCTGGCCTCGGCACGGGCGGACGTGCGCGCCGCGCAGAGCCAGGTGGAGCAGGCCCGGCTGGATCTGTCGCGCACCCGGGTCAAGGCGCCGTTCGCCGGTATCGTCACGGCCCGCAGCGCTTCGGTGGGCGATGTGGTCAGCTCGACCGAAACCCTGGCCAATCTGGCGGCCACGGATGTGTACTGGGTCAATCTCTCGTTACCGGTGGATCAGCTGCGCTGGCTACATGCCACCGAATCGAGCGCCGACCAGGGCTCGGCGGCCAAGATCTATTATCGCGATGCCTGGGGCCCTGATGCCTATCTGGCCGGCCACGTGCTGCGGGTACAGGCCCAGCTTGAGGAGCAGGGCCGCCTGGCGCGCGTGCTGGTTCAGGTGCCTCACCCGCTGGGTACGGCCAGCAATAACGATCAGGCGCTGTTGCTGGGGGCCTATGTCACGGCCCGGCTGAGTGCGCAGATGCCGGATAACAGCGTGGTCATCGATGCCTCGCTGGTCCGCGAGAACGACCAGGTCTGGCTGATGAGCGACGACAACACGCTGGAGATTTGCCGGGTCAACGTGGTCTATCGCGACGACAATCAGGCCGTGGTCACCGGCGATCTGGCACCGGGTGAAACACTGGTGACCAGCGATCTGTCCGCGCCGATCCAGGGCATGCCGCTACGGGTCGAGCAAGCCGAGCCCACACCAAGCGCCGCAGCGCCTGAGACCGCAGCTGACAACGAACAGGCCCGGAATGAGACGTCTCTGCGCATGGCACCGGCTTATACCCGTCTGGCGGCCGACGACACGGTAGCGGCTTCATGAGCCCGCGTGGGGCGTCGAGCGCGCCGACGGAAAAGACCGTCATGGGCGGGATGATCGCCTGGATGGTCAACAACCGGGTCACGCCGAACCTGCTGATGTTCGTGCTGCTGATCGGCGGGCTGTTCTGTACGTCTTTGATCAAGCAGGAAGTCTATCCGCAGTTCGCCGTGCCCTATGTCTCGGTGAGCGTGTCGTATCCGGGGGCAACGCCCGAGCAGGTCGAGCAGAATATCGTGCTGGCCATCGAGTCCAAGGCGCAGGATGTCGACGGCATCCGCGAGACCACGGCCACGGCCAGCGAGGGCTCGGGCACGGTCACGTTCAAGATCAACGAATCGGCCGATATTCAGACCGTGTATCAGGACATCCAGCAATCGGTGTCCCAGATCACCACGTTCCCGGCCAACGCCGAGCAGCCGGTGATCTCGACGTTTACCGGCGGCGATCGGGCCGTGCTGGACATGCAGCTTTACGGCAACGTTTCGCAGACCGCGCTACGCGCCTATGCCGAACAGGTGCGTGACCGCCTGCTGGCTGCCCCGGACATCACGTCGGTGGCCCTGGAAGGCACACAGACCTTCACCGTCAATATCGAGGTGCCCCAGGCGCGGCTGCGGGCCTACAACCTCACCCTGCCCGAAATCGGCGACCGGGTACGCCAGGCCGCGGTGGACGTGGGCGGCGGTGAGGTCGACACTAAATCCGGCCAGATCCTGCTGCGCCTGAAAGGCCGTCGCGATCGCGCGGCCGAGTTCGCCCGAATCCCGATCCTGACCACCACCGACGGCACGGTCATCCGTCTGGGCGATATCGCCAACGTCACCGACGGCTTTCTGGATACCAACACCGCGGCCACCTACAACGGTATGCCGTCCATCGGCATCGGCGTATCTCGCGTGGGCGATCAGACGCCCACGGAGGTATCGCAAGCCGCGCGCGCGGCGATGGCCGATGTCGCCGACACCATGCCGCCCCAGCTGCACTACGCCATCAACGGCGATCAATCCAAGGTCTATGATCAGCGCCTGCAGCTGCTGTTGAAAAATGCGGCCATGGGGCTGGCCCTGGTGTTGATCGTGCTGGCCCTGTTTCTGGATCTGAAGCTGGCGTTCTGGGTCACGATCGGTATTCCCACCTCCTTTCTCGGCGCGTTTTTGTTCCTGCCGCTGTTCGGCACGACGATCAACATGATCTCGATGTTCGCCTTTATCGTGGCGCTCGGCATCGTGGTCGATGATGCGATCGTGGCCGGCGAGAACGTCTACGAGGCCCGCGAGCGGGGTGCTTCACTGACTGAGGCCGCGGTCACGGGCGCGCGCGAGGTCGCGCTGCCGATCACGTTCTCGATTCTGACCAACATCGTGGCCTTCGCCCCGCTGTTATTCGTTCCGGGGTTTCTGGGCAATATCTTCGCCACTATTCCGGTCGTGGTGATCACGGTGTTCGTGATCTCCTGGGTCGAGGCCATGCTCATCATGCCCTCGCATCTGGCCCATAGCCGCAATCGTCGTCGCAACCGCGCCAGTCAGTTCATCTATGATCGCCAGCAGGCGTTCTCGCGCGGGTTCTCGACGCTGGTAGCCGAGCGCTATCAGCCATTCGCCGCGCTCATGCTGCGCTATCGCTACCTGACGGCGGCGATCGGCCTGGCGTCACTGATCCTCGTGCTGGCGTGGGCGGCCTCGGGCCGGCTGGGCTTTTCCCTCATGCCCAAGGTCGAATCCGACCGCTCCGAGGCCACGCTGACCATGCCCTACGGCACGCCCATGGCGCGCATGGCGGCGCTGCGCGAAAAACTGGAAAACGCCGCCGATGCCGTGGCAGCCGACAACGGCGGCGACAAACTGCTGGAAGGCGTATTTGCCACCATCGAAGGCAACGAACTGTCGATGCGGGCCTACCTCACCGCGGCCGATATACGCCCGATCAGCACCTCACAATTCTCGAAGGCCTGGCGCGCCGCGCTGGGCGACGTGCCGGGCCTGCAGTCCTCGCAGTTCCAGTCCGATGCCGGCGGCCCGGGCGCCGGCAAGGATCTCACCGTGGAGCTGTCCGCCCGTGATACTGATCTGCTCAATCGGGCGGCCGAAAGCCTGGCCAAGCGTATCGGCGAGTTCGCCGGGGTGTATGACATCGACCCCGGCGTGGCCCAGGGCAAGCAGCAGCTATCGTTCACGCTCAACGATCAGGGCCGCTCGTTGGGCCTGTCCAACGAGACGGTGGGCGCTCAGGTACGTGCGGCGTTCTACGGCGACGAAGCCCTGCGCCAGCTGCGCGGCTCCAACGAAGTGCGCGTGATGGTCCAGCTCCCCAAGGACGAGCGCGACAGCCGCTCGGCCGTACGCAACCTGCTCATCCGAACCCCGGACAACACCTACGTCCCGCTATCACAGATCGCGGATATCCAACCGACCAATGCGTTTACCACCATCAAACGCAACGACGGCCAGCGCACGATCCAGGTCACGGCCAACGTCACCCCGCGTAGTGCCACGAACCGGATCATGAATACGCTCAACGCCGATATCCTGCCGGATCTGAAGAACCAGTACCCGGGCGTGTCGACGGGCTACGACGGTATCCAGGAAGACGTGACCGATTCGGTCAACGCCATCTTCGCCGGCTTCGTCATCTCCATGGTGCTGATCTATATCCTGCTGGCCATCCCGTTTAGAAGCTATATCCAGCCAGCAATCGTCATGCTGGCCATCCCGTTCGGCGTCGTGGGGGCCATCATCGGCCACGTCATCATGGGCTACTCACTGTCGGTGATCAGCCTGTTCGGGCTGGTGGCCCTGGCCGGCGTCGTGGTCAACGACTCGCTGGTACTGATCTATTACGCCAATACCCTGCGCGACCAAGGCAAGACACCGATCGAGGCCATCCGCCTGGCCGCGGTACGCCGCTTCCGTCCGATCGTGCTGACCACGTTGACCACCTTCGGCGGCCTGGCGCCCATGATTTTCGAGACCTCGCTACAAGCCCGCTTCATGATCCCGATGGCGATCTCGCTGGGCTTTGGCATTGTCTTCGCCACCGGCATTACGCTGGGCTTGGTGCCCTGTTTCTATGTCATCGTCGAAGACATCAAGGCCGGCCTCGCGCGCGCCCTGAACACTGTGACGTAGCAGTACGAACCGCATACCGCGGATATAGCGGTATGCTTTGATCACTCACACCACGCCACGAGGCAGGCCACGATGCCCGGATGCCCAAACAGATCCCGAACCGGTGTCGGGCTCGTCCTGATAATCCTTGCCGCAAGCCTGGCCGGCTGTGCCGGATCCAGCGCAACGAAGGCCCCGCCCACCGCCACGACGCCGGCCTATAACGCCGACGCCCATGTGCTGATACCCCAGGGCGATTCAACTGTGTTGACGACGTTGAAGCAGCGCCTGGCTGCGCGTGGCTGGTCGTTTGCGCCGTACACGGCGGACATGACGCGAGGTATTGACGATTACCGGGCCATGGCGCAGCGCGCGCGCTACCGGTTGACCGTTCAGGCCACGGAGATCGGGGCCTGCGATAGCGGGCAATCGAGCTATCGGTATCGTGTGGCGCTGATCGAAAACGCCAGCGGCGAGGTCCCGATCACGCTGTCCGGGGCGGATTGCCTGGGCGTGATTGATTCTGGTTTTGCCGACGCCTTGCAACAGCACCGGATCGTGGCTGGCGCGCGCCCTTCTAGCTGATTGCAGGCTCGCCGCGCAGGCTGGCGATCAGACCGTCGCGATAGTCGGGAAACAGAAATCGATAGCCCGTATCACGCAACAGCCGGGCGTTGGTCATGCGCCGTGATTCCGACAGAAACGATAGCCGCATCGCTGAAAACCGCTGTTCTGCCTCAGCCCAGTCGATACGCGGCGGCGGGTCGGTGCCCAAGAGTTCGGCCAACGTATCGCTATAAGCCGTGCGCGAAGTAGGGGTGCCGTCAGTGGCGTTATAGAGCCGATGGGCCCAGCGCTCGTTGACCGCTTTCCATACCAGCGCGCCCAAATCATCGATATGGATACGATTGGTCCAGGCATGGGCGCTGTCATCCAGAACCGGCTCGCCGGCCAGGATCCGATCGACCGGCAGCCGGCCTGGGCCATAGATGCCCGGTGCCCGAAGTATCACCGCCTCAGGCACGGCCTCATGCAGCCGTGTCTCGGCATCCACTCGGCGCCGGGCACGCTCGCTGCCCGGGGCCACGGGCGTGTCTTCATCGACCCAGCCACCGCCGTGATCCCCGTAGACGCCGCTGGTGCTGATATAGGCCGTTGCCGGGCGGTGACCGGCCAGGGCTTCGCAGATCCCGGCCATGCGCGTGTCCGCCGTTCCCTGGCGCGGCGGCGGTGCGCTGTAGACCAGGCGATCCGCTGAGGCAAGCAATGCCGTTTCGGGCGGCTTATCGTCCAGATCCCATTGGCGTGCGAGGGCGCCCACGCGCCGCGCACGGATCGCGCTGGCCCGGCTGCGTACCAAGGCCGTGACGCGCTCACCGGCCGCCACGGCCCGCGCGGCCACGCGCAGGCCCGTATCACCACAGCCGATGATCAAGGTATGGCTCATGTCACATAGACGGCTTTTTCCAGCCCGCGTCGATAGCTCTTGCGAGCCCCGTCGGCATCGTCCAGGCGTTCCTGTAGACGGCCCAGCTCGAGTGCCGCCTGTGGCCCCACGCGGGCCGCGGCCTCGGAATCCAGGTAGTGCCTGGCCCGGCCCCACAGCTTGCGGGCCAGACACAGCCGGCCGGCCACGAGCATCAGCTCGGGCTGCTCGCCGTGTTTTTCGATCCAGGCCTCGACGTCGGCCAGCTGCGAGTTGTCGTCACGCGGGGCCAGCCGGCCGAAGATCATGACCATGTCGCGGTCATAGGTCTTTTTGAGCGTGGTGCGGATCACGTTGGCCGCCTCGTCTTCTTCGCCAAGCGCCGACAGGCAGCGGGCATAGTAGGCCGCGATCTTCGGATTGCTCCGATCGGTCTTGGATAGATTGCGCCACGCTGTGCTGAGCGCACCTGTGTCGTTAGGCTGGGCCAAGGCGTGTACGGCCGCGGCTTCACGCATGGTTGTCAAGCGCGTCTGCGAAACCGTGCCGACCTTGGTGAGATCCGGCAGCAACTGGGCCAAAACGTCGTATCGCTCGGTGGCCAACGCGTGTTCGGCGTAGAGACGCAGCACCCACGGGTGCCTGGGCGCGGTCGTGCGCAGACGCGCCAGCGTCTCGTGGGCGGCCTCATGCTCGCCGGCGGCGATCTGCAGCTCGGCGCGGGTCATATCCACGGCCAGATCGCTCAGGGTTTCATCCTGGCCGGCGGCACTCAGATAATTGTCGCGGGCGTCGGGCTTGTTTTGATGATGCGCCGCGCGGGCCGCGAACAGATGATGCAGCCCCGGTGCCTCGTGGGCCTCGGCATGGTCTTCGAGTTCTGTTTCGGCGCGGGCCCAGTGGGCCTCGGCATAATAAGCCAGCCCTTCATGCCACGACCGACGGGCTTTCTTGGCCCGGCGCCGGGCCCGAAAGCGACGAATCGTGGTCGGCGCGAAGAGGATCGCGGTCAGAATCTTCCAGGCAACGGCGATCAGCCAGACCGATAACAGCACGCCGGCAACAGCAAACAACACCGACGTCTGGATCTGCCAGCCATTGAACGAGATGAGCACGTAGCCCTGGCTGTCTCGAAAGACAACCGACAGCACGATGCCGGCCACGATGAATACGACGACTCCCAGCAGCAAGCGACGCATCATGCGCCTCCTTCGGCAGCCGCGGCGGCCTTCTTGTCAGATTCCGAGCCGCTTACCTTGCCCGTGTCGTCACCGGCCGGCGCAGTCGTCGAGCCGCTGTTTGCGCTCTGGCTCATGATGCGACGCAGCCGGCTGAGGCTATCGCTGATATCCGGCGCCTGCCAGGCAAGCTCTGCCTTGGCCAGCTCATCGAGGGTCGAAAGCATGCCCTGGGTCGCGCTGGCATCGGTATCGAAGAACTGCTGAATCGAATCCTTGGCATCCGACAGGCTGGCGCGATAGGCCGCCTGATTGCCATCCAAGAGAGCCAGGCGCGCGCTTCGCAGCGACAGCTGTACGTTCTGTACCAGGAAGAACGCCTGATCCGGAGCCATCAGCGTCGGCGTGTTCTGCGTGCCGTTGGCCCGGCGTACGCTGACCATGCTGGCAAGCGCCTGGCCGGCACGATCGGTCAACTGCTGCCACCGGCCCTGCCAGTCGATACCGGCAAAGCCGCCGTCGCCGTTGTTGCCGGTCGCGCCATTCTGGCTGGCCTGCTCGTTCAGGTTCCCCTGGTCACTCTGAGCGCTCTTGTCGCGCTTGTAAGCCGAGGGCACGTCGGTTTCCGTGGGCAGCTGGGGCACACGATTGACCAGTTTGGACAGCGTCAGCGCCAGGCCTTCGATGTCCGGATTCGGCAGGCTCTTGAGCTGGCTCAGCTCGTCGGCAATGGCCTCGCGCACGGCCCGCAGCTGCGGATAGCCGGCCTGGGCGATGACGTCATCGGCTGTCTTCAATGCCGCGATCGCGCCCTGCGGGTCACGATAGATCGTCAGGCGCTGGCTGGCGGTTTCCAGAAGCGCTGCCGCGCGCTGCTCGATGAACGTTTCGTTATTACCGCCAAGCGCGTCCTGCAGCTGCTGATTCTGGCTGCGCACCTGAGACAGCGTATCCTGAATGTCTTGCAGCGCCTGATCTTGCTGCGACACGCTCTGATCGATGTTCGACACGCGGCTCGTCAGCTGCGAGACCTGCTGATCGGTGCCCTCGACCCGTGAGCCCAGCTTCTGCTGGATCTGGCTTTTCACGTTCTTTGTCGCGGTATCGATCTGGCTGTCGGTGGCCGCGGCACGACTCTGGCCCTGCATATACAGCCAAGCCGCGCCGGCCAGCGACAACAAGGCGACGATGAGGGCGACGACAGCCACGATGAGGGCAATCGGCCGTGCGCCACCGCTGTTGTGGCCACCCCGAGCCGGGCCGCTCTTTCCACCGGCCGGCGGTGTGGTACTGCCTCCTGCGGCCTGCTTCGGATTCGCTGCGGCATCACGGCTCGAGCTGTCTGGCCGGGTGGCAGCCGCGGGCTTCGCGCTGCCGGCTCCTGACGTGCTCGAACTCGGCGCGCCCTTGGCCGTGCCGGATGCCTGTGACGCCGCCCCGCCCTGGCGCTTGGTTGTCGCCTCGGGCGTGCTGCCGCCCGATTTGGCGGCGGTCGTCGTCTTGGTCGAGGCCTTGTCCGCGGGTGTTTGATCCGCCGGCTTGCCGGCATTGGCTGACGCCGCCGCGTTCTTGGACGTGCCCGACTCAGGATTTTTAAGGTTTTTGGATTGGGTATCAGCGCTATCCGCGCCGCTACCGCCTGAAGATTTCTTGTCGCTCATGCGCTGTCGCTTTCCCCCGGAATAGCGTGGCGGGATGACGCCGACTCGCCCACCGGCACCCGTGCCAGTGCATCGCACACGCCGTGCCCACTCATGGGGGCGATGATCGTCGGCGTATGCTGCCAATCGATGTCACATAGAGTGATTTGTACCACACGCGGGCTGGCCGCCACGAGAAACAGCTCGGCCAGACGCTGACGTTCGTCGCACTCGCACTGATCGATCAGCGCACGCCAGGCGGCTTCGCTGGTGAGCACGAGCGTATCGCAGGCAGCCAGTAATTCGGCGCGGCGCGCCGGCGCGAGGCACGCACCCCGGCGTCGGTAAAGCGAGAGCCGCTCGACGCGAAAGCCGCGCGTTGCCAGCGTATCGGCCAGAAGCGTGCGCCCACCTTCACCGGCCAACAGCGCCACGCGCGCCGTGTTGGCGCTGTCCAGTTCGGGCATGGCCAGCAACCCTTCGCTGTCGCTAGCCTCAGGCACAGCAACATCACGCCCGGTGGCCGCGGCCAGCGCGGCGGCTGTGGCCTGGCCGACCGCGATGAGCCGGCCCGTGGGCGCCCAGGACGGCGCATGCACGACGAGCGCCTCGATGGCGGCCGCCGAGGTGGCGATCACGATATCGGCGTTTTCCGCGGCCTGGATCTGTGCGGCAAGCGCCGGGCTGGCCGCGGCCGGCTCGATACGAATCAACGGCTCGACAAACACACGAGCGCCACGCGCTTCGAGCGCGGTTTGCCAGTCGCCGGCACGCTCGGCCGGCCGGCTCAGCCAGACCGAGCGTTCGGCCAACGGCCCATTGCCAGCCGATGGGCCCATCAGCTCAGATCGGCAAGGATCTTGTCGGCACCGGCGGCCAGCAGGCGCTCGGCCAGACGATGGCCCAGTTCGGCGGCCTCGCCGACCGGCCCGGTGATCTCGTCGCGTACCATTACACTGCCATCAGGCCGGCCCACACAAGCCCGCAGATACAGCGAGCGCCCGTCGTGCGTGGCATGTGCTGCAATCGGCAGATGACAGCTGCCTTCCAGGCGCGCATTGACCGCACGCTCGGCATCAATGCGGACATGGGTGTATTCATCGTCCAGATGCCCGATGGCCTCGGCGGTGTCGGTATCGTCAGCCCGGATCTCGATACCAAGCACGCCCTGGCCGATCGCCGGCAGCGATTGCTCCGGGGTGAGCTCACAACGGATGCGCGCGGCCAATTCCAGACGCTCCAGCCCGGCACAGGCCAAGAGGATCGCGTCGTAGTCGCCGGCGTCCAGCTTGGCCAGCCGAGTCTGGACGTTGCCGCGCAGGGAGACGATCTCCAGGTCCGGGCGCATATGCTTGATCATCGCGGCCCGTCGTAGACTGGAGGTGCCCACCACGGCCCCGGCCGGCATTTCTTCCGGATTGGCATACGTGTTGGATACGAACGCATCCAGCGGGCTGGCCGGGGCCAGCACCACCGGCAAGGCGAATCCCGCGGGCAGCTCGGCCGGGACATCTTTCATCGAGTGCACGGCCAGATCCGCTTCCCCGGCCGCAAGCGCGGCTTCCAGCTCTTTGAGAAACAGCCCCTTGCCACCGATGGCCGACAACGGCCGGTCGGTCACGCGATCGCCTTCGGTCGAGATTGGCAACAGCGCGACCTCGGTATCAGGCAGGGCCGTGGCCAGGCGCGCCTGAACATGCCGTGCCTGCCACATCGCAAGCTGGGATTGGCGGGTGGCGATACGCAGGGTCTTGGACATGATCGATGAATCTCAATGGTTAAGGGCGTGTCATCTTATTCTGCGAGTTACCCGCAGCCGACGCGCCATGCGGCGTCATATCTCATGACGACACGCCCTAGGCCAGCAGGGCCTTCACATCGGGCAGGCGCCGCCGCGAGACCGGCACGATCGCGGCGTGCTCGGCGATCGTCAAGCCGGCGCTGCCGTCGTCGCTGTACTTGAGGCCGGTAACATGGGCCCGGGCAACCAATGCCTTGCGGTGCACGCGTACGAAGGTTTCGGCCAGGGACTGTTCAAGCGTGGCCAGGGACTGCTCGATCAACAGCTCGCCGTCGCGATGAAATACAGATGTGTATTTGTGATCGGCCCAGAAATACAGGATATCGCGGATCGCCACCCGCTCGATGCCGTCACGGGTACGCGCACTGACATAGCCACTGGCCGTGCCGATATCCACGTGCTCGGCCAAGGCAGCGAACTGAGCCCGGCTGGGCCGGGCCGCGCGTGCCAGTGCCGCAGCCAGATCCTCGCGGCGCACCGGTTTCAGCAAATAACCGGCACAGACGGCGTTGTGCGCCGACAGGGCATGCTCGCTGTGGGCCGTAATGAAGATCACGGCCGGCGGCAGGTTGGATCGCGACAGCGCATCGGCGATCTGCAGGCCGTCGCGTCCGGGCATGTTCACATCCAGCAAAACTGCATCCGGGGCCAGATCCGCCAGACGCGGCAGACAGTCGCTCGTGTCGGCGATCTCGCCGATCACCGCGTGCTCGTCCAGGGTCTCGACCATGCGGCGCAGCCGCTCGCGGGCCAAGGGTTCGTCGTCAACGATCACCACGTTCATGTCATATCGTTTGATTCGGGCTGCGGCACGACCAGCGTGACAATAAACGAGCACGCATCGTGCGAAAACTCCAGGCTGGCCTGGCTGCCATAGGCCAGCCCCAGTCGATCGCGGATATTGCTGATCGCCTGGCGATGTCCGGGCACCCGCTCGAGCTGGCCGGCAATCGGGTTGATCACCGTGACCGTGAGCGTTTGCCGCGTGCATCGGGCGATCAGCTGCACCCTACCACCCTCGGCCCGGCGCGCCACACCGTGGCCGATCGCGTTTTCGACCAGCGGCTGGATCGTCAGCGCGGGCAGGCGTGCCTGCTCGGCCGCGGTATCGATATCCGTGATGAACGACAGCCGCGCGCCCAGACGCAGCTGCTCAATTCGGACATAAGCCGCCACCAGCGTCATCTCCTCGGCCAAGGTGACCTGCTCGGCGGTTTCATGGGCCAGGCGCGCACGCAGCAGCGCGGCCAGATCCTCCAGCGCGGTTTCGGCGGCCTGCGGGCGTGTCGCGGTCAGGGCAGCGGCACTGTTGAGGGTGTTGAACAGAAAATGCGGCTCGATGCGGGCCTGGAGCGCTTCCAGGCGCGCCCGGGCCTCGGTCTCGGCGCGCGCCTGCCAGGCTGCCCGCAGCCAGAAATAACGCAACGCCAACGCCGCCACCACGCCGCAGATGCCCAGGCTGCGCAGTACGAAGGCCATGGGGCTTGCCTCGACGAGCAACACCCAGAAGCCGGTATAAGGCCCCGCCAGCAGCGCGGCCTCGGTGATCACGAACGTGATACCCAGCAGGCTGACATACGACAGGATCATGACCTGGCGCGTGGACAGGCCGTATGCCCAGCGACGAATCAGACACAGGGCTGCGGCACTACAGACACCGATCCAGAGCAGATAGACCGACAGCAGGAAGATAAGCCGCCAGACATCGGCCGATTCCGAGCTGCCCAGCGCCAGAATGATCGCGACTGCCTCGCAGACCGCCAGCACGCGGAAGATCCGCGCACCGGTACAGAAATCCGGCAGGATCGCGGGGCTGTCGTTGGGCTCGGGCATGCGCCGAGTCTTTGGACAAACGCCCCGTGGCGTCAAGCACGGCCGAATGCCGGGCAGCGTTGATATACTCAGCGCGCGATTTCGGTCAGGCCAAGGACAACACGCATGAGCACCCAATCGAGCCACCAGACCTGGGGCGGGCGGTTTGCCGAAGGCCCGGACGCCCGCGTGGCGGCCTTTACCGAATCCATCTCGTTCGAGACCCGGCTGGCGCCCTACGATATTCAGGGCTCGATCGCCCATGCGGGCATGCTCGCGCATATCGGTGTGCTCACGAGTGCCGAGTTCGAAACCATCCGTGACGGCCTGCTGGCCATCGATGAGCAGATCGCGGCCGGCGAGTTCCCCTGGGACCCCGCCCTCGAGGACGTCCACATGAACATCGAGGCCCGGTTGACCGAGAACATTGGGCATCTGGGCAAGAAACTGCACACCGCGCGCTCACGCAACGATCAGGTGGCCACCGATGTACGGCTCTGGCTGCGCGATGCCCTCGATCATCTAATCGGCGAGGTGGATCGTCTGCGGTCAGGGCTGATCGGCCTGGCCGAGCGCGAGGCCGATACCATCATGCCGGGCTTCACGCATCTCCAGGTGGCCCAGCCGGTCACTTTCGGGCACCACATGCTCGCCTGGCAGGCCATGCTCGCGCGTGATGCCGAACGCCTGGGCCAGATCCGTGCACGGGCCAACGTATTGCCGCTCGGGGCCGCGGCCCTGGCCGGCACCACGTTTGCCATCGACCGCGAGCGAGTAGCCGCCGAGCTGGGTTTCGACGGGGTGATCGACAACTCGCTGGATGCGGTGTCAGATCGGGACTTCGCGATCGAGTTCGTCTCGGCCTCGGCCACGATCATGATGCATCTGTCGCGTTTTTCCGAAGAGCTGATTCTGTGGATGAGCCCGGCGTTCGGCTTCGTCGAGCTGCCTGATCGCTACTGCACGGGCAGCTCGATCATGCCGCAGAAGAAAAATCCGGATGTCGCCGAGCTGACCCGCGGCAAGACCGCACGCGTGCAGGGCCATCTCACCGCCCTGCTCACGTTGATGAAAGGCCAGCCGCTGGCCTACAACCGCGATAATCAGGAAGACAAGATCCCCATGTTCGACACCGCGGATACGGTCACGACCTGTATCGCGCTGTTTGCCGACATGATGCCGCATGTGGCCGTTGATAGCGCACAGTGCCGAGAGGCCGCCCGCCGCGGCTTTGCCACTGCCACCGATCTGGCCGATTACCTGGTGCGTGCAGGCGTGGCGTTTCGTGATGCCCATGAAATAGTGGGCAACTGTGTGTCCACGGCCATCGAACAGGGCTGCGACCTGGCCGAGCTGGAGCTGGCCACCCTGCAACGTTTTTCGGATGCCATCGGCGGCGATGTCTACGAGGTGCTTACGCTGGAAGGCTCGGTGGCCGCGCGCGACCACATTGGCGGCACCGCGCCCAATCAGGTGCGGGCCGCAGCCGCGCGGGCCCGCGCGGCGCTTGCCGGCTGAGAGTCGTCATGAGCGTGCGTGTCTATGTATTGCTGGGTGATGCCGCGATAGCCGAGCGGGTCGTCGAGGCCCTGCGGGCACAGGGCGTGGCCGATGCGGCCCTGCATGCCGTGGCCCGGCATGATCCCGAGCACGCGCTGCCCGAGGCCGGGCTCTGGGAGGCCACCGATATCGGGCCGGCCGCCGGGCGCGGCGCCCTGGCCGGCGGGGCCGCCGGCGCGGTGGCCGGCCTGGCCGCACTGGCGTTTCCGCCACTGGGCATCGTGATCGGCGGCGGTGCGGTTGCGGCCAGCGGCCTGGCCGGCGTGGGGCTGGGCGCCTGGGTGGCCAGCATGATCGGCGTGAGCGAATCCTCGGCCGAGGTCGAGGGCTACGATACCGCCATCAAGAACGGGGCCGTGTTATTGATGATCGACTGCGATGACGGCGACCAGAATGCGACTGCCGAGACCATTCACGAGATCGCCCCGGCTGCCGACGTGCGCGAAACACCGCGCGATACCCCGCCGGCCGCCTGAGCGGCCGGCGGCGCGGCCGGGCATCAGCCGAACAGATCAACCCGACGACGAAACAGCGCCGAGATATCCTCGTCGCCGTGGCCGTCGGCCATCAGCTGCTCGTAGTCCTCGCGGGTCTTGTTGGCCAGAGGCAGGTCGCCGCCGTTCTGGCGGGCCATATGCGCACAGATGCCCAGATCCTTGTGGTGATGCTTGAGCTTGAAGCCGGGCGTGTAGTCATCGGCCACCATGGTCTTGCCACGATGATTGACGAACCAGTTGCCCGCGGCCCCGGAGCCAACCACGTCCACGACCTTGTCCAGGGGTAGATCCACGGCCTTGGCAAAACGCATGGCCTCGCACACCGCCTGATTGATACCGGCCACCATGATCTGATTGACCGCCTTGGTGGCTTGGCCGGCGCCGATCGGCCCCATGTGCGTGATGGATTTCCCCATTGCTGATAGCACGGGTTCGATATCGGCGAATACGGTGTCGGCTGCCCCCACCATGATCGAGAGTGTGCCCTGCTTGGCGCCTTCGGTGCCGCCAGAGACCGGCGCATCCACGAAAGCCGCCCCCGCGCCGGCCACGCGCTCGCCGGCCTCGCGTGCGGTATCGCTGGCCACGGTCGAGCAATCGATGACGATATGCTCGGACGATAACGCCGGTACCAGCGCATCGATCATCTCCAGCACGTCGGCATCGGCCGAGACACAGAGCACAATGGCGCGCGCGGCCTCACAGGCCGCGGCCGGGTTGTCATGAGCCGTGACGCCGTGGCTGTCGGCGAACGCATCGGCCTTGGCCTGGGTACGGTTATACACACCGGTCAATAGGCCGGCCTTGGCCAGATTGGCGGCCATGCCCTGGCCCATGCCGCCCAGGCCCAGAAAAGCTGTCTTCATGAGGTTGTTCCCGTCGATGAACCTGACCGGATGATAAAGTCTTGTGTTGACCGGCCCCAAACACACGAGCTCCATGACAGGCAAACGCGGTGCGCTAACGGCACTGATCGTCAGCTGTGCACTGGTTGTTGCCCTGGCCGTGGCCGCGGTGGTGGCACCGGGATATATCGCGCGCTATTTCGTCGTGGATTATCTGGAAGCCCAGGGCCTGGCCGTGGATATCGACAAGATCGATATCAATCTGCTGACCGGGCATGTCGCTATCGATGATGCTCATGGGGAAGTTACCGACGGGCCCAATGCCGGCGAGGGCTTCACTATCGGGCACCTGGGGCTGGAACTGGCTTATCCGCCGCTGCTGGATCACAAGATCGTGCTCGAATCGATATCGCTTCGCAGTGCCACGATCGATATCACCCGGGGGCCCGATAACGGGTTGACCATTGCCGGCGTGGCCCTGCCACAGGGCCAGTCCTCGGGCGGTGGTACCTGGCGCTTCGGCGTGGAACAGGTTCAGGTCGGCGCGCTGCGCGTGCACTACAAACAGCCGGCGATGGGCAAGACACCGGCCATCGATCAGGTGGTCACGCTCAACCAGTCGGGGGCCGAGAACATGGTCACCTGGCGCAAGGGCGAGCCTATTCCGGTGGATGCCCATCTCGGGGCGGCCGGGGGCAGCCTCAGCCTGTCGGGCTCGATGGCCCCGCTGGCCGACAGCCCGACGGCCAACCTGCATATCAAGGCCGAGAACTTTCCGGTCTCGATGCTCGCCCCGCTGGCCAAGCAGGCCGGGATCGATCGTGCCGACGGGCGTATCGATACGGATCTGGATCTGTCGCTGACTTACGACGCCGACAAGCATCTGCTCATTCACAGCGACGGCCAGACGGTCTTCGAGGGGGTGGTGCTGGTCCAGACGAGCGGCATGCGGATCGATGCCGATGCCGTGTCTTTCGACGGTATCTCCGATTGGCGATTGATGCGCGCGGACGCCGAGCCGGGTGAGATCACCACGGACGGGCGTTTTGTCCTCGACGATCTGTCTATCCAGAAGACCGGCACGCTCGATCTCACGGCCGACAAGGCCGCCTGGGCGGGCAAGAGTTTCGTGAGCCTGGATGATCCGTTCCGCATCACAACCCACGGCACCTATAACGATGCCAACGTACGGCTGGTCTCGTGCGATCGGCTGAAACTCAAGGCGGCCTCCGAGCACCTGACCGGCGACCTGGAAACCACGTTCAGCAAGAACAGCACCACCATCGTCAGCAACGGCACGTATCGCGCCACGGCCTTCGAATTCGCCGTACCGGGCAGCCTGTCGACAACAACCGACGCCATGGACTGGCAAGGCACCACCTCGACCACGCTGACCGGCAAAGCCACGCGGATCGATACCAACGGCCGGCTCGGCGGCAAGAACCTGGTCTTCAAGATCCCCGAGACCAGCATCTTCACCACCGACGATATCGACTGGGACGGCCAGACCCATATCGACTCCGGCACGTTGTTCATACACGCAGCACGCGGGCGCCTGGTGACCACCGGCGCGCGCCTGGATCTGCCGGCCATGCCACTGGCCTTTATTGCGCATCGTTTCATTTACGATGGGCGCTACGGCCAGACGCCCGATGCCAGTGGCAACGCCCTCAAGCTGGTCATGTCCGGCGAGGCGATGGGCACCGATCTGGACGTGCGTAACACGACGATCAACGCCCCGTGGTTGGCCACGCTGCAGGATCATGCCAGCGGCATCGAGATCGACGGCCTGTCGGATATCCGCGTTGATCGCCTGGAGACGAGCGGTGTTCGCATCATGGGCGATACCGATACCGATTCAGAGGCCATACAGGCCGTCTCGCTGGATCTGAAAAATTTCCATCTGCGTGATTTGCTGCACTACGAGCTCGAATCGGCCACGCTCAAGGACGCGATCATGCACTTGCGTCGTGACCTGTCAGGCTACGGCGTGATCAGCGAATATTTCGGCGGCAACGGCCAAAAAAGCGCCAACAGCCCGTCTGCGTCCAAATCAGAAGACACGTCGAAAAACACCACCGGCGGCGCCACCCAATCCACGTTCTCGATCAAGCATCTGGGCATCAGCGGGCCTTCGGTCTGGTTTGTGGATACCGTGACCGAGCCGCATGTGGCCCTGCACGGCATGGACCTGAACTTCGTCCTGAACGATCTGGATACGGCCAGGCCCGACCGGGACGCCGATTATCGGTTGTCGATCGATCTCGGCGCCTACGGGCATTTCGATAGCACCGGCACCGTGGCCCCGCTGGCCTCGGGCGGCATGAACATGGATATCGATGCCTGGCTGCGCTCGTTGAACATGCCCTCGCTGTCGGGCTATCTCAATCAGGCGATGGGCCGCAAGATCGCGCGCGGGGCCATCAACGGCACGCTGGATCTGAAAGCCAAGGCCGGCCAGCTCGATGGCAAACTCCAGGCCACGATCAGCAACTTCCGACTGGCCAACGACAGCGACAAGGTCACCGAGATCGCGCTCGGCATCAACATGGAAACCGCGCTGGCCATCATCCGCGGCCAGGATGACGAGTTCACCTTCCAGTCCAGTATTCTCGGCGACGTCACCAACCCCTACTTTTCGGTCGACAACCTCGTGCGAGAGGCCGTGCTGGCCGGTATCCGTACGGCCCTGCTGTCGAACTATTCGCCGGTGGGCCTGGCCAACAAGATCAAGAACGTGTTCTTGAACCTGTTCCGCTCGGTCGAGGGCCGCCCGGCCATCTTCGCCGAGGGCAAGCATTATGTCCGCCCCGAGGATCGTCACTATATGGGCCTGATCGCCCAGGCCATGAACAAGAATCTCGACTGGACGTTGACCGTCGAGGGCCAGGGCGTGCCGGCCGATGCCAAGGCCATGGATCTGTTTCAGACCGGACGTATCGACGACGACAACCGAGTGGCTCTGGAAGACCTGGCCCGTAGCCGCGAAGAAGCCATCCGCGACTATCTCGCCGCGCGTGGCGTGAGCCCCAACCGGATCATCTCCAAGGGCCCGACCGTGCTCGACGACGACGAGGCCAAGCCCCTCGTGCGCTTCACGCTCGACAAGAAGAACGACTGATCGACACCGGCGGGCGCGTTCTTTTTTCCGTCCGCAAATGGACGCGAATAAAAGCGAATGAATACAGTCGGTTATCCGCAGATTCACGCAGATGAAACGCCGATGGCTTTGGATGGCAGGTCTATTGTCTCGATATCGCAGCTCACGAGGGCAGGCTGTTTCGGATCGAAGAGAG
>NZ_AYKG01000034.1 GCF_003788585.1 Salinisphaera japonica YTM-1 | reverse complement strand
CTTGCCCGGCCAGATTTTGGGCACCAACGCGGCGCTCGTACGAAACGGCAACAGGCCCTAGGGCGTCTATGGGTCGCTAGAAGCGATCGCTACGAAACGGGCGCATATCCACCATCGGGGTTTCGCCGTCCATCATCTGGCCGATCAGACGCCCGGTGGCCGGGCCCAGCGTGAAGCCTTGATGGCCGTGGCCGAAAGCAAACCAGAGGCCGTCGTTACCATGGGCCGGCCCGATGACGGGTTTCATGTCGGCCAGACACGGCCGCGCGCCTTTCCAGGGCGTAGCCTCGCGGCGTGCCCCCAGCGCGAAGAAGTCGCGGGCCTCACGTTCGGCGGCTTCGAGCTGGCCCAGCCTCGGCGGCGCGTCGATGGTGTTGAGCTCGGCACCGGTGGTCAGGCGCAGACCGGCTTTTTTCGGCGTCAGCAGATAGCCTTTTTCGGAGTCCATCAGCGCGTAGTTCAACGCGGCCCCCTCAGCGGCGTCGTAATGCATGTGGTAGCCGCGCATGACGAACATGGGCAGGTCATAGTCCAGGCGTTTCAGCCATTCGGGCGACCAGGGCCCGGTGGCCAGCACCAACTCGTCGGCGCTGAACGTGCCTTGATCGGTATCCAGCGCCCAGTGCCCGTCGCCGCGTTTGATATCCGTGGCCTCGGCCTGCTTGATCGTGCCGCCCAGCGCGACGAAGTAATCGGCATAGGCCTGTACCAGCCCGCCCGGATCGGTGACCGACCAGGTATTGGTCCAATGGATCGCGCCCAGTGCAGCCTCGCCCAGGCCGGGTTCCATGGCGTGCAGCGCTTCACGATCGATCCGGGCATGGGTCACGCCGAACCGGGTTTCGAAATCGCGCGCCTTGGCCAGAAACTCTTCAAATGCGGCCTCGGTGCGAAAGACCTGGAGCCAGCCGTCGCGCCGAATCAAGTGCTCGGCGCCCGCCGGCACGAACATCGCCTCGTGCTCTTGTGTGCAGTGGGCGATCAAGGAGGCATATTCGGGCACGATGCGCGCGAACGCCTCCGGCGCGGAGTAGCGCCAGTACTGCCAGAGCGGACTGGCCTTGGACAACATCGCCCCGGCGCGATAGCGGATATCCACGCTCTGGTTCGGCAATACGCGCCAGATATTGGCCAGATCGCGCGGAAACGGATGTGGCTCGACCGCCTCGCGCTGAATCAGCCCGGCGTTGCCGAACGAGGTTTCACGCCCCGGCGCGCGACGATCCACCAGCGTGACGGCACGACCGCGCATGGCCAGATGGCAGGCGATCGATACACCGACCATGCCGGCACCGAGAACGAGCGTATCTGTATGTTGGGTCATTTCTATCGCAGGGCTTTGGGGCCGAAGTGGTTATGCTAGGCCCTGTGAAGATGCGACGCGAGCCAAATGACGGCGTGATGAAACCGATACCCAAGGGGCGGGCGTAAGCGGACACGTACCCGCCTGGCCGTCTTTACCCCGAGACACACATCGACGGTCGGTCCTTGTCGTTCGGCGCCGCTCGTCGATTCTCTTTCAATGCGCTTGAGTTGATGTCCGATTGATGTCTGATTTTTGGCTGTTTTCGATCCCTGACACCCGTGAGGCCGTGGCTTGAGCACGCTGGAGACGATCTGGCAGGGCTTACTGGGCGCATCATGGATCGAGCAGGCAGCCACCCTGCTGGGGCTGGTTGCTGTCTGGCTAGCTACGCGTCAACGGATCGTGAATTTTCCGATCGGCATGGTGCAGGTGATATTGACCGGCATCATTTTCGCGCGCAGTCATCTGTTTGCCGACATGACCCTGCAAGCCGTCTATTTCGGCGCCCTGGCCTATGGCTGGTGGTGTTGGACCCATCCGGGCGGTCACCGCGCACGCCTTGAAGTCAGCTCGCTGGCCGGCGGACATCGCGTGACGTTAATCCTGGGCGGCCTGCTGACCACGGCCATCTGGGGCGCGCTGCTGGTCGAGCTGGGCGATCCCATGCCGTGGCGGGATGCGTTCATCGCCAGCTTCGGGGTGATCGCCCAGTGGCTGGAGGCCCACAAGAAACTGGAAGCCTGGCTGGGCTGGATCGCGGTCAACCTGGCCGGTATCGGCGTCTATGCCGCGATCGGGCTGTATTGGTTCGTCGGCCTCTACACGCTGTATCTGGCGCTGTCGTTCGTCGGCTTTGCGCGTTGGCAGGCCGATCGGGCCCGCAGGCTTGTCACATGACGGCCTCGATCGTGGTTTTTGGCAGCGAGTCCACGGGCAAGACCACACTGACCGAGGCCCTGGCACGCCACCTGGATTGTGCGTGGTCATCGGAATATGTCCGAGACTTCTGGTATGCCAACAACGGCGATATCCGCGCCTGCGATCTCACGCGTATCGCGGCCGGCCAGATCGAGCGCATGGCCACCGCGCGGGCCACCGCCGCCCAACGGGCCGAGCGCTATGTGCTTCACGACACGGATCTGCTTACGCATGTCCTGTGGGTCGACCTGCTGTTTCCCGGCCAGTGCGGCGACTGGGTACGCGAGACCGCTGATCTTCAGGCGCGCCAGCCCACGCTCTATCTGTTGTGCGGTATCGATATCGCCTGGGCCGATGATCCCCAGCGCTGTTTCAGCGATGCCCGAGAGCGCGCGTCGGTCCAGGCGTATTTCAGACAGGCCCTGTGTGATCGCCGTCTGCCGTTCGTGACCATCAGCGGCTCAGCCGCGCAGCGCGAGGCTCAAGCCCTGGCCGCTATCAATTCGCATGTTCAAGGCATGTCGTCATAAGCCCGACAGCATCGGGCGCCCGGTTCCACGCGCCCCGAGGGCGACAAGAATAATCGTGGTATCCGCAAATAAACGGCTTGTCGCCACACCCGGAATACGCGACATTGACACTAACGTCCAACGGATGAGGTCCAATCATGAAGGACTCGACCGATCTGCCCGTCGATGTGGCGATCAGCCTGCGCATCAACGGCAAAATGACCCAGCTCGACGTACCGCCCAACGTGGTGTTGCTCGATGCGCTGCGTAATCGCCTTGATCTGACCGGCACCAAGAAAGGCTGTGATCACGGCCAGTGCGGGGCCTGTACGGTTCTGGTCAACGGTGAGGCGGTCAATTCCTGCCTGTCGCTGGCCGTGGTTCACGACGGTGACGACATCACCACGGTCGAAGGCCTGGCCGACGGCCCTGACGACAACAAGACGCTCTCGCCCGTGCAACAGGCGTTTCTCGACAACGATGCCTTTCAGTGTGGTTACTGCACGCCGGGCCAGATGGTCTCTGCCACCGAGCTGATGCACAACGAGCATGTGGGCACCACCGACGACGATATCGCCGAGGCCATGAGCGGCAATATCTGTCGCTGCGGGGCCTACAAGAACATCGTGGCCGCGGTGCAGTCCGCGCGCCAGGCCAACAAGCACGGCGGGTAGGAACAAACACGATGCGACAATTCGATTACAAACGCGCCACCGATACCGACGGCGCGATCCAGGCCCATGCCGGCCAGGCTGCGGCCTATCTGGCCGGCGGCACCACGCTCATCGATCTCGTCAAACTCGATGTGATGCAGCCCGAGCGCATGGTCGACGTCAACCGTTTGGCACTGTCTAATATCGAGGATGCGGATGACGGTCGGCTGCGTATCGGTGCCACCGTGCGCAATACCGCACTGGCCTACGACGACCGTGTCAAACGCGATTATACGGTGCTCTCCGAGGCCCTGCTCCAGGGTGCGTCGCGCCAGCTGCGCAATCGGGCCACGACGGCCGGCAACGTGATGCAGCGCGTGCGCTGCTCGTATTTTCGTGACGGTATTTCGCCCTGCAACAAGCGCGAGCCCGGTACCGGCTGTTCAGCCATCGAGGGCGTCAACCGCGAGGTCTTCGCGGTGCTTGGCACCTCTGAGCACTGCATCGCCGTGCATCCGTCAGATATGTGTGTGGCCATGGCCGCCATCGGCGCGACCGTCGAAGTCCAGGGCCCGAACGGCACGCGTGAGATCGCTTTTGGCGATTTCCACAAGATGCCGGGCAATACGCCCCACATCGAGCACGAGCTGGCCGAAGACGAGCTGATCACCCACGTCACGCTGGACGCACCGATCGAGGACGCCGGTTCGACATACGTCAAACTGCGCGATCGCTCGTCGTATCAGTTCGCCCTGGCCTCCTGTGCCGCGATCGTGGCTCTGGACGGCGACGTGATCCGTGAAGTGCGCCTGGCCCTTGGCGGCGTGGGCACCAAACCCTGGCGCTGTAGCCAGGCCGAAGAGCAGCTCGTGGGTGCTGCGGCCAACGAAGAGAACTTCGCCCAGGCCGCTCGCCTCGCGATGCAGGACGCTACCCCCTACAAGCACAACGCCTACAAGATTCCGCTGGCGCGCAAGGCGATCACCCAGGCATTGAAGGATGCCACCGCCCGTGCCGGCAACGGAGGTTCGATATGAGCCAGACAACGATCGGCAGCGCCGTTGCACGTGTCGACGGCTTCGACAAACTCACCGGCCGGGCGCGCTACGCCGCCGACTTTCACCCCGAGGGCATGGCGCATGCCTACGGTGTGTACAGCACTATTTCGCGCGGCAGGATCGTGTCCATCGATACGAGCATCGCCGACGGCATGCCCGGCGTGATCGAGATCTTTCACCACGACAACTTCCCGACCCTGCATCGCTCCCCGGCCAGTTTTCCCGAGGAGAACATGGTCGACGAGCTGCGCACGCCGTTCGAGGATGATGTCGTCCACTATGCCGGCCAGTTCGTGGCCCTGGTCGTGGCCGACACCTTCGAGCACGCGCGTGATGCGGCGTATCGCGTCAAGGCCAGCTACGACGCCGATTCGGCCGCGGCCAACCTGGCCCAGGGGCTCGAAGGCGGCGTTACCGAGGCCAACCGCACCGAGCGCGGCGATGCCGATAGCGCTTTTGACTCGGCCGAGGTCAAGGTGGATGCCACCTACACCACGCCGGTCGAAACCCATAACCCGATGGAAATGCATGCCACGACCGCTCGCTGGGCGAACGGCAAGCTCATCGTGCATGAGTCCACGCAAGGGGTGATCTTCGCCCGCAACACGCTGGCCAAGAACTTCGATCTCGATCCGAGCCAGATCGAGGTCCACGCCGACTATATCGGCTCGGGCTTCGGCGGCAAGCTGTGGCTCTGGCCGCATTCGCTGGCCACCTGTGCCGTAGCGCGCGAGCTCGGTCGTCCGGTTCAGTTCATGCTGCCGCGCCAGAACATGTTCACAACCTCCGGCCATCGCCCGGAGACATCGCAGCATATCCAGCTGGGGGCCAAGACCGACGGCACGCTGACCTCGATCATCCATGATTCGATCAACAGCACGTCGTCGATCAACACCTTCGTCGAGGCCTGTGGCGGCTCCACGTCCAGCCTGTATGCCTCGGATGCACTACGCGTGAGCCATGCCACGGCCCAGGTCGCCCGCGGCACGCCCACCCCCATGCGTGCGCCCGGTGCCGGCGTGGGGCTGTTCGCGCTGGAATCCGCCATGGACGAGTTGGCCATCGCCCTGGACATGGATCCGCTGGAACTGCGGCGCCAGAACTTCACCGCGACGGATCCCAGCGATGGCAAGCCGTGGTCGTCCAATCATATGCTTGAGTGCTATGACCGCGCCGCCGAGCGTTTCGGCTGGGCGGACCGCAACCCGCAGGTCGGTTCGATGCGCGACGGCGATTGGCTGATCGGCCAGGGTGTGGCCGCCTGTAACTGGGATGCCATGCGCAATCCCTGCGATGCCCGCGTGACGCTGCGCCCCGACGGCTCGGCGACCGTGCACTGTGCGACCCAGGATATCGGCACCGGCACCTACACGATCATCGCCCAGACCGCGGCGGACACGCTGGGGATCGATATCGGGCGGATCCACGTGGCCATCGGTGACTCGACCTTTCCCCACGGCCAGATCTCCGGCGGCTCCTGGGCCACCGCCTCGATCCTGCCGGCAATCGTCGGTGCCTGTAAGGCTGCGGCCGATAAGCTGGTCGAGTATGCCGCCAACGACGGCGCGCCGATGGCCGGTGCCGATACGGATGACCTGCTCTTCGAAGCCGGCGTGGTGAAAAACGGCCGGGGCGATCAGGCCACGCCGGCCGATATCCTCGAGCCACAGAAGCTGGCGCATGCCATCGGCGATTTCCATTCCGACGGCTCGCCCGAAGACGGCTATGCCTATGGCTCGTTCGGCGTGAATTTCGTTGAGATCGGCTGGAACCCAAACACCGCCCAGCTCAAGGTCCGGCGTGTGGTCAGCTCGATCGATGCAGGTGCCATCATGAACGACGCCACCGCGCGGAGTCAGGTCGAGGGCGCGATTGTCATGGGCCTGGGTGCTGCGATGTTCGAGGCCACCGAGTACGACGAGCGCACGGGGCGTCCGGTCAACAACAACTACGCCGAGTATCTGGTGCCGGTCAACGCCGACATGCCCGAGCTGGACGTGATCCTGTTGAACCACCCGGATTATCACTTGAACGAGCTGGGGGCCCGCGGGATCGGCGAAATCGGGCTGACCGGTGTTCAGGCTGCCGTGGCCAACGCCGTCTACCATGCGACCGGCAAACGTATTCGTGATCTGCCGATCACGCTGGACAAGATCATGGACGAAACGGCCTGAGCACAAGACCTGCGCCCGCCGGGTACCACGTGTCCGGCGGGTTCATCGCTCTTCGCTTGATGAGCGCTTACCCAACAAGAGTCATCATTCATGCCCGAATTCTCTGCACTGATTCACCGCAGCGCCGCCACGAGCGCGCTCGGCCTGTTTGCGCTGGCCGTGACCGGCTGTTCTGCCGTGGTCAGCACCACCAACACCACGGCCGATGCCGTGCACACGGTCTCGCACGGGGTCTCGGTATCCAGCCGCTCGAGTACCAATGTCTCGTCCGGCAAGCCCGAAGAAGCCACTTCGGCGCGCACACGCGCCTTTGTGGAAAACCAGCACCTGGCCCTGCAGCGTGAGGCAGCGGCCGGCGGCGGCGAACATATCGATGCCCTGGCCCGCCTGATGGCCGACGCCGGCCCCCAGAACACACAAAGCGCCGAACTCGGCGCCTGGATGCAGGCCAACTACGCCGAACTGTTCTCGCCGGGCACGAGTACCGATCAATTGGTCAGCCGAATCGAGCGCCATGCCGGCTAGCCTGTCTCACCCGCGACAGGGCGCGATCGGGCTGGCGCTCATCCTGCTTGGCGCCTGTCATGGCGTGTCGGCACAGACTGAAGAGCCAGGCTATTCCGATGCGCAGCTCGAGGCCTTCGCTGCGGCACAGGCCGATGTCCTGGCCGCAGTCGAGGCTTGGGATCAGCGTATCGACAATGCGCCCGCAGACCGACGCGAACCGTTGTCGGTCAAGGAAGAGCGGGCGCTGGTCAAGGCCGTGACCGATCACGGGCTGACGCCGACCACCTACAACGCAATCGCCACGCAGGCACAAGACAACCCGACGCTGACGCGGCGTATTCAACACCACATGGCCCCGCGCGCCGCCGATGCGCCAAGCGCGCCGGCCACTGACAACGAACAAGGAGCTGACGATGGCACGACAGGTGGGTGAAACCGCTCGCTGGAACCAGGGCCTGTTGCCGTTTCGTACGAGTCCGCGCCAAGCGCTGTTTTACGGCAAGACGAGGCGTAGCACGCGCCGCGCAGTCGTTCTACGCTAGCGTGCTAGAACGCTGTATTGCCGTAAAACAGCGCTTGTCCCGAAGGGTTGGGCCCAAAATCTGGCCATGCAGCGTTGCTCACCTTGATCGTGGCACGCCACGACCGGCGGCTCGCGCCTTGCCTGGCCAGATTTTGGGCGCCAACGCGGCGCTCGTACGAAACGGCAACAGGCCCTATGGCGGCGGTGAAGGCAGCGGCAAGATCGTACAGATCTATACCGAAAGCGTGACTAAAACCCTGCAAGGCAGCGAAATCACGCGCCACGGCGATGATGACAACCCGGCCTATCTCATCGAGCAGGATGACGGCGATCGTGTCCTGAAACTCGACAGCGAGCTCAAATAGCAGCGCACGATACGGCGGATGGACGGTTATGATCGAGCGAGTATTTTTCTACGCGATCGTCCATGTCGTATCCAATAACCGCCTGGCCGCGTTTTGCGCTGGCAGCCGGCCTGTGTCTCGTTGCTGCGGCCTGTTCCGACTCGAGCAATGTTCAAGTGAATACGCATACTGAAGGCGATAACAGCCCGGCCTCGATCGGTGAGCAACTGGCTGATCGCTACATGATTCCTTATCCGGCGGTGATCGCCCATCGTGGCGCCTCTCTGCATGCGCCCGAGGAGACCCGCCCGGCTTATCTGCTGGCACGCGACCAGGGCGCGGATTATCTCGAGGCCGATCTGCAGCGCACTCGCGACGGCACGCTCATCGCGCTCCACGACACCAACCTGCGCCGCACGACCAATATCGAAGCCGTGTTTCCGGATCGTGCTGATGATCCGGTCAATACCTTCACGCTGGCCGAATTGAAACGTCTGGACGCCGGCAGCTGGTTCAACGAGGCGTTTCCCGAGCGTGCCCGCGATAGCTATGCTGGCTTGAAGATCCTGACGCTCGACGAGCTGCGCCAGATCGCCGAAGCCGGCGACAACCAGCCCGGCCTGTATCTGGAGACCAAATCGCCGGCCCTGTTTGCGGGTATTGAAGCCGAGCTGGCCGCTTATCTGCGTGAACACGACTGGATTGGCAAGCAGGCACGCCAGGCACCGACCGGTTTCGACGGTGACATCGACGTCGGGTATTCCCCGGGCCGCGTGATTCTGCAGACCTTCTCGAAAGACAGCCTCGTGCAGCTGCACGCCGAAATGCCCGATACGCCGAAGATTCTGCTGTTGTTTCTGGGCGGTGATGGCTCGATCACGGCTGACCCGACGATCCAGCAGCGCGAAGACGAAAGCGATGCGGCTTTTCAGGCACGCCGCCGGCCCGCCTCACCCGAGGCCTACAATACGTTTCTCGATTTTGCTCGCGACCAGGGGGCGATCGGCGTCGGGCCATCGGCGGCCCGCGACGATCTCGATCCGGTCTATAGCTATGCCGATCTGGCCGACGATTCGATGATCGAGCGTGCACATCGGCGTGGCCTGCTCGTGCATGTCTATACGCTGGATGACGCAGTCGATTTCCGGCGCTATCTCAACCGCGGAGTCGATGGCATCTTCACCAACGACCCCACCGCGCTGCTGGACTTTACCGGCGCGCCCACACCAACGGCCGTGGACGCCCGTCTCGAACAGTTGGGTTATTAGGGCGTGTCGTCATGAGATATGACGTCGCATTGCTCGCGCCGGGCGTGTCAGGCAAGGCGGGGGCCGCCGAGCGTGGCCCGCCACGGTCAAGGTCCGTAACGCCGCATGGCGCGTCCGGCGCGAGCAACCCGAATGGGCCGGTGGCCAAGCCCCGGCAATCCTGCGTTATCGCTCGTTTACGTGGAATAACCACGCTGCACGCGCGATGCCTTGTCTTGCCGCGGCTTGGCCGCCGGTGCGCCGCCTTATCTTATGACAACACGCCCTAGAACCAGCAGGTTTCGTAGAGAGCCACGATCTGCTCGGCGTCAGGCACGCGGGGGTTGTTGCCCGGTGAGCCCGACGCCAGGGCCTGTTCGGCCATCGTGGCCAGCTGGGCGGTCCAGGCATCGCGGGCGATACCAAAATCGCCCGGTGACGGCACACCGAGTTCGGCATTCAACGCGCGCAGCTCTTTGTCTAACAGATTGACCGCGGCCAGATCCGTATTGGCCGGATTGGCGATACCGATGGCGCGCGCACAGTCGGCATAACGCGCCGGCGCGGCTGGGATAGAGTACTCGGTCACTGCGGGCAAGAGCATGGCGTTGGACATGCCGTGGGGCACATGGAACGCCGCGCCGATCGGGCGCGACATGCCGTGCACGAGCGCGACCGAGGCGTTGGAAAATGCCACCCCGGCCAGATACGAGCCCAGCATCATCGCCTCGCGCGCACGGCGATCTGTCGGTTCGTGAAACACGCGCCGCAGGTTCGGGCCGATCAGCCGCATGGCCGCCAAGGCCTGTTGGTCGGAATACGGATTGGCCTTCTTGCTGACGTAAGCCTCCATGGCGTGGGTGAGCGCATCGATGCCGGTATCCGCGGTTACACGGGCCGGCACGCTTAGCGTCAGCTCATAATCGAGAATGGCCGCGGTCGGCATGAAGCCAATGCCCACGCACAGCATCTTCTCGTCGACGGCATCGTCGGTGATGATGGTGAACCGCGTGGCCTCGGAGCCGGTGCCCGCGGTCGTGGGAATCGCGATGACCGGCAGGCCGACCTCGCTGGCCTGATTGGGAAACTTGTAGTCGCGTATCTCGCCGCCGAAATGGCCGAGCACGCCGATGGCCTTGGCCGAATCGATCGGGCTGCCGCCACCCAGAGCGATCAGACTGTCGTAGGGCTGGCCGTCATCGGCGCCGGCCTGCATCGCCGCCACGCCGGCCTTGATCGATATTTCGGTGGGCTCGGGCACTGTTTCATCAAACACGCCGAATGCGATGCCCGCCTGGCGCAGACGCTGGGTCAGACGATCGACATAGCCCAACTCGCCCATCATGGCGTCAGTCACGATCAACGGGCGAGACACACCGAGCGCGGCCAGCACGTCCGCCACGCGATCGATGGATCCGGCGCCGATCTCGTTGATCCGGGGCAGCAGGATATTGTTGGGCATACGGCTTTCCTCCTTCATCATGCATGGATGCCCGGCTCGTGCCGGGCCTTGTTGTTCAATTGCCGTTCGCGAGAATCGTCATGAGTGAAACCGCCCGTTTTATCGTTATTGCCGAGTTCCGACTCAAGGAAGGCCAGCAGGCCGCCTTTCTCAGCCACGCCCACGAAGACGCCAGCGCTTCGCTTGCCAATGAACCGGGCTGTCATCAATTTGATGTGCTGACCACGCCCGATGACGACTGTCTCGTTGTGCTTCATGAAGCCTATACCGATCGCGCAGCCTTCGATACCCATACCCAGATGCCCCATTACGCCCCGTTCAAGGACGCCACCGGCCCCATGTTGGCCGCCCCGCCGACGGTGCGTTTCTTCGAGCGAAACTAGCCAGGCCGACCAGCCAAGCCGCCTAGCCACGAAGCATCAGCGGCAACGCGCTGGCAAAGGCCACGATCGCCACGAACCAAGCGGCGAGTAGCGTCACCGACGGCCAGTGCCAATCCAGCGTTGCCGCGGTACGCGGGGCGTGTGCCCGGGGGCCGGCGCGGCTGGTCAAACCGGCAATGGCCCAGCAGGCCAGCGCGCCCGTGACGTTCCACCAGAACCAGAACAACGCGGGTACAAACAGCCAGAGCGCGACGTTGACCGCCACCCCGGCGACAAGCCCGGCGTTGGCCCCGCGGGCATCGATACGCGGCCATAAAATGGCCGAGACGAACGTTGCTAACAGCGGCCCGAAAAAGACCGAGCCGATCTTGTTGATCGCCTCGATCAGCGTTGCCGCCAGATGGCCCGTGACGAACGCCAGGCCAAGGCAGACGATGCCCCAGAACAGCGTGGCCGCGTGTGAAGCCCGCATATAGGCGCCGTCGCTGACGTCACGCCCGCCCACGATGAAATCCTCGACGGACGCGGCCGACAGCGAGTTGATCGCCGAGCTCACCGACGACATGGCCGCAGAAAAGATCGCCACGATCAATAAACCGGTCAGCCCGGCGGGCAGGCCGTTGCGAATGAACATCGGCACCAACAGATCCGGCTCACCGGCGATGGCCTCGGCGACCGGCCCACTGCCCTGCTGGGCCAGCGTGCCCAGCACCAGGCCCATCAAGCAGTAACAGGCCGTGATCGGGAAACGTATGAGCCCGTTGGCCAGCAGCGTACGCCGTACGGTGGTGCTGTCACGCGCCGAAAGCAGGCGCTGTGCCTGCGACTGATCCGCCCCGTAGTAAGCACAATAGAGAAAAAGCCCGCCGATGAGCATCGGCCAGAACCCGAAACCGTTATCGTCGCCGAGCCCGAAGCCGCTGTAATCCACGGCCACCAGGCGCGCCGGATCGACGTTTGCGGTAAACGCGTGCCAGCCGCCGAGTCGATCGAGCCCGACCACGAGACAGATGACCAGGCCCACCAGCAACAGTCCCATCTGGATCGCATCGCCATAGACCACGGCCTTCATCCCGCCGAGATAACAATAGGCCAGCGTGACCACACCAATAATCAGAATCGTGGCCGTCAACGACAAACCAACCGCATGGGTCAGAATCAGGGCCACGGCATACATCATCACGCCAGGGTCTGTTGAGGTTTCATACGAGCCCGCGCCAAGCGCTGTTTTGCGGCAAGACGAGGCGTAGCCCGCGCCGCGCAGTCGTTCTGCGCCAGTGGGCTAGAACGCTGTATTGCCGTAAAGCAGCGCTTGTCCCGAAGGGTTGGGCCGCAAATCGCGACCTACGGCGTTGCGAGTCTTGATCGTGGCACGCCACGATGCGGCAACTCGCGCCTTGCAGGACACGATTTGCGGACGCCAACGCGGGCTCGTATGAAACCTCAACAGACCCTAGTGGCAAAGGCACGCGACAGCTGGAACACCGCCGACAACAACAGCCGCGTGCTGCGGGCGAAGCGCTGCTCAAGAAAGGCATAAATACTGACCACGCCAGCGCCGTACAGCGTGGGGAAGAAGGCCACGATCAGAAAGATCATCGCCAGCGGCACCGCGAATTCGTAGGTTAACCAGACCAGGCCGCCAGCGGCTTTCGCGCCAACGAACGCCGGAGCCGAGATGAAACTGGCCGACGACAGCTGTGTTGCCGCCGCCGAGAGGCTGAGCACAAACCACCCGAACGACCGATCGCCCAGGAAATATTGCGTGCCCGAGGCATGTGCCTTGAGCCGCTGGCCCAGCCATAGAAACCCGCCGATATAGACGACGATGACCAGATAATCGAGCCAGCTCATGAAATAGCCTTATCCCCTGCGGATCGTTTCACGACAACACTCGGTCAAGGCTATCGAACTTCGACGCGATCAGGTGTAGATAACACTCGATTTACAACACGGCCGGAAGGCTGGGTCATGACCGATAGACCACCGGCGGCCCAAGCGACTTCATCCTTTACGACTGGCCGACACGCGGTTGACGACGCAGCAAGTAGCGTTAAAGCGACGTTATAACGCACGCAACTTAATCGCCTACAACGAAAGTACAGCTAGCCAGTGGGCCAAGCGTTGATATTGTCACCTGCGTATTACAAGCATTTCGATAACGATATTCTTAAAGGAGATACTATGGCCGCACAAGAACAGGCCCCGGCGCTTGCCAATCCGGGCCCGCTCGGGCTCGTGGGGTTCGGATTGACGACGGTGCTTCTGAGCCTGATCAACGCCGGCCTGCTGCCGGCCGGCGGCGAGCCGGTCGTGATCCCGCTGGCACTGGCCTACGGCGGGCTGATTCAGCTGATCGCCGGCCTGCTCGAGTACCGGACCGGTAACACTTTCGGGCTGGTTGCGTTCCTGAGCTTCGGGGCATTCTGGTGGTGGTTCGCCCTCATGCTGCTGATGGGCGACAACGGTCTGCTGGATCTGTCCGAGGCGGGCTCGACGATCGGTATCGCGCTTATTCTCTGGGGCGTGTTCACGTTCTATATGTGGATCGCCACGTTCAAGTTGAACAAGGCCCTCTGGTTCGTGTTTCTCACGCTGTGGGTGACGTTCTTTTTGCTGGGCATTGGCGCGGCCGCGAGCATGCCCACGCTGCATATGCTGGGCGGCTATTTGGGCATCGTATGTGGTGGATCGGCGATGTATACCAGCTTTGGCGAAGTGACCAACGCCACCTTCGGCCGACCGGTCATACCGCTGGGCGCGCGGTGATCAAGGCTGACCGGTTTATCGATCTCATTGCCGTTTGCCATGCGCGTTAGCGGCCAATGACAAGAGCCGCGGTTCGGTGAATCGCGGCTTTTTCATGCCCGGGACAGCCGGATCAGACCCCGGCGAAATGATTGCATGAGCCAGAAAACGCGTGGCTTGCTAATCTTCGATACATAGCCGAGACACACGTTGCCCATGAGTGAAAAACCGCCGCTGCCGCCGTTTTCGTTCGAGACAGCCACGGCCAAGGTTCGCGCCGCCGAAGACGCGTGGAACACGCGTGACGCCGACCGCGTATCGCTGGCCTATACGCCCGATAGCCGCTGGCGCAACCGGGATCACTTTCTTCACGGCCGCGAGGATATCGTGGCGTTTCTGCGCGACAAATGGGCGCTCGAGCTCGACTATCGTCTGATCAAGTCGCTCTGGGCGTTTGCCGATGATCGGATCGCGGTGCGTTTCGCCTACGAATATCGCACGAGCGACGATCAGTGGTATCGCGCCCATGGCAACGAGATGTGGCGCTTTGCCCCAGACGGGCGCATGGCCCGTCGAGAAGCCAGCATCAACGATGTCGCGATACCGACCAGCCAACGGCTGTTTCTATGGCCGGCCGGCCCACGACCGGCCGATCACCCCGGTCTGGACGATCTGGACCTGTGACGCCCAATCTATTTGCAATGATTCACCCAACGGAGACCCAGCATGGATACCGCTGACCAAGCCCTTGATCGCCTGAAGAAAGGCAATGCCGCTTTCGTCGCCAACAAGGACAGCGAACAGTCGCGCCGTCACGCCCCCACCGAAACCCACAAACCATACGCTATCGTCGTGGGCTGTTCGGATGCGCGTGTTCCGGCCGAGCTGCTTTTCGACGCCGAGCCGGGCGATCTGTTCATCATTCGCGTGGCCGGCAACATCGTGGGCCAGACCCAGCTCGGCAGCATCGAATACGCGGCCGCGAACCTGGGGACGCGTCTTGTCGTGGTTCTGGGTCATACCCAGTGCGGCGCCGTTGGTGCCACCGTGGGTGAGCTGATGAACCCGGGCGGCGATCATTCGGACAACCTGAAGTCACTGGTCAACGAGATCAGCCCGTGCGTGCACGAGTTGATGACCGGTGAGCTGGCCAACGACGAGAAAGCCCTGGCCGAGACCGCCGTGCGCGCCAACGTGGAGCAATCCATGCGCCTGATGCGCGAGCGTTCCAAGGTGCTTGATGATCTGGCCAACAATGAAGGCCTGAAAATTGTCGGCGCCGAGTACGCGATCGAAACCGGCGAAGTGGATTTCTTCAAGGCATGATCCAGCGCTGCCGCCTGCCGCGCGTTCTGGCCTTCGACGTCTTCGGTACCGTTGCCGACTGGCACGGTAGCGTGGTCGCCGAACTGGCTGAACGCGCACCGGCCATCGACGGCGACGCGTTCGCGCGCGATTGGCGGGCCGGCTACAAGCCGGCCATGGCGCGCGTGGCGCGCGGCGAATGGCCCTGGCAGCCCATCGATGCTCTGCATCGACGGCTGCTGGAGCCGCTACTCGACCAATACGGCCTCACCGCCTGGTCCGAGGACGAGCGCGCGGATTTCAATCGCGTCTGGCATCGCCTGGCAGCCTGGCCCGATGCGCCACCGGCCATCGCACGGCTGCGCGAGCACGTCATATGCGTCACGCTATCCAACGGCAACGTCAGCCTGCTCGTCGATCAGGCGCGGCGTGCCGGCCTGCAATGGGATACGGTGTTATCGGCCGAGCTGTTCGGTCATTTCAAGCCGCACCCGGCCAATTATCTTGGCGTGGCCGAGCTGTTCGGCTGCGCGCCGGCCGAGGTCTGCATGGTGGCCACGCATCAGAGCGATCTGGATGCGGCGCGCTCACACGGCCTTCAAACCGCTTACATCGAGCGTCGCGACGAGTTCGGTCGTAACGCCCCCAAACAAGCCAGCCCGCCCGACATGAACGATTGGCACGCCCGTGATCTGGGTGATCTTGCCGATCAGTTTGCCGACAGCGCCCAGCACTAACCGATGCCCTTGCTTATAGTCGCGCCATGAACTGGCTGGCCCATCTGTGGCTGGCCTATAAAAGCCAGACGTCCGCGGCCGGCCAACTGTTGGGCGATGAGATCAAGGGCCGTATTGACCCGGCCACATCATCGCTGGGCCAAACGGTTGCCAACGGCATCGTCATTCATCGACGCATCGATCGTCTCGCCGACGATCACCCGTTGCATTGCGAGCTTCGCGGGCTGTTCGCGGGGCGCCATCGACGGTATGCCGGCATCGTGGTGGATATCGGGCTAGACCACGCCTTGGCGCGTACGTGGCGTGCGTTCAACGCCGAGCCGTTCGAAGCGTTTGCCACGCGACTGTCTATGCAGGTGGGGCAGGAATGGCCGACCGCGGCACTGGGACGTGAGGCCCCGGCACACGCTCGTTTCGCGCGTCTGCTGACGGGCTACACCCAAGCCTCGGGCATGACGCGTGCCTTGGCGCACGTCGAGCAGCGGCTACGGCGCCCGGTCGATCTCGTGCCCTTGGCAGACACGGTCATCGCGCAACGGGCACAGTTCGAGCGGGCCGTCGGGCCCATACTCGACGACCTGCTGCGCGCTATCGAAAACCGCCCGCCGGCCCCGCGCGTGGCGGAGCGGCAGTAGTTTCGAAATTATTTCGCGATGGCGCTGTTCGCATCGGTGAAGCCCGACAACGAGATCGCCAGATCAATCTGATCACCCTTGGGGCCCACGATCGTCACGTTGGCCTTGGTGCCGCGCTTCATCTTGGCCAGCAGATCGTTCTCGATCGGGAAATCGGCACGACAACCCTGCTCCAGACAGATCTGGAACGGGAAACGCCGCGGCTGATCGCCGTCGATCGAGAGCTGTACGCCCGGGGCCAGGCGCGTGCCCAGCGGCAGGATGAAGATCATGGCCGCGGTATCGATCTGCGGCGGATAACCCATGACCACGCGCATGATCGGCTTGTTGCCGTCCGGCCCGTTGATGAGCTGCGTCATCTCGCAATCATCCTGGGCCGGCCCGGATTTCGGGCAGCGCACTTCCCAGTCGTTGTAGTGCGTGATCTTGACGTCATCCGCACCGTTGGAGCCGTTCGACTGTGCCAGCGCCGGCGCGGCCTGGCCCATGAACATCGCGACGACCAGCGCCACCGTGGAAAACCGAAAAACGTTCGTCATGTTGCTTTGTCCCCTTCCAACGAAAAGATGCCTCGTCACCAGCGCCACGCATGACAGGCCAGTCAGGCCACGCCGTTTGGCAACGATGTGGACCGAGCGTGTCACGCGATTCTCGCCCGAGCACCTGCCGGGCTGCAATGTCATTCTCGACAATCGGTACAGGAATCAGGCCGCCGGCAGCGCTCGCGACAGCCGTACGCACGGTTCGTCCGCCGCCTGGTCAGGATGTGGCTATCATGGACGGACATTATTCGTTTGTAGCCTGATTTGAGCCCAGCATCCTCGATTCGAACCGGACTGCGCTGGATGGCCCTCGGCCTCGGGCTAATGAGTGCCACCCTGGTCGTCTTGGCCGGTTACGACTACTGGCAGATCGGGCGCACGCCGCAGCCCTGTGTTACCGGGCCGAACTGGCAGGCCGATGCCGCGCTGGTGCTGTCGGGGGCACCACGACTGCGGCGAACACGGGTCGCGGTCGCCGCCTGGCGGGATCAGCACCTGCCCACGATATTCATCAGCGGCGCGGGCGCCGGCGGTGATAGCGCCGAAGGCCTGGCTCGCGCGGCCCAGGGGCAGCTGAACGTGCCTGCCGACATCTTCAAGATAGAACGCCGGGCCACCTCGACCGCGGATAATCTCGCCTACAGCTGTCCGCTGCTGCGCAAGGCCGGGGCCAAGCGCGTGGCGCTGATCACCGACAGCTGGCACATGACGCGTGCCATGGCCACGGCACGCGAGCTTTGCGCGCCCGTGTCGTTCTGCAGCCTGCCCAATCATGAGCCCACGACGCCCGAGCGCCGTCGCCACGAGGCCATCGCGCTGTTCGTCTATCAGCTGACAAGTAACGCGGTCTGGTTTTAGCCAGGCCTAACCGCGCGCCCTAGCCAGCTGCTCGTCCAGCCGCTTGCTCGAGACTTTCATATCGGTGCCGAGTTGCTGAGCAAACACCTGCACACGGTATTCCTCGATCATCCAGCGCAGGGTGATCAACGGCTCGCCGAGCGGGCCGCGCCGTGCGGCTTTATCGGCCGCGGTCTTGTAACCCCCCCAGTAGGGGGCGATCTGTTGCATGCGCCGCTTGTCCTCGGCCGCGCCGTCGCGAGCCAGCTTGTCCAGGCGCGCCTCGATGGCGGCCATGTAACGCTCGAGCGCGGCCGCGCGGGCACCGGGATCCGGCGCACTGGATAGAAACCCCACGTGCACGAGATGCGCGATCTGATCACGCATGTCCTCCACGGCGGCCATCCAGTCGAGGCCAATATTCTTGGACAAGCGTTTGCGGATCATCACCAGCCGATCCAGCGCCGGGCCGAGCGCGGCCCACAAGGCCACCGCATCGGCCATGATGTTGCTGCGGATGGTTTCCAGTGTCTGTGCGAAGCTCGCCTGGCGGGTGATTGGTGCCGTCATACGCGCCTCGATCAGCGCGTTGAGCAGCTCGGCGACCAGCGCGCCTTCGGGATCAGCCTGCTGGGCGGCGATCACGTCCGCGGACACACCGGCTGTCGCCGGCGGCGCCTCGAGCGTGCCCACCGCGTGTTTCTTGAGCCCGGGCAGGTCACGCTTGATCAGGCGCCCCGGCCGGCCAAGATTGAGCCGCACAAGCCGGCGCGTGCCCAGACGATGGGCCGCCCCGGCCTGCTCGGCATCGTCCATCAGGCACAGATCGACGTGTGTGCCGCGATCGACCAGCGCCGGATACGCCTCGATCGATACCCCGGCATGCCGAATCGTGACCGGTTCGGCCAGTTCGGCGTCGGGCCAATCCGTCAGGCCGTCCTGACGCATGTCATGCGACATCGCCGTATTCACGGCCTCGTGCGCACGCTCGGCCAGTTCGCCGCGTAGCGCGTCGATATCGCGCCCGGCGGCGATGGCGTTGCCTTCATCGTCGATGATTTCAAACCGCATGCGCAGATGCGCGCTCGGTGCGAAGTCGTCCCAGGCATCGGCCGGAATCAGCACGCCGGTCATCGCCTTGATGGCCTCGCGCAGGGCCTCGCGCGGCTCGCCCTGGCCGAATTCCGCACGCTCGGCCGCGGCCCGCGCAAAATCGGGCGCCGGCACCACCGACTTGCGCCATTTCTTGGGCAGCGCCTTGAGATATTCGCGGAATTTTTCTTCCAGCAGCCCCGGCACGAGCCACTCGGCGCGTTCGGCCGACATCTGGTTGAGCGCGGCCAGCGGTATCCGCGCCGTTACGCCGTCGGCGGCCGTGCCCGGCTCGAAGGCATAATCGAGTGCGACCGGCAGATCGCCCAGGGTCATGGACTCGGGATAAGCGGCTTCCTCGAGCTCCACGCCGGCCGAGCGCAGCAGCTCGTCCTCGTCGAAGTAAAGCGCCCGCGCCTCGTTCGTCTTCAGCCACTGATCCAGTGTCTTGCGATCGGTGACCCAGTCATCCAGACGCAGCTCATAGAAGGCGGCCTGGGTCGCCTCGTCGACCAGCAGATCGCGGCGTCGAAACCTGGCCTCACGCGCCTCGATCTCTTCGACCACGGCCTGGTTATAGGCCAGAAACTCCGGCAGGCGCCCCCGCTTATCGGCCACGGCAAAGGCCACCAGGCCGTCGCGAACGAATATCGCGCGCGCCGCGACCGGGTCGATACGTGAAAAATCGACCTTGCGGCCGTCGGCCACGGTCAGCCCGAAGAGCTTGACCCGCTCTCGGGCGGCCACCTGGCCGCGTTTTTTCTCCCAGTGCGGCTCGTAGTGCTCTCGCGTGAGCAGATGCGCGGCCGCCTCCTCGATCCATGTCGGATCCACACCGGCGACCGTATGGGCATAGAGCGCGCTGGTTTCCAGCAGCTCGCCGGCCACGATCCATTGCGGCTGGCGCTTGGAAAGCCCGGAGCCCGGAAAGATACGAAACTTGCGCCCACGGGGGCCCTGATATTCCGCCGCTTTTTTCTTGCGCGACCTGGCCCCGCCCTTGCCGTCATCGGCCGGCGCGTCGAGCTGGCCGATATGATCGAGCAGGCCGGGCAAGAGTGCTTTGTGCACGGCCACGGGGTCGGCCTCGGCCAGGCGTCCACGCGCCGGGTCACCGTCCAGGCCCATGTCATGGCCGATGCGCCGGAGCTGGCGTACCAGATCCTCCCATTCGCGCATGCGCATGAAGTTGATGAAGCGGGTCTTGCACCACTGGCGCAGCTTGTTCGAGGACAGCTCGTGGCGTGCCTCGCCAAAGGCGTCCCAGAGTTTGAGCAGGCTGATGAAATCGGACGCCGTATCGATGAACGGCTTGTGGGCTTCGTCGGCGGCTTGGCGATGGGCTGACGGGCGCTCGCGCGGGTCCTGGATCGTCAACCCCGCGGCGATCACGCGCAGGGCAACGGGCACCCCGTAGCGGTGACCGGCCACCAGCATGCGCCCCACACGCGGATCCAGCGGCAGGCGGGCCAGCTGCCGGCCGAGCTTGGTGATGCGTTTATTGTCCAGCGCCTGGAGCTGGGTCAGCAGCGTGCGGCCGTCGTTGATATAGCGCCGCTCGGGCGGATCGATGAACGGAAAGGCCTCGATATCGCCGAGCTTCAGGTCGGCCATCGTCAGCAGCACGTTGGCCAAATTCGTGCGCCGGATCTCCGGGTCGGTGAATTCCGGCCGACCGAGAAAATCGTCTTCATCGAACAGCCGAACACAGATCCCCGGGGCGACACGCCCGCAGCGTCCGGCGCGCTGATTGCACGAGGCCTGCGATACCGGCTCGATGGGCAGGCGTTGTACCTTGGCCGCGGTCGAGTACCGGCTGATGCGTGCCAGGCCCGTATCCACCACGTAGCGAATACCCGGTACGGTCAGCGAGGTTTCGGCCACGTTGGTCGCCAACACCACGCGATAACCCTTGGACGGCGAAAAGATCCTGTTCTGGGCCGCGCGCGTCAGCCGGGCATAGAGCGGGACCACCTCGGCCGGCCACTTGCCACCGGCCAGCGCTTTGGCCAGATGCTGTTCGGCGTCGCGAATATCACGCTCACCGGGTAGAAAGACCAACACGTCGCCTGGACCTTCTCGCCAGAGCTCACGAACCGCGCCCTCGATCGCGCCCGGCGTATCGTCGGTTTCCGGCGGCCGGTAGCGCACCGTCACCGGATAGCCACGGCCTTCGACGTTGATGATCGGGGCATCGGCAAAGAACTCGGCAAAACGCTCGGGATCAATCGTCGCCGAGGTCACGATCACGCGCAGATCGCCGCGTTTCTCCAGCACACGCTTGAGATAGCCCAGCAGGAAATCGACGTTGAGCGTGCGCTCGTGGGCCTCGTCGATGATGATCGTGTCGTACTGGTTGAGATAACGATCACGCGCCGTCTCGGCCAGCAGAATACCGTCGGTCATCAGCTTGATCTGGCTGGCCTCGGAGACCTGGCTGTCGAAGCGGGTCTGAAAACCCACCAGATCACCGAAGGCCGTGCCGGTCTCTTCAGCGATCCGCTGGCCCACGCTGCGTGCGGCCAGCCGGCGCGGCTGGGTGTGGCCGATGCGCCCGCGTGCCCCCAGCCCGGCCTGCATGCAGATCTTGGGCAGCTGGGTGGTCTTGCCAGAGCCGGTTTCGCCGCAGACGACCACGACCTGGTGTTGTTCCAGGGCCTCACGGATTTCATCGGCCCGTTCAGTGACCGGCAGGCCCTCGGCCAGCGCGATATCGGGACGCGCGGCCAGGCGTGACTCGGTTCGGGCGGCACTTGCAGCAATATCCGCGGTGACGGTCTCGCGCTGTGCGGCGTCACGCGTCTTTTTAAGACGTTGTTCTAGCCGATGGGCATCACGCGTCTGGGCGTGTTCGATCAAGGCCTCGGCGGCGGGCTCTGTCTGGCGCAATCAATACCTCGGTGTCGATGAGACTGTGACGCAGCACACAGCTGCTTTAATCTTGAGTAGCCCAGTAACAGGACCCGTCATGAATTTCCATACTCGCAAATGGATATCGCCGGAGGATCTCAACCCCAACGGCACGCTGTTCGGCGGCAGCCTGTTGCGCTGGATCGATGAAGAAGCCGCGATCTATGCCATCGTGCAGCTCGAGAACCCGCGTATCGTCACCAAGTACATCTCGGAAATCAATTTCGTGTCTTCGGCGCGTCAGTCCGACATCATCGAGCTTGGCATCGTGGCCACCCGCTTCGGACGCACCTCGCTGACCATGCGAGCCGAGGTGCGCAACATGATCACGCGCAAGTCGATACTCACCATCGACGAGCTGGTCTTCGTCGCCATGGACGAAGATGGGCATCCTGTACCGCACGGCAAGACCGAAATCACGTATCTCGACAAACGACCGGATACGCTGGATCAATCCTGAGCGTTTCCCAACCTCGACGAGCCCGATCTGCATGACACAGCCCACGCCACACGTTGCACGCGCCCGCCGACGCGGCCTCTATCTCGTCACGGCGCTCCTGGCGCTGGCCACGCTGGCCGGCTGTGGCGCGCCGGCCACGCTGAAAGAGCGCGGTGGCTACTGGGCGGATCAGAGTGCCAACGCACAGGCCTATAATCATCGGGTTCGGTTTCTGGTGATCCACTACACCGGGGGCGACACACAGCGCGCCTTCAACGTGCTGACCGGGCCCAACGTGAGCACGCACTATCTGGTCACCCCGCAGCCGCCACGGCAAAGCGGCGAGCCGGTGGTCTACCAGCTTGTACCCGAGGCCGAGCGAGCCTGGCAGGCCGGGGTGAGTCACTGGAACGGCCGCGAGCAGATCAACGACACCTCCATCGGTATCGAAATCGTCAACCAAGGCCCGGTGGATACCAACCGCCTGGTGCAGTGGTATCCCTTCGCCGACGGCCAGATCGACGCGGTCATCGCCCTGGCCCGCGATATCGTGGCCCGCTATGACATCGCCCCGGCCAACGTCGTGGGCCATTCCGATATCGCTCCCGGGCGCAAGATCGATCCCGGCCCGTTGTTTCCCTGGCAGCGTCTGCACGCCGCCGGCGTCGGCGCCTGGCCCGACGCCAACCTGGTGGCGCAATATCAACGCCGGTTTGTCACCAACCCGCCGAGTCTGTACCAGACCCAAGTCAAGCTGGCCCACTACGGCTACGACATATCCGCCACCGGCACGATGGATGCCCAGACAAAACGGGTGCTGCGGGCGTTCCAGATGCATTTCCGACCGAGCGACTACAACGGCTATCTCGACGCCGAGACCCAGGCCCGACTCTGGGCGCTCGATGATCAATATCGCTGAGTGTTCATTCCCGGATTCACGCTAATCAATACAGACGGTTATCCGCAGATGGACACAGATGACGCAGATATGGGAGTGGTGGTCGGCCGCGCATAACGGCTGAATGCATGATCGGCCGTTCGCTGAATATTGAAATTGGCGGGATACAGCATCCTGCTTCCAAGCATTGCCCCGCATCTATTTTCCTCGCGGCGTCGACAGCCGCGTGTCGTCCACTCGGCCATGATCCCAGCGAAACGCCAACTCCACATCGGCGTCATCTGCGTCCATCTGCGGATTGTCTTCTGTCTTGAGCTACCGCGCAGAAGGTTTGGCGCCTGGTTCGATAAACATCGTCCGCGAATGGACGCCAATAACCGCAAATGAATACAGGCATTTATCCGCAGACGGACGCAGATATGGGATTTGTGGTCCGCCGCGCGTAGCGGCTGAGTGCGCGTTCAGCCGTTCGCTGAATACAGCATTTTACTTCCACGCATTGCTCTGTATTCATTTTATGGCGCGTCGATGGCCCCTTATCGTCCACTCGGCCATGATCCCAACGAAACGCCAAGTCCACATCGGCGTGATCTGCGCCCATCTGCGGATTGTCTTCTGTTTTCTTATCGCGCCCGCTGATTTTTCTCGCGGACATAAAAAAGACGACGCCGGGGCGTCGTCTTTTTTAGCTTAACGAATCAGCTGATTCGCAGCGGTTTCACATCGGGGGAACGGTGCCGTTCTGGCCCACGATGACCTTTTTGGCGGTATAGCCTTTCTTGCCGTTGCTGGAGACGATCGCAAAGGCGTGTTCGCCGGTCTTCAGGTCGGAGACCTTGCCCGGTGCCACCTTGACCGTGGGCACGTCCTTGGGCACGACGATGGTCTTGCTGCCCTCGCCGTAATCGACGGTCAGCGTCATCTTTTCGCTATCGTTGGACGACTGCGTGACCGTACCGTTGGTCATGCTCGAACCGGCCGTCATGGAACCGCTGCTATCCGAGCCACTGCTCTTGGACGTCACGGTGCCGTTGGTCATGCTCGAGCCGGCGCTCATCGAACCTTCCGACTTGGCGGTGACAGTGCCGTTGGTCATGCTGGAACCGGCCGTCATCGAGCCGCCGGACTGCTTGTCCGAGTCCTTGGCGGTCTTGGCGTCCTTGTTCACCATCGAGGGCGAGAGATCCCAGCCGTAATCACCCAGGCCCATGCCTTTCATCGACGGCGGGAAGATGACCATCTCAAGCGCGGTGTTGCCACCGTCTTGCTCGACGTTGGCCGTGCCGATGAAGGTGCCCTTCTCGATATTGTTCAGATCACCGGGCATGGCCGTGGCAATACCGGTATCGCCGGACAGCTTGATCTTGTGCGTGGTGCCATCCTTGGCCTGCAACTTGAAGCTGTTCTTGGACACCGACGTGATTTCGCCGCGCAGATGCTGCGTGTCGTTGTCGGCCGCAAACGCGGGCATGGCCGTCGCGGCCGTGGTCAGCGCGATACCGCAGGCGACTGCAATGTTCTTGTGCAAAATCAGGTTACGCATGATTTGACTTATCTCGTGTGATTTGTAGTAACCCGAACCTAACACGCTTTCATGAACGCGCGGTGTCTAGCCCCCGGCCAGACGCTGGCGTGCGGCAATCGCGCGTTGCGCGGCATCCTCGCTGTCTTTACCGAAGACCGTCATGTGTCCCATCTTGCGGCCGGGCCGCGGGCTGGTCTTGCCGTAAAGATGCAGTTTGAGATCCGGATCAGCCAGAACGCTGGCCCAGTCGGGCTCGCCGTTGGCCCAGAGATCGCCCAACAGATTGACCATGGCCGAGGGGGCCAGGCGCCGCGTCGAGCCCAGGGGCAGGCCGCATACGGTGCGAAGCTGTTGTTCGAACTGACCGGTCACGCAGGCGTCGAAGGAAAAATGCCCGGAATTGTGGGGCCGCGGGGCCAGTTCGTTGACCACCAGCTCGCCGTTGTGGCCCACGAAGAATTCCACGCACAGCACGCCCACCACATCGAGCGCTTCCAACACGCCGGCCGCGATCTCGATGGCGGCGTCCCGAATCGCCGGGTCGGTGATGCCGTCGGCAATCGAAACATCCAGAATATGATCGGCGTGCCGGTTTTCGGTTACACCATAGTGCGTGAAGGCACCGTCCACGCCGCGAGCCGCGACCACCGATACCTCGCAGGCGAAATCGAAAAAGCCTTCGAGCACGGCCTCGCCCTCGCCGATCGCCTGCCAGGCGGCCTGGGCCTGATCGGGCGCGTGGATGACCATCTGGCCCTTGCCGTCATAGCCAAAGCCGGCCGTCTTGAGCACGCAAGGCGTGCCCAGGCGCTCAATGGCCGGGGCCAGGCTGGCGTAGTCGGGCACGTGCTCGAAAGGCGCGGTGGGGAAACCCGCCGCGTGCAGGAAATCCTTCTCGCGTCGCCGGTGCTGGGCGATATGCAGCACCTGGCCTCTAGGGCGTACCGGCACGTACCGCGCGGCAGTTTCGGCGGCCTCGAACGGCACGTTCTCGAACTCGAAGGTCACCACGTCGACCTGCTGCGCGAAGCGCGCCACGGCGTCGAGATCGAGATAGTCGGTAACCGTTTCGTGGTCCGCGATCTGGCCCATCGGGGTTTCCCGGCCCGGCGAAAAAGTCGCCACGCGATAGCCCATGCGCCGTGCGGACAGACCCAGCATGCGCCCGAGCTGGCCGCTGCCCAACACGCCGATGGTGGCGCCGGGGGCCAGAATACGTCCGTCGTCTTGTTCGTTCATGACAGCGTCTGGCCCTCGACCTTGGCCGCTTGTTCGTCGCGAAACGCCTGCAGACGCTGGCGCAATTCGGGCCGAGTGGTCGCTAGCTGGGCGATCGCAAACAGGGCCGCGTTACGCGCACCGGACTCACCGATAGCAAACGTGGCCGTGGGCACGCCGCCCGGCATCTGCACGATCGACAGCAGCGAATCCAGCCCGCTGAGGGCCCGGCTTTTCACCGGCACACCCAATACCGGGACGAGCGTCTGCGCGGCCACCATGCCCGGCAGGTGGGCTGCCCCGCCAGCACCGGCGATGATGGCCTCCAGGCCGCGCGACTCGGCGCTGAGCGCGTAGTCGCGCATCTTGTCGGGCGTGCGATGTGCGGAGACGATCTCGCACTCGTGCTCGATATCGAAGCGCTCGAGGATTTCGCGCGCCGCGCGCATGGTGTCCCAGTCCGAGGAACTGCCCATGATCACACCGATCAGCGGACTTTTTGATTCCATCCTTGCCCCCTGCAGGCCCGTGGAAAAACCGGGGATTCTATGCGCACGGCCCCCGGCGGTCCATCTCGTGAATTAGTCGAGCACGACCAGGCGATCCGACAGCTCGTTGCGCTCATGTGTTGCCGGCACGGCCCGGGCCAGATGCGTGCCACAGGCCTGGATACATTCGATGAAGCCCTCGGCGGTCTCGTTCCTGGCCACGCGCTGCGTGAACGTCGCGATCAGTTCGGCGAACACCGTGTCGTCGATACGCTCGGCGATACCGTGATCGACCAGGATCTCGACGTAGTGCTCGGCCTCGGCCACGAAGATCAGCATGCCCGTGGCATCGTCGGTACGGTGCAGGTTCTGGGCCAGAAACTGTTCCCGGGCCAGTAATGCTGCGCGCTCGTGGCGCAGGCGTTTGGGCACCAGGCGCGGCGCGACCCGAGGGTTGCGAAAGACCAGCCCGGCGATCACGAAAACCAGCCACTGGGTGAGCAGCAACGTGCGTCCGTCCAGCCCGCCGATGAAAAAAGCCACGATGCCCGGGCCGATCAGCGCGACAAGCGCGGCCCAGAACAGCCCGATCCAGCGATAATCGTCGGCACTGGCGGCCACCACGGTGACCACCTCGGCATCGGTGTGGCGCTCGATTTCGGTCACGGTGGCCGCGATGCGCTCGCGTGCGGTCTTGTCGAACAGAGTCATCGCTTGTGTCCTTGTCTTAAAAGTCTCACCAGCCACCGGACGCCCCGCCGCCGCCGAAGCCGCCGCCACCGCCGGAGAATCCACCACCGCCACCGAAACCACCGCCGGTGCCGCCGCCAAAGCCACCCCCCATAGGGATGAACCAGGGCATGCCGCGCCCGCGCCGACCACGCCGGCCGAAACCGCCACCCCCGCCGCCGCCGAACAGCGCGATAATCGCCACCATCAGGCCCACGAACATCAGCGTATGCATCATCGACGGATCGTCGCGCCCGCGCTCATCGGCCTGTGTCAGGGCTTGCCCGGCGGCCTCACCCGGATCCACACCCAGCGTCTTGACGATGGCGGCCGCTCCGGCGAGCACGCCCTGATCGAAATCGCCCTGCTTGAAGGCCGGCTCGATGATGCGCCGGATGATGGCCGCCGCGCGGGCATCGGTCAGCGTGCCCTCCAGGCCATACCCCACCTCGATACGAATGGCGCGCTGCGCTTGCGCGATGATCAGCAATACGCCGTTGTCCTTGGTCTGATCGCTGGGCGCGCCTTTCTGGCCGATGCCCCAGGCCCGGCCCAGCTGATAGCCATAGGTCTCGATCGGCGTATCGCCGATATCGGCCAGGGTGACAACCACGAGCTGGTCGCTGGTGGCTTTTTCCAGGCCGGCCGACAACCGCGTGAGCTGGCGCTCGTTCGTCTCGGACAGCATATCGGCCTGATCGACCACACGCCCGGTCAGCTCGGGGAACTCGGGCGCGGCCTGGGCGCCGGCGGCGGCCAGCAGCAGCAACAGCAGGGCGACAACGTTGCGCAGAGGCGTCATCAGAACTGGACCGTGGGGGCTTGTTCGGCGTTCGGCGTGGTGGCCCGGAAGTTCGCGTGGGGTTCCTTGTCGCTATACATGATCCAGTGCCAGAACCGGCCCGGGAACGTCGCCAATTCGGTGTTATAGGCCTGCACGGCCTGGATATAATCCCGCCGGGCCACGGCGATCCGGTTTTCTGTACCTTCCAGCTGTGATTGCAGCGTCAGGAAATTCTGATTGGATTTGAGCTGCGGATAACGCTCGGAAACCGCCAGCAAACGCGACAGGGCACCGCCAAGCCGGTCCTGCGCGGCGATGTAATCCTGCATCTTCTTCGGATCGTCGAGCGTGGAGGCATCGACGTTGATCGATGTTGCCTTGGCCCGAGCTTCGGTCACCGAGGTCAGCGTCTCCTGCTCCTGCTTGGCATAGCCTTTGACCGTAGCCACCAGGTTGGGCACGAGATCAGCCCGGCGCTGATATTCATTCTGGACCTGAGCCCAGGTGGCGTTCACCGCCTGCTCTTTCTGTGGAATCTGGTTGATACCACAGCCGGCCAGCAGCAAGACAAGCGATAACGCCATTAAAAGCGGCCACTGCATCGATCGATACCCGGACATGCAACGCTCTCCCGAAAAACACGAGTCAGCACGCATGGTAAGCCAGTCAGAACGCCAGCTGGCCAGATTCGTGTTCCGCGGCGAACGGACGGGCCTTGGCCAATGCCATCCAGTGCCGGGTTTCCAGGGTGTACTCGCCCATGGGCGCGATACGGGCGATACGCAGGCCCTGCGCCGGGTCATAGAACATGACGCCGTAATCGGCCGGGATTTCCGACACGCTGGCCACCCCGTCGGCCAGCACGAAATAGATACTGGCCGCCAGTTCGCGATAACGCTCGATCTTGGCGTTACGCAGCTCGCCCAGCAGATCGGCCCGGCTGACCTTGATCTCGTGAACCTGGGGGGCCAGATGATCGGCCCGCAGACCGCGCACGAGCGAGAACACATCCGGCTTGCAGCTGCGCCACCTGCCCTCGTGAACCGTGCGGATCGACAGCTCAGTGAACACCAGGCGCCCGGCCGCGGCCAGGTGGCGGGCCGCGGCATGCACGGCCGCGGCGTGGGCCTGGCGTGCCGCGCGATTGGCCACCAGCCCCTGGGCCAGCGCGTCGCGCCCGGCCCCGCTCAGCTCGAAAACGCTGGCCGTATCGCGCCCGATACGCTCGACGATCAGCCCCCAGCGCAACAGGTCGATATCGATATTGTCGTGGTGCGCCCAGCCCTGGCTGCGCCAGTAATGGCGCAGACGCGTGGCGTGACGCCGCGGCAAGGGCGACGGCGCGGGCTCGTCGATACCGTCGCTCATGCCGCGGCCGCGGCCTCATCGATCCGCGCCAGGCTCACACGAAAGGTGATCCAGGCCATCAGGCCCGCCAGAATATTACCGGCCAGCGCGCCGATCGCGATCGAGGTCATCGTGCCGTACCACACGCCAAGCGCAACACAGGGCAAGTAACACACGAACAGCCGCGCAAACGAGATCAGCATCGCCCGAAACGGCCAGTTCAACGCGTTGGAGGCCGAAACCACCAGCATGCAGATGCCCAGCAGCGCATAGCTCGGCAACATGAACCGGATCAACGAGACCAGCCCGTCCTGTACCGCCGCCGCCCCTGCCAGGCCCTGGGCAACCCATGGTGCGGCAAGCGCCATGACGATGCCAAACGCCAACTGCCAGACCAGCGCGGCCTGAAACGCGATATAGGTCAGTGCGCGAATCCGTTGCCAGTTGCCCGCGCCGTAGCAATGCCCCAGCCAGGGCGGCAACGACATGGTCAGCCCCAGCACGACCATCAACGACATGGTTTCGAGCCGGCTCTGCAGGCCCCAGGCCGCCACGGCCTGATCGCCCAGCGAGGCGATGAGCCCGGTCGCGGCCATCGCCGCCAGCGGCGGCATGAGCTGGCTGATCATCGCCGGGCCGGCGATGGTGGCAAATGGCCCGGTCGAGCGCTGGATTTCCGGGCCGAGCTCAGTGAGTGAGAGCCAGTTCTCGCGGGACAGGCGCAGGCACAGAATCACCAAGCCGATGAAAAACGCGATCACGGTGGCGATCGCTGCCCCTTGTAGCCCGAACGACGGCACCGGGCCGAAACCGAAGATGAACACGGGATCCAGCGCCAGGTTCAGCAGGCTCGTGAGCACCATGAGCGTGCCCGGCACCTTGGTGTTGTTGTGGGCACGAAACAGGGTGTAGCCGAAATACAGCATCGCGCCCAGCCAATTGGCCGGCAACTGGACAGCCCAGTACGGGCTGATCAGATCCAGCGTTTCCGCGTTGGCGCCGAGCTGGGAGAACAACAGCCCTCGCGCAAACCAGAGGATGACGGCCAGCACACCGAGCGCCGCGGTGCCGCCGAACAGCACCAACGAGCCCAATCGCCGCGAGCGCTCGATCTCACCGGCGCCGATCGCCCGGGAGATGAGGGCGGCGATCGCGATGCCCAGACCCACCTGAATGCCGATCATCAAGAACGTGACCGGAAACGTGAACGACTGGGCCGCCAATGGCTGCGTGCCCAGGTGCGATACGAAAGCCGCGTCCACCAGTTGAAACCCGAGCAACGACAGAACGCCGATCGCCATGGGCCAGGTCTGATGAAACAACTGTCGACGCAATGAGCCGTAAGAATAATCGGACGCGGATTCCGACAAGAGCGCGCACCTTGGCAAGAAACGATGGGCGTGATTCTACGCTTACCGATTCGGCCTCGATGCGTCTTACACTATCGGCCTGGTTCGCAAGCTGCGACAAACGAATGACAACCGTGAAAACCGCCCGCGGCCACTGGCCCACGGCCTTGATCTTCGATCTGGACGGCACCCTGGTCGACAGCGCGCCGGATATCGCCGCAGCTGTCCAGCGCGCGCTGGCCGATCACGATATCGCTATCGACAGCGCCGAGATCCGTGACTATATCGGCGACGGAGCCGCCCGCCTGATCGAACGCGTGCTGGCTGCCCGCGATATCGTGGCGGATTCGGCAGCCCTGGCCGGTTACGTCGATGATTTCAACGCGCATTATCATGCCGCACCCGCCTCGCATACGCAGTGCTACCCCGGCGCGCGCGAAATGCTCGCGCAGGCACGGGCCCGCGGCCATCGCCTGGGCATCTGTACGAACAAGCCACAGCCGGTGGCCGAGCGCGTACTTGCTGAATTGGGCCTGGCCGCACAGATCGATGTGCTCATCGGCGCCGGCACCTACGCGCTCAAACCCGATCCGGCCCCGCTCCTGGCCTGCCTGTCGGCATTGGACGCCGATCGGAATACCACGCTCTATATCGGTGATATGGCCGTGGATCGCGATGTCGCCCGCGCGGCCGGGCTGCCGGTCGTGCTGGTATCGTTTGGCTATGCCCACGCCGATGTTTCCGAGTTCGCCCCCGAAGCCGTCTTGCATCACTGGCATGACTGGCCGGACGTGTGTCAACGCCTGGCCGATGCCCGCACCGCCGAGGGTTTATGAGTGATCTGAACGCCCCCACGCGCGTCGACTGGCCGGCCTGGCCAGTCTATGGCCTACTCGATGATCTGTTGCCGACATTGACCGAGTGGCAGACCGACTATGGCCGTATTGCCCTGGCCACGCTCGTGGACATCGTGGGCTCATCGCCCCGCCCGCTGGGCAGCGAAATGGCCATTACCCCGGATGGGCGCGTGGCCGGCTATGTCTCGGGCGGCTGTGTCGAGGGTGCAGTCGCCGCCGAGGCCGCGGATGTCATCACGAGCGGCACGCCGCGGCTGCTGGATTATGGCGCGGGCAGCCCGGTGCTCGACGTACAGCTGACCTGTGGCGGCCGGATCGGCATCCTCGTGCGCCGAATCGATGACCTGGCCGCCCACGTCGCCGAACGCCAAGCCGCCCGTCACGCCCGGCGTGATTTGTGGGTCGATATCGACCGTGAGACCGGCGCGGCGTGCCTGCCAGCAGCGACAACCACCCCGCCACCAACGAACGTATTTCGCCAGCACTATGCCCCGCCGGTCCGCGTGGTGCTGGTCGGCAGCGACCCGGTAACGCTGGCCGTGGCCCAGGCGGCCCACCAGCTGGGTATGGAAGTCGGCCTGATTCGACCGTATGGGCCGAGTGCGCCGCCGCCGGGGCTGCGCCTGGCTTTCTACGACACACGAATCCTGTCGGCTGCACTGGCGGACCTGGCGCTCGACGCGACCAGCGCGCTCTACAGCCTCACCCACGATATCGATGACGATGAAGCCGTGCTCAAACACGGCCTGGCCTCATCGGCCTTCCGGCTGGGCGTGCTCGGCAGCCGCCGCAAGGCCGACGAACGCCGCCAGCGGCTGGCCGCGCAGGGCTATGACGAGACCGATCTGGCACGTATCGATATGCCCGCAGGCCTGGATATCGGCGCGATCAACCCACGAGAAATCGCGCTCTCGATCACGGCCGCCATCATCGCGGCCCGGCCGCGCGCTCATCCGGCGTGAATGCCCTGATCGTGGCCGCCGGACGATCCAGGCGCTTCGGCCTGGCCAACAAACTACTCGCCCCGGTGGCCGGGCGGCCGTTGATCGTGGTCAGCGTCTCGCGGGTACTGGCTGCCACGCGTGGACCGGTCACGCTCGTGCTCGGGCACGAGGCCCACCGCATCGCGGCCGCCCTGGCACGTCACGGGGTGCTTACCCACCCGCGCCTCAAGATTGCGCGCAACCGTCATCCACGCGCCGGCATGGCGGCCTCCCTGGATACAGCACTCGACGCCGCCCCGCGCCTGGATAGCGTGGTCACGGTGTATCTCGCCGACATGCCGAATATCGTTGCTCGTCAAGACCGCGTGCTGGCGCGTGCCGTGCGTGCCGGCTGGCCCGTTGCGCGCGTTGGCGCCGGGCACCGCCCCGGGCACCCGGTGCGCCTGCGGCGCAGCGCGATCGCAGCCCACGCCAAGCCGGGCCGGCTGGCGCGCACGGCAAAGGCCTGTCGCGAAACCACCTGTGTCATCGAGGTGCCCACGCGCGCGATCCTCGACGTCGATACACGCCAGATGATACGCAGTCTCATCTGATATCGAAGGAACCGCGCCTGAGCCAATTGTGTGCAATACAAGTCTCGCCCGGCCGTTGTTAACATAACTACATAACGAACCGCGCCGCGTTTATTGACGCGAATCGCGCCGACGATAAGCGTAGCCTTACAGTAATCCGACTGCTTGACTTCAAAGCGGTGTGATCACCGCGTCATGGAGACGTAATCGATGAAAGACGATCAAGATTTCGATCGTGACACCGGGGCCGATACACCCCGGTCGAATGCCAGCGAGCATTCGCCCTCACGCCGGCGCTTCATGCGCAATATCGGCTTGTCGGGTCTGGCCGCCGGTGCCGCATCCACGGGCTTTGGCGGTGCAGCCTTTGCAGCCGGCGACAAGGTCAAGGAAGCCGATACCGATGCGCCCGCCGAGGGCATGCAGCGGGTGTCGTTCAAGATCAACGGCGAGATGAAACAGGTCGACGTCACGCCCAACGCCGTGCTGCTGGACGTCATTCGTCATCGCCTGGACATGCCGGGCACCAAGAAAGGCTGTGATCACGGCCAGTGCGGCGCTTGCAACGTGCACGTCAACGGCGAGGTCATCAACTCCTGTTTGAGCCTTGCGGTGATGCACGAAGGTGACGAGATCACCACCGTGGAAGGCCTGGACAGTGAAAAAGATCTGGGCCCGTTGCAGCAGGCGTTTCTGGAAAACGACGGCTACCAGTGTGGTTACTGCACGCCCGGCCAGATGATGGCGGCCAGCTATATCCTCAAGGACGATCGCATCGGCAATTCCGGCGACGAGCTGCGCCAGGCCATGAGCGGCAACCTGTGCCGCTGTGGCGCCTACAAGAACATCGTGGCGGCGATCCAGGACGCACGCGGCAAGGTTTCGGAGGCTTAATCCATGCGCGATTTCTCTTACATGCAAGCCGACAGCGTGGGTGCGGCCGTGGCCTCACACGCCAAGGGCGCCGATTCGGCCTATATTTCGGGCGGCACCACGCTGCTCGACCTGGCCAAGCTCGAAGTCATGCGCCCCGGCCATGTGGTCGACGTACGCAAGACCGGCTACGACACCGTCGAGCAGCTCGACGACGGGCGCCTGCGCATCGGCACCAACGTGACCAATACGGATCTGGCCTATCACCCGATCGTGAAAGAGCACTACACCGTGCTCTCCGACGCGCTGCTTTCCGGTGCCTCGACCTCGATCCGCAACAAAGCCACGACCGGTGGCAATGTGATGCAACGGGCGCGTTGTGCTTATTTCCGTGATACGGCAGCCCCCTGCAACAAGCGCGAGCCGGGTTCCGGGTGTTCAGCGATTGGCGGTCACGCACGCAGCGTATTCGCCGTACTGGGCACCTCCGAGCACTGTGTTGTGGCCCACCCCTCGGATATGTGCGTGGCCATGGCCGCCATCGGCGGCGTGGTCAACGTGGAAGGCCCGAACGGCAAACGTGATATCGATTTTCTCGATTTCCATCTGCTGCCGGGTGATACGCCGCATCTTGAGCACGCGCTGGAAGCCGACGAGATGATCACCCACGTCACGCTCAACGCACCGATCAAGGGCGGCAAGTCGCACTATCTGAAACTGCGCGATCGTGCCTCCTATCAGTTCGCCCTGGCGTCCTCGGCCGTGATCGTGGCCATGGACGGCGACGTCGTGCGTGATGCGCGTATCGCCATGGGCGGTGTCGGCACCAAGCCGTGGCGTGCCGCCGAGGCGGAAAAATCGCTGACCGGCAAGCCGGCCACCGAAGAAAACTTCGCCAAGGCAGCCGATATCCTCTTCGCCAACGCCAAGCCCACCGACGACAACGCGTTCAAGGTGCCGCTTGGCAAGCAGGCCGTCGTACGCAGCCTGCAAACCGTTACGGCTTAATTCGGAGCGAGCTTCATGAGCAATGACATCATCGGCGCGGCCAAGCCGCGTATCGACGGTCCGGACAAGCTATCGGGCCGTGCGCGTTATGCCGCCGACCATTATCCGGCCAATCTGACTTATGCCTACGGCGTGTTCTCGAACATCGCCTCGGGCAAGATTGCATCGATCGACGTCGAAAAGGCCAAGAAACAGCCCGGCGTGATCGAAATTTTCCATCACGACAACTTCCCGAAGCTGCACCGCAGCCCGTCGAACTTCGCCCAGCAGAACAAGGTCGATGAGGCGCGCCTGCCCTTCGAGGACAACAACGTCTATTACGGCGGCCAGTTCGTGGCCCTCGTGGTGGCCGACACCTTCGAAAACGCCCGCGACGCGGCGCATTTCGTCGATGTGACCTATCAAGAATCCAAGCCGGTCACCAGCCTGACCGCCGCCTTGAAAAACGGCGATCCCAAGCAGGCCAAGAGCAGCCGCCATACCCGTGGCGATGCCGACTCGGCCTTTGCCAGTGCGGCCCATCAGGTGGATGTGACCTACACCACCCCAGTGGAAACCCACAACCCGATGGAAATGCACGCCACGACGGCCGATTGGAACAACGGCAATCTGACGTTCTATGAAGCCAGCCAGGGCGTGGTCTTCGCAAAGAACACGATCGCCGCGGTGTTCGGTATCAACCCGGCACGCATTGATGCCCGGGCGCCGTATATCGGCTCCGGCTTCGGCAGCAAGCTATGGATCTGGCCGCACGCCGTGGCCGCAACGGCAGCCTCGCGCGAGCTGGGCCGGCCCGTGCAGCTCGTGGTGCCGCGCGCGCAGATGTTCACCACCACCGGCCATCGCCCGGCCACGCATCAGAACCTCAAGCTCGGGGCCGATGCCAACGGCAAGCTGCAGGCGATCGTTCATGACTCGGTCAACTCGACCTCGTTCGTGGGCAACTACGTTGAAACCTGCGGCAGCGTGACCAAAAGCCTTTACGACTGTTCCAACGTACGGGTCACCCACGCCACGGCCCAGGTCAACCAGGGCACGCCAACCTCCATGCGCGCGCCGGGCGCGGCCCCTGGGCTGTTCGCCCTGGAATCGGCCATAGACGAGCTGGCCGAAAAGATCGGCATGGATCCGCTGGCCCTGCGCAAGGCCAATTACACCGAAACCGACGGCTCCAAGAGCCTGCCGTTTTCCAGCATCCACCTGATGGAGTGCTACGAAAAAGGCGCGAAAGAATTCGGCTGGGACAAGCGTACCCCTGAAATCGGGTCGATGAAGAACGGCACCGAAATTCTCGGCTGGGGCATGGCCGCCTGTAACTGGGAAGCCTTGAAGCGCGATTGCAACGCACGTGTTGCCCTGCGCGCCGACGGCACGGCCTTTGTTTCCTGTGCCACCCAGGACATCGGCACCGGCACCTACACGATCGTGGCCCAGACAGCCGCCGACGTGCTCGGCCTGCCGCTGGACAAGATTCACGTCGAGCTGGGCGATAGCGCCTACCCGAGCGGGCCGTTATCGGGTGGTTCTTGGGCCTCTGCCTCGGCGTTGCCGGCCATCCACGCCGCTGCCAAGAAAGCCGCGGACCAGCTCAAGGGTTATGCGGTCGAGGAAGACGCGGTGTTCGCCGATGCCAAGACAGACGATCTGTCGCTGGCCGACGGCAAGCTTTCGCTCAAGGGCGGTCAATCGGTCGATTTCGTGCAGATCCTGCAGAAGCGCAAGGTCGCCGAAGCCTTCGGCGAGGCTTATACAACGGGTGCGACCGGCGACGAGTACTCCTTCCGCTCCTTTGGCGCGCACTTCGTCGAGATCGGCTGGGATCCGGGCATTTCACGTCTGCGCGTGAACCGCGTGGTCAGCGCCATCGACTGCGGACAGATCGTCAACACCAAGACGGCCTCGAATCAGGTCGAAGGCGCAATCGCCATGGGTATCGGCATGGCGTTGTTTGAGCAGACCGAGTACGACCATCGCTCGGGCATGCCGGTGAACAACAACTATGCCGAGTACCTGGTACCCACGCACGCCGACTACCCCGAAGACGTCAACGTGCTGCTTCTGGATTATCCGGATTACAAGTTCAACGATCTGGGGATCCGTGGCATCGGCGAAATCGGTATCACCGGCATGGCTGCGGCAGTGGCCAACGCCGTGTATCACGCCACCGGCAAGCGGGTTCGTGACCTGCCGATCCGTATCGAGGATCTGATGAGCGCCTGATCATCGCGCCATCTCATAGGGCAACACGATAAAGACGGCCTTCGGGCCGTCTTTTTTTGTGCCCGAATAAATTGTCGTCGACGAATGTCGCAAACCGCGGTGACGAATTTTTTCCCGGTTGGGTTAAACCTTTGAAGTCAGGTGCTGTCTCATGAATGAAACCAATGAGTTAGATAGCCCGACGCCACGGACCCGACACGCTCATGCATGTACTGATCATCGAAGACGACCCGACCCTGGCCGTTGAAATCGGCGATGCACTGGAACAAGCCGGTGAAGAACCGGATTTCGCCGACGATGGCCCGCTGGCAATCCGCCTCTGTGAGATGAACCGTTACGATGCCATCGTGCTGGACGCTACGTTGCCGCGATGCGGCGATCCGGGCGGTTTCACCGACCGACTACGCGAGGCCGCACGACGGGCCACACCCGTGCTGGCCATGGCCAACTCGCCCGATATGTTGTCGCGCTGGCACGGCGAAGGGTTGGAAACGGTCATCTACCGACAGCGATCTGATATGGACGGCGTTCTCGGGGCCTTGCAAAAGCTCGTCCAGGAATGCGGTGATCCGATGGCCCAACTGTCGGCCGGCGATCTGCATCTGGATCTGGAACGACAGAGCGTCTACTGCGGCCAGATCCCGGTCGAGCTGGCCCCGATCAGCTTTCGTATTCTCGAACTTCTGGTTCGCGCGTTTCCCGGTGTCGTGACACGCACACAGATCGAAAAACAGATCTGGAACGACCAGCCGCCGGAATCCGATGCCGCACTGCGCGGCCATATCCACCGGCTACGCCAACTGCTCGAACGTCCGACAGCACGCAAGATGATTCGTACCGTCCACGGCATCGGGTATCAGCTGGAAAGTGCTGCCGGGCACCGACAAGCCTCGTAGATTATAAAGGCTTGGATTTGGTTATGCGCGAGGAATATGGATGAGCCCTACCGTATTCAGAGAGAAAGGGTATCGCTTCTTTTTCTTTTCGCGAGAAGAATCTCGCATGCATGTTCATATAGTCTCAGGTGATGGGGAGACTAAATTCTGGCTGGAGCCAGATATCGAGCTTGCCCAAAATCATGGTTACAACCGACAGCAGTTGAAAGAAATCGAATCACTGGTAGAGGATCACCGCGATGAGCTTATCAGCGCTTGGAAACAACACTTCGGCAGTTGAGGTGACCAATATCTCTGCACATGGCGTATGGCTTCTGGCGCACGACCGTGAATTTTTCATGCCATACGACGATTTCCCCTGGTTCAAGGAGAAGCCGGTCAGTGCCATCGTGAATGTGGAGGAGCAATCTCCGGGCCATTTCTACTGGCCCGAGCTCGATGTTGACCTTACGCAGAACATCATCGAGCATCCCGGAAGGTTCCCAAACGTCGCTTGCAACCCATAACCCGACCAGGCACGGCAACCTTTACGACATTGCGTAGCAATGCGTGAATGGTTACGAGCGGGTATCCGCAGATTGAAAGAAAGCAACTCGCGCCACGAGATCAGTTCTTTTTATATCGTCCGCAAATGAACGCGAATAAACGCGAATGAATACAGACGGTTATCCACAGATTTCCCAGATTAAAAACCGCTAAATAAATCGGCCGGCGAGCAACGATGACTCGTGAGCTATCGCACCCGTAAGCCAATCTGCGTCATCTGTGTAATCGGCGGATGTCGTCTTCTTTATTCCCGGTTATTGGCGTTCATTTGCGGACAGGATGGTCTTCTAATGACCGATGATCCAGTCACGGGCATCGGCGGACGGTTAATTCACCGAGCCGCCGCCGAGCATTGGCACGAGGATCCCGGCAATCAGAAGAATCAGCGCGCCGCCAAGCCGCGACGAGATCTGGGCAAAGGGCATCAGCTGCATGCGATTGGCGGCCGACAGCACGGCCACGTCGCCCGTGCCGCCCATGTTGGCCATGCACAGGCCTGCGGTAATCGCGGCCTCGATGGGGTAAAAGCCCATCAGCTTTCCGACCAGCCCCGCGCCCAGGCCGGCACCGGCCACCACGGCGAATACGATCATCACATAGGTGAAACTCACGGCATCGATGACCTGGCCGAGATCGGTATAAGCCACGCCAATGCCGAACAGCAATGCCATGGTCCAGTTCTTGGCCACGAACTCGAACCACTGGGCGGCCGCGTCGCTGATCTGCTGCGGCATGATGCCGGCGATCTTGATGCCCGCCACGAGCAGAATCATCAGGGCATAAGGATGCAGCGGAATCACGCCGCCAAGCATCTGGCCGCCGACATAGAACACCAGAGCGGCGACCAGGCCGACGCCCAGCTGATCGAAAGCGGGCGTCTGCTCGCGGGTGGCGATTTCCACGCCGGGCATCATCTGTCCGTCGCCGGTCAGCGACGGCACGCGTTTACCAAGGCCGTTGAGCAGGCCGGCGATGATGATGGCGAAGACATTGCCCAGTGCCAGCGCTGGCACAAGGATCGAAATATAATAGCTGGCGGGTTTGCCGAGCATCTGCTCGTAAATCTGGCTCATCGGCACAGCGCCGGCGCCCATGCCGCCGCCCATGATCGGCAAGGTGATCACGGTCACGGCTTCAACCGGCGAAAACCCGAGCATCGCGCCCACGAGCATGGCCAGAAGACAGGCCATGACGACGGCGCTGATCAAGGGCAACGCAAAACGTTTGCCGACCTTCACCAGGATCTCGGCCGGCATGCCCAGGATGCTCCCGGTGATCAGCGCAGCGATATAAAAATTCAGAAAACCGCCGCTGGTCATGAACGTTTCGACGTTGTCGATGACCGGGCCCGGCAACCAGCCGAAATACACGATGGTCGCTGCCCCGAATATCGACAGAATCGCCCCGCCGCCGAGGTAGGTACGCACTATCGGCAGACGGTCGCCGACAAAACCGAGCCCTTCGCCCAGAAGCATGATGACCAGAAACGCGCCGATCATGCCCGAGGGCAACGTGCCGGTCGCGGTAGCCACGATCAGTGCCAGTAGCGCGATCCCGAACACCGGCCACGGCATGAAGAATATATGCGGGCGCATCGATAACAGCCCGGTGTCGGGATCATTGGTCGCACGGGACTGGGACGTATCGCTCATGACAGGCATTCTCCGTCTTGTCGTATCGCGCGGGCTCGGGCGCCGCCGGCTTGGGGGCGCACTCGGCACGATCGGCTGCAAGCCACCATACTTAACCGCTTATGCAGAAACACGCAGCCGCTGAGCGGTTTTGTAATTAAATAAAACGGGTTTCGGCATCGAAATTCGTCTGAGTCGTGGTGCAAATGACACCTTGGTCGTACGACAATTCGCTGAATACGAATGACCGGTCGCGTGCCTGGCCGCTGGCCTCGGTGATCGTGATCTGGGCCTCGGCGCTCGTAGCTGCGACGCTGATGATGGCCTGGGGATTATTCAGCCACCAGCTATGGCACGGCATCGAGCATGCCCAGGGCCGCCGAGTGGTGAACACGGCACAGGCGGTCGCCGAGTGGCCCGGCGTGAAGCGCACGATCGCCCAGGCCAGGCCCTACACGCCCGACTCTTCGCTACAGACCCGTATCGAGGCCTTGCGCCGGGCCAGCGGCGTGGATTTCATCGTCGTTATGGACCGCCACGCCATTCGTCTGACCCATCCGACCGCCGCACGTATCAACCATCATTTTCGCGGCGACGACGAGCGCGACGCATTATCGGGCAAGACCTATACCTCGGTTGCCATGGGCACACTGGGGCGCAGTGTTCGCGGCTTCGCGCCGGTTAAAAACCAGGGTGATGACGTGATCGGCGCGGTATCCGTCGGCGTGCGCCTGGCCGCCTTGACCCCGGTTTATGCCGCCTCGCGCATGACATTGTTGGCCGGCCTGGCACTGATCGGTCTTGTTGGCGCGCTCGGCGCGTTTTTGCTGGCGCGTCGTATCAAGCGCCAGCTTCACGCCATGGAACCCATCGACATCGCGAGACTGTCAGCCGAGCATCAGGCGGTGCTGGACAGCATCCACGAAGGCTTGATTCTGGTGGGCATGGATCGTCGGGTGCGCTTGATCAATCCCGCGGCCAGGCGGCTGCTCAGAAGTGATAACACGGCCAGGCCGGGCGTTGGCGATCGGCTGGATAACCCGATGATCGGCAGCGATAACGCGGATACTGACGAACGTATTGATCGACCGCTGTGTATCGCCGGGCGTTATTTCCGGGGCAGCCTGCGTACCGTAGAAGGTGCGCAGGGACCGCTCGGCGCGGTGATTTCATTTCGCGATACGCAAGAGCTTCAGCGCCTGGGCGAAGAGCTGACGGGCGTACGCCGCTATGCCGATGCATTGCGCGCCAGCCAGCATGAGACAAAGAACCAGTGGCATGTGGTGCTGGGCCTGGCCGAGCTGGGCGATACGCCGGCTATAAAACGCTTTTTGGCGGACTTGATCGACTCACCTGTCTTATCGGGGAGTGAGCTGGCTACACATATCGCGGATCCGGTGCTGGGCGGTTTCTTGATCGCCAAGCAGGCAGAGGCACGCGAAACCAATACCACACTCAGTCTCGAGATCGAGCCGGTCATCCCGGTCGCCGCGAATACTGCCGATGTTCAGGCCGCCGTGGGCGTTCTGGGTAATCTTATCGATAACGCGCTCGACGCCCTGGCCGGCATGGCGCCGGCACGCGAGCCCGGCGTGGTCGTGGCACTGGCCTGGGAAGGGGATATTCTCAGCCTGTCCGTCAGCGACAACGGCTGCGGCATGACTCCGGCGCAAACCGAGCGGGCCACGATCCAGGGATTTACCACCAAGGGCGGCCAGCGCGGACTCGGGCTGTCGCTGGTGGCCCGCCGACTGGCGGATATGGGCCAGCCACTGCGTATCTATTCAACGCCGGGCGCCGGCACACTTGTCGAGGCCAGCATGGTGTTCGAGGCACAGGCATGAACGTACTCATCGTCGAAGATGATCCGATGGTCGCGCGCTTGAATGCGGGTTACCTCGCCCGGATGGCGGATTGCACCCTGATCGGCCAATGTCGTGATGTCGTCAGCGCGCGTGCCGTGCTCGAACGCGAGCGCGTTGATCTGGTGCTGCTGGATATCTATCTCGGGCGCCGCCATGGCCTCGATCTAGCCGAGTGGCTGCAGATCCATCGCCCCGATACCGACGTGATACTCCTCACAGCCGCCAATGAAGCCGATATGGTGCGCCGCGCGCATCAACTCGGTGTCCGAGATTACCTGGTCAAGCCGTTTTCGATCGAGCGCTTCATCGAGGCGATCACGGCCTGCCAGCGCCGTCGTCGCACGTTGGCCCGGGCCGATCGCTCCGTGGATCAAGACACGCTCGATGCCTTGTTTCGTACGCCGCATCCGGCGGCCCGCTCAATTGAGCGTCTGCCCAAGGGCTTGACCCAAACAACGCTGGCGAGCGTGATCGAAGCGGTTCACGCCGCCGCATCGAGCGCCGATCACGCGTTATCGACCGAAGTTGTTGCCGATCATGCCGATATTTCACGCGTGTCGGCCCGCAAATATCTGCGCTACCTCGTCGACAAGCAGGCGCTTGGCGAAACCTTTTCTTACGGCGCGGCCGGCCGGCCGGCGTTTCGCTATGCGCTGCTCGACGCCGCACTGCTCCGCCGGCTGGCTGACTGGGCCGCGCCCACAAAAAAGCCCCTGTAAAAACAGGGGCTTTTTCGAGATCTGGTGCCGCCGGAGGGACTTGAACCCCCACGGCCTCGCGGCCACTAGGACCTAAACCTAGCGTGTCTACCCATTCCACCACGGCGGCTTCGAGCGCGCATGATACGGCATTGAGTGCATCAAGCCCAGCGCGCAGGCTCGCCGTGGGTTCGCGCTAGGGCGTGTCGTCATAAGATAAGGCGGCGCACCGCCGGCCAAGCCACGGCAAGACAAGGCATCGCGCGTGCAGCGTGGTCATTCCACGTAAGCGAGCCCCCAAAAATCGACTATGGCGCCGTAGTGCCGCGGCTTGGCCACCGGCCCCTACGGGGTTGCTCGCGCCGAACGCGCCATGCCGCGTTACGGACCTTGACCGTGACCGGCCACGCTCGGCGGCCCGCGCCTTGCCTGACACGCCCGGCGCGAGCAATGCGACGCGATATCTTATGACGACACGCCCTAGCCGTTCAATACATCGGCCGGCACATGGTGTTCGACGTCCAGCTCTGTATTGGCGCTGTAGTCGATCACGCAATCCACCAGCACCACGCCGCCCAGCTGATAGGCCTGTTCGAGCACCTCGGACAGGTTGTTATCCGCGGTGTGGCGCAAGCCCTTGGCCCCGTAGGCCTCGGCATAGGCCACGAAATCCGGATTGCCGAAATCCATGCCGAAATCCGGGAAGTCATCACCGGCCTGTTTCCAGCGAATGAAGCCATACCCGTCGTCGCGGATCAGCAGAATCACGAGATCGAGGCCCAGCCGTACCGCGGTTTCCATGTCCTGGCTGTTCATCATGAAACCACCGTCGCCACAGATGGCCATGACGCGCTGCTGTGGGTGCACCATCTTGGCGGCCATGGCCGCAGCCAGGCCGGCGCCCATGCTGGCCAGGGCGTTATCCAGCAATACCGTGTTGTTGGCATAGGCCGGATACATACGGGCAAACCATATCTTATAGATGCCGTTATCCAGGCTGATGATGTCTTCGCGCCCCATCACGCCGCGCACCTGTTCGACGATTCGTTGCGGCTTGGGCGGAAAACTGTATTCGGACTCCGACACATGGAGTTTTTCCGCCACATAGTCGTGGAGCCGTGTCATCCGCGGGTCGTCGAAACGCACATCGTGCAACCGCTGCGACAAGGCCTTGAGCGTATTGGAGATATCGCCGATGACCTCGTGCGCCGGGCTGTAGTATTCGTCCGGATCGGCCGGCACGAAATCGATATGCACGATGTCTTTGTCCTTCTCGCCGTTCCAGACCGACGGCGGATACTCGACCACGTCATAGCCCACGGTCAGCACAAGATCGGCCTCGTCGATCGCCGTGTGCACATAGTCGTGCTTGTGGATGCCCATGGCGAATAGGCTCTGCGGGTGATCGTCGGCGATCACGCCCTTGCCCATCTGGGTGCCGATGGCATATAGCCCGGTAGCTTCACACAGCGCGGAGAGCTGAGTGGTGACCCGTTTTCGATTGGCCCCGGCCGAGTAGACGATCACGGGCTGGCGTGCGTTGCGAATCATCTCGGCCGCGCGATCCAGCGCCCGCTCATCGGCGTTGGGCCGGCGCAGCGTAAGCCGACGCTGTGGCACACTCGGCTCGATCGTCTCGCCGGCGATATCCTCCGGCAACTCGATATGGACGGCCCCGGGCCGCTCGGCCTCCGCGGTCTTGAACGCGTGGCGGATACTGCGGGGAATGACGCCGCTGTCGGCCAACGACATGTTCCACTTCGTCACCGGCCGAAACGTATCGACGATGTCGATGAGCTGAAACTTGCCCTGTCGATTATCACGCAGCGCTTTCTGGCCGGTGATTGCCAATAGCGGCATGCCACCCAGCTGGGCATAGGCAACGCCGGTCATCAAATTGGTGGCCCCGGGGCCAAGTGTGGACAGACATACGCCGGCCCGCCCCGTCAGGCGGCCATAGGTGGCCGCCATAAACGCAGCGTGCTGCTCGTGGCGTGTGACCACCAGCTGGATGCTGCTGGTGCGCATCGACTCGATGAGGTCAAGGTTCTCCTCCCCCGGCACACCGAAGACATACTCCACGCCCTCTTCTTCCAGACACTTAACGAACAGATCGGCAGCTTTCACGGATGATCATCCTGCTTGGGTCGTAGTACCGAGCCAGTGTAGGCCCTGTTGGCGTCGGGTACGAGCACCGTAGCGGTTTGTCACGATCGATGCATGAGGCATCATAGGGTCACGTTTCGACGCACCAGGCAGATCAAACATGGCTTTCAATACAGAAGACGCGCCCGGCGTGCATGCCGAGCAGCCAGAACAGACAGGCGGTTTCGTGTTCAACCACACGATGATTCGCGTGGTCGATCCCGAGAAATCCCTGGCCTTCTATACCAAGGTCTTCGGCATGCGCCTGCTACGCCAGAAAGAAAACCCGGACGCCCAGTTCACGCTGTATTTCTTGGCACGTACTGACGGTTATGACGTACCCGCCGACGAAGCAGAGCGCGCCAAGTTCATGAGCCGTATCCCGGCCGTGCTGGAGCTGACCCACAACTGGGGCACGGAAAAAGACCCGAACGCCTCCTACCACAACGGCAACGACGAGCCACAGGGCTTCGGCCATATCTGCTTCACCGTGCCCGATCTGGCTGCGGCCTGTCAGTGGATGGACGACAACGCCGTCACCTTCCAGAAACGTCCTGAAGACGGTCGCATGAGCAACATCGCCTTCGTAAAAGACCCGGACGGCTACTGGATCGAGCTGGTCGAACACTCGGGTAACGGCTGATACCGGAAGATGCGTAGCCCGCGTCGAAAAAATCGGCGCGCGGTCTGGTAATTCCCTGTGAATCCGGTATTATACGCGATCTCTCGGGGTCGTTAGCTCAGTTGGTAGAGCAGTTGACTTTTAATCAATTGGTCGCAGGTTCGAATCCTGCACGACCCACCAGACAAGAAAAAGCCGGCTTCGTGCCGGCTTTTTTGTGCGCGCGATCCGGCCATCCGTGGTTTATGACTAACCGATATAGCGCGTCGGGTCCGGTACGCCGGCCTCGGCAAAACCGGCTGCGCGCAGACGACAGGCATCGCATACGCCACAGGCGCGGCCGTGCTCATCGGCCTGATAACAGCTTATGGTCTGGCTGTAGTCGACACCGAGTTCATGCCCGCGACGAATGATCTCGGCCTTGGTTCGATGCATGAGCGGCGCCCGGATCTCGATCGGCCGACCTTCGACGCCGGTCTTTGTCGCCAGACGGCCGAGTGATTCGAACGCCTCGATAAACTCGGGCCGACAGTCCGGGTAGCCGGAATAATCCACGGCGTTAACACCGATATAGATCGAGCCGGCCTCGAGTATCTCGGCCCACCCGAGCGCCACCGAGAGGAACAGCGTATTCCGGGCCGGCACGTAGGTGCTCGGAATGCCCTGGCCCGGTGTTTCGGGCACGGCGATCGAGGCATCGGTCAACGCCGAGCCGCCCATGCCATCGAAATCGATGGTCACGACCTTGTGCTCGACCACACCAGCGCTAGCGGCGATTGATCGCGCCGCGCTGAGCTCCGCAGTATGTCGCTGGCCGTAGTCAAAGCTGACGGCATAGAGAGCATGACCGGCGGCTTTGGCCTCGGCAAGGCATGTTGTTGAATCCAGCCCACCGGACAACAGAACGACCGCGGCTTTATCGGTTGGTTGCGACACACTCACCTTGCTTGCTGGGTGTTTTTAGATCCGTTGTTACGCGGTGGCGCTAATAGCCTGGCGCATCGCCCCACAACAGCTTGTGTAGCTGCATTTGAAACTTGACGGGCAGCCGGTCGGCGACAATCCAGTCGGCCAATCCCCGCGCCGTGATCTCGCCGGCAGAGGGCGAAAACCAGACCGTACAGCCGGCTGGCACGTCGATCTCGCCAAGCCGTGCCCGGGCCCACTCATAGTCAGCCCGAGAACAGATCACGAACTTGAGCTGATCGTGGCCGGTCAGCACCTCGATATTGTCCCACCGATTCCGCGTGGCTTCACCCGAGGCCGGCGTTTTGATATCCACCACGCGTGAGGCGCGAGTATCGACCGGGCGGATATCCAGCGCACCGGCGGTTTCCACCGATACCGCATACCCCGCATCGCACAGACGGGCAATCAGTGGCACGGCGTTCGGCTGGGCCAACGGCTCGCCGCCGGTGACACATACGTGATGCGCGCCAAATGCTTTGATCTGCTCGATGATGGCATCGATCTTCTGCCACTCCCCGCCTTGAAAGGCATAGGCCGTATCACAGTAGTGACACCGCAGCGGGCAGCCGGTCAGCCGTACGAACGTACAGACACGCCCGGCATCGTTGGCCTCCCCCTGGAGCGAACAGAAAATTTCGGTGATACGCAGGGCATCGATTCGCTCGGCCCATCGGCTGTCGCTGATCCCGTCTAACCGACGAGCGCTCGCGCGATCCATGACGTCAGACACGAGCTAGCCGTTATCGCCGGACAGCTGGGACTTCGCCTGGTTAGCGGCATCGCTGTCGGGGTATTGGGAAATGACGCGCTCAAACGTGGCCTGTGCATTGTCGTCGTTGCCGCTGGACGCCTGAATCAGCCCGATCTTGTACAACGAATCTGCCACCTTGGGCGATGCCGAAAACCGATTAACCACGGTCTCGAACGATTGCCGGGCCGCATCCGGTTTCTGCTGTACGTAATAGGCCTCGCCCATCCAGTACCACGCATTGGGCGTCAACGCGGTTTCGGGATGTTCAGCCACGAACGCTTTGAAGGCATCGATGGCCGCGGGGTAATCCCCGTCCTTGAGCTTGTTAAAGCCGGCCATATAGGCCGACTGCACGGCCGGATCGACCGGGCCGGTCTGGCCGCCGGCACCCCTGGGCGCGCCATCCGAGGAAGAACCCGCTCTACCGGCCGCCCCGGATTCGAGCTTGGCCAAGCGCTTGTCGATATCCTGGTAGAGGTCTCGCTGGCCCTGTTTTTGCTGATCCAGCTGATACTGCAGCGTATCGACCTGCCCGTTCAGATTTCGGACCTGTTGCTGCAGTTGTTGTATCTGCTGATACAGCGCGAACAGATTAGGACCGGTATTGTTCTGGGCAAGCTGCATCGTCGGGGCCGCCTGAGCGGCGCCCAACGGTGCGACCAACGCTGCCGCGACCAACGTATTGCGAATGGTTGCGCGCATGGGGGCGATCATTAGTTATTGGTGTAGATGAAGTCGACGCGACGGTTCTTGTTCAAGGACTCTGCGTCCTGGCCCAGAACAGCCGGGCGTTCTTCGCCGTAGGAGATAGTCGTGACCTGACCGGCACTGGCCCCGGAAAGCACGACGGCCTGCTTGACAGAATCGGCACGACGCTCGCCCAGGGCGACATTGTATTCACGGGTGCCGCGTTCGTCCGTGTTGCCTTCCAAGCGCAGGTTTACGTTCGGGTGGTTGGCCAGATACTGGCCGTGCGCCTGAATTGCTTGGGAAAAGCGCGACGGGATGGCGCTGCTGTCGAGATCGAAATAGACCGTGCGCGTCGACAGCGGGTTGTTCGGGTCGGTGAACAGATGACGATCCTCGGCCGGAATCCCCTCAAGGCCACGCACATCGATATCCCGGCCCGAACCCATGCCCTGGCCCTGACCTTGATCGTTCATGCCCGCCTGCGGCATGCCCGGCGCGTCGCCGCGTACGTTCTTGTTACCGCCACAGGCGGTGAGTGACAAGGCTGCGGCGACCAGCGTGGCGGCCAGCAGTACCTGACGCCGACTACCGAAAGAAATATGACCCATGAGAAGCTCCTTTGATTTGTTCATGCCGACGAATCGGAATGGTTTTGTTGGTGGAAAATTTGAAACGGATCAATAGCCCAGCGGGCCCCAGGCCGGCTCGCGCACTTCACCGGCCTGCGAGAGCGTGGATTTGGCGTTGCCATCCAGCGATACCAGCGACAGCGCGTTACGCCCACTCTGGCGGGCATAGAGCACGGCCTGCCCGTTCGGGGCAAAGGCCGGACTGTCGTCCTGTGGCCCATCGCTCACGATACGTACATTATTGGTCTCGAGATCCATCACGGCAATACGAAAGCCGTTGCCGCTCTTCTGTACATAAGTGATCGACTTGCCATCCGGGGCGAAATCGGCGCGTTGATTGCTGCTGCCGTCATAAGTCAGACGCTGGATACCACCGCCTTCGGCGTTCATTCGATACAGCTGCGGCTGCCCGCCACGATCCGAGGTGAACACGATCTCGCGGCCGTTCGGCGACCAGGACGGCTCGGTGTCGATCGCCCCACTGCGCGTGAGCTGTCGTGTCTGGCCGGTCGCCAGGTTGTAGACGAACAGATCGGTATCCCCGTCGGCGGATTTTGCGAACGCGATCTCCTGACCGTTCGGTGACCATGCCGGTGCGCCGTTGACGCCATGGCCGGCCGAAATCGTGCGTGCCTGCCCGCTGGACAGGTTCTGGATACGCACGCTGCTCGTGCCCTTGTAGACATCGAAGGCGACATACGCGATTCGATCACCGCTGGGTGACCAGGCCGGCGACATCACCGGGTCCTTCGAGGAATAGATCGTCGAGGGCTGGCTGCCGTCGTAATCGGCGACCACCAAGCGGAAGGTGCGGTTATTGGCGGTGTTGCCAGTGACCGTCACATAAGCGATGTTCGACAGGAAATAACCTTTCTTGCCAACGAAACGCTCGTAGATCAGGTTGGCGATCGTATGCCCGGCATCGCGCAGCTGGTTGCCGCCGGCATTGATCTGAAAGCTCGTGACCGCCTGCTGGCGTGCGACATCCACCAGATAGAACGTGATGCGATAGCCGCCGGCCGCATTACGCGCCGCCGAGCCAATCACCAGGTTGTCCACGCCCTGCGCCGCCCAGCTCTGATAGTTGACGTCCTCCGGCGTGGCCGGCGACTCGGTCATGTTGGCACGGTCAAAGGTTCGGAACAGGCCGGTCGAGGCCAGATCACGACTGGCGATATCTGAAATATCGACCGGCAGACGCTGGCCGTTGGCCTTGAACGGCGCGATCGCGATCGGAATCGCCTGGTCCGAGCTCTGGGTGATATCGACCTCAAGCGCAGCTTGGGCCGGTAGCGCCATACACGCCGCCACCGCGATCAGACAAAAGCGTGCGAGCCAGGATGTTCGTTTGGTTTTGATCATGAGTCCGGCCTGAACGTGAATTCGATATCCGATTGGAAGAGATTACCTGATGGCGGTGATGGCAAGGGATCCGACTTGTAGATCGCCTGCTCGACCGAGCGATCCAGTGCCGGGCCGCCACAGGAGCTGACCACACGCACGTTGGCCACCTGACCGCCCGGCAGTTGTTTGACGTGTACCTTGCAGGTTACATCCGTTGCCCCGGGCGGGCGGATCCAGTTGGCCTCGACCTTGTTACGAATGGCTTGGATATAGCCGGCCAGCGCACGCTGGTCCGCGGCCGCCTGGCGCCCGGCAGATTCCTCTGCCATGGCTTTCTCCAGCTGTGACTGGGCCGCGGCCTTGCGGGCTGCCTCTTCCCGGGCCCGGCGCGCGGCCTCGGCTTCTGCCTTGGCTTTCGCCTGGGCCTCTGCCTTAGCCTTGGCGGCGGCTTCTGCTTTTGCCTTGGCTTTTGCTTCTGCCTGGGCTTTGGCTTTGGCCTCGGCCTGTTCGCGCGCCTTACGTTCGGCCTCTGCTTTTTCCCGCGCCGCTTTTTCAGCCTGCTCTTTTTCTTTTTGCGCCGCTGCTTCAGCGGCCGCCTGGCGTTTGGCTTGGGCCTGTTTCTGGGCCTTTGCCTTGGCTTCGGCCGCTTCCGCGGCGCGCTCTTTTTCAGCTTTCGCTTCTGCCTGTTCGGCCTTGGCTTTTTCCTGGGCTTCTGCCTGGGCTTTTTCTTTAGCCGCTTTTTCCTTGGCCGCCCGGGCTTTTTCTTGCTCGGCCTTGGCCTCTTGCCTGGCCTCGGCCTCTCGTTCCTGTTTTGCCTCGGCTTGGCGCTTCTGGCGAGCCTTCTCGGCCGCCTCACGTTTTGCCTCAGCCTGCGCTTTTTCCTGCGCGCGGGCTTTGTCAGCTGCTGCCTGCTCGGCGCGTTCGCGCTTGGCGGCTTCGGCCTGTGCCTGACGCTCGGCGCGCTGGGCCTCTGCCTCTGCTTGCTCGCGCTTGGCCTGTTGTTGCTTGGCGGCTTCGGTCGGTGCGCTAGCCGGCGGCGTACTGGGTTCGGGCTGGCTTGTCGGCGGTGTGGACTCGGCGTTGTTTTGTGCCGCCATGGCATCGATGTCTTCCGAGGACATCACGCTGGCCTCGACGATCGACTCGCCCTGGTTGCCCCGACTGGCCGGCTGCAGAAAATCCAGGCTGAACAACAGACCCGCCGCCAGTGCGCCGTGCACGAGCACGGCCAGCAGTACCGCTCGCCAGTGTTCGCCGATCTTTTCGAGCAGATCCAGCATCAACGTGACCCGTTATCCGAGGCATCGACGTTGTCCGTGATCAGGCCGACCTTTTCGGCCCCGGCCTGTTGCAGCATGACCATGCCACGCACCACATCGGCGTAGTTACCCTGCCCGTCGCCGCGAACCGCCACCGGCGCCTCGGGCCGGGCGGCGATGACCTGGCCCACGATCGTGATGATGCGATCCGCCGATAGCGGCTCATCCGGCGATGGGCCTACGTTAAGCGAATAGTCCCCGTCGGCGGTCACGGTCAACACGACCGGCTTGTCCTCGGCCATATCCAGCACCTGGGCCGGCGCCTTGGGCAGATCCACGTTGACCCCGGTGGTCAGCAGCGGTGCGGTCACCATGAAAATGATGAGCAACACCAGCATGACGTCGATATAGGGCACGACATTGATTTCGCTGGCCAAGCGTCGACGGCCCTGGCGTTTTCTCGAACGGCTTCCCATGGCGCCCCCTTACAGTTCGGGCGCGGTACGGGCCGGCTCGGCGGGTTCGCTGGCCTGTTTGTCGCGCGATTTGGGCATCGGGTTGGCCGATTGGACGCCACGTTCGACGATGCCGGCCATTTCGTCCATGAACGTATCGAAGCGGTTATCGATGAAATCCAGGCGATTGCTGAAATAGTTGTAGCCGACCACGGCCGGGATGGCGGCGAACAGCCCCATGGCCGTCGCAATCAAGGCCTCGGCGATGCCGGGGGCGACCATCGCCAGGCTGGCCTGCTGTACGTTGCCCAGGCCGATGAAGGCGCTCATGATACCCCACACTGTGCCAAACAGGCCCACGTACGGGCTGATCGAGCCCACAGTGGCCAGAAACGCCAGGCCCGCTTCGAGTTTTTCGAACTCGCGCGAGTCGGCCACGCGCATGGCGCGCTGGACCGAGGGCACGATTTCGGCCCGTGCCGTGTCGCCGGCATCCCGGCGTCGCTTGAGCTCATCGTAGCCGGCGATGAATAACGCGGGCATGCCTTCCGGCGTGTTGTGATGCCGATGCACGTCCTCGTAGATATCACGCACGTTGCCGCCGGACCAGAACCGGTCCTCGAACCGGTTCATTTCCTTGACCACGCGCTTGATACGCCGCTGTTTGGCGAATATCACCGCCCAGGACACAACCGACGCCAGCAGCAACAGCAACATGACGGCCTTGACCAGCGTACTGGCCTGCATCACGAGCCCCCACAGGCTCATGTCAGCAGCAAGATTCATCTAGCGCTCCTCGGTCATCACAAGTGGCAGGCGTGCCGGCCTGAAGGTCGTGATATTGACACAGGCAACCGTGAATTCGCCCTGAATCAGACAGCTATTATCACGCCATATCTCTTGTTTAAAGACCATGCGCACGCGCCCGGGTTCCAAAGCCGTGGTCACGACGACAAGACGATCGTCCAGCCGCGCCGGCCGTTTGAAGGCCAGCCGCAGATCGGCCAGGGTGAAAACGATCTTATGATCGCGCGCCAGGCCCATATGATCGAGCCCGCGAGCTTCCAGCCACTCGGTGCGAGCCCGCTCGAAGTATTTCAGGTAATTGGCGTGATAGACCACGCCGGTGGCGTCGGTGTCCTCGTAATAGACACGTAGCGGGTAGCGATCACTCACTTCGGTCGTCGTCGCCCACGAACAGATCCGGCGCATCGACCTGACCCGGCGCGGGCGTCGTCAGGCCGTAATAACGATAAGTCAGCGGCATGGCCATGCGCCCGCGCGGCGTGCGCATCATGAAGCCCTGTTGGATGAGATACGGCTCGATGACGTCTTCGATCGTCTCGCGGGCCTCGCCGATCGCTGCGGCCAGGCTTTCGACACCCACCGGGCCGCCCTCGAACTTGTGGATGAGCGCTTCGAGCAGCTTGCGATCCATCATGTCGAAGCCGTTGTCGTCCACGCGCAGCATATCCATGGCCCGGGCGGCGACCTGGCCGGCGATGCGGCCATCGGCACGCACTTCGGCATAGTCACGCACCCGGCGCAGCAGCCGATTGGCCACGCGCGGCGTCCCTCGGGCACGGCGCGCGATTTCGTCGGCACCGGCGGCCTCGATTTCGATACCCAGAATGCCCGCCGAGCGGGTCACGATCGAGGCCAGATCGGCCTGGGAATAGAATTCCAGGCGCTGAACGATGCCGAACCGATCCCGCAGTGGCGAGGTCAGCGCCCCGGCGCGCGTGGTGGCCCCCACCAATGTGAAAGCCGGCAGATCGAGCTTGATCGAACGGGCGGCCGGGCCTTCACCGATGACGATATCGATCTGGTAATCCTCGAGCGCGGGATAGAGCACCTCCTCGACGACGGGCGACAAGCGATGGATCTCGTCGATGAACAGTACGTCGTTGGCCTCGAGATTGGTCAACAGCGCGGCCAGGTCGCCGGGGCGCTCCAGTACCGGGCCCGAGGTCTGGCGAAACCCCACGTTCATCTCGTTGGCGATGACCTGCGCCATGGTGGTCTTGCCCAGCCCCGGCGGGCCGAAGATCAGGACATGATCGAGCGCTTCGGCACGATTGCGTGCCGCGGAGACGAAGATATCGAGCTGCTCACAGACCTCGGGCTGGCCCACATAGTCAGCCAGCCGCGTAGGCCGCAGTGCGCGATCGAAACGTCCCTCTTCGGGGCGGGCCGCGCCGGCAATCAGTCGTTCGCCTTCGTCAATGCCGTCGGAGGGGGTGCTCATCGGCTCAACGGACCGCGCGCTTGAGCGCTTCGCGAATCAGGGTTTCGCTGTCCTCGGTCTCGCTGGACAGGCCGCGCAGCAGCCGATCGGCCTCGGCGGGCTTGTAGCCCAGAGCCACGAGCGCCTGGCGCGCAACGCCGGTGGCATCTGCGGATGTTCCGTCGCCGCCCGCCGTCGCCTGTGTACTGGCCGTGCCCAGCGTGGGCGCGATCGCTGTACCCGAAAGCTTGTCCCGCATCTCGATGATCAGGCGCGCCGCCGTTTTCTTGCCCACGCCGGGCAGACCCGTCAGGCGGGCCGCGTCGTCTGCCTCGATGGTGGCCACAAAATCCGCCACGCTCATGCCCGAAAGTATCGTCAGAGCCAGTTTGGCACCTATACCCGAGACCTTGATCAGCTCGCGAAAAAGCTGTCGTTCCTGCTCGGTGGCAAAGCCATACAGCAGCATGGCGTCTTCGCGCACGACCATCTGCGTCAGCAGCGTGATCTCGCCCTGAGTGCTGGACAGGCCGAAACAGGTCGACATGGGGGCCTCGACCTCATAGCCCACACCGGCCACCTCGATAACCAGACGTGGCGGCTGTTTTTCGATCAGCTGACCGCGAAGACGCCCGATCATGCGCGTGCCCTGCTGCGCTGTGTGCCCTGCTGAAGACGCCCGGCCGTATGGGCGGTATGGGCATGACAGAGTGCCACGGCGGCCGCATCTGCGGCATCGGCCTGTAATTTGCCCGGCACGGCGAGCAGCATGGCCACCATGTGCTGGATCTGTGTCTTGTCGGCGCTGCCGCGTCCGACCACGGCCTGTTTGATCTGCGAGGGCGTGTATTCGGCCACCGGCAGGCCGGCCGCCGCGCCGGCACAGATCGCCGCGCCGCGTGCCTGGCCGAGCTTGAGCGCCGATGCCGCGTTACGCGATACGAACACGTTCTCGATCGCCATTTCATCCGGCTGCCATTCGGCGATCACGGCCGTGAGCCGCTCGAAGATCAGGCCCAGCCGGGTCGGGAAATCGGTCTTGGGCAGGCGCAGACAGTCGATGACACACTGTGCCGGGCGAGCGCCGCCGTCGACCACGGCAAAGCCCATGATCGTGGAGCCCGGATCAATACCCAGAATACGCGGCACGGTGACAGAGCGCGGGTTCGACACGCGTTATGCCGCCTCGTTTTCGGACAACGTGGCTTCATCGAACTCGACGTTGGTATAGACATCCTGTACGTCGTCGAGGTCCTCGAGCGCATCGATGAGTTTCAAGCAGGTCTGGGCCGCCTCGCCCGACAACTCGACGGTGGTCGCCGGACGCATGGTCACGTCACCCTGGGCAGGCTCGTAGCCCGCCTCTTCGACCGCGCGACGCACCTCGGGATAATCGTCCGGGGCGGTCAGCACCTCGAAAGAGCCGTCTTCATACTCGACCAGATCTTCCGCACCGGCTTCCAGTGCCGGGGCCAACACATGTTCATCATCGACCTCGGGCGAGAACAACAGAATCCCCTTGCGATCGAACAGATAGGCCACCGAGCCATCCGCGCCCATGTTGCCGCCGTTACGCGAGAAGACATAGCGGATTTCAGAGACCGTGCGATTACGGTTGTCCGTCATGCAGTCGACCATGATGGCCGCGCCCTGCGGGCCATAGCCTTCGTAGCGGATCTCTTCGTAGTTGTCGGCCCCGTCCTCGCCCGCGCCGCGCTTGGCTGCACGCTCGATGTTGTCCTTGGGCATGTTGGCAGCCAGGGCCTTGTCCCAGGCCAGGCGCAAACGCGGATTATCGTTAGGGTCCGAGCCGCCCATGCGGGCCGCGACCGTGATCTCACGAATCAGGCGCGTGAACACCTTGGCGCGTTTCTTGTCCTGGGCCTTTTTCCGGTGCTGGATATTGGCCCATTTGCTATGCCCTGCCATAACTGCCTCATGTTCCAAGCATGATCGTTAGTTTACCAGCCGTAGCAGGCTATAGCCGGATCTGGATACCAAGCTCGACCACACGCTCTGACGGCAGATGAAACTGTTGCGTGGCGGAGTTGGCATTACGTGCCATGAAAGCGAACAGGCGCTCACGCCAGACCGGCATGCCCGGCACCTGGCTATCCGGGATCAGACTCTCGCGGCCGACATAGAATGTCGTGGCCTCTAGGTCGATATCCACGCCGAATTCTTGGCACAGCCGCAGCCCGACCGGCACGTTAGTTGCTTGAATGAAGCCGTAGTAAAGATCAATGCGATAGAACCCGTCCGCCAGGCCCGCGATACGGATACGATCAGCTGCCGGAACGCGAGGAACGTCCATGATGTGAACGGTCACGATCAGGGCTTGTTCGTGCAGGCAGCGGTTCAAACGGAGATGATGCGCCAGCATTGCCGGCGTTTTCTGGCCGGATACCGACATGAATACCGCCGTTCCGGGTATGCGCACCAGATCCGGGCTCAGGTTATCGATGAAGCGCTCGATGGGTTCACTTTGTGCATCAAGACGCGCTCGCACGATCGCGCGGCCCGTACGCCAGGTGGCCATAACGAAGAAAATCAGCCCGGCCATGAGCAACGGATACCAGCCGCCGTCGGGGATCTTGAAGACGTTGGCCCCGAAGAACGAGACATCCACCACGAGCAGGCCCACGGCCACGACGCCAGCCAGCTTGGGAAACCAATCCCAGCGATAGGCCACGAAGAAAGCCAGAATCGTAGTGATGACCATATCCAGCGATACGGCCACGCCATAAGCCGAGGCCAGATGATCCGAGCGCTGAAAACCGATCACCAGCCCGATGGTGGCGATCATCAACAGGACATTGATCACCGGGATATAGATCTGGCCGTACGACTCACGCGAGGTCTGCACGATCCGCATACGCGGGAGTTGGCCGAGCTGAATCGCTTGGCGCGTCAATGAAAACACGCCGGAAATGCCCGCCTGCGATGCGATGACCGTCGCAAGCGTAGCGATACCCACAACCGGCAAGAGCGCCCAGTCCGGTGCCAGCGCATAGAACGGCTGCTGGGTGTCCGGATGGGCCAGCATGAGCGCGCCCTGACCGAAATAATTCAACAACAGACCGGGAAGCACCACCACGAACCAGGCCGCGCGAATAGGCGCCAGCCCGAAATGACCCATATCCGCATAGAGCGCTTCACCGCCAGTGACCACCAGGAACACCGTGCCCATTACGAGAAACCCGGCAAACCCGTTGGTTGCGAAGAACGTCCAGGCATAGGCCGGGTTCACTGCCGCCAGGATTGCCGGATGATGCAGGATTCCGCTGATGCCGAGCATTGCCAGGGTCGCGAACCACACCAGCATCACCGGCCCGAACCAGGCACCCACACGCGCCGTGCCCTGGCGCTGGATCGAGAACAGACCGACGAGAATCACGATCGTGATCGGCACGATATACGGGGTGAAGGCCGGGGTGGCCACCTCCAGACCTTCGATGGCACTGAGCACCGAGATCGCCGGCGTGATCGTCCCGTCGCCGTAAAGCAGCGCCGCGCCAAACAGGCCCATCAACATCAACAGATAACGTCGACTGCCACGTTCGGTCTTCCACGGGTTAAGCAAAGCCACCAACGCGATGATGCCGCCCTCGCCGTTATTTGAGGCTCGCATCACCACCGATAGATACTTGATCGAAATCACGATAATCAACGACCAGAACATCAGCGATAACACGCCGTAGATACTGGCGGCCCGCGTGTCGATGGCTGCATGTGCGAAAAACGCTTCACGCAGCGCGTAGATCGGGCTGGTGCCGATATCGCCGTAGACGATGCCGAGCGCGGCCAGGCTCAGCGCCGGCAGCGCGGGGCGGCTCTTACCCGCCGTGTCATGATGGCTTGCAGCGTCCGCGTCGTCTGGTGGCCGTTTCGCCAGCGAGTCCTCGTGATGATCGGGCGTGTTCATGGGGCCAATACGTCTTACGATGACCTTCATAAAGACACAAAAAACCCTCGAGCGGCAAGTTGCCGTCGAGGGTTTTTGTGTCGCCGCTACGCGGTGCGGGCTATTTCTTCTTTTTCTTGGGCGGGAAATGGATCGGCCGGCCGGAGACCGCCAGCGCGGCTTCGTGGACCGCCTCGCCCAGCGTCGGGTGGCCATGGATGATCCGGGCGATATCCTCGCTGGCCGCCTTGTATTCCATGGCCACGACGATTTCCTGAATCATCTCGGATACATACGGCCCGATCATGTGTACGCCCAGGATCTCGTCCGTATTGGCATCGGCGATCATCTTCACGAAGCCGCCCTGATGCGCCATCGCCTTGGCCCGGCCGTTCGAGGCGAACGGGATCTGGCCGACGCGATAGTCAACGCCAGCGGACTTGAGCTGCGCCTCGCTCTTGCCAACCCAGGCCAGCTCGGGCGCGGTGTAGACCACCGAAGGAATCACATCGTAATTCATGTGCGGCTTCTGGCCGTCGAGCAGCTCGGCCACGACCACGCCCTCTTCCATGCCCTTGTGTGCAAGCATCGGGTTGCCGATGACATCGCCCACGGCATACACGCCGGGCAGGCTCGTGCGATAGGCCTCGTCGACGTCAATGAAGCCCTTGTCGTCGAGCTCCACACGGGCGTCTTTGGCACAGATGTTCTTCGTGTTCGGCCGACGACCGACCGCCACGATCAGGCGATCGAAGGTTTCGGTATGGGTTTCATCGTTCTTGGTGTACTCGACGACGACTTTGTCGTCTTCGATGCGGGTTGCCGTTACCCGCGCCGATAGTTCGACGTTCAAGCCCTGCTTGCGGAATGTCTTTAGCGCTTCCTTGGCGATATCGCGATCAGCGATCGGCATGAACTCGTCGACGGCTTCGAGGATGGTGACCTCGGCCCCCAGGCGCGACCAGACACTGCCGAGCTCGACGCCGATATAGCCGGCACCGATCACGCCGAGTTTCTCCGGCACGGCCTCCATATCGAGCGCGCCCCACGAATCCAGGATGTATTCGTTATCGAACGGCGCGATATCCAGCTCGACCGGCACCGAGCCGGCCGCGATGATCACGTGGTCGGCAGTGAGCTCTTGCTCCTCGCCGTCCTGGGTCTTGACGTGCACCTTGCCGGAATCAATGACCTGGGCCGTGCCGGCCAGCGATTCCACGCCGTTAGCCTTGAACAAACCGGCAATACCACCGGTCAGCTCGCCGACCACGCCGGCCTTGCGCTTTTGCATCTGGTCGATATCGAGCTCGACCTTGTCGAACGACAGGCCGTGCTGGCTGAACTCACCCTGGGCGCGCTCGTAGAGCTCGCTGGATTCAAGCAAAGCCTTGGAGGGAATACAGCCGGCATTGAGGCAGGTGCCGCCAAGCGACGGGCGATCGCCCTTGGTCAACCAGTTATCGACACACAGCGTGTTCATGCCGAGCTGTGCCGCACGGATCGCGGAGACGTAACCGGCCGGGCCGGCGCCGATCACGATGACATCGTAGGATGAACTCATGATGTTCCTTCGAAAAGCTTAAAGAATCGCGCCGGCTTGGAGCCGGCGCGTGACAGTCGATGGGCCTAGATCTGCAGCAGCAGCCGCGACGGATCCTCGAGCAGATCCTTGATCGTTTTGAGGAACAGAACCGCGTCACGCCCGTCGACCAGGCGGTGATCATAGGAAAGCGCCAACTGCATGATCGGGCGGATGACGATTTCACCGTCGCGCACCACCGGCTTGTCGTTGGTGGCGTGCATGCCCAGGATCGCCGACTGCGGCGGATTGATGATCGGCGTCGACAGCAACGAGCCGAACACGCCGCCGTTGGTGATCGTGAACGTGCCGCCGGTCATTTCGTCCATGGTGACCTTGCCGTCCTGGGCCCGTTTGCCCAGGTCGCGGATCGTGGACTCGACCGTTGCATAGGACATCTGGTCCGCATCGCGCAGCACCGGCACCAGTAGCCCGCGCGGCGAGGACACGGCCACACCGACATCATAGAAGCCGTGATAGACAATATCGCCTTCGTCGATCGAGGCGTTGACGATCGGGAAACGCTTGAGCGCTTCCACGGCCGCCTTAACGAAGAACGACATGAAGCCCAAGCGCACTTCGTGCTCTTTTTCGAAGGCTTCCTTGTAGCGACCGCGCAGTTCCATCACGGCTTTCATGTCCACCTCATTGAAGGTGGTCAACATGGCCGTGTTCTGGCTGGCATCCAGCAGACGCTCGGCGATACGCGAACGGATACGCGTCATCGGCACGCGCTGTTCGACACGCTCGCCGCCGACATCGCCCAGAGCCTGGCGATCGGCACGGCCGGTATCGGCTTCTTCCGGCGCTTTCTTCTGGGCGGCTTTCTTGTCGTCGCCCGACTTCTTGGCCGGTTTTGACTCCACGGCCGACTGCACGTCGGCTTTCGTGATGCGCCCGTCCTTGCCGCTGCCCTTGATATCAGCGGCGGCCAGATCGTTTTCGGCCATCAGCTTCTTGGCCGCGGGGCTGGCTACCGCATCGGCGTCGTCTTCTTCGGCATCGTCGTCGCTGTCGTCATCGCCGTCATCACGCTTGGCCGACGCGCTGTCGCTCTTGTCTTTTTTCTTGTCGTCTTTTTTCTCTTCTTTATCGTCGGCCGCGTCAGCGTCAGCGTCAGCGTCTTCGTCGCTGTCGTCGTCGTCGGCATCGCCGGCCGCACCTTCCTCGATGACGGCCAGGACGTCGCCGGCCTGTACGGTCTCACCGGCCTCGACCTTGATCTCGACCAGCTTGCCGGCAGCCACAGCCGGCACCTCCAGCACGACCTTGTCGGTTTCGAGATCGAGCAGATTCTCGTCGCGCTCGACGGCGTCGCCCTGTTTCTTCTGCCACTCGCCGACCGTGGCTTCACTGACGGATTCGGGCAGCTCCGGGACCTTGACTTCTGTGGCCATGCTTTTAGTTCCTGACTCTTGTCGTGACGTATTCGAGTGAGTTGAGGCGCTTACGATTGCTTTTGCCGGATACCCGCTTTCTTGCCGCGGGGATCGGCCTTGACCGTGCCTTTTTCGATCAGATGCTCGCCGCCGACCAGGCCGGCTTCAATGACCGCTTCTTGTTGTTTGACGTGCAGCTTGTGATAGCCCACGGCGGTCGTGGCCGCACCCGGGCGCGTGGCGTAGAGCAACTCGTGCTGATCGGCCAGCGGCACCTGCAGACGATGCTTGATCTGGTACCAGGCGCCTTGGTTCTCGGGCTCTTCCTGACACCACACCACCTGCTCGGCGTTCTTGTAACGCGCCAGCGCCTTGGCATAGTCCTCGGCCGGGAACGGATAGAGCTGCTCGATACGCACGATGGCGACATCATCCAGCTCGCGATCCTCGCGGCCTTGCAGCAGGTCGTAATAGACCTTGCCGCTACAAAAGACCACACGCTTGATCTTGTCGGCGTCGATGTCTTCCGGTTCATCGATGATGAACTGGAAATGGCCCTCGGCCAGGTCGTCCAGCGTCGAGGTCGACAGACGATGTCGCAATAGACTCTTGGGCGTGAGCACCACCAGCGGCATACGCAGGTTGCGCACCATCTGCTGACGCAGCAGATGAAACCACTGGGCCGGAGTGGAAGGCACACAGACCAGCATGTGGCGCTCGGCACACAGCTGCAGGAAGCGCTCCAGGCGCGCCGAGGAATGCTCCGGGCCTTGGCCTTCATAGCCGTGCGGCAAGAACATCACCAGACCACACATCCGGCCCCACTTGGCGCGGCCGGAGGAAATGAACTGGTCAATGATGACCTGCGCGCCGTTGACGAAGTCGCCGAACTGCGCTTCCCAGATCGTGAGGGTGCGCGGATCAGCCGTCGCGTAGCCGTACTCGAAGCCCAGCACCGCCATCTCTGAAAGCAGCGTGTCGTTGACGTCGAAGCGCGTGCCGTCGCGGGAGCAGTTGTTGAGCGGAATATATTCCGTACCATCCTGCTGGTTGTAGATCACCGCGTGGCGATGGAAGAACGTGCCACGGCCGGAATCCTGGCCGGACAGCCGGACATCAAAACCGTCGTCAAGCAGGCTGGCATAGGCCATATGCTCGGCAAAGCCCCAATCGATGCGCGTTGCACCGGCGGCCATCTTTTGCCGATCGCCGACGATGCGCTCGACCCGCTTGTGCAGGTCCAGGCCATCGGGGAACTGCTCGTAGAGCTGGCTGGACAGACGCTGAAGCGTTTCGATCGGCACCGAGGTATCGACCACGTTCGACCATTTGTCGCGGCTGTAACGACCCCAGTCGACCGTATGCTCGTTACCCACCAGGCCCAGCGTGGTGCGGGTGATGTTCTTGCCTTCGTCCAGACCGTCGCGATAGGCATCGAACAGTTCCTGGGCATGATCGCCGTCGATCAGGCCGATATCTTGCAGATGCTTGGCATAGAGCACCCGCGTGGTCTGCATCTGTTTGACCTTCTGATACATCAGCGGCTGGGTCACGGCCGGCTCATCGGCTTCGTTATGCCCCTGCCGGCGATAGCAGATCATGTCGATGATGACGTCCTTGCCGAACGCCTCCCGATAATCCATGGCCAGACGCGTGACGAAGACCACGGCCTCCGGGTCGTCACCGTTGACATGGAACACCGGCGCTTCGAGCATCTTGGCGATATCGGTACAGTACTGCGACGTACGCGAGATCTCGCCCTGCTTGCCGGTGATCGGGTTCTGCATCGTGAACCCGAGCTGGTTGTTGACGATCAGATGGATCGTGCCGCCCGTGGCATACCCTTCGGCCTGAGACAGCTGCATGGTCTCCATGACCACGCCCTGGCCGGCAAACGAGGCGTCGCCGTGGATCAGCACCGGTAGAACGGTTTCACCTGCGGCATCGTGCCGCCGGGTCTGACGTGCCTTGACCGAGCCCTCGACCACCGGATTGACGGCCTCGAGATGCGAAGGGTTGAAGGCAAGCACGAGATGGACACGCTCGTCCTCGATCTCGATATCGGTCGAAAAGCCAAGGTGATACTTAACGTCGCCCGACATATCGAGCTCTTCGATATCGTACTTGCCCTCGAACTCGGCAAAGAGCTCGCCCGGGGCTTTGCCCAGGATATTGACCAGCACGTTAAGCCGGCCACGGTGGGCCATGCCGATCACGACCTCGTCGACATGATGCCGCGCCGATGAGCGGATCAGCTCATCAAGTGCCGGGATCATGCTGTCTGCGCCCTCGAGCGAGAAACGCTTCTGGCCGACGTATTTCGTGTGCAGATAACGTTCGATCCCTTCGGCAGCGGTCAGCTGACGCAGGATCTCGAGCTTTTCTTTCTCGGCAAGCCCGTGATGCTCAACCCCGGCCTCGAGACGACGCTGAATCCAGCGCTTCTGCTCGGGATCGGTGATGTACATGTACTCGGTACCGATGGTGCCGGTATACACCCGCTTGCACACATCGATGATGTCGCGCAGCGCCATCTCATCGTCGTGGGCATATAGCGAGCCGGTGTTGAACACCTTGTCCATATCGGCTTCGGCCAGGCCATGGAACGCGGGCTCCAGATCCGGCAGCGGCGCCGGATTATACAGGCCCAGCGGATCCAGATCGGCCACGCGATGACCGCGCGAGCGATAATGGCTGATCAACTGCAGCACGCCGGCCTGTTTCTGTGCCGCACGAGACGACATGCCCGCCTTGGTTGACGCACCCTGTCCCGCCGAAGGCTGATGATCAACGAACGAATCGCGGATCGGGCCGTGTGCGACATCCTTGTCGTCACTGCCGTTCAGGCTCTTGAAGTACTCGCGCCAGCTGGGCTCGACCGAGTCAGGATCGCGAAGATACTGCTCGTAGTAATCCTCGACATACGCCGAGTTACCACCGAACAGTGGCGAGGTGCTGATGAACTGGTCGTTCAGATCGCTTTTCATAGATACAGGTTGTTACCAGGGCGAGATGCCGGACTCATCTCCTGGTCGTTCGTCAGCGCGAGGTTGTTCGATCACACCCCGCGACCGGGCCGATATGATAACAAACTAACGTGTCTCAACAGGCGCTGAACCGCGATATGACGCGGATCAGCGCCTGTTTTCAACCAATCTTGCTGTTGGGCTCGTCGAGCCAGCCGTCTGTCAGGCCGCGCAGATAGGATCGAAACTCACCACCGATCTCTGGATGCTGCAGCCCCATCTCAACGTTGGCTTTCAAATACCCGAACTTGCTGCCGCAATCGTAGCGTGTGCCTTCAAACTCATAGGCCAGCACGGTCTGCTCGCCCATCAGTGCCTCGATGGCATCGGTCAGCTGAATCTCGTTGCCTGCCCCAGGCTTCGTTCGATCGATAAGCCTAAATATACGCGGCGTTAATATATAACGTCCAACGACAGCCAGGTTCGAAGGCGCTTCTTCTGTCTTCGGTTTCTCGACTATGCCACGAATCTCGGACAGACCGGGGCCGATCTGCTCGGACTCGACGATGCCGTATTTATGGGTTTCTTCCCACGGCACGCGTTGTACCGCCAGAACGCTTGTGCCGTATTCCTGATACACCCGGTGCATCTGTGCCATGCAGGGTTGGAACGAGCCTGCGATCAGGTCATCGGCGAGAATAACGGCAAAGTCCTGATCGCCAACGGCAGGCAGCGCGCAGCTGATGGCATGGCCCAGGCCCAGCTGCTCGGGCTGGCGGATATAGACACAGCTCACACCCGGCGGCAGCACATCATGCACGGCATCAAGCAACTCTTTCTTGCCCTTGGCTTCAAGCGCGGCCTCCAGCTCATAGTCTCGATCAAAATGATCCATGATCGAGTTCTTGGCGTGGCTCGTGATGAACACCATCTCTTCTGCGCCGGCGGCGATCGCTTCCTTGACCGCGTATTGAATCAGCGGCTTGTCGACCACCGGTAGCATTTCCTTGGCGCTGGCCTTCGTGGCCGGCAGAAACCGCGTTCCCAGCCCTGCGACCGGGAATACCGCTTTCTTGATTCTCATGATCCGCCTTTCGAAAGTGACTGTGTGCGAAGAATAACGTCTGGCAAACGAGTTTCGTTAGTCGCCGGTGGCAAGGCTACCTGTCAGATGATGAACATCGCCCGACTCGTCCGTCAGCGCGAACGCCCGATCACCGTCGAGCGGGCCCTGACAGAACACGGCCTTGGCGGGCAGAAACACCGGTTTCTTGAATGCCACATCGATTGTGGCGGCGCCTTCGCCGATCTGATCGGTCAATGCGGCGGCCGCGCGCGCCTTTGTCCACATGCCGTGCGCGATTGCGCGCTTGAAGCCGAAAAGCTTGGCTGAATACGGGCTCAGATGAATCGGGTTGTAGTCGCCGGCCGCGCCGGCATATTGACGACCGATATCCCCCGGGATCGACCAGGCGTTCTGAGCATCCGGGGTGAAATCCAGCGTCGGCGGGCCGCTGTGTTTTTTCTTGTTATCACCGGACACGCTGGTCTTCTGGCGCGAGAGCATCGTGCCGCTGGCTTGCCAGACCGGTTCACCGTCTGCGGCAAACGCCTCGGTGACGAGATCGAACTCGATACCCTTGGCCGCTTCTCGGTGCCCGTCGACTGAAATCACTAGATCCAATGCTTCATCCACGCCCAGTGCGCGATGCTGCGTGATGCGATTACGAACATGCACGAGCCCCAGCAGTTTCAGCGGAAATGCCTTGTGCGTGAGCACGGCCATGTGAAGCGGAAAAGCCAGCACGTGGGGGTACGTGATGGGCAGCATCTGGGACCGCGCAAACCCACAGACCTTGCGATAACGCGCCAAGTGCTCGGCCCGTATCGACAGGTTCGAGATACGCGCCTCGATCCGTGGAATGGTCTGCCCGGCATCGAGGCCGCCTGAAAGCGTTGTGGCCGCACGCAGATAATACGGCGCAACCGAGGGAAGCCGGTCGAACGCGAGCGTCTTGTCTCCTGCCATCGTTTTTATTCGGTGTTTTTAAACGAGTGACCTGAGTGTAACGCGTTGCCGGGTGAGGGCAACGCCCGATAGCACGCAATCGAGCGAACCAGACACGTATCAGATAATGGTGCCCGGGGCCGGACTCGAACCGGCACGGCCCGAAGGCCAAGGGATTTTAAGTCCCATGCGTCTACCAATTTCGCCACCCGGGCAGGATGGCGGTACTTCGTGTCTGGGGAAGACAACGATAATATGGAGGCCAGGCCCGGAATCGAACCGAGGTACGCGGCTTTGCAGGCCGCTGCATCACCACTCTGCCACCTGGCCGGTGTCGAAGCAGAATCTATCAAGACTGCCTCGATAAAGAAAAACCCCGGCCGTTGCGGCCAGGGCTTTGCCGTTTGGAGCGGGAAACGAGATTCGAACTCGCGACCCCAACCTTGGCAAGGTTGTGCTCTACCACTGAGCTATTCCCGCCTTGTGTGTGCGCATTATAGAGATCTGGCGATAACGGTCAAGACTTGATTCGGAAAAATTTTCAGCGACTTACAAAAGCCGGCCAGGCCTTGTCCGATAGCCGGCAACCATGGCTCTTAGACGTCGATCGAACCCTGCCCTCGTGTCAGCCGTGGCCAGGCCTGTTTTAGATACAGCACCATGGACCAGAGCGTGATGGCCGATGAGATGACGAGCAGCACCACGCCAACGAAAAATATCGTGCCACGTTCGAACAGATCGAAAAGCATTAGAAAGATCGCCAGCATCTGAACCGCCGTCTTGTACTTGCCGAGCGAACCAACCGCAACGATACCGCGCTCACCAAGCTCTGCCATCCATTCTCGAAGAGCCGAGACCGTAAGCTCGCGACCGACGATGATCGCGGCCGGCAGTGCGACGAAGAATTCCGGCACCCGATACGTGAGCATAACGAGCACGCCACAGACGATGAGTTTGTCGGCCACGGGATCCAGAAACGCACCGAAATCCGATGTCTGGTTCCAGCGCCGCGCCAGATGCCCGTCGAGCCAGTCGGTGGCCAGGGCGATGCCGAACAACACGGCCGCCACGCTGTTGAACCCGGGCATGCGCACGAACAACAGTCCGACGACGAAAGGAATCAATAGCAGTCGGAACAGAGTCAACCAGGTCGGCAGATTCAAGGCGCGCCTCTTGTGATGAAGTGACCGACCCGATCAGGCCGTGTCGTGGAAATGATCATAAATACGCTGGGCAAGGGCTGCGCTGATACCCTCGACGCGCGCCAGATCCGTGATGCCGGCACGCGAGACCTGCTTCGGTCCGCCAAAGGCCTTGAGCAGTGCCTTGCGTCGCTTGGGCCCCAGGCCCTCGATTTCATCGAGCATGGACGTGCTACGCGCCTTGCCACGCTGCCCGCGATGCGCGGCAATAGCAAATCGGTGGGCTTCGTCGCGGATCTGCTGAACCAGATGCAGCGCCGGGGAATCCGCCGGCAGTATGAGAGGCGCGTCATGGCCCGGCAAGAACAACTGCTCAAGCCCCGGTTTGCGGGTTGAGCCCTTGGCCACGCCGAGCAGCTGAACGCCGCCCACGCCCAGTTCGTCGAGCACTTTTTCGGCCACGCCGAGCTGGCCCTTGCCGCCGTCGATCAGCAGCAGATCGGGTAGTTTCGCCTCGCCGGCCTGCACCCGCTTGAATCGTCGTGTGAGCGCCTGGCGCATGGCAGCGTAGTCGTCACCGGGCTCGATATCGGTGATATTGAATCGACGATACGCGGATTTGTTCGGCGCCCCGGCCTCAAAAACCACACAAGAGGCCACCGTCTTCTCACCGCGGGTGTGGCTGATATCGAAGCAGGCCATCTGCATCGGTGGCTCGGGCAGCTTCAACGCGTTGGCCAGTGCAGTCAGGCGTTTTTCGACGCCGGCGCGGCTGGCCAGCTGGGCCGACAGGGTCTGGGCCAGCGTCGCACGCGTATTGTCGAGCCAGCGCCGCCGCTCGCCGCGCACGTTGGTCTTGATCGCCACTTTCCGCTTGGCCCGGTTGGTCAGGTTGTCGGCCAGAGACGTGTCCTCGCTGGGTAACGGATCAACCAGCAGCTCGGGCGGCACCGGGCGTTCCAGATAATACTGGCTGATGAAGGCTGTCATGGCGTCCGCGATATCGGTGCCGGCCGGGGCGCTGGGAAAGAAACTGCGATGGCCCAGATTGATACCGCCCCGCACGGTCACCACCACCATCGCCGCCACGCCGCCATCGATGGCCCCGCAGATCAAATCGAAATCACTCTTGCCGCCCACGCTCTGGCTCTGCGCCTGCAGGCGCCGCAGGGCGGAGATTTTTTCGCGCAGCCGTGTGGCGGTCTCGAAATCCAGACGCCCGGCGGCGGCTTCCATGTCACCGACCAGCCGATCGATGAGCTTGTCGTTCTTGCCCTCCAGCAGGGACGCCGCATCGGCCACATCGCGGGCATAGTCTTCTTTACTGATGTAACCCACGCACGGCGCGCTGCAGCGCTTGATCTGATACTGAAGGCACGGCCGCGAGCGATTCTCGAAGTAGCTGTCACGACAGTTGCGCAGCTGGAACAGCCGCATGAGCGTATCGGCCGTGTTCTTGACGGCACCCGAGCTTGGGAACGGGCCGAAATACTGGCCTTTCTTCTTCTGGGCGCCGCGATGATAGACCACACGCGGGTAGTCGTTATCACCGGTGAGCAACAGATACGGGTAGCTCTTGTCGTCGCGCAGAACGATGTTGTAGCGCGGCCGATGCTTCTTGATGAGCGTGGACTCGAGCAACAACGCATCGTCTTCGGTATGCGTGATGGTGACCTCGATATTGGCCACCTGATCGAGCATCGCCTCGGTCTTGGCGTTGCCCGAAGCGCGCAGAAAATAGCTCGACACCCGTTTCTTGAGGTTTTTCGCCTTGCCGACGTATAGCACTTCGCCCTCGGCGTCATACATACGATAGACGCCCGGCCGGCTGGTCAGCTGGCGGACATAACGGTTCGGGTCGAAATCGTTGGGCTCGGTCATGGGCTCAAACTGTGTGCGGCGCGCAGACAAGACAAGAGCCGGCGCGATCAGCGTGCCCCCAGGGCGTGTCGTCATAGGATATGCCGTCGCATTGCCCGCGCCGGGCGTGTCAGGCAAGGCGCGGGCCGCCGAGCGTGGCCAGCCACGGTCAAGGCCCGCAACGCGGCATGGCGCGTCCGGCGCGAGCAACCCGAATGGGCCGGTGGGCAAGCCCCGGCAATCCTGCGTTATCGTCCGTTTACGTGGAATAACCACGCTGCACTCGCGATGCCTTGTCTTGCCGCGGCTTGGCCGCCGGTGCGCCGGTTTATCTTATGACGACGCGCCCTAGGCAACGAGTCGGCGCCGGGCCTGCGCAAATACCGCGGCGAACCCGTCACGGGTCAGACGCCGGGTGTTCAGGTTATAGCGGCTGCAGTGGTACGAGTCGATCAGCACCCGCCGGTCATCCAGGCGATGCTCGCAGGCATGGCCGAACGGATAGGCCGCGATGCGGATTGATAACGCTGCAAGCACCGCGTCATGCGCCAGGCGGCCCAGGGCGACGATCACCCGCGGGCCGCGCAGTTCGGCGCGCAAGAAGCCACTACACGCGCGGCGCTCATGCCCCAGAGGCCGGTTGTCCGGCGGCAGGCACTTCACGGCGTTGGTCATACGACAATTCTGGAGCACCAGCCCATCGCCCGGCCCGGTCGAAACCGGCTGATTGGCCCAGCCATAGGCATGCAGCATCTCGAAGAGCAGGCCGCCCGAGTCATCACCACTGAATGGGCGCCCCGTACGGTGGGCCCCGTGCAGCCCCGGGGCCAGACCGACGACCAGCAACGCGGCATCGACCGGCCCCACGGCCGTGACCGAAGCGCCGTGGTATGACGGATACGTCGCGCCTAGTTCACGCCGGAGGGCAACCAGACGCGGGCAACGCCTGCAACCGGCGGCCGGTGTATCCGCGCGTCGCGGTCGTGGTGTATCAACGGGCCGGTTTGGCCTCAGAGCGACAGCTCACCGTCGGCCAGCACCACGCCGTCCAGATCGGCATACAGCCAGTCGCCCGGCATGAAGTTGACGCCGCCAAACCGAACCGGCACGTCGCGCTCGCCTTGATTCTTCTTGAACGATTTTTTCGGGTGGGTGTTCACCGCCTTCACGGCCACATCCATCTGCGAAATATCGGCCGAATCGCGAATACAGCCAAATACGAGAATGCCGGCCCACTCGTTGTCGATGGCCAGCTGGGCCAGGTTGTCACCCAGCAGCGCACACCGCTCGGAGCCCCCGCCGTCGATCACGAGCACTCGGCTTTCGCCCGGCTCTTCCAGGGCCAGACGCACGAGCGAATTGTCCTCAAAGCATTTGACCGTGGACACGGGGCCGGCGAAATCCAGCCGGCCGCCGAAATCGGTGAATACCGGATCCAGAATCTGAAGATCGTCGCTGTACTTGTCGCAGAGATCGGTAACGGGAAGCATGCTCATCCTTTAACTAAGTGATCTATCGTGAGGTCGGTGCGGATTCGCGCTTGCCGCGCGCCAGCCCGACCAGGGCAAAGAGTACAAGTGCGACGAACACGATCAGGGTCCAGCCCGGCAGGCTGATACCGACAAAACTGCCCTTGACCGTGGCACAGCTGGCATCACCCCGTAGCACGGTACCCACCACGTCAGACAACGGCATGACCTGGACCAGATAATCAAGCCCCGGTCCACATGCCGGCACCTGATCGGGCGGCAGATGAATCAGCCAGACGTGGCGCGCCGCGATCGCCGCTCCGACGGCGCCGGCCAGCATCGCCAACCCGGCGTATACCCGATGTCCGATAGCGCCCGGATTGTGCAGCCAGCCGGCCGCACTGACCGCCAGCACGCCGAACATCGCAATGCGCTGAAAGATACACAGCGGGCACGGTTCCAAACCGCCGACGTACTCCAGGCCAAAGGCAAAAACAAGCGCGGCCAGAGCAGCCAGCGTCAGGACAGCGAAAAACGATCGTGTGCGCATAGTCCGGAATCGTTGCACAACCGACCGGGCACGACAATCAATCGCGCCGGACCGGGCCGTGGCATGCCGGTTTTCGGCGGCCGATACGTTATGCTGAGTTGCTCGGACGGCCTCGCTCGCCGTGTTTTCTGTCTCGTTGCAGCGCCGGATCAGGCGCCATGCGATGACTCATTTCCTGCCTGGAATCCCCGATTTGATCGACAATTCTTCCGACGATGCCATCCACGTGCATCGTCACGGCCCGCTGCAATTGGCCGGGCGCGTTTTTTATCCGGTAGTGATTTTTATTCTGGCGGTGGTTGCGGCCACCATGCTCTATCCCGAGCGCTCCGCCGCGCTGTTCGATGCCCTGCTTGGCGGTGTCGTGCATTATTTCGGCTGGTATTACATCTTCATCTGTGCCGCATTCATCGGCTTTTGTATCTGGGTGGGTTTCTCCCGGTTCGGCACGCTGCGCCTGGGCCCCGATGATTCACGCCCGGATTTCTCGCGCCTGTCCTGGTACACGATGCTGTTCTCGGCCGGGATCGGTATCGGCGTGATCTTTTACGGCACGGCCGAGCCGGTGGCGCATTTTCATAACGCGCCGCGCGAGTTCGCCTCGGAAACCGTGGCGGCCGCGCGTTATGCCGTACACCTCACGTGGATGGAATGGGGCGCGTGCGCGTTTGCCATCTATATCGTGGTGGGGCTGGCGCTGGGTTTTGCCACCCACCGCCGGGGCCGGCCGCTGACGATCCGCTGGGGCCTGGAGCCGCTGTTCGGGCACTGGGTGCGCGGCTGGGTGGGTGATCTGATCGATATCGTGGCCATGATCGGTACGGTGTTCGGGCTGGCGACGACGCTCGGCCTGGGCGTCATGCAGATCAATACCGGGCTGGATTATCTGGGCCTGTTTGATGCCTCGCTGGATCTGCGTATCACGCTGATCGCGCTGATCAGCCTGGCGGCCGGCGTGTCGGTTCTGACCGGCCTGTCACGCGGCATCAAGTGGCTATCCAACCTGAATATCCTGTTGGCAATCGTGCTGCTGATCTGGGTGCTGACGCTCGGCCCCACGTTGTTCATCCTGAAAGGTGTCACGGCGTCGGTCGGTTATTACTTCACACATATTCTGCAGTCGTCGTTCGAGACCGACTTCGCCCAGGACAGCGATCAGTGGCAGTCTTACTGGACGGTGTTCTTCTGGGCCTGGTGGATTGCCTGGGGCCCGTTCGTGGGCACCTTTTTGGCACGAATCTCACGCGGGCGCACGGTGCGCGAGTTCACCCTGGGCGTGTTGACGGTACCGACCATCGGCATCTGTATCTGGTTCGGCACCATGGGCTGGGCCGCGCTCGAGCGCGAGATGTTCGGTATCGGCGGCCTGGGCGATGTCGCCGCGCAACAGGTGATCTTCGAGTATCTGGCCGGCCTGCCGCTGTCGTTCTACAGCTCGTTGCTGGCGATCGTGCTGATCGTGACGTTCTTCGTGACCTCGGCCGATTCGGGCGCCTTCGTGCTGGCCGTGCTGTCGACCGGTGGCCTCACGCGCCCGCCGGCCGCCACGCGGGCGTTCTGGGTCATCCTGCAAGGTTTGGTCAGCATCGGGCTCGCGCTGGCGGGCGGGCTGTCCGCCCTGCAGGCCGCATCACTGGTCGGCGGATTGCCGTTTTCCGTGGTGATGATTTTGATGTGTGTGGCCGTGGTCAAAAGCATGCAGGCCGATCTGGCAGCTCGCGAGCCGATTCGCTAGACCGCGAGCGGCCTAGGGCCTGTTGCCGTTTCATGCGAGCCCGCGCCAAGCGCTGTTTTGCGGCAAGACGAGGCGTAGCCCACGCCGCGCAGTCATTCTGGGCTAGTGGGCTAGAACGCTGTATTGCCGCAAAACAGCGCTTGTCCCAAAGGGTTGGGCCGCAAATCGCGCCCTGCGGCGTTACGAGCCTTGATCGTGGCACGCCACGATGCGGCGACTCGCGCCTTGCAGGACACGATTTGCGGTCTCCAACGCGGGCTCGCATGAAACGGCAACAGACCCTACAACGGCTAAAACGACAACGACTGTGGCATCGTGGCCGTTGTCGCTTTCCACAATGAGATCAAGCAGATGCTCAAGCTTTATTATCACCCCTCGCCGAATCCGGCCAAGATCGCGCTTTACCTGGAAGAAGCCGGCTTGGATTATGAAATGATTCCGGTGGATACCCGCAAGGGCGAGCAGCACGAAGCCGCGTTCAAGAAAATCAACCCCAACGCCAAGACCCCGGCCCTGATTGATGCCGACACCGGGGCCACGGTCTTCGACAGCACCGCGATCCTGTTGTACCTGGCCGACAAGACCGGCCAGTTCGCGCTGCCGGCAGACCCGCAGGTCAAGGCACAGGCGCTGTCGTGGCTGATGTTCATCGCCACCGGCATCGGGCCTTATTCGGGCCAGTGCGTGCATTTTCGTCATTTCGCCCCGGCCGGTAACGAGTACGGCCTCAATCGCTATGACTACGAGGCCAAGCGCCACTGGCAGCTGATCGACGACCATCTGGCCGAGCATGCCTACATGGCCGGCGAGCAGTATGGTTTGGTCGATATCGCCCTGTGGGGCTGGTGTGCGCCGCTGCCCTTCATCATGGGCGACGACGACGCCTGGTCGAAGTATCCCAACATCAAGCGTCTGTTCGACGAGATCAACGCACGCCCGGCCGCCGAACGCGCCCAGGCCGTCAAGGCCCAGCACGCCTTCAAGAGCGAAATGGACGACGACGCGCGGAAACAGATGTTCCCGCACAACCACTAACCTGCCCCGGGATCAAACATCGGGCCGGCCGCGATGCCGGCCCGGCTTACTCATCTTCTGACGTGCTCCGGATACTGCGCACCGCCGGTATCGCGTAAGCGATCGCCGCGACGATGCCTACAAACCCGAAAAACAACTCGGCGCCCGGAAATATCACCGCCAGCATCAGGCTGAGCATGGCCACGAACAGCGCGCCCGCGCGTTGAACCCGTCCCGGCTCGCCGATGCGCAGGGCGATGAGAAACGCCCCGAGCGCACAGGCCGCACCCGCGGTCAGTAGATTGAGCAGCATCGTGTATCGCCCTCTCGTGCTTTTAACATTGCATCGAAGGTATACCGCCTGGTGGTCGACTCATGTCACCGCCCCGCCATCGGCCGCGGCGGCCGACTCGAAGCGGCCGTCGACAACGATAGCGGCCAGGCGATCCGCTGCGCGCACGACATCGATATAGCGCGTATACAGCGGGGCAAACCCGAAACGCAGGATATCCGGCGCGCGCATGTCGCCGATCACCCCGTCGGCGATCAGGGCCTGCATGACGCCGTGGGCCGCCGGATGATGAAACGAGACCTGACTGCCCCGCCGCGAGGGCTCACGCGGGCTGGCCAGTGCCAGCATCGGCGCCGCGTCGCTTGTGGCCACGGCTTCGACGAACAGAGCGCCCAGGGCGAGCGATTTGTCGCGGATATCAGAGAGCTCGACATCGCGCCAGATCGACAGCGCCGCCTCCAGACATCGCATGCCCAGAATCCCCGGCGTGCCGGTTAGAAACGCCCCGATGCCGGCCCGGCTCTCGAAGCCCGGGCTGAAATCAAACGGTGCGGCGTGGGCGAACCAACCTGTCAGCGGCTGCTCGATGTCGGCTTGATGCACGGGCGCGGCGTAGATGAACGCCGGTGCGCCGGGCCCGCCGTTCAGGTACTTGTAGCCACAGCCGATCGCAAAATCGACGTTGCACCCGGCGACATCGAGATCGATAGCCCCGGCCGAATGCGCCAGATCCCAGACGACCAACGCACCGGCCGCATGGGCGGCGCGTGTAAGCCCGGCCATATCGTGCATCGCCCCGGTGCGGTAATCGACGTGCGTAAGCATCAGTACCGCGACGTCCTCGTCCAGCGCGGCCTCGATCATCTGGCCGGGCGCCAGCCACTGCACGTGATGGGCTGGCCCGGCCCGCCGTGCGGCCTGATCGGCGATATACAGATCGGTCGGAAAATTATCGCGCTCGGCGACGATTCGATGCCGGCCGGGCCGCTTGGCAAGCGCAGCCCCCAGCACCTTGTAAAGATTGACGCTCGTACTATCGCAACAGATCACATCTTCGGGCGCCGCACCGATCAAGGGCGCGATCATTGCCCCCACCCGATACGCCAGACCGATCCAGTCGGCCGTGTTCCAGGAGCCGACCAGTCCGCGGCCCCACTCGGTATCGACCGTCGCCGAGACGCCGTCCCGTGCGGCGTGGGTCAGTGGCCCGAGCGAGTTGCCGTCCAGATAGATCGTATCCACCGGCAGATCAAAGGCGGCGCGATAGCCGCCCAGAGGGTCCGCCGCATCGGCGGCTTTCGCGCGTGAGAACAAGTCGGCGTCAATTCGTGCTGCCATCAAGAACGCTCCGCCAGGCCGGGCCAGTCTTCGGTCGTCAACGCATAACGCTCGTGGTCACGCCATGCGCCGTCGATCCGTAGATAACGCGGCGAAAACCCCTCGAGCCGAAAGCCCAGTGACTGCACCAGGCGCTTGGAGGCTTGGTTGCCCGGCTGTACGTTGGCCTCCAGGCGATGCAGCCGATAGCCCGTAAAAGCCAGCTCGATAACCGCGGCCAGCACTTGGGTCATATAACCACGCCCGGCATAGGGCCGAAACACGAAATAGGCCAGATAAGCCGATTCCAGCGCGCCGTAGACGATCTCGTTGAGATGCACGGCGCCGATCAGTGCGCCGTTGGACGTATCCACCGCCACATGACTGGCCTGCGACGGCTGGCCGTAGCGCTTCAGATGCATACGAAACGAGGCTGCCGAGCGCGGCGGCGCAATCCACGGATGATGCAGGTCCCGGCTGGCCCGGGCGCCCGCGACGAACGCGGCCTCATGATGTGCAGCCAATGATTCGAGCCTGAACATAGCGTGCGCGGTCACCAAAACCTCAAGTGTAGCGATGTGATTGACCGCCTGCGGCCGATCTGGAAAGCTCGCCGACCTTTCACTTCCCCATAAGCAGGCCCTATCGTGCCCAGCGACCAACAAGGCCCTCTCGCCGATAAACTACTGGCCCCGGAAACATTCCCAAAGGTTCTCGAAGACAGCAAACAACTCGTGGCCAACGAGATCGACAAGAAGAACATCGCCCTGCGCACCGCGTTCAACATGGTGCGTCGTGCCAAGCCCGATCTGATCGATCGCGCCATGAATGCGCTACTGCCCGAGTTTGTCAGTGCCCTCGAGCCGTTCTATGCCGATGCACAAGCCAAACCGGACACCAGCTTTCGCGAGCATCTGGTCAACAACAAGGATGCTGCCGCCAGCGCCCTGCTGAGTGTGAGTGATCGGCGCGTGAAAGACGCCGACAACAAGATTGTTGAATCCGGTTACCAGAAACTGCGCGGGCGCGCGCACAAGGAAGTCATGGCCGCCATGCCCGGCGTGGCTGACGTGATGTCGCGTTACGCGTAACGCCTGCGGCCCGTCTCAACGCCGCGGCCCACGGGTCAGCGGCGTGGTGTTCGGGCGCTTGAACCAGCCGGCAGTGGGCTCGCGAAACACGATATAGAACCCGGCGATGGCAGCGATCGCCTGGCCGGCCGTCAATATCGCCAGTAGCGGTATCCGCGTGGCATAAGGCAGAACCAGAACCAGGCCGGGGGCGATCGCGATCAGAAATAACACGAACAGGCCGCCCCGAGCCCACGATGCCCCCTGCCACAGATAAACGATCAGCAGCGCCATCACCGAATAGGTCGCGGCGAAGGCAAAGATGGTGAAACCGTGGCCGCCGGCGCTGGGCGCCAGCGACAGGCTGCGCACCAGCTTGATCGCGCCGAACACCCAGACAGCGGTGAACAGCGCGGTGGCCAGACGTATCGCGGGCGGCTTGTTCGACATTGCTTTCCTCGATCATCACAGGGCGCGTCGACCGCCGGGCGGCGGCCGACGGCTATCACCCCTATTGCTTGATGCCGCCCTGGGTCAGATCGGCCGGATCAAGCAGGCGATCCAGCTCGGCCTCGGACAGGTCGGTCTGCTCCATGGCCAACTCCTTGACCGGGCGGCCTTCCTTGTAGGCCTGCTTGGCGATGGCCGCGCCCTTGTCATAGCCGATGACCGCGTTGAGTGCGGTGACCAGAATCGGGTTCTTCGACAAGGCCTCGGACAGATTGCCCTCGTTGACCGTGAAACCGGCGATCGCCTTGTCGGCCAGCACCCGAGCGGTATTGGTCAGCAACTCGATCGACTGCAGCAGGTTGTAGGCCACGACCGGCAACATCACGTTGAGCTGGAAATTACCGGCCTGGCCGGACACCGTGATCGTCGTGTGATTACCCATGACCTGGGCGGCCACCATGGCCGCGGCTTCGGGAATCACCGGATTGACCTTGCCCGGCATGATCGATGAGCCGGGCTGTAAAGCCGGCAGCTGAATCTCGCCCAGGCCGGCCAGCGGACCCGAGTTCATCCAGCGCAGATCGTTGGCGATCTTCATGACCGAGACAGCCACGGTATTCAGCTGGCCGGAAAGCTCGACCGCCGTGTCCTGGCTCGACAGGCTCTCGAAATAGTTCTCGCTGGTATGGAATTCACAGGAGCTGGCCTTGCTGATGGCCTTGGCAAAGCGCGCGCCGAACTCCGGATGGGCGTTGATGCCGGTACCCACGGCCGTACCGCCCTGGGCCAGCGCACGACTGCGGGTGAGCGCGGATTCGATCCGCGCGATGTTGGCATCGATCTGCGCGGCCCAGCCACCGAGTTCCTGATCAAAGCGCACCGGCATAGCATCCATCAGATGGGTGCGCCCGGTCTTGACCACTTCTGACAACTCGCTGGCCTTGTTGAGCAGCGTATCGCGCAGATGACGCAATGCCGGCAGCAGATGTTTTTCCGATTCCAGCGTGGCCGCCACGTGAATCGCGGTTGGGATCGTGTCGTTGGACGACTGGCCCATGTTGACGTGGTCGTTCGGGTGCACCGTCTGGCCGGCGGTCTCGCTGGCCACGTGTGCGATCACCTCGTTGGTATTCATGTTGGTCGAGGTGCCCGAGCCGGTCTGGAAGATATCGACCGGGAAATGCGCATCAAACTCGCCGGCGGCCACGCGGTTGCCGGCATCGACGATTGCCTGGGCGATCGCGTCGTCCATGAGCCCCAGATCACGGTTGACCTCGGCGGCACTGGCCTTGATCAGGCCAAGAGCATTGATCATGGCCCGCGGCGCACGCAGGTCGGAGATCGGGAAATTATCGACCGCACGCTGTGACTGGGCGCCCCAGAGCGCGTCCTGGGGCACGCGCAGCTCGCCCATGCTGTCTTTTTCGATACGGTAATTCTGGTCGGCGGCCATCGGTGTCTTTCTCCTGTACGCAAGCGATTGACGCGGCAGTTCGTCGATCTCGGGGACGACGAAGCCGGTCGTTCACGACGCCGCGGGCGACGGGCCCGGGACATTTTTGTAGAATCCGCGATTCTATCACCGCCCACCCGCGATTGGTTTTCATGGCTCTGCAACTCACAGCACTCACGGCGATTTCCCCGATCGATGGCCGCTATGGCAAGAAAACCGCCGATCTGCGATCGATCTGCAGCGAATACGGGCTGATCCGGTATCGCCTGATCGTCGAGATCCGCTGGTTTCAGGCCCTGGCCAACGAGCCGGCCATTCCTGAAATCACGCCCATGTCGCAGGCGGCCACCGATTATCTGGAATCCATCATCGAGGATTTCGACGAGGGCGAGGCCGAGGCGGTCAAGACCATCGAGCGCACGACCAATCACGACGTGAAGGCCGTGGAGTATTACCTGCGCGACAAGATCGAGCACTTCGACGAGATCGCCCACGTCAATCAGTTCATCCACTTCGCCTGCACCTCGGAAGACATCAACAACCTGGCCTACGCCCAGATGCTGCGCGATGCGCGCGACCGGTGTGTTCTGCCCCGCCTGGATCAGGTCATCGAGGCCCTGGCCACGATGGCCGATATCTACGGCGACTACGCCATGCTCTCGCGCACCCACGGCCAGGCCGCCTCGCCGACAACGCTGGGCAAGGAAATGGCCGTGTTCGTCCAGCGCCTGCGACGCCAGCGCGCAGCACTCGCCGCCATGCCCATGCTCGGCAAGATGAACGGCGCCGTGGGCAATTACAACGCCCATCTGGCGGCCTATCCCGAGGCCGATTGGCCGACGATCACGCGGGCCTTTATCGACGGCCTGGATCTGAGCGAAAGCCCGGCGACGACCCAGATCGAGCCACACGACTACGTCGCCGAGTTCTTCCACGGTTTGATGCGCACCAACACGATCCTCATCGATCTGGCACGCGATGTATGGGGCTATATCTCGCTGGGATACTTCCGCCAGGCCACGGTCGAGGGCGAAGTCGGCTCATCGACGATGCCGCATAAGGTCAATCCGATCGATTTCGAGAACGCCGAAGGCAATCTGGGCATCGCCAACGCACTGATGGACCATCTGGCGGCCAAGCTGCCGATCTCGCGCTGGCAGCGTGATCTGACCGATTCCACCGTGCTACGCAATCTGGGCGTCGGCGTGGCCCATTCCACCCTGTCCTATGACGCACTGCTGCGCGGCCTGGGCAAGCTGGAAGCCAATGCCGAGCGCCTGAATGCCGATCTGGAGAACAACTGGATCGTACTGGCCGAGGCCATTCAGACCGTCATGCGTGTACGCGGCATCGACCAGGCCTACGAACAGCTCAAGACGCTGACCCGCGGTAAACAGGTGGATGCCGACTCGATGAATGCCTTCATCGATACCCTGGCCCTGCCCGAAGACGACAAGGCCCGCCTTAAAGCCATGCATCCGGGCGACTATGTCGGCAACGCCCCGGCCCAGGCTCAGCGCGCAGCCGACGCCGTACAAGACTGACGCCCGCACCGATTCAAGGATTCTTTTGGACGTACTCGACGCTATTCGCGCCCGTCGCTCGGTGCGCAAGTTCGATCCCGATCACCGCATGCGTGAAGACGAGATCGACACCCTTCTCAGCCATACGCTGCTCTCGCCCACGGCCTTCAATATCCAGAACTGGCGCTTCGTGGCGGTCCAGGATGCCGAGATCCGGGCCGAGATTCAGAAAGCGGCCTGGGGCCAGAGCCAGGTCACCGAGTGCTCGTTGCTGCTCGTGCTGTGCATGGATCTGAAAAGCTGGGACAAATCGCCCGAACGCTACTGGGTGAATGCCCCGACGCACGTCTCGGATTCCATGGTGCGCAACATCCGGCATTTCTATCGCGACGATGACCTGCTGCAACGCGACGAAGGCATGCGCTCCTGCGGCATGGCGGCCCAGACGGCCATGCTGGCCGCCGTGGGCATGGGCTATGACTCATGCCCGATGGACGGCTTCGACTTCAAGCGCGTGGGCCACTTGATCAACCTGCCGCCCGATCATCGGATCTGTCTGATGCTGTGTATCGGCAAGCCGCTGACCGGCGCCCATCCACGCGCCGGCCAGCTCGATCTGTCCGAGGTCTTTCTGCACGACGGCTTCCCCGAGCGCTAGAGCGCCTCATTCCTCGGGGGCGACGGCTTCCAGCGCGCGGATACGCTCACGGACTGTCTCCGGAATCCGCATGCTGGTCTGGGCGCCGTAGTCGAACCAGACCACCACGTTGGCATAGACGGCGACCACGTCGTCGGTGCCGGCCAGGAACAGGCACTGCTCGATATCCAGACTCGAGCGGCCGATGCGCTTGACCCGGGTGCCGATCTCGACATCGGCCGGAAACCGCAGCTGTGCACGAAAGCTGCACTGCAGATCCGCCAGAATCGGCCCGTCGCTGGTCTGATGATCCGCGTCTTCACTGATTCCGTGGATATAGTCGATACGCCCGTCCTCCGAATAACGGAAATAGACTGCGTTATTGACATGCCCCAGGCTGTCCATCTCGCCCCATTTGACCTTGATCGGCGTCAGATGCGCGTAATCCGCGCGGTTTGGCTCGTGCATCAGCTGTTGGTCTCCCTGCATCCTTGTTCCATACGCCGGCGTATTGACACGTCAGCGATGGGCAAAGATTATACGTAGACGAGCCGATTTCGAAGCCTTCATGCCAAGCGAGACCAAAAACGCACTGTCTGCCAACGACTGGGCCGAGGCCGCACTGGCCGCGATCGCAGCCCGCGGTATCGAGGGCGTGGCCATCGAGCCGTTGGCGCGCGAGCTGGGCGTGACCAAGGGCAGTTTCTATTGGCATTTCGCCAATCGCGACGCACTGCTCAAGGCCGCGCTGGATTGCTGGGAAGCCCGTGAAACCGACGACGTGCTGGCCCGCGTGGCCGAAGAAACCGACCCGAAACTGCGTATTCAGCGCCTGATCACCGAGGTCAACACCTCCAAACGGGCCAGCCGGATCTATACCGCGCTTTCGAGCGCGTCCAAGCCGGCGCTGGTGCGCGAATACGTCGAGCGCGTCTCGCGCCGGCGGCTGGATTTCATCATCGATTGCTATGCCGGTCTCGGCATGCACGTGGATTCGGCACGACGCTGGGCCCTGCAGACCTACTCGGTGTTTCTGGGCTCGTTGCAGATCCGGCGTGACCTGCCCGATGAATGGCCGGCCTCGGACGACCCGGCGTTTGCCGAGTATGTCCGTTTTCTGATGATCAGCCTGTTGCCGCCGGAAGCACGTCCGGTCGCACAGGACACCCGTTATCAACGTGTTGCGCGCACCGGCACGTCGTAATCGTCTTATCACTCGAAGGAGGACGCCATGAGTGTCTTGTTGAGTATCGTGATCGCCCTGGCCGCGATCTGGTTCATGGCCTACAAGGGCTACTCCCGGGTGACCTGGAGTATCGCCACGGTCGTGTATTTCGCGGCGTTGGCCGTGTTTGGCGTCATCGGCCCGGTCGGGCTTTTGATTGCCGCCGTGGTCTTTGGCACGCCGATCGTCGTGTTCAACGTCGAGTCGCTGCGCAAGTCGTGGGTGACGAAAAAAGCGTTTGCCGGCTTCAAGGCCGTACTGCCGCCCATGTCGGACACCGAGCGCGAAGCCCTGGAAGCGGGGGCGACCTGGTGGGAAACCGAGATGTTCCGCGGCAAGCCTGACTGGTCCTATCTGCTGAATTTCAAGCGCACGCAGCTCACCGATGAAGAGCGCTCGTTTCTCGATAACGAGACCGACACCCTGTGCGCCATGCTCGACGAGTGGGAGATCCTCAACGAGCGCCACGATATTCCGCCCGAGGGCTGGGATTACATCCGCGAGCACAAGTTCTTCGCCATGCTCATTCCCAAAGAGCACGGCGGCCTGGGCTTTTCGGCCCTGGCGCAGTCGACCATCGTGGCCAAGATCGCCTCGCGCTCGTTGACCACGGCCGTCACCGTCATGGTGCCGAACTCGCTGGGCCCCGGTGAGCTGCTGGTGCACTACGGCACCAAGGAACAACAGGACAAATGGCTGCCTGGCCTGGCTGATGGCAGCCAGATCCCCTGCTTTGGCCTGACCGGCCCGGAAGTCGGCTCGGATGCAGGCGCCCTGCCCGATTACGGCATCGTCACCAAGGGCCAGTACAACGGCGAAGAAGTCGTGGGTATGAAGCTCACCTTCTCGAAACGCTGGATCACGCTGGCCCCGGTGGCCACGGTGATCGGCCTGGCCTTCAAACTGCAGGATCCCGAGCATCTGCTGGGCGATGAAAACAAGACCGATTACGGCATCACCTGTGCCCTGATCTCGGCCGACGAGCCGGGCGTAGAGATCGGCAAACGACATTTCCCGGGCGCGTTCATGAACGGCCCGATCCATGGCAACGAAGTATTCGTACCGCTGGATGCCATCATCGGCGGGCCGGAGCGTGCCGGCGGTGGCTGGCGCATGCTGGTCGAGTGCCTGTCGGCCGGGCGCGGCATTTCGCTGCCCGCACTGTCCTCGGCCGCGGCCAAGATGTCGTATCGCATGACCGGCGCCTGGGGTCGTATCCGGCGTCAGTTCAAGCTGCCGATCGGCAAGTTCGAGGGCGTGCAGGAAGCCACGGCGCGTATTTCCGGCCTGAACTACAAGATGGAGGCCGCGCGTATTCTCACCGCCTCCGGCGTGGATGAGTGCACGCCTTCCGTGGTGACGGCCATGGCCAAGTACCACATGACCGAATGGATGCGCACCGTGGTCAACGACGCCATGGACGTGCACGGCGGGCGTGGTATTCAACAGGGCCCGCGCAACTACCTGTCGAGCTCGTATGTCTCGATTCCGATCGCCATCACGGTCGAGGGGGCCAATATCCTGACCCGCTCGCTGATGATCTTCGGCCAGGGCGCGATCCGTTGTCACCCGTATGTCTTCCCCGAGATGGAGGCCGCGCGCGACGACAATCTTGACGAGTTCGATGACCTGCTCTGGTCGCACGTCGGCTATTCGGTCAACCGCGGCGCGCGTTCGTTCACCTTCGGTCTATTCGGCTCGTTCCTGGCCAAGGCGCCGGTCGACGGCGTGGCCGCGACCTACTATCGCAAGCTGGAGCGTTTCTCCTCGTCGCTGGCGATCGTCTCCGACGTGACGATGGGCATGATGGGCGGCGAGCTGAAACGCAAGGAACTGCTCTCGGCGCGTCTGGGCGATGTGTTGTCCGAGCTGTATTTCGCCTCGGCCACGCTCAAGTATTTCCACGACGAGGGCCAGCCGGCCGAAGACGTGGATCACCTGCACTATGTGATGGCTGAGTCGCTGGCCAATATCGAGAAAGCGTTCGATGCCTTCCTGCGCAACTTCCCGAACCGCTTCGTGGCGGGCTTCATGCGTGTGCTGGTCTTCCCGGCCGGGCGTCGGCACAAGGGCGCAACCGATGCGCTCATCAACAAGCTCGGCGATTTCATCATGGAGCCCTCCGCCTTTCGTGATCGGCTCTCCTCGGACATCTATCTCGGCAAGTCCAAGGACTCGGCCACCGGGCGTATGGAGCATGCCTTCAAGACGCTGATCGAGGTCGAGCCGCTGTATGACAAGTTCTTCAAGGCCGTGGCCAAGGGCCAGCTGGAGGGCCTGAACGTGGATGCACGCCTGAAGAGCGCGGTGGAAAAAGACATCCTGACCCAGGATGAGGCTGATCAGGTGAAGGCTTATGATGACCTGCGCTACGACGCGATCCTTACGGATGCCTTCTCCCCGGAGTATCTGGCGGACATGAAAAATCAGGACCACGTCGACGACCGTGTCGAAACCCGTGTTGCCTGATCGCGCCTTGTCCATCAGGCGGTGATAAAAAGCCCGGGTCATCAGATCCGGGCTTTTTTATGGCTCATCGCAGATTAGCGGGAAGTCAAGCCGCGCAGGCGACTCGTCCGCAAAGAACGCAAATGAGCGCAAATAACGTTCGATGTGGCATCGAAGCGGCGCGCGCCGTCCGAACGCGTGCGCGCTGCGCGTGGGTTATTTCGAAAGACGTCTTTCATGGGCCTTCATCGCAGACTTGATTCGCATGAATAGACGTGACCACTGTCGCCAGTAGTCTCTATTTGCGTTTTATTCGCGTTTATTTGCGGACCGCCATTCTCGAATCCCGATGATCTGCGAAGAACCTTTTTTATGTCGCAAATTCAGAAGAAAGGACCCTGCCATTGGCCTATTCGCACGACACGGACACGCCGCTGGCCCACGCGTTCGCGGCAACGATCTATCGCATCACGATGAACCCGGCAGTCGATCTATACGTGGATCACCCGGGCCCGGCCACGATCATCGAGTGGTGCCGGCGTGTTGCTGACGTACCCGGCGGCTGGATCATTACCGCCGATAATCCGGGCGCAAGCGCCCACTCGGCGATAGACAACCGCAGCCGCGGCGCTGCCCTGGACGCCGAACTTGCCAGCGCCGGCATCCCCGGCCTTGCAACCCGGCATATCGATCCCGCCGGACGATGGCCGGATGAATACGGGCAGCTGATCGCGACCGGCGACACCGCGTTCGTACAGGCGCTGGCTGCCCGCTTCGGACAGGCAGCGATCGTGTCCGTCGCGCCCGACCAATGCCGCCTGGTGTGGCTCGATTGATCAGCGATCACTGTGGCCAAGATCCTGATCCGGGGCGATGGCATCACGAATCATCTGCTTGACGGGCTTGGTTTCCGGAAAGCCCCCGGCCTCGCGCCGATCGTGCAGACAGACATCATTCAGCCAGATTTGAAACACCCCGGACTCGGCCGGGGCAATGGCGACTTCGTCAAGCGTGCCTTCAAAGGTCTGCAACAGCTCCTGGGCCATCCAGGCCGCGCGGGCCAGCCAGCGACAGCCCGGGCAGTAGCGGATAACGACACGACGCCGCGCCTGGCTCGTCTTATCCGTCATGGACGCGATAGGCCTCGGCGAACTCACGCGGCATGCGCCGCGGCCGCCCGTTCGATAACGTGATCGTCACGTACTGGGTGGCCGCACGAAAGATCGTTGCCCCGGTCAGATCGCGACGAATCTGAAAGCGTCGCCACATGGCAAGACGCTGGTCATTGGACTCGATCCAGGTCGCGATCCGAAGCGGCTGATCGATATGCGCAGCCGCCAGATAGTCGATCTCGTGCCGACGGACCACACAGGCCGCATCGAGCGCGCGATACGTCTCCCACGTCAGGCCCAGGGCTTCGGTATGCGCCCAGGCCGCGCGTTCCATGAAACGCAGATACGCGGCGTTATTGACATGATCGAGCCGGTCGATATCCGAGGCAGCGACCGTGACATCGATATGAAACGGTGCGATCACATCCCATTGATGGTTCACGGCCATGGGCAGGCGTCTCGTTGGCTTGATGAAACAGGCATGAAAAAGCCGGCGTCAGAAGCCGGCTTTTTGTCTGGCAACACTTGCGGTCCGGTTAGCTCAGCTCTGGGCGACGCGCTGTTGCGCGGCCATGTCGCTGGGCGCACCCATCACGTCGTAAAGACGGGTCAGGAATGCATCACCGGTGGCTTTACCCGAGAACAACACATCGTAGTTTGACTGCACGCGGGCCGCGAATGCCTGCTTGTCTTCGGCGCGCATCATGTACGCCAGCGCGTTCAGGTCTTCACCGTGACCGCGGGCGGCCTCGTTCTTGAGCATCGCATACTGCGAGTCGACGAATTTCCGACGCGCGTCGTGGTTCTGCGCGAACGCGCTGCGGCTGGCGTTCGTCGTGCCGTTGCTGGTCTGCTGGACCGCGTTGGTCGTGGCATCGGCGATACGTGCCGTGCCGTCGACGATCGTGTCCGAGGTGACGGTGATCTGCGAGCATCCGGTCATGGCCAGGCCGGCACCCAACACCAAACCGAAGCCTAGAAGATTACGCATCAGGTTCTCCCTGCGAATATTATTGTGAGCATCCATTAAAGCCTGACAGCACGTATAAACGCAAGATTGTTAGCACCTTGCTATGTCTTGAAATAGCAACATAGAAACCCACTATCATGTGCATCGAAAGTCGTCGATGTCGGGTGTACCGTCTTTCACGTTATACTTTCGTTTGCATCAACGATTTCAACCAACGATTCGAGTTGCTATGGCCGCACACGAACAAGATGTCGAACAACTGGTAGCCGAACGCGAGTATGAGGCCGGCTTTGTTACCGATCTCGAGTCGGATACGGTTGCCCCTGGTCTTGATGAAGACGTTATTCGGTTCATTTCCAGCAAGAAAGAAGAACCGCAGTGGATGCTTGACTGGCGCCTGGAGGCGTTCCGTCAGTGGAAGCAGATGAAGATGCCCAAGTGGCCACATCTGCACTACCCGCCGATCGACTTTCAGAAAATCTCTTACTACTCGGCGCCGAAATCGGCCGCCGACAAGCCCAAGAGCCTGGACGAGGTCGACCCGAAGCTGCTGGAAACCTACGAAAAGCTGGGTATCCCGCTGCGCGAGCAGGAAATGCTGGCCGGCGTGGAAGGCGCGCAGTATCCGACGTCCGGTAGCAATGTGGCGGTCGATGCCGTCTTTGACAGTGTATCGGTGGCCACCACGTTCAAGGACAAGCTGGCCGATGCCGGCGTGATCTTCTGCTCGATCTCGGAAGCGATCCGCGAGTATCCGGAACTGGTGAAAAAGCACTTGGGCACGGTTGTGCCGCGCGGTGACAACTTCTTCGCCGGCCTGAACTCGGCCGTGTTCACCGACGGCTCGTTCGTCTATATTCCGAAGGGCGTTCGCTGCCCGATGGAGCTGTCGACCTACTTCCGTATCAACGCGGAAAACACGGGCCAGTTCGAGCGCACGCTGATCGTGGCCGAAGAAGGCAGCCATGTCTCCTATCTGGAAGGCTGCACGGCACCGCAGCGCGACGAGAACCAGCTGCACGCCGCTGTCGTTGAGCTCGTGGCCGAAGATGACGCCGAGATCAAGTATTCGACGGTTCAAAACTGGTATCCGGGCGATGAGAACGGCAAGGGCGGCATCTATAACTTCGTGACCAAGCGAGGCGATTGCCGCGGCGACCGGTCCAAGATTTCCTGGACTCAGGTTGAAACCGGCTCGGCCATCACCTGGAAGTATCCGAGCTGTGTCTTGAACGGCGACAACTCGGTTGGCGAATTCTATTCGGTGGCCGTGACGCGCGGCATGCAGCAGGCCGATACCGGCACCAAGATGATCCACGTGGGCAAGAACACCAAGTCCACGATCATCGCCAAAGGTATTTCGGCCGCCCGCGGCGAACAGGCCTACCGCGGCCTGGTCAAGATTCTGCCGAGTGCCACAAACGCACGAAACTTCACCCAGTGCGATTCCCTGCTCATCGGCGACAAGTGCGGGGCGCATACATTCCCCTACGTCGAGTCCAAGAACAGCACCGCCAAACTTGAACACGAGGCCACCACCTCCAAGATTGGTGAAGACCAGATGTTCTATTGCCTGCAACGCGGGCTCTCGGAAGAGGACGCGGTCAGCCTGATCGTCAACGGCTTCTGCAAGGACGTGTTCAAGGAGCTCCCGATGGAGTTCGCCGTCGAGGCACAGAAGCTGCTGAACGTGACGCTGGAAAACGCCGTCGGCTGATCGCCGCCATTCATGCTCTTTTCGCCGGGCCCGCATCGCATTGATGCGGGCCTGTCTTAATTCAAACAGTCGATAACGAATATGATTTCAATCAAGAATCTGCACGCCGAGGTCGAAGGCAAACCCATCCTTCGCGGCGTCGATCTCGAGATTCCCGATGGCGAAGTACACGCCATCATGGGCCCCAACGGCTCGGGCAAATCGACGCTGGCCAGCATCCTGGCCGGGCGCGAAGAGTATGAAGTCACACAGGGCAGCGTGACCTACAAGGGTCAGGAACTGCTCGAGATGGATCCCGATGAGCGAGCCTGTGAAGGCGTGTTCCTGGGCTTCCAGTACCCGGTCGAGATTCCCGGTGTGTCCAATCTCTATCTCCTGCGCGCTGCGCTCAACGCGCGTCGCAAGTATCACGGCGAGCCCGAGATCGATGCCGTGGATTTCATGCAGATGGCCCAGGAGAAGATCGATCACGTCGGCATGAGCATGGAAATGGCCAAGCGTGGCGTCAACGAAGATTTCTCGGGCGGTGAGAAGAAACGCAACGAGATCTTCCAGATGCTCATGCTTGAGCCGAATCTCGCCATTCTCGACGAGACCGACTCCGGCTTGGATATCGACGCGCTGAAAGTGGTCTCCGACGGTATCAACCGTCTGCGCTCGCCTGAGCGTTCGGTCGTACTGGTCACCCACTACAAGCGTCTGCTCGAGCACTGTGTGCCCGACCGTATCCACGTCTTGTATCAGGGCCAGATCGTGCGTTCGGGCGGCCCCGAGCTGGCCGATACGCTCGAAGCCGAAGGCTATGCCAATCTCGAAACCGATGAGGCTGCCGCGACATCATGAGTGCTGCAGAACAAATCGATCCGAGCATCGATCACTATCTGGCAGAGTTCTCGCGCATCGAGCGTGACCTGCCGGGTAGCGACGATTCCAAGCGTGTCCGCTCGACCGAACTCAAGCGTTTCGCGGAAACGGGGTTCCCGACCGTTCGGGACGAGGAGTGGAAATACACCAGCCTCGCCGCCGTCGAAAAACGCCGGTTCGAGATCAACGATGAGTCGGCAGCGATCGACAAGAGCGCACTGGATGCGTTCATGCCCAAGGGCTTTGAAGCCCATCGCCTGGTCCTGGTCGACGGTTATTTCAATGCCGGGCTGTCCGATTTGAACGATCTGCCTGCCGGTGTGACCGTGCGCTCTTTCGCCGATCATCTGCGTGATAACGCCGGTGTCGGCGTCAAGGCACAGGAAGTCGACGACGAACCTGGCAGCCTTGCCGCGATGAACGCCGCTTTCTTTACCGACGGTGCCTACGTCGAGACGGCCTCGGGCGCAGTGCTGGAAAAACCGTTGCATATCATCTGTGTGTCCTCGGGCGCCCACGATGACCGCATGACGCAGGTGCGTCATCGCTATGTCTTTGGTGAAAACAGCCAGGCCACGATCGTCGAGCACGCGATCGGCTTGGGCGACAAGGCGTATTTCGCCAACGTCGTGACCGAAGCGGTCATGGGCCGCAACGCCCAGCTCAAGCGGGTGCGCCTGCAGGAAGAATCCGAGCGCGGCTATCACGTCTCGGCTTTTTTCGGCCAGCAGCGTCGCGATTCGCGGATTTTCAACCACGCCTTTGATCTGGGCGGGCGCTTGGCGCGTATAGACACCAACAGCCGGCTCGTGGATCAGAACGCCGAGGTGCATTTGAACGGCGTGTTCGTGCCGACCGGTCGTCAGCATATGGACAACCATACGATGATCGACCACGACACAGAGCACAGCATCTCTCGCGAGCAGTACAAGGGTGTATTGGCTGGCCATGGCCGCGGCGTGTTCAATGGCAAGATCCTGATTCGCAAGGACGCCCAGAAGACGGATTCCGATCTTTCGGTCGACGCCCTGCTGCTTTCGGACAAGGCTGAAGTCGATGCCAAGCCGGAACTGGAAATCTATGCCGACGACGTGACCGCCGGTCACGGCTCGACCGTGGGCCAGTTGGACGAAGACGCGGTGTTCTATTTGAAGAGCCGCGGGATCAGCGAGGAAGGCGCACGCGCCGTTCTGACCTACAGCTTCGCCAATGCACTGGTCGAGCAGCTCGGCATCGCCCCGATCGAACGTTATGTCGAGGCGACGTTGTTGAAGAAGTTGCCGGGCGGCGAGGCCTTCGCCGATCTGGCGTAAACCAATCGGAGACAGACCATGTCGCAAGTGACAATGCCCAATCGAGAAGACACGGCCGCGCCCCGCCCTGCGTTTGACGCAGAACGCGCCGCCCGGGATTTCCCGATTCTCGCCGAGGCCTTACCTTCCGGCAAGCGACTGGTCTATCTCGATAACGCCGCCACGACGCAAAAGCCGACGGCCGTGCTCGAGGCAAGCGACGCCTACTATCGACACGCCAATGCCAACGTGCACCGGGCGATTCATACCCTGTCGCAGCGGGCAACGGCCCAGTATGAAGGCGCACGCGACAAGCTGGCCGCTTTCCTGAACGCCGGCTCTCGCGATGAGATCGTGTTTACACGAGGCACCACCGACGGCATCAATCTCGTGGCTCAGTGTTATGCACGCCCGCGTCTGGCCGAGGGCGACGAGATTCTAGTGACCGAGCTGGAGCACCACTCCAATATCGTGCCCTGGCAGATGATCGCCGAAACCACGGGCGCCAAAATCGTGGTCGTGCCCCTGGGCGACGACGGCAGCGTATCGCTGGACGACTTCAAGGCCAAGCTGTCTGATCGAACCAAAATCGCCGCGTTCGCGCATATCTCCAACTCGTTGGGGACCGTGCTGCCGATCGCCGATATGATCGCCGCGGCCCACCAGGCCGGTGCGGTGACGTTGATCGACGGCGCCCAGGCAGTGGCCCATGCCCGCGTGGACGTGCAGGCGTTGGACGCCGACTTCTATGTCATGTCCTCGCACAAGCTGTTCGGGCCGACCGGGTTCGGCGCGTTGTATGGCAAGCGCGCACTTCTGGAGGCCATGCCGCCGTATCAGGGTGGCGGTGACATGATCGAGCGGGTCTCGTTTTCAGGGACCACCTATAACGAGATCCCTTACAAGTTCGAGGCCGGCACGCCCAATATCGCCGGCGCGGCCGCACTCGGCGCCGCCGTGGACTATGTCGAGCAGTTCGATATGGCCGAAGTCTTTGCCTATGAGCATGCCCTGCTGGCGCGTGCCACCGAGGCGATGGAGGCCATCGACGGCCTGCGTATCATCGGCACTGCGCCGGGCAAGGCGGGTATCATCTCGTTCGTGATGGACGGCGTGCACGCCCACGATATCGGCACGCTTCTGGATGAGTCGGGCATCGCGATTCGCACGGGTCATCACTGTGCCATGCCGGTGATGGAGCGTTTCGAGGTGCCAGCCACGGCGCGCGTCTCGTTTGCGCTCTACAACACCCAGGCCGACGTCGATGCATTGATCGACGGCCTGGGCAGCATCCAACGTATCTTCGGCTGATCGCAACAGCGCGATTCGATTAAGACAAGGAAACCGTATGACCGATTGGACCAAAGTCTGCGACGACGGCGAACTCAAGGATGGCCAGTGCCGTATCGTCGATGTCGACGACACGATGATCGCCGTGTTCTACAAGGACGGTGAATATCACGCCATCCAGGATATGTGCACGCATGACGGCGGCGAGCTGGCAAGCGGTGACGTTGAGGGCAACGAGGTGATCTGCCCGCGTCACGGCGCACGGTTCTGTATCAAGAACGGCAAGGCCCTATCGGCGCCGGCTTATGAGGACGTCGAAACCTTTCCGACCCGTGTCGAGAACGGCACGGTCGAAGTTCGCGACGACCGCTTCGACTAGCCGCTCATCAAACGCAGCGAACAAAAGCGACGTCGGCCGCCGGCGTCGCTTTTTTAATGGGCACTACAGCACTCGCCTGTTTTACCGAGCCGTCAGGTGATCCGCCGGGAATTAACGCGTGCTGCGCGCGATCGAGCAGATGCATTCAGCCCGGCGGCCCGGCAAGAAGTCATGGAAGTTCAGCCAGTCAAAGCACCCTCTCCAGTATACAGCGCAGCGGGCCGTCGTCCCCGAAGCGATCATTCAGCCGTCAACCCGCCGTCCCGCCAATTCCACATCTGCGCAATCTGCGTCATCTGCGGATAAAAAAAGAATAGGACGGTTGTTTGCGACGACGGCCGACGTTCAAACGCTCTGGCCATACTCGACCACCAGATCGAGCTTTTCCTCGCCGCGAAACTCATTGACCGAGAGCTTGTAGACCAGGCGATGCCCGATGGTTTCATCCAGTAGCGTGTCGTGATTGAACCAGATCCCATCGATTGTCGCCCCGCCGGTGGCCGGCATGAGCTTGAGCTTGAGGTGATGCTCGCCGACGATGCGCTGCGACACGACATGGAAGACACCGTGAAAGAGCGGCGCATCGAAACCCGCGCCCCAGGGCCCGGCTTCGCGCAGGCGCTTGGCCGTGGCCAGGGTGAGATCATGCGCAGCCAGCTCGCCGTCGGTATGAAAAGCCTGTGAAGCCAGCTCTGGTGTCAGGACGGCCCGCACCGCCGTATCGAAGGCTTCGATGAACGCAGGAAACGCGCTATAAGATAGCGTCAGGCCGGCCGCCTGGGCATGGCCGCCGAATCGTGTGATCAAACCTGGTTGGCTGGCCTGAACCGCTGCCAGCACGTCACGAATATGAACCCCCGGTATCGAGCGCGCCGAGCCCTTCAACTCGCCACCGGCACCCGGGGCAAAAGCCACCACCGGCCGATGACGCTGCTCGCGAATCTTCGAGGCGATCAGGCCCACGATCCCTTCGTGCCAATCCTTGCCGTGCACCACGATCCCGTCGCGCGATATGCCGTCGGCGTGCATGGCCGCCAGCGCGGCCTCGGCATCAGCGACCATGCGCCGCTGGCTGCGCCGCCGGTCACGGTTGATGCTCGATAGCTGCTCGGCTGCCTGTTGGGCCGGGCCGCTCTCGACGGCGCGCAGGCAATTCACGCCCAGCGTCATGTCGTCCAGCCGGCCGGCCGCGTTGATTCGGGGCCCGATGACAAACCCGATATCCTCGGGGCTGAGTTTACGCCAGTCACGCCCGGCCGCCTCGGCCAGCGCGTTGATACCCGGCCGGCCCCGACCGGCTCGAATACGCCGCAGGCCCTGGCTGACCAGCGTTCGGTTGACGTGATCCAGTGCCACGACATCGGCCACCGTGCCCACCGCGACCAGATCGAGATAGCTCGATAACGAGGCCAGCCCCGTGGTGCCGGTCGCGGCCAGGCGGGCCCGCAAGGCCGCCATCACGTAGAAGATCACGCCCACACCGGCCAGGCGCTTGGAGACAAACCGACACCCGGGCTGGTTCGGGTTCACGATGGCCTCGGCCGGGGGCAGCGTCTCGCCAGGCAAATGATGATCGGTGATGACCACCTGCCAGCCGGCGGCACGCGCGGCCTCTACCCCGGCAACGGCCGCAATGCCGTTGTCGACCGTAAGCAGAACATCGCCCGGGCCGGGTGCGGGCATCGCGGATACAACGAGCGGCGACAGCCCGTACCCGTGCGTTGCCCGCTGTGGCATGAAGAAATCCACGCGGGCGCCGAAGCTCGACAGGGCTTCGCAGGCCAGCGTGGTGCTTGTCGCGCCGTCGGCATCGAAATCACCCACGACGTGAATCGCCCGCTGCCGCGCCACGGCCTTTGCCAGAACATCCACCGCGGCCTCGATACCGGCCAGATCCGAGTAATCGGGCAGGCCGGCCAGACCGTAATCCAGCTCGGCCATGTCACACACGCCGCGTGCCGCATAGATCCGTTGCAGCAGCGGATGCCCGAGTGCGACAAGCGCGCCCGGATCACCGACCAGCCGGCGCTCGACGATACGCGAGGCCGTGGGGCTATCCACGCCGGGCGTGTCAGTGGCGATGACGGGCGACGAAAGCCTGTACCGTGGCCAGATCCGCATCGAGCACGTCGTAGTGCTCGTCCTTGGCCATCAGGTCGTGCATGGCCTCGGGCAGCGGCACCCCGTCGAAGCCTGCCCGCTTGATGGCGGCCTCGAACTTGGCCGGATGCGCCGTGGCCAGCGTGATCATCGGCGTTGTGGTATCCGTGCGGGCCACGTTGGCCGCGCGATAGCCACAGGCGGTGTGCGGGTCCAGCAGCTGACCGGTATGGGCCTGAGCCTCGCGGATGACCTCGAGAATGGTCTCGTCGTCCACGCGATGACTGGCGAACACGTCGCGCAGGCGGGCCAGCGGCGTGTCATCGATCTCGGCCCGGCCCTGGCCGAAGGCCTCAAGCAGGTCAGCCACGGCGTGGCTATCGCGTTCGTAGGCCTCGAACAGCAGGCGTTCGAAGTTGGACGAGACCACGATATCCATCGACGGCGCCAGCGTGGCTTCTAGAGCCCGACGCGAGAAATCGTTGTCGGCGATCGTACGGTGCAGGATGTCGTTGGCGTTGGTCGCGATCACGAACTGCTTGACCGGCAGGCCCATGCGCTTGGCCATGTAACCGGCATACAGATTGCCGAAATTGGCCGAGGGCACCGTGAAGGCTACCTCGCGATGCGGCGCACCGAGAGCCACCCCGGCCGCCACGTAATAGACAATCTGGGCCATGATACGGGCCCAGTTGATTGAGTTGACCGCGATCAGGCGTGTGCCTTCCAGAAACGCCTGATCGGCGAAGCTGGCCTTGACCATCGCCTGGGCATCGTCGAAATCCCCCTTGATGGCGATGTTGTGCACGTTGGGCGCATCGACCGTGGTCATCTGGCGTCGTTGCACCTCAGACACGCGCTCGTGCGGGTGCAGGATGAAGATATCCAGGTTTTCGCAGGGCTTGCAGCCCTCGATGGCCGCGGAGCCGGTATCGCCCGAGGTGGCGCCCATGATCACACCCTGCTCGCCCTTGGCGCCCAGGAAATGATCGAGCAGCCGGCCAAGCAGCTGTAGCGCGATGTCCTTGAAGGCCAGCGTCGGCCCGTGGAACAGCTCCAACAGATGGTGGTTATGGGACAGCTGAACCAGCGGCACCACGGCATCGTGGTTGAACGCGGTGTAGGTCTCGTGAACGATACGCCGAAACGTTTCATCGTCGATGGCATCGCCCACGAACGGGCGCATCACGCGATACGCGATTTCGGTATAGGGCAGCCCCGCCATCTCGGCGAGCTCGGCGTGGCTGAACTGCGGAATCGTCTCCGGCACGTACAGGCCGCCGTCCGGGGCCAGCCCGGTGAGCACGACGTCTTCGAACTCAATGGCCGGTGCAGTGCCGCGCGTGCTGATATAACGCATCTAGTCCTCGAACTCGGCCACGCGATAATGCACCACGCCGTCGCGCGTGGTCGGCAGCGCCACGATATGTGACAGCGCGTCCATGAGCGTGGCCTCTTTCGCGGTCTTGGTCACGATGATGATGCGTGCATCCTCGTCATCCCGCGGCGGGTCTTTTTGCAAAATCGCCTCGATGCCGATCGCGCGCTCGGCCAGAATCCGTGTGACCTCGGCCATAACGCCCGTCTGATCGGCCACCTGCACGCGGAAATAATGCCCGCAGACAAAGTCTTCGGAGCCAAGCACCGGTTCGGCGGTGATCTGATCCGGCTGGAAGGCCAGATGTGGCACGCGCCCGGCCGGGTCCACGCTCATCATGCGCGCGGTATCGATCATGTCCGCCACCACGGACGAGGCCGTGGGCCCGGCGCCGGCGCCGGCACCGTAATAAGCCGTGGCCCCCACGGCATCGCCGTAGACCATGATGGCGTTCTTCTCGCCCTCGACGTTGGCCAGCAGCGCGCGCTCGGAGACCAGCGTGGGATGCACACGCATGGAAACACCCTCGGGCTGACGCTGGGCGATGCCCAGATGCTTGACCCGATATCCCAGCTCGGCGGCGTATTCGATATCGTCGGCCGAGATCCGTCGGATACCGTCGGTCACGATCTTGTCGAATGACAACGGGATACCGAAGGCGATGCTGCCGATGATGGCCAGCTTGTGGGCCGCATCGATGCCCTCGACGTCAAAGGTCGGATCGGCCTCGGCGAAACCACGGGCCTGGGCATCGGCCAGGGCTTCATCGAAAGAGACATCCTCGAAGTTCATCTGCGACAGGATGAAGTTGCCCGTGCCGTTGATGATGCCGGCCACCCATTCGATACGGTTGGCGGCCAGCGATTCACGGATCGCCTTGATGATCGGGATACCGCCGGCGACAGCCGCTTCGAACGAAACCACCACGCCGGCCGCATCGGCTGCCGCGAATATCTCGTTGCCGTGTAGGGCTATGAGATGCTTGTTGGCCGTGACCACATGCTTGCCGTTGGCGATCGCGGCCATGACCAGATCATAGGCTTCGGTTTCACCGCCGATCAGCTCCAGCACCACGTCGATCTCGGGATCGGTGACGATTGAGTGGCAATCGGTTCCCAGATCGATATCGGCCGTGGCGCATTCGCGCGGAGCCTCCAGATTCCGTACGGCCGCCCGCGTGACACGAATCTCACGCCCGGCACGCCGGGCAATTTCGTCGCCGTTACGCGCCAGAAGATTGACCACACCGGCACCCACGGTGCCGAGGCCGAGCACGCCGACCTTGACCGCATCCATCATCGTCACTCTGCCTTTGTTGGTTTATGCCGCGACGAGACCGTCGCGTTTGAACATCCGTTTGATGTTACGCAGCGCCTGACGCGTGCGCTGATCGTTCTCGATCAGGCCGAAGCGCACATGTGTATCGCCGTATTCGCCAAAGCCGATACCGGGCGAGACCGCCACGTGAGCATCGGCCAACAGCTTCTTGGTGAACTCCAGAGAGCCCATCTCTTGATAAAACGCCGGGATCTCGGCCCAGACGAACATCGTGGCCTTGGGCGGCGTGACCGCCCAGCCGATATCGTTCAGACCGCGACACAGAATATCGCGGCGCTCGCGATAAAGCTCGCGGATATCGTCCACGCACTCCTGCGGGCCGTTCAAGGCCGCGATGGCGGCCACCTGTACCGGCGTGAACATGCCGTAGTCCAGATAGGATTTCATGCGCCCGAGAGCGGCGATCAGCTCGGGGTTGCCACACATGAACCCCACGCGCCAGCCCGGCATGTTGTAGCTCTTGGACAGCGTGAAACACTCCACGGCCACATCCTTGGCGCCCTCGACCTGCAGGATCGAGGGGGCTTCATAGCCGTCGAAGACCAGATCGGCATAAGCCAGATCCTGCACGATCCACAGATCGTATTCCTTGGCCAGCGCCACCATGCGCTCGAAGAACGCCAGATCCACGCCCTGGGTCGTCGGGTTGGAGGGGAAATTGAGCAGCAGCATCTTCGGCCGCGGCCAGCTTTCCTTGATCGCTTTCTCGCACTCGGCGAAGAAATCGGTATCGGGCATGGCCCGCACATGACGAACGTCCGCCCCGGCGATCACCGCCCCATAAGTGTGGATCGGATAGGCCGGGTTGGGCACGAGCACCTGATCGCCGTGCTCGAGAATCGCCAGCATCAGATGCGCCAGGCCTTCCTTCGAGCCCATGGTCACGATGGCCTCGGTGTCCGGGGCGAGCGTCACGTCAAAACGCCGGGCATACCAGTCGGTAATCGCCTTGCGCAGCCGGGGCACGCCCTTGGACACCGAATAACGATGTGTATCGCCGCGCTGGGCGGTTTCGGTCAGCTTGTCCACGATATGCGTGGGTGTCGGCTGATCCGGATTGCCCATGCCGAAATCGATGATGTCTTCGCCACGCGCTCGCGCGTCCTGCTTGAGGTCGTTGATGATCGCGAACACGTACGGCGGCAGCCGGTTGATACGTGCGAAGTTGGATTTCGACGAGATGGTGGCCATGACGACTCAAGGGATTTCAGCCGAACACAACACGACGAGAACACGCCGTGCAACGAATCCGCGAGTCTGCCAGATTCGGGCATCCGGCACTAGGTTGTCGCATCAACGCTTGGGCAGCCGGTCCTCGGGATCGATCGGTTTGCCGTCGCGCCGGATTTCGAAATGCAGCAAGGGCTTGTTGCCCGGGCCAAGGCCCATTTCAGCGATCTGCTGGCCCGCGGCTACTGTTTCACCCTGGCTCACTCGGCTGTCGCGCACGAAACCGTAGGCCGACAGATAGTGAGTGTCGTGCTTGATGATGATCAGCTGGCCGTAGCCTTTCAGGCCCGTGCCGTTATAGACCACCGTGCCGCTGGAGGCCGCATAGATCGCGCTGCCCGAGTTGCCGGTGATTTCGATGCCGCGGCCGCGTTCCTCATCGCCGTAGCTGCGATACAGGCTGCCGGTCGCCGGCCATTGCCAGCCGTCTTCGGACGGGCCGCCGGCCTTGATTGTCGATTGGTCGCTGGCGCTCTGATCCGTGGCCTGGGCGATTTCGCTGGACCGTGCGGCCTGCTCATCACGGCTTTCCTCGACCGAGCTGGTGGCGGGCGTCGATACGTCGGCGCCGGCAGACGGCGCCGGCGGCTCGGTCGACTCGGATGGATCCACACGCGGCGCCTGACCGGGCGGCGTGGTGTCTCCACGGCGTGCCGGCCGCGGTGGCGCTGGTTGCGGCGCCGGCGATGTCCGGCTCGCCCGCCGCGGTGCGCTGGGTTCGACCGGCCGACCCCGCGATGAGGCGTCACCGGATTCGAAACGGGCATAGTCGATCGGCGGGAACGGCTTCAAATAGAGCGTCTGGCCGACCGAAAGCCGATAAGGCGCATCGATGCGGTTCCAGCGCGCCAGCTCATGCCAGTCGACGTTGAAGCGCTGGGCGATTTCGGAGAGCGTATCGCCGCGGGCCACGGTGTAGGTATCGGCGCGCATCGCGCGGTCGACCGAACAGGCCGAGACACTTGCGGCCAGTGCCAGACCGATCGCCCACGTGCTGCAAAGACGCCCTGGATTCATGTCTTGTCTCCGCCGGAGTCCAGTTCAAAATAGCCGTATGGCGAGGTACACGATGATCGCCAACGCCACGAAGCTCCACCCGATCCAGTCCAGATACTTCAAAAATCGCTGCTCGAAAACCGGCCCCACCGCGCGGACCAGGCCGGCGACGATGAAAAACCGTAGCGCCCGCCCCACCGCCGAGGCCAACAGGAACACCAGGATCGGCATCGACAGCGCGCCGGCGGCGATCGTGAACAGCTTATAGGGGACCGGAGAGACACCGGCCAACAACACGGCCCAGAAGCCGTAATCCACGAACCAGTGACGCACCGTATCGTAACGGGCGGCGTAACCCAGCTCCGACAACCACGGCAAGAGCTGGTCGATGAAGAACAGGCCGATCAGATAGCCCAACGCCCCGCCGGCCACCGAAAACAGGGTCGCAATCGCGGCATATCGCCAGGCCCGCTCCGGCCGGGCCAGCGTCATCGGGGCCAGCAGCACATCACACGGAATCGGAAAGAACGAGCTTTCGATGAACGACAGGCCGGCCAGCCAGCGCGGGGCCGTGCGATGCGCGGCCCGGGCCACGGTCCAGCGATACAGACGTTGCCACATCAGCGGTCATTCTCGATCAGGGGTACGAAACTCACGGCGTCGAGAAACTCCTTGGAAAAATGATCGCCCTGGCGGCGCACCACCACCAGCCGCTGGCCGCCCGACTCGCCCACGGGCACGATCATGCGCCCGCCCTCGGCCAGCTGTTCGCACAGCGTCTCCGGCAGCTGGGCCGCACCACAGGTCACGATGATCACGTCGAACGGGCCGTAGTTGGGCAGGCCCAGCACGCCGGACGATGCCAGGCGTGCCCGCACGTTGCGATAGCCCAGATCGGCAAGACGCCGACGCACCAGGTTATGCAGCGGCTCGACCCGCTCGACTGTGTATACCTCGTCTACCAGCTCGGCCAGCACGGCCGCCTGATAGCCGCTGCCGGTACCGATCTCAAGAATCTTGCCCGGCAAGCCATAAGCCAGAACGAGCGTGGTCATCTGGGCCACGACATACGGCTGCGAGATAGTCTGGCCGTAGCCGATCGGCAGCGCCGTATCGTCGTAGGCCCGGCTGCTCATCGCCTCGTCGACGAACCGATGCCGCGGCACGCGGCCCATGGCCTCCAGCACGCGGATATCGGTGATGCCGAGTGCTTCCAGGCGATCAAGCAGACGGGCCCGGCTGCGCGCGCTGGCCATGCCATAACCGCGGACATGCGGATGCTTGTCGAACGTATCGCTCACAGACCGTCGAGCCAGCCGGTCAGCGGCTCGAGGCTGGCATGACGGGTCAGATCGATCTGCAAGGGCGTGATCGAGACGAAACCCTGGGCCACGGCATGAAAATCCGTGCCCGGCCCGGCATCGGCCTCGCCGCCGGCCGGGCCGATCCAGTACAGCCGACGCCCGCGCGGATCCCGGTCTTCAATGAGCCGCTCGGCGCGATGCCGATTGCCCAGGCGCGTGGCTCGAAAGCCAGCCAGCTCGGCCTCGGGAACATCCGGCACATTGACATTGAGAATCGTGTCGTTGGGCAGCGGATGACGCCGTATCCACTCGAACAGACGCGCGGTGACGGCACCGGCCGTATCGAAATGCGTGAAGGTCTCGCCAGTCAGCGAGACCGCGATCGCCGGCAGGCCCAGCGAGCGGCCCTCCGTCGCTGCGGCCACGGTGCCGGAATACAGCACGTCGTCGCCCATGTTCGCCCCGGCGTTGATGCCGGAGATGACCATATCGGCCTCGCGATCCAGCAGGCCAGTGGTGGCCAGATGCACGCAGTCGGTGGGCGTGCCATCAACGCTGAACACGCCTTCAGCAACGTCCTGAACCCGTAACGGCCGATCCAGCGTGAGCGAATTGGACGCCCCGCTGCGGTTACGGTCCGGGGCGATCGTGATGACATCGTCGCAGACCGCGGTGATCGCGGTGCGCAGCGCGGCCAGGCCGGGCGCATGACAGCCGTCATCATTGCTCAGCAATAAACGCATGTTCTCTTTTCGCTGGGGTCAGTGAGGCGTGCAGGCACGCAAGTACCCGGTTAGCATAACGTACCGACCGCTGCTTTGGCCGGCTCGTGTGGCCAGGCCCGCGGCGCAACCCGTGTTCGAGGCACAGGACGAGAAAGGCTGTGACGAAATCTCGCAACAAACCCCGACATCGCCCGGCCCGGAATACCCTGTCCGACGACGAGAGCGCCGTGTTTCGCGATGCCGTCGGCGCGGTGGCAACGGTCACGACCAATCGCAAACGCCGCCCGGAAAAGACGTTGCCCTCGACGCAGCCGATTATGCGCGAAGCCGACGAAGCCGCGGTGATGGCCGAGCTGCTCGACGATGCCCCGCCCGATCCGGATATCGAAACCGGCGATGATCTGGTGCACCGTCAGGAGGGTATCCAGCACGGCGTGGTGCGACGACTGAGGCGCGGGCATTATCGTTGCCAGGCAGAAATCGATCTGCACGGCATGGTGGTGGACGTCGCCAGACACTGCCTGGGTGTGTTCCTGCACGATGCCCTGGACAACGGTTATCGCTGCGTGCGTATCGTCCACGGCAAGGGGCTGCGCTCGGGCCATCGCGGGCCGGTTCTCAAGAACAAGGTGGCCGGCTGGCTGTCACGCCGTGAGGAGGTGCTGGCCTTCGTCTCGGCGCGCCCGGTCGATGGCGGCACCGGCGCGCTCTATGTTCTGCTGAAGAAACAAAAACCGTCCTAGCCCGCTATCTGATACGCATGGCATCGACGAAATCACCCAGCTCGCGCAGCACGCTGGTGGCAAAGGCTCCCGCCGGCAGCCCGAACGATACGATCAGATCATCACCGGCACGGGCGAGCCGGAAATCATCGACGGCCAAAACCAGTGAGCGTCGTTCCGCATCCACCCGAGCAGCCACGAGCCCGTCGATCAGATCCGGATAGGCCTGGCCTACCGCTTGCTCATGATCGGCGGCTGGTGATTCGGGCACGACCGCTCGGGGGCCGAGCTGGCCCGGCATCGGCCCGGTCGGGGCGATATCCCGGCTGGCCACGCGCTCGGCCAGCGCCTGCGCGGTTTCATCGGTCGTGTTGCCGGCGAACACGCTGTTGGTACCGGCCAGCATGAAAACATCGCCGGCCAGCGCGCGGGCCCAGGTGCCACCCGCCACGCGGGCGGCCAACACTTGGTTGAACAGGAACGAGCGTGCGGCGGAGAGCGCGATACTGCGCTTGTTACGTGGCAGGCGTTTACCGGCAAACACCTGACGGGCCATCTCGACGTTCGTGCCCTGGCGACCAAAGCGTTGTTCACCGAAATAGTTGGGCACACCCTGGCTGGCGATACGCGTTGCCAGCGCGGTCAACGATTCGCCGTCGTCGACGGCCTCGGGATAGGTGATGTCACGCAGCCGGATAGAGAATCGGTTGGCCGTGTGGGCCCCGCGCTTGAGCTTGCGCCCGTGGCGTCGTGCGGCATGCACGATCAGGTCATCGGCCACCGTCCATGTGGGTAGTTCGGCCTTGATCGGCCACGGCAATGACAGCCACTGATAGGTGCGGGCATGGCGATCCTTGAGCCCGGCGAAACCGATCTGGCGTGCGGCCACACCGCAGTCGCCGGCGATACGTTCGATCGCCTGATGCGTGGTCAGGCCGGTCTTCTCGATCCAGAGCCAGAGATGCTCACCCGCATCGTCCAGCGGATGCACAAAAACTTCCTCGACTCTGAAATCAGCCGACTCGACGCGATAGCGCCCGGCCATGGCCGGTACCGTCACGCGCGGCAGATCAGCGACATCGACGACGATGGGCTCGGGCATCCGAAAAACTCTCTTGGGTGGGGGCCCGTATCAGCGGACCTCTGGATCGTATGCGAGATTCAGTCGCCGCTGGGCGACGGACATCTCGTGCGCAAATAGACGCAGACAAGGCAATACAAAGATACGTCAAACGCCAACCCACCGGTCGTTGAGCGCTAGCTCAGTTTGGTGTCTGACAGAAAACGACCACGGCCGTGTCGTTCTGAGCTATGCCTTAAATCAGTCGTCGTCGGTCGGCGAGCGTTTGCGGGCGGGTTGGGCCGATGAACCGGTTTCGTCCGGGACGGTCAGGAAGAACGTCTCGCCCGACTTGACCATGCCCATTTCTTCTCGGGCCCGGGCCTCGGCCGCCCCGTCGCCTGCCTTGAGATCATCGACCTCGGCCTGCATGGCATCGTTTCGGGAACGTGCCTTGGCGTTGGCTTGGGCCAGCGCGTCACGCCGCATTTCGATGCGATGACGCTCGGCATAGCTGCCCTCGCCGACCCATAGGCGGTACTGCAGCCCCAGAAACACCAGGATCAACAGAACCAGTGCAACCCGAAACAACAGCCGACGATCGATCAGCGGCGCCGACTGTGTCTTGGCGGGCTGGCTTGAATCGGCTTCTCGCTTGCCACGATCCGGGCCGCCATCTCTCACCATGTATCACACGCGGCACGCGGGCCCGGCCATGGTGGCGACAGCGGCAACACGAATCGTTTCTCAAGCATCGCGTAGGCCGCTTAGACCGTGACGTTGAACGCCTTTTTACCCGGATAGACCGCGCGCGAACCCAGCTCGGCCTCGATCATGAGCAGGCGGTTGTACTTGGCCGTACGATCAGAGCGCGACAGCGAGCCGGTCTTGATCTGCGTGGCCGCCGTGGCCACGGCCAGATCGGCGATCGTGGCATCCTCGGTCTCGCCCGAGCGATGCGAAACCACGGCCGTGTAGTCGGCGCGGGTGGCCACATCGATCGCACGCAGCGTTTCCGTGAGCGTGCCGATCTGATTGGGCTTGATGAGAATCGAGTTGGCGATGCCCTGCTCGATGCCACGTTGCAGAATACGGGTGTTGGTCACGAACAGATCGTCACCGACCAGTTGGATCTTGTCGCCCAGACGCTCGGTCAGCAGCGCCCAACCGTCCCAATCGTCCTCGGCCATGCCGTCTTCGATGGTGATGATCGGGTACTGATCGACGAGCCCGGCCAGATATTCCACGAAACCCTTGGCGTCGTAGTCCTTGTTCTCACCGGCCAGACGATAGGTGCCGTTGTCGTAGAACTCGGTGCTGGCGGCATCAATGCCCAGAAACACCTCTTCGCCCGGCTTGTAGCCGGCACGCTCGATCGCCTCGACCAGTGTCTCCAGCGCGGCCGCGTTCGACGGCAGATCCGGGGCAAAGCCGCCCTCGTCGCCCACCGCAGTGGACATGCCGCGCTCGCCCAACAGCTTTTTCAGGTGCTGGAAGATCTCGGCGCCACACCGCAGGGCATCAGAGAACGTGCTCATGCCGGCCGGCACGATCATGAACTCCTGGATATCCACGTTGTTCGAGGCATGCTCGCCGCCGTTGATGACGTTCATCATCGGCACCGGCAGCTGCACGGCATCGTCGTGGCTGAGAAACGCGTGCAGCCCCTTGTTGGCATCGTTGGCCGCCGCATGGGCCGCGGCAAGCGAGACACCCAGCAGCGCATTGGCCCCCAGACGTGCCTTGTTGTCCGTGCCGTCCAGATCGATGAGCATCTTGTCGAGGCCCGCCTGGTCGTCGGCCTCGAAGCCCTTGATTTTCTTTGCGATCTCGCCGTTGACGTTGGCGACCGCACGGGTCACGCCCTTGCCGAGGAAACGGGTCGGTTCGTTATCGCGCAGCTCGACGGCTTCCAGGCTGCCGGTCGAGGCGCCCGAGGGCACCATGGCCGTGCCGGTCGCACCGCTGTCTAGCTCGATGCGTACGGCAACCGTGGGGTTACCGCGTGAGTCGATGACCTGATAACCGCGTGTACTGGAGATCTTGGACATAGGCTACAAAGACTTGAATCGTTGATAAAAACAGGCAAAAAGCTCGCCAGTCAGGCAAGCCTTTCAATCAGTCGCGATATCTGAGTTATTTCAGACTATCCTCAAGGAACGGCCGCTTTTTCACCACTGTATCAAGTGCGACGAGTGTTTCGACGAACTCTCGCATATGCGACAGCGGCAATGCGTTCGGGCCGTCGCAAAGCGCGGCCTCCGGATTCGGATGGGTTTCGGCGAACACGCCGGATACGCCCGCAGCCACGGCACTGCGCGCGAGCACGCCGATATGCTCGCGCGCCCCGCCCGACGCATGGCCGAGGCCACCGGGCAGCTGAACCGAATGCGTGGCGTCGAAGATCACCGGCGCCCCGGTGGCCCGCATGAGCGCCAGGCCGCGCATATCGACAACAAGATTGTTGTAGCCGAAGGAAAATCCGCGCTCGCAGACCATCACCGAATCATTGCCGGCCTCGCGTGCCTTGGCCACCACGCCCGACATTTCGCCCGGCGACAGGAACTGCCCTTTCTTGATATTGACCGGCACGCCGGCTGCGGCCACGGCCTGAATGAAGTCTGTCTGGCGACACAGAAACGCTGGCGTCTGGATCAGATCGACGACATCGGCCACGGGTGCGGCCTGGGCTTCGACGTGAACATCGGTGGTCACCGGCACGCCGATCTGTTTTTTCACCTCGGCCAGGGTGGCCAAGCCTTCATCGATACCCGGCCCGCGATAGCTCGCGTGCGAGCTGCGATTGGCCTTGTCGAACGAGCCCTTGAAGACATAGCCGATGCCCAGTTCGCGACAGATTTCGGCCACGTGCCCGGCCACGTCGAGGGCCAACTCACGAGATTCCAGGCTGTCCGGTCCGGCGATCAGGCACATGGGCTGATCGAGGCCCACTTCGAAATCCGCGATCCGCATCAGACGCTCGCCTCGCCACGGCGTGCCTGGCTGAACGCCCGGGCCGCGGCGATGAAGCCCATGAACAACGGATGGCCGGCGCGCGGCGTGGAGGTGAACTCCGGATGGAACTGACACCCGAGGAACCACGGGTGATCAGCGATCTCCACGATCTCCACCAGATCATCCTCGGCCGAGTAGCCCGAAAACGTCAGCCCGGCCTCGGCCAGGCGGTCGCGATAATGGTTGTTGAACTCGTAGCGATGCCGATGCCGCTCGTGGATCTCATCAGCCGCGTAACAACGGTGGGCCAGCGTATCCGGCGCCACGATGCAGCGCTGCTCGCCCAGGCGCATGGTGCCGCCCAGATCGGCGTTCTCATCGCGGATCTGGCGCATACCGCCGGCATCCATCCATTCGGTGACCAGCGCGATGATCGGATCGACCGCATCGGGGGCGAATTCGGTACTGTGGGCACCGGACAGGCCGGCCACATCGCGGGCATAGTCGATACAGGCGACCTGCATGCCCAGACATATGCCGAAATACGGCACGCCGTGGGTACGCGCATAGCGTGCGGCTGCGATCTTGCCCTCGATGCCGCGCTCGCCGAAGCCGCCAGGTACAAGGATGGCATCCACGTCTGAAAGCGCGCGTTCGGGCTCGCGGGCAACGCTTTCTGAATCGACATAGTCAATATCGACGCGGGTGGCCGTATGCAGTCCGGCATGAGACAGCGCTTCGTTGACCGATTTGTAAGCATCGGCCAGGTCGACGTACTTGCCGACCATGGCCACGCGCACGGTCACATCCTGACCGATACGGGCATCCACCAGGGCCGCCCAGTTGGACAGATCCGCCTCGGGGGCCTCGATGCCGAAATGGCCGATGACCAGATCATCCAGATGCTGGCGCTGCAACAGGCTCGGCATCTTGTAGATATCGTCGACGTCCTGGGCCGCGATGACCGAGCGATCGTGCACGTTGGTGAACAGCGCGATCTTGCGGCGCTCGTTCTCCGGCAGCGGCCGGTCCGTGCGACAGACCAGGATATCGGGCTGGATGCCGATCGAGCGCAGCTCCTTGACCGAGTGCTGCGTGGGCTTGGTCTTCATTTCCTGGCTGGAGGGGATATAAGGCACGAGCGTGAGGTGCATGAACAGCACCCGGTCATGGCCCAGTTCCACGGCGAATTGCCGGATGGCCTCCAGAAACGGCAGGGATTCGATATCGCCGACCGTGCCGCCGATCTCGACCAGACAGATATCCGCGCCTTCACCGCCTTCGAGGATACAGCGCTTGATCTCGTCGGTGATGTGCGGGATGACCTGCACCGTGCCACCCAGGTAATCGCCGCGGCGTTCCTTGTTGATGACGTTGTTGTAGATCTGGCCGGTGGTGAAGTTCGACAGGCGCGACGTACGGGTTTTCAGAAACCGCTCGTAATGGCCCAGATCCAGATCCGTTTCCGCGCCGTCGCGGGTCACATAGACCTCGCCGTGCTGGAACGGGCTCATGGTGCCGGCATCCACGTTGAGATACGGGTCGAGCTTGATCACCGAGACCGACAGCCCCCGTGCCTCGAGCAGCGCGCCGAGCGAGGCCGCGGCAATGCCTTTGCCTAGCGAGGAGACAACCCCGCCGGTGACGAAAATATAACGAGTGCCGTTGGCGTGCCCTGACATGCGCGCGATCGATCTACGGGGTGGCGTGCTGCGCATGCTAGCCCAAAGCCGTTGGGCGAACAACGCGAAATTAGTCGCCTGTCAGTCCGGGCCGCCACCCGATACGAGCTAGAACGCCGGCCAGCGCATCGGACAGCCCGGGCGCGATCCAGCGATCGGCCACGGCCACGAGACGATCCCCCTGATAGATCAACGGCAGCCGCGCGCGAATCCAGGGCGGAATTCGTCGCTGCTGGCAAAAATCCTTGAGCGGCTGGCTGTGCCCGTCGCCGCGGATCAGCCGTTCGCCGCCGCGACGAAAGCCAACGATCAGATCGTGGTCATCGACGGTTTTGCCGGCGACAACGAGCCGGCCGGCATCGCCGGGCAGGACGAGTTCGCTCCGGGCCGACCAGGCAAGACGCGTGGCCGGATCCGGCGGCGCGCCCAGCGCGGCCATCAAGAACAACTGGCCGTCGAAACGCCGGATATCGTGATCAGCCACGCGTACCCGGGGGCTGTTGTGCTCTCGACAGAACAAAAGCCGCTCGATCTCATCGAGCCGGGCCGGGTCGGGCAATGAGACGCCACGCGCGCGACACCAGGCCAGCAGGGTCTCGCGGCGCCGCGGCGATGACAGCGCGGCCAAAACAGCAATCGACAATCGATCATCGGCCACCCGCGCGGCAGCCAGATCGATCGCGGCCAGCTGATCCAGCGCCTCGCGGGCCTCGCTGGCGCGTTCGCCAACGCGCGAGAGCATGCGCGCCGCGGCCGGCCAGCCGGCGAGCAGCGCCGGCCAGATCTCGGCGTCCAGATAGCCGCGATCACGCGCCGGATCATGGTTGCTGGGATCATCGACCCAGGCCAGGCCGGCTGTTTCAGCGTGGGCCGCAATATCGGCCGCAGCGATCGTCAGCCAGGGCCGCCAATGGCGCCCGGCGCCCAGCGCGCGCCAGGCCGGCATGCCGGCCAGGCCGCGCACCCCGGCTCCGCGCAATGCCTGAATCAGAACCGTCTGGGCCTGATCTTCGGCGTGGTGGGCAGTGACAAGGACATCATCAGCGTTCAGCCAATCGCCGATCGCGCCGTAGCGTGCCGCGCGGGCACCGGCTTCGAGCCCGGCAGCATGCACATCGACCGCCACATCAAACCGCTTGAACGCGATGCCATAGGCCCGGGCACACTCGGCACAGAACGCTGCCCAATCCGCGGCCGCCGTTTCCAGGCCGTGACAAACGTGCAGCGCAAGCACGCGCCGAGGTTCAAAGATCTGACAACAGACATGCAGCAACGTGGCCGAATCACGCCCGCCGCTGAACCCGACGACAACGCGCCTAGCGTCGTCCGGCAGCGCACGAAGCGCCGCCGCCAGATCGGTCACCCGGTCGTCTTGAAATCGCCGAAGGCCATCCATCGCTGGTAGCGGGTTTCCAGCAGCTCGTCGATCGACATGGCGCGTAGTCGGGCCAGCTCGTCGACCAAGCGCTCCTTGAAGTGCGCCATGAGACCGGCGGGGTCACGATGGGCGCCGCCGAGTGGTTCCTTGAGCACCTCATCCACCAGCTTCAAGCGTTCGAGATCCACCGAGGAAACCTTCATTGCCTCGGCCGCTTCTTCAGCCTTGGCTGCGGATTTCCAAAGGATCGAGGCACAACCCTCGGGCGAGATCACGGAGTAGATGCTGTATTGCATCATCAGCAGCACGTCGCCCACGCCGATGGCCAGCGCCCCGCCCGAGCCGCCTTCGCCGACCACGGTACAGATCACCGGTACGCGCAGCTTGGCCATTTCGAACAGGTTGCGCGCGATGGCCTCGGACTGGTTGCGCTCCTCGGCGCCGATGCCGGGATAGGCGCCCGGCGTGTCGATGAAGGTGATGACCGGCAGGTTGAAGCGCTCGGCGGTCTTCATCAGGCGCAGCGCCTTGCGATACCCCTCGGGGCGTGGCATGCCGAAGTTGCGATGGATCTTTTCTTTGGTATCCCGGCCTTTCTGGTGGCCGATGATCATCACCGGCTCGCCGGCCAGGCGGCCCACCCCGCCGATGATGGCGGCATCATCGGCATAGGCACGATCACCGTGCATCTCCACGAACTCATCGATCATGCCGTCGATGTAATCCTGGGTATACGGGCGCAGCGGGTGGCGCGCCATCTGAGCGACCTGCCAGGTCGACAGCTTGGAGAAGATCTGCTCGGTCAGGCCACGGCGCTTGTCCTCCAGGCGCTGGACCTCTTCCGAGAGATTGACCTCACTGCCGTCGGCGACGAAACGCAGTTCCTCGATCTTCTCCTGAAGTTCGGCGATCGGCTGTTCGAAATCGAGATAATCGAGGTTTTTCTGCGCCATCGGTATCAGCGGTTGTTGCGTGAGTGGGTTACGAGCCGGACTGGGCGCGACGATAACGCACTTGCACGTGATCCGCACCCACCAGCGCGCGCAGATCCGTGAGCAGACCGTCGCAAAGAGCAAGCCGTGTCTCGCCGAGAGTGAGCACCGCGCGCGCCGTGTCGTTGGCATAGCGCACGACGACATCACAGCCGGCATCGGCCTTGTAACGATCAATACAGCCGGCCAGGTGATCCACCAGCCCGTCTATATCGTTACGCCCTTCGGCCTGTAGCTGTAACAGAATACGGCTGGCATAGGCCGCCCGCGCGCCTTCGATATCCATGACGTGGTTGGCGTTCAGGCGAAACCCGTCGGAAAAATCATCGTAGGACAGGCTGCCTTCGACGATCACCAATTTGTCGGCTTGTAGCAACGGGCCGTACTCGGCGGCTTTGTCCTCGAACAGCGGGCATTCGATCCGGCCCGAGCCATCATCGAGCACCACGATGATGCGCTTGCCTTTTTTCATGCGCCGCAGCTCGACCACCAGCCCGGCCACGACTGCGCTCTTGCGCTCGCGACGTCGCCCGCCGCCCTCCTCCGGACGTGGCATGGCCGCGACCTGATCGGCGATCTTGCCGTGGGTCATGTCGGCCAGCTCGTCTTCCCAGGCCTTGATGGGGTGCCCGGTCAGATACAAGCCCAGCACGTCGCGCTCGGCCTTCAGGCGCTCGTCCTCGGGCGCATCGGCCAGGGTCTCCAGTGGCGGGCCCGCGGTGTCCGGAGTCTCGGCCAGGCCGAACATATCGTTCTGGCCGACGTTGGCCGCCGAGCGATCCTGGTCGGCCGCGGCCAGCGCCCGAGCCAGGCCGCCCAGCAGACTGGCACGGTTGGGCCCCAGCGAGTCCAGCGCGCCGGCGTTGACCATGGCCTCCAACGCGCGGCGATTGATCTTGGCCGTATCCACGCGTCGACAGAAATCATAGAGATTGGCGTAGGCGCCGCCTGTCCCGCGCTCGGCCAGGGCCGTGTCGATCGCGCCCTTGCCCAGGCCCTTGATCGCGCCCAGCCCGTAGCGAATCGTGGCGTCATCGACCACGGAGAAATTGTACTCCGAGGCGTTGACGTCCGGCGGGGCCACCGTGATGCCCAATCGATGACATTCATCGATCATGATCACGATCTTGTCGGTGTTGTCCATATCCGCGGAGAGCACCGCGGACATGAAGTCGGCCGGGAAATGGGTCTTCAGCCACGCGGTCTGATACGAAACCAGCGCATAAGCCGCCGAGTGCGATTTGTTGAAGCCATAACCGGCGAATTTCTCGACCAGGTCGAAGATATAGGCCGCCGTGTCCTCTTCGATACCGTTATCGACCGCGCCCTTGACGAAGCCGTCGCGCTGCTTGGCCATCTCTTCGGGCTTTTTCTTGCCCATGGCGCGGCGCAGCAGGTCAGCCGCGCCCAGCGAATAACCGGCCAACACCTGCGCAATCTGCATCACCTGCTCTTGATACAGGATCACGCCGTAGGTCGGCTCAAGCACCTCGGCCAGACTGGGATGCGGATAAACCACCTTAGCCCGGCCATGCTTGCGATCGATGAAATCCTCGACCATGCCGGATTCGAGCGGCCCGGGCCGATAGAGCGCCACGAGGGCGATGATGTCCTCGAATTCGGCCGGCTGCAGACGCTTGATCAAGCGACGCATGCCCGAGGACTCGAGCTGGAAGACGGCCGTGGTATCGCCTTTTTTCAGCAGCTCGAACGAGGCCTTGTCATCGAGGGCGATATGACGCACGTCGATGGCCTCACGCCCGGCGGCCTCGAGCCGTCGATTGGCCACCTGCACGGCGTTGTCGATAATGGTGAGCGTGCGCAGGCCCAGAAAGTCGAACTTGACCAGGCCCACGGCCTCGACGTCGTCCTTGTCGAACTGGGTGACGCGGTTGGTGCCGCCCGGCTCACAGAACAGCGGCGTGAAATCATTCAGATCCGAGGGGGCGATGACCACGCCGCCGGCGTGCTTGCCCGCGTTTCTCGAGATACCTTCCAGGCTCAGCGCCAGATCCAGTAAGTAGCCGACCTCTTCGTCCTCGCGCGAGGTTCGCAGCTCTTCGGATTCTTCCAGCGCGCGGGTCAGCGTCATGTCCGGGGCGAACGGCACCTGCTTGGCGATACGATCGACAAAGCCATACGGATGGCCCAGCACGCGGCCGACATCGCGCACCACCGCCTTGGCCGCCATCGTGCCGTAGGTGATGATCTGGCTGACTTTTTCCTGGCCATAAGCCTGGGCCACGTATTCGATGACGCGGTCGCGCCCGTCCATGCAGAAATCGACATCGAAGTCGGGCATGGACACACGCTCGGGGTTCAGAAACCGCTCGAACAGCAGGTCATAGGCCAACGGATCGAGATCGGTGATGCCCAGCGCATAGGCCACCAGCGAGCCCGCGCCCGAGCCACGGCCGGGCCCGACCGGCACGCCGTTCTCACGCGCCCAGCGGATGAAATCGGCCACGATGAGGAAGTAACCCGGAAAGCCCATGGTGGCGATCACGCCCAGCTCGTGATCCAAACGATGCTGGTATTCCTCGACGTGTTTGGCGCGCTCGTCGGCGTCGGGAAACAGATTGTCCAAACGATCGGCCAGCCCGGCCTCGGACTCGGCACGCAGAAACGAATCGGTGTTGTGCTCGGCCGGCACCGGGAAATCCGGCAGTACGTTCTCGCCCAGGGTGAGCGTGAGATTGCAACGCCGCGCGATCTCGACCGAGTTCTCCAAGGCTTCCGGCAGATCGGAAAACAGCTCGGCCATCGCCTCCGGTGTCTTCAGATACTGCTCGGGTGAGTAGATCTTCGGCCGGCGCGGGTCAGCCAGGGTATAACCGCCGTGGATGGCCACCCGGGTTTCGTGGGCATCGAAATCGTCACGGGTGGGGAAACGCACGTCATTGGTGGCCACGATCGGCACGTCCAGTGCAAGGGCCAGCCCGACCGTCTCGGCCAGCCAGCCGGCCTCACCCGTGCGCCCACAGCGGGTCACTTCCAGATAATAACGATCGCCGAATACCGCCTGCCAATCACGGGCACGCTGACGGGCCACATCATTCTTGCCGGCCAGAAGTGCGCTACCCACGTCGCCGGCCATGCCGCCCGACAGCGCGATCAGCCCGTCGGCGTAGTCGATGACCCACTGGCGCTTGCACAGCACCCCGGCCTTGCTCTGGCCGTGCAGATAGCCCCGGCTCAACAGCTCGCAGATATTGCGATAGCCCGTGCTGTTCTGGGCAAACAGCGTCAGACGTGTGGCCGGCTCGTCGCCTTCGTCGATCAACAGATCCACGCCCACGATCGGCTTGATGCCCGCGCCCAGGGCGGCCTTGTAGAACTTGACCATGCCGAAGAGGTTCACGTTGTCGGTGACCCCCACCGCCGGCATTCCGGCCTCGCGCGCCGCGCTCACGAGCGGCTTGATCCGCACGATGCCGTCGGACAACGAGTATTCGGTATGCACACGGAGATGGACGAACGGGCTTTGCATATCGGCTCAGGGTCAGTCGGTCGAGGGGCAATCGGTCAAGAGTTGTCGGTCGAGCGTGGGTCGATCAACGGGACGCCGCGGCGTCACCCAAGATCCAGCGTACGCTGACCGGCACCCGCGGCACGAGCCACCGGCGCAAAACTGGTGCGATGAATCGGCGTGGGCCCAAGGCGCTGCAGGGCTTCGCGATGAAACGGCGTGCCATAGCCCTTGTGCGCGGCCAGGCCATAGCCCGGAAACTGCGCGTCGAGATCGGCCATCTGACGATCGCGGGCCACCTTGGCGATCACGGAGGCCGCGCTGATCGCCGGCACCTGCCCGTCGCCGCCCACCACACAGCGCAAGGGGCCGGTAATACCCGGGCTGCGATTGCCGTCGACCCACACCGCCGTTGGCCGAAGCGCCAGGCCCGCCACTGCGCGCCGCATGGCAAGCAGCGTGGCCTGCAGTATATTGATCGAATCGATCTCGGCGACACTGGCCTCGGCAACACACCAGGCAATCGCCCGATCACGAATCTTGATATCGAGCGCGTCACGATCGGCCTCGCTCAACGCCTTTGAGTCGGTCAGGCCGCGCGGCAAGGGTCGCGGCGCCAGGATCACCGCCGCGGCCACGACCGGGCCCGCCAGCGGCCCGCGCCCGACTTCATCGACCCCCGCCACCAGGGGACAGGCGAACTTGGCATGCCTGCGTTGTTTCATGCGCGGGCATCCACCAGCTCGGCCACCGCCTCCGCGGCCCGGGCGTTGGCCCCGCGCGCCAGCGTGTCGTGAAGCACGGTGAACCCGGCAATCTGGGCCCGGCGCTCGGGCGAGTCGGCCAACAGGCGCAGCGCCCAGGCACCCAGCATCGGGATCCGACTGTCGGTCTGTAACAGCTCCGGCACCAGACGACGCCCGGCCAACAGATTGGGCATGCTCACGAACTGTGTCTTGATCAGGTTCAAACCGCGTGCCAGCCAGTAGTTCATGCTCGATAGCTCATAGGTGACGACCATCGGCGTCTTGGCCAGCAAGGCCTCGAGCGTGGCGGTGCCCGAGGCCAGGATCAAGACATCACAAGCCCGCATCACCTCGCGCGAACGCCCGGCGATGATCGTGATATCGAGCCCCGCGCCCTCGGCGGCCGCCGCGGCTTCGACAAGCTGTTGCATACGCGGGCTGGCCGCCGGAATCACGAACGCGACATCGGGCCGGCGGGCCGCGATCCAGCGTGCGGTGGCGACAAGCCGGCCCGCCAGGCGCGAGACCTCGGCCCCGCGGCTGCCCGGCAACAGGCCGACAAGCGGCGGGCCGTGCGACAGATTCAGCGCGGCGCGCGCTGATCGCGCGTCCGGATACACGGGCAGTTCATCGGCCAGAGGATGGCCCACATAAACCGCCTCGATACCGTGGCGTGCAAAATACGCCGGCTCGAAGGGAAAGATCGCCAGCAGCCGGTCCACGGCCGCTCGAATATGGCGCACCCTGCCCTCGCGCCAGGCCCAGACCGTCGGGCAGACATAGTGCACGGTCTTGATCCCGGCCCGGCGCAGCCGGGTTTCCAGGCGTGTGTTGAACGCCGGTGCGTCGATACCGATCACAACCGCCGGCTGCATGGCCAGAATCTCTTGATACAGCCGGTGACGCAGGCGCAAAAGACGCGGGATCTGGCCGATCACTTCACTGATGCCGAACAGCGATAACGCCTCGATATCGGCCAGGCTCTCACAGCCGGCCGCGCGCATCTGGGGGCCTGTGACACCGACAAAGCGCGCCGTCGGATAACGGGCACGCAGTTCGTTGATGAGCCCGGCACCCAGCGTATCGCCGGAGGCCTCGCCGGCCACCAGCACGAACAGTGGATCGGCCGGGCTCACGTCGATGGCACGCTCAGCGGATGATGCCGCGCTCGGCCCGGTCGAGCGTGGCCAGCATTTCGGTCACCGCCGGGCTCGTCTTGGCCTGCTCGCGGATGGTCTCGCGGGCTTCTTCCAGACGCAGCTTGGAGCGATACAGCGTGCGATAGGCATGCTTGGTCGCGGTGATCTCGTCGTTGGAATAACCGTTGCGGCGCATGCCGATGGAGTTGATGCCGTGTGGCTCGGCGGGCGAGCCTGCCGAACGCACGAAGGCCGGCACGTCCTGGACCACGCCCGAACAATAGGCCAGAAACGCCAGACGGCCGACGTGACGAAACTGATAGACCAGCGCGAAGCCCGCCAGAATACAGTGATCGTCGATTGTCACGTGGCCGGCCAGACTCGCCCCGTTGGCCATGGTGATGTTGTTGCCTAGGACACAGTCGTGGGCGATATGCACATAGGCCATCAGCAGATTGTTGTCACCGATGCGGGTCACGCCTTTATCGAGCATGGTGCCGCGGTGCACGCTGCAATACTCGCGAAAGATGTTGCCATCACCGATGACAAGCTCGGTCGGCTCGCCCTTGTAACCGCGGTGCTGCGGCTCGGCACCCAGTGAAACAAAATGCGAAATCTGGTTGTTGGCGCCGATCGTGGTGTGCCCGTTGATTACCACATGCGGGCCAACGACCGTGCCCGGGCCGATCGTCACATCAGGGCCCACGACCGTGAACGGCCCGATTTCGACATCATCGGCGATATCGGCATCGGGATGAACGCGTGCGAGTTCGTCGACCGCCATTACGGCGCCCCGGGCACGGCCATCATTTCGGCGCGACAAGCCAGCTGCTCGCCCACCCAGGCCTCGGCGTTGAACTTCCACAGCCGTTTCTTGGCCGAGCCGATCGACAGCTTGAGGTGCAACTGATCGCCGGGGATCACCTGGCGCTTGAAGCGTGCCTTGTCGATACCGGCGATATACACGATCGTACCGTCGTCGGCGTCCATGGTGCGCATGCCCAGAATCAACCCGGCCTGAGCCAGCGCTTCGAGGATCAGCACACCCGGCATGACCGGCTGGCCCGGGAAATGGCCCTGAAAGAACGGCTCGTTGATGGTGACGTTCTTGAGTGCGGTGATCGACTCGCCGGGGATGCACTCGAGCACGCGATCGACCAGCAGAAACGGATACCGGTGCGGCACCATCTGCATGATCGCGCGAATTTCGTCTTGTTCACTCATCGATTGCTCCAGCAAGTCATTGGTTATCTTCCACGCGCGACAGCCGGGCTTCGATCTTGTCGAGCGCCCGGAACAAGGCCAGGCGCCGTCGCCAGGTACCGGCCGCCATGGCCCGAAAGGTCGAGGAGTATACCCCGGGCGCTGCGATATTCTTAGGCACCTGGCTGGCCGCGGTGATGGTCACGCCGTCGGCGATCGTCACGTGATCGCCGATACCCACACCGCCGCCGATCATGCAGCCCGTGCCGATGACACAGGAGCCGGCGATACCGGTGCAGCCGGCGATGACGGTATGGGCGCCGATACGGCAGTTATGGGCGATATGCACCTGATTATCGATCTTCACGCCGTCGCCGATGACGGTGTCGGTCAACGCGCCTCGATCGATGGTGCTGTTGGCCCCGACCTCGACGTTATCGCCCAGAACGACGCTTGCCAGCTGTGGCACGGGTTCGAGCCCGCCCGGGCCGGCCACCAGGCCGAAGCCGCGTTCACCGATGACCGCCCCGGCGGCAATCAGCGCGGCCTTGCCGATACGGACCCGATCGCCGAGCACCGCGCGTGCCCCGACACGCGAGCCCGGCCCGACCGTTACAGCATCGCCGATGACAGCGCCGGGCTCGATGACAACGCCGGCACCGATGTGCGCCGAGCGGCCGATCACCACCTGCGCGGCGATATATGCGCTCGGATCGATCGTGGCGTCATCGCCGATCACCGCCCTTGCGTCAATGCCTGGGGGCCGGCCCGTATTTTCGAAACGCGCCGCGAGACGCGCGAACATCAGGCGCGGCTGTTCGGTAACGATCACCGTGCCCGTGAATCGCTCGGCGAGTTCGCCGGGCAGGATCGCGACATCGGCCTGGCTTTTCGCCACGTCCTCGGCCTGGGCGGCGCGTTCGGCGAACGTCATATGCCGGGCTTTACCCGGCAACAACGCACAGGCACCGGCGACCGAGACATCGGCATCACCGCGCACGACCAAGTCCGTGCCCGCGACAAGCTCGGCCACGCGCCAGGGCGTGGACACGCTCGTCTTGCAGGTTGTATCGCTCGGCTGGGTCACGGGGCCTCGTTTGCCATCCAGCGGCCGGCTGGCCCGACCGCTGAATACCGGCTCTAGAAGTTCGCGCCGAAGGAGAACTGGAAGCGGTTCAGCTCGTCGCTGTCGCGTGCTTTATCGACATACGGGGCATAGCTGACCCGCAGCAGGCCGAAGAAGGGCGTGAACCAGTTGAACGACACGCCGGCCGATTTGCCCAGTTTGCCGATATCGTAGTCATCGACCTTGTCGTAGACGTTACCGATGTCATAGAACACCGTGAAACGCGTGGTCTTGTTATCCGAGGCCAGGAAGGTCGGGATCACGAGATCGCTCTGCAGTGTGGTCAGGAACTGGCCGCCGAAGGGATTGCCGAAGCTGTCCTGCGGGCCCAGACCACCGTTCTGGAAGCCGCGCACCGAGCGCGCGCCGCCGCCGAAGAAGTTGTCGTAGGGCGGCACGTCCCCGCTGCCCCAGTGCGCCGTCTGACCCACACGGCCATCGAGCTGCAGCACGAATTTGTCGGATATCTTGGGAAGCCAGGAGCCCACGCGCAGATAGCGCTGATGCTGCAGGCTGGTCTTGTAATACTCCAGATCCGAACCGGGGCCCTTGATATTGAACAGCAGCTCGGTCTGCGAGCCGCGGGTCGCAAAGAACGTCCGGTTTCGCGTATCGCGGTTGAACCCGGTCTGCAGCTCGTACGTCGTGGCACTACGGCCGTTGTCCTCGACGAAATCAGCGACCTGATCCGATACCACCTGATCGCCGTCGCGGTTGATAGCGGTCGTGATCTCGTTGTTCTCGATACCAAGGCCGGCCCGGAAGGTCGTGTATTCCGTGATCGGGAAGTTGAACGTCAACGCCCCGCCGACCGAGTTCAGATCAAAGCTCGACCCGGTACGGATCAGCTGATCGGTGTTGCGATAGAACGCCGAAAGCGTGCGCGATACGCCCTCCGGTGTGAAGTACGGGTTGGTATAGCTGCCCGAGATGCTCTGGGCAAAATCGTTGGTCTGGGCGTTGACCTGGACCGTGTTACCCGTACCGCGGAAATTGGTGTGCTTGACCCCGCCGTTGATCAGAAAACCTTCCGAATCCGAGTAGCCCACACCGGCGTTGATCTGGCCGGCCGCGCGCTCGGCGACGTTGTAGTTGATATCGACCAGGTCATCGGAGCCGGGCACTTTCTTGGTCTCGACTCGTACGTCCTGCATGAACGGCAGACGCGCGACACGGGTACGCGAGCGCTGGATCGCCCGGCGCGAGTACGGCGCGCCCTCGAACTGACGCATCTCACGGCGAAGCGTTTCGTCGTTGGTCTTGTCGTTGCCGTTGAACACGATCTGACGCACATAGGTGCGCTTGCCGGGATCAACGAAGAACGTCAGATCCACGGTCTTGTTTTCGTCGTCGATCTTGGTCAGCGGATCGACGCTGGCAAAGGCATAGCCGAAATCCGCCAGCCCCGAGCTGATGTTGTCCGACGAATCCTGCACCTTCTTGCGCGAGAAGATATCGCCGGCCTCGACGTTCACGCGGCGCTGCAGCGAGGCTTCCGGCACGATCATGTTGCCGGCGAACTTGAAGTTCTCGATCTTGTACTGCTCGCCTTCGTCAACGTTGATCGTGAGAAACACGTCCTGCTTGTCCGGCGAGAGCGATACCTGAACAGAGGTGACGTTGAAACGGATATAGCCGCGGTTCTGGTAGTACGAGTTCAACGACTCCAGATCGCCGACCAGCTTCTCGCGAGAATAGCGGTCCGGATGTTTCCAGAACGACAGTGGGTGGGTATAGAAACCGCTGGCCGGTTTGAGCGCGAATACGTTCTTGAGTTCGTCATCGGAAAACGTCTTGTTACCGATGATGTTGATGTCCTTGATCGAGGCGATCGGGCCTTCGTCGACCTTGATCGAGATCGAGACCCGGTTATTGCCCAGATCGCGCACATCGGTATCGATGTTCACGCTGTAATAGCCGTTGGCGTAATACTGGCGCCGCAGCTCTTGCTGCAACGAGTCGAGCAACGAGCGCTTGTAAAGCTCACCTCGCGCCAGCCCTTGATCCTTGAGGGCCTCCTTGAGCTGATCGCCGCCGATGGCCTTGTTACCGGTCAGCTCGAAGCTGGCGATCTCGGGGCGCTCGGCGACATTGACCACCAGCACACTGCCGCTGCGATCGAGGGTGACGTTTTCGAACAACCCCGAATCATAGAGCGCGCGAATGGCCTGCTGGGCACGGGCCTCGCTCATGCGATCGCCCACCGATACCGGCAGATACGTCAGAACCGTGCCCGGCTCCAGGCGCTGTACGCCCTCGACGCGAATATTCGAAATCTGGAAGTCGTACGACTGGGCAAAACTGCCCGCCGCGTACGCAACCATGAACACGCCGGCGGCGCGCGCTACCTTTCCAGCCATATATAAAGCTCCGCTACCCGAGCAAGCGCAGGATATCGTTATAGAAAGCCACGGTCATAAGCAGTAGCAGTGCCGCCATTCCGACCTGCTGACCGACAGCTTGTACCGCCTCTGATAAAGGCTGGCCCCGAATCCATTCGATCGCATAATACAGAAGATGCCCGCCATCCAATACCGGAATGGGCAAGAGGTTGATCAGCGCCAGGTTGATGCTGATGAATGCCAAGAAACTTATGAACGCCACAACGCCGACCGACGCGCTCTGGCCGGCCACGGTCGCGATCTGGATCGGACCGCCGACGTTGCGCCACGATATATCACCCACGATCATGCGCCCGATCAAACGAACCGAGAGCGCGGTCAGCTCCCAGGTGCGCGCCGTGGCCGCTGGAATCGCGGCAATCGGGCCGAGCTGCCGGGTGGTGCGCATGCCTTCAAAGACCGACGGGTCGACGGTGATCGCCGCGCCCAGCTGGCCCTGGCGCGTATCGTCTTTCTCACCGGCCACCGCGGCCAGTGCCACCTCGACACGCCGGGGCTGGCCATCGCGTTCGATCGTCATCGTGATCGTCTCGCCCGGATGCGCCTTGACGATATCGACCAGCCCGCCGGGCGAATCGATCGCCTGACCGTCGATTTCGCGCACCCGATCGCCGCTTTCCAGGCCGGCACGCGCAGCCGGCGAGCCCGACACGACACGATCGAGAATCGGTGTGGCCGGCGGCTGGTAGAGATCAAGGCCCAGCGCCTTGAACAGCTGATCCGGTTCGGCCGGCACACCCTGCAGATCAAGCGAGACACGTCGCTCGGCCCCGCCCGGCGTGCGCACGTCGGCCTCGACCGTATTCTGATCCAGGCCGCGCTCGACCAGCGTCATGCGCAGGTCCTGCCAGTCGGCAATCGTGCGGCCGCCGATGCCGGTGATCTCATCGCCCGATGCCAATCCGGCCCGTGCCGCGATCGAGCCCTCGGCAGGCGTATCGATGATCGGCTTCATGCCCGGCACGCCGATCATGAACACCAGCCAATAAGCCAGAATCGCGAACAACACGTTCACACCAGGCCCGGCTGCCACGATGGCGATCCGTCGCCACGGATGCACGCGGTTGAAGGCAAAGGGCTTGTCGGCCTCGGCCACGGGGGCTTCCCGCTCGTCGAGCATCTTGACATAGCCGCCCAGTGGCAGCGCCGACAGCCAGTACTCGATACCGGTCTTGCGACTCGTCCAGCCGAACACCCGGTGGCCGAAGCCGATGGAATAACGCAGCACGCGTACGCCCAGCCGGCGCGCCACCCAGTAATGCCCGTACTCGTGCACCGCCACCAGCACACCGATGGCCACGAGAAAAGACAATACAGAGACGAGAAGCTGGCTCATGTCGTCGTGCTCGAGGGCCGAAGGAACGTCGCGGGTTTAACGCGCACGGCAGGTACAGGCGATCAGGCGAGCAGCCATAGACCGACAACGAACCAGGGCGCTGCCGCGATCAGACTGTCCAGCCGATCCAGCACACCGCCGTGCCCGGGAAAAAACGCTCCGCTGTCTTTCAGACCGGCCGAGCGTTTGAACATGCTGATGGTCAGATCGCCCACGATCGACACCAGCGCAATCGCGGTCCCCATGACCGTGAAGCCCAGTATACGCAGAGCCGACAGATCAAGAACGAACGCGCCCAACGCGCCGAACGCCATCGCCGCGGCGATCCCGCCATAAGCCCCTTCAAGCGTCTTGCCGGGACTGACGGCCGGGATCAGCTTGCGCTGTCCCCATGTCTTGCCAGCGATATACGCGCCGGTATCCGCGCCCCAGATCATGAAACACAGCACCAGTATGAGCCATGCGCCCTGATCCTGATGATGAATATAGCCAAGTGCCGCCACCGGGGCGGCCAGCACGACACAGCCGGCGATCATGGCCCAGCCGGGCTGGCCGAGCGTGGCCGTCCACGCCTTCGGGAATCGTGCCAGCAATGCGACCACACCAACCCAGAACACACAGGCCGCACCGATGATCAGGGCACCACCGCCGTTGACAAATGCCGGCCCGGCCAATGCCCAGAACACACTGATGACGAGCGCCACCAGAGCCACGAACAACGCGCGCTGACCCCGATCGCCGCCCATCATCGAGGCCCATTCCCAGGCCCCGACCAGCATGAGCGCGGCCACGGCCGTTACCAGGCCACCGGTAGGCAGCCATACGATGGCGGCAATGGCCAGCGGCAAGGCAACGAGTGCCGTGAGAATCCGTGTCTTGAGCATAGTTGGGCCTGTCGGTGCCGAATACGAAGGCGACGTTAAAAACGGCGGGCATGCGCTATCAGCCCTGGCCCACCAATAGTCATCAGATGAGCCAGCAGCGCCTCTTGGCCGGCCCCGCGCGCCGGTTCGTGTTTACAGGCTAGCGCCGCGGCACGCCGGCCGCGACATCACCGAAACGCCGCTCACGGCGCGCGAACCAATCAATCGCCGCATGCAGTGTCTCGTCGGAAAAATCCGGCCACAGCACATCAGTGAAATACAGCTCGCTATAAGCGGTTTCCCAGAGCAGAAAATTCGATAGGCGCGACTCACCGCCAGTACGAATCAACAGATCCGGAGCCGGACAGTGAGCAAGGCTCATGCCCGTATCAAAACAATGCTCATCAATATCGTCGACGGCCAGCTCGCCCTGGCCCACGCGGCGTGCCAGTTCACGCGCGCGGCGCACGACATCCCAGCGCCCGCCGTAGTCGACCGCAATATTCAGCTGCAACCCGTGATTACCGGCCGTGTGCTGTTCGCCGTGATCCATCTCCCGGATCAAACCATCGGGAAAACGGTCCCGGCTGCCCACGAAAGACAGGCGCACGCCGTTGGCATGCAGGGCGGCCAGCTCTTTCTTGATCGTGCGTCGCAGCAGATCGAGCAGCAGACGCACCTCGTGTGCCGGCCGGCGCCAGTTTTCGCTCGAAAACGCGAACAGCGTCAGGGCCTCGACGCCCGCCCTGGAGGCCACGGCCACGATATCGTGTGCGATACGCGCACCGCGACGGTGGCCGGCGGCACGCGGCAATCCCCGTGCGCGCGCCCAGCGCCCGTTGCCGTCCATGATGATCGCCACATGTCGCGGCGCCACGGCTTGCCCTTGCCCCTCCCCGCTAGTCATTAGACCGTCATGATCTCCTGTTCCTTGTCAGTCAGCGCTTGATCGATTCGAGCCACATGCTCGTCGGTGAGCTTTTGAATACGCGCCTCACCGCCGTGCTGCTCGTCTTCGGTGATCTCCTTTTCCTTGAGCAATTCCTTGAAGTCCGCGTTGGCATCACGGCGTACGTTGCGTACGGCAACGCGGGCATCCTCGGCCTCGGCGCGCAGAATCTTGACCATGTCCTTGCGGCGTTCCTCGGTCATCGGTGGGAACACGATCCGGATTACTGCGCCGGCCGTGGAGGGGTTCAAGCCCAGATCAGCGCTCATGATGGCTTTTTCGATCTTCTGCACCATCGTCTTTTCGTAGGGCATGATCGAAATCGTGCGCGCATCCTCGGTGGCCACGTTGGCTGCCTGATTCAGCGGTACTTCCATGCCGTAATATTCGACCGTGACGTGATCCAGCAGCGAGGTGGATGCCCGCCCCGTTCGGATCTTGGCAAAGTCCTCATGCATCACGTTGATGCTCTTGTCCATGCGCTGCTTGGCGTCCTGGCAGATTTCATCGATCATCGGTTGGCTCTCGTTTGGTTGTTGTCGACCAGCGTGCCGACATCGCCGCCCATCGCGATATCCATGAGATCACCGGGCTTGTTGATATCGAACACGCGCAGCGGCATGCCGTTGTCACGGCACAGCACAATCGCCGTGGTGTCCATCACGCCCAGGCGCTGGTCGATGACTTCGTCATAGGTCAAATGGGTGTAACGCGTTGCGCTCGTATCGGTAAACGGATCCGCGCTGTAGATGCCGTCCACCTTGGTGGCCTTGAGCATCAGATCGGCGTTGATCTCGATCGCGCGCAGGCTGGCCGCCGAATCCGTGGTGAAAAACGGGTTGCCGGTGCCGGCAGCGAATATCACGACCCGGCCTTTCTCCAGGTGTCGTATCGCCCGGCGCCGGATATAGTCTTCACAAACCTGGTTGATCCGCACCGCCGACATCACACGGGCGTTCAACCCCGCGTGTTCGACCGCATCCTGAAGAGCCAGCGCGTTGATCACGGTGGCCAGCATGCCCATCTGGTCACCGGTCACGCGATCCATGCCGCGCCCGGCCAGGCCGATACCGCGAAAAATATTGCCGCCCCCGACCACCAGCGCAACTTGCACGCGCGCCTCGACCAGCTCACGAATCTCGCCGGCCAGCCGTTCGACGACATCGGCCGATATGCCGTATTCGCCGCGGCCCATCAGTGCTTCACCGCTCAATTTCAAAAGAACGCGACGATAGGCGGGGATCGGTTTATCGGTCATGAGCGCACGGCCTGGCTGGTGGCAAACGCGCGGATTATGTCACACCCATGCCGCGATGACCGCAGGCATGGCAGACAAAAACGCATCTGCTGAAGTAGAAATACGACCCCAGCGCGCATCGCGCGCCGGTGTTGACGTGGCGGTCTGCGGATTGTGGACATAAAAAAGCCGGCTGCATCGATCAGCAGCCGGCTTTTTCGCGAGACCGCGATCAGGCCGAAGCGCCGGCCTGTTTCTTCACCTCGGCGGCGAAGTCCTCTTCTTTCTTCTCGATGCCTTCACCGACTTCCAGACGAGCGAACGCCGTGATCTTGGCGTTCTTGTCCGCGGCAAGCTTGCCCACGGTCATATCCGGGTCCTTGACGAACGGCTGGCCGATCAAGGTGATTTCGCCTAGGAACTTGTTGAGACGCCCTTCGACCATCTTTTCGATGATGTCGTCCGGCTTGCCCGAGTCACGGGCCTGGGCCATCAACATTTCCTTCTCGGCGTTGCGGCGTTCTTCCGGGACGTCTTCCGTGGACAGGAAGGCCGGATTGCTGGCAGCCACGTGCATGGCCAGATCACGGGCCAGCGATTCGTCGCCGCCCTCGATGGCCACCACACTGGCGATACGCGCGCCGTGGGAATACACGTCGAGGTTGCCGCCAACGGCCTCCACACGCGCAAAACGACGCACTTCGATTTTCTCGCCCAGCGTGGCGGTCATTTCGCGACGACGTTCGTCCACGGTCTGACCGGCCAGATGCAGCTCGTTGACCTCTTCAGCCGACATGGGCTGTTTTTCGAGGATCAGAGCAGCGAGATCGTTGGCGAACGCGACGAAATCTTCGTTCTTGCCGACGAAATCGGTCTCGCAGTTGACTTCGACCAGAACAGCGGCGTCCTTGGCGGTCGAGGTCGCCGCGGCGATACGACCTTCGGCAGCCACACGGCCGGCTTTCTTGTCAGCCTTGGCCAGGCCTTCGCGGCGCATGTTCTCGGCCGCGGTTTCGATATCGCCATCGGTGGCGGTGAGTGCCTTCTTGCACTCCATCATGCCAGCGCCGGTGCGCTCGCGTAGCTCTTTGACCAGAGCGGCACTAATAGCCATGTTTCACTCCAGAAATAATAGATAGAGCGCGGTCGCCGTGATCGGCGACCGCGAGAAATCGCGTTTTATTGATCGGCCTTGTTCGGGTCGACCTCGGTGGGCTCTTCGGCCGGCACGGCAGCCACATCGCCCAGAGATGCGGTTGCGGTCGGCTCGGCTTCGCCCTGCGATTCCTGGATCACCGAGTTCTGCGTGGCCTTGGACTCGGCCTGTGCTTCGGCGGGCTTGCCCGGCTCGTGCTGATCGCCGGCTTCCTGGGTCTCGACGACGTTATCCTCGTCACCGGAGAACTGGCCCTTGCTGCCACGCCCGGTCAGGATCGCATCGGCCACCATCTGGGTATAGATACGAATCGCCCGAATGGCGTCGTCGTTACCCGGAATGACCACGTCGATGTTTTGCGGCGAGCAGTTGGTATCGACCACGCCCACGACCGGAATACCCAGCTTGCGGGCTTCATCGATGGCGATCTTCTCGAAGCCAACGTCGATGACGAACAGCGCGTCCGGCAGGCTGGTCATCTCTTTGATGCCACCGATGGAACGCTCGAGCTTGTCGCGCTCACGATACAGATCCAGTGCTTCGCGCTTGTTGAGCTTGCGAATCGAGCCGTCCTCGATCATCTGATCGAGATCGTGCAGACGCTGAATCGAGTTCTTGACCGTCTTGAAGTTGGTCAACATACCGCCGAGCCAGCGATAGTTGACGAACGGCATGCCAGCACGCTGTGCCTGCTTGCCAACGGCTTCGCGCGCGGCGCGCTTGGTGCCCACGAACATCACGTTGCCGCCGTTGGCGGCCAGACGGCTGATGTAGTTGTAGGCGTCCTTGATGAGCGGCAGCGTCTCTTCAAGGTTGATGATATGGATCTTGTTGCGATGGCCGAAAATGAACGGCGCCATCTTCGGGTTCCAGTAACGCGTACGATGACCGAAATGCACGCCGGCTTCGAGCAGCTGGCGCATGCTGATATCACTCATTGATTGTCTCCAGGGTTTGGCCTCCGCAACGTCCCATGAGACAACCCGCCTGAGCGGGCACCCCGCCTCATGTGTCGACGTGCGTGTGTATTTGGACTGTATTTGATGCATCGTCGGCGGCGCCGACACACCCGCGATTGCCGCGAGCGCCGGCGGTTTATACCATAGCCTGCTTGACGAGGCCAGGGTGCGCCCTGGCCGAAGCCCCCCTGGCAAGGATGTTGCCCGATGAGTGCAAGCATAAAGACTTCAGAAGAACAGGCCCGCATGCGCGAGGCCGGGCGCCTGGCCGCCCAGGTTCTGGACATGATCGGCCCCTATGTCGTGCCCGGCGTAACCACCGACGAGCTCAACACGCTGTGCCACGATTTCATGGTCGACACCCTGGGCACCACACCGGCGCCGCTGAACTACAACGGCTTTCCGAAATCGGTCTGTACGTCGGTCAATCACGTGGTCTGTCACGGCATCCCCGGTGACAAGCAGCTCAAGAAAGGCGACGCCGTCAACATTGACGTCACGCTCATCAAAGACGGCTTCCACGGCGACACATCGCGTATGTATTTTGCCGGCAAGCCTTCCGTTCGCGCCCAGCGCGTCGCCGACGTTGCCGAAAAAGCACTCTATGTCGGCATAGAGGCCGTCAAACCCGGGGCAACACTTGGCGATATCGGTGCCGCAGTACAGGCATATGTCGAATCCGAGCGCTGCTCGGTGGTTCGCGAATACTGCGGCCACGGCATCGGGCGCGGCTTTCACGAAGAGCCACAGGTGCTGCACTACGGCAAGGCCGGCACCGGCATGCGCCTGGAACCCGGCATGACCTTCACCATCGAGCCGATGGTCAACGCGGGCAAGCGCCACGTGAAGCTTCTGCCCGATGGCTGGACCGTGGTCACCAAGGACCACTCTCTATCCGCCCAGTGGGAGCACACCATCCTCGTGACCGATACCGGCGTCGAGATTCTCACGCCCAGCCAACAGGCCGCGTCCTGACATGACCACACCTGCCACGGCGGATACACCGGCCCATGCCGGCCTTGCCGGCTGGGACAGCTTCATCGACGGCCTGGCCGCGCTGGACACCACTGATCTAAAAGCCGTACGCGGTGCGCTGGCTGAAGGTCAGCGCCGCATCGCCGAGGCCTTCACCGCCGATGAAGCCACGATCACCCGGCTGGTGCGGGCGCGCGGCCAGGTCATCGACGCCGTGCTGCGCCAGAGCTGGGCCCAGCTCGTGGCCACCGAGCATGCATGCCTGGTGGCCGTGGGTGGCTACGGGCGCAACGAATTGCTGCCACAGTCAGACATTGATCTTCTGGTGCTCTATCAGGCCGATCAGTTCGATACCGCCAAGCCCGGCATCGAGCGATTTCTGACCCATCTCTGGGATCTGGGCCTTGAGATCGGACACGCCGTGCGCACACCGAGCGAGTGCGCCGAGTTGGCCCGCGGTGATCTGACCATTATCACCAACCTGATGGAATCCCGCGTACTGGCCGGTGACCCGGCATTGTTCGCTCGTATGCGGGCCGCCACCTCGGCCGAGCACGTCTGGCCCTCCGCGGATTTCTTCAGCGCCAAGGTCGAGGAGCAGCAGATACGTCACGCGCGCTTTGACGAAACCGCCTACAAGCTCGAGCCAAACGTTAAAGAGTCGCCCGGGGGGTTGCGCGATATTCAAACCATCGCCTGGGTCGCCAAGCGTCAGTTCTCGGCCCAGACGCTGGATGGCCTGGTCGACTACGGCTTCTTGAGCGAGCGTGAATACAACGACCTGCATCGCGGCCAGTCGTTTCTCTGGCGCGTGCGCTTCGCGCTACATGTGCTGACCGGGCGTAACGAGAACCGGTTGTTGTTCGACCATCAGATCCAGATCGCCCATATGCTGGGCTACAACGATGCCGAAAACACGCTGGCCGTCGAGCGTTTCATGCAGCGTTATTACAGGAATATCAAAGCATTATCCGCGCTTAATGATATTTTACTTCAGCTTTTCTCCGAAGCGATCCTGCATATCGATGACGACGACGAGCGTCCACGGGCGGTCAACGAACGCTTCCAGTCGCGTCACGGCTTCATCGAGGTCACGCACGAAAAAGTCTTCGAAGAACACCCGCCTGCCCTGCTCGAGATCTTTTATCTCATGGAGACGCGCCCGGGGCTGCAAGGCATCCGGGCACGCACGCTGCGCCTGATACGCCGTGATCGTCGCTTGATCGACGAAACCTTCCGCAATTCAATACATTGCCGGCGACTGTTCACCGAGATTCTACGCCAGCGTAGTGGCGTCACCCGTGCCCTGCGGCGCATGAATCGCTACGGCATTCTGGGCCGTTATCTGCCGAACTTCGGCCAGATCATCGGGCGTATGCAGTATGACCTGTTCCATACGTTGACCGTGGACGAGCACACGCTGTTCGTGATCCGTAATATCCGGCGCCTGTCGCTGTCGCGCTTCGACCATGAACTGCCGTTTGCCAGCGAGCTGATGCAGGCGCTGAACAAGCCGCAGATCATGTGTATCACCGGGCTGATGCACGATATCGCCAAGGGCCGAGGCGGTGATCACTCAGAGCTCGGCGCGGCGGATGCCCGGGCGTTCTGTGAAGCACACGGTATCTCCTCCGAGGACACCGATATGGTCTGCTGGCTGGTGCGCCAGCATCTTCTGATGTCGATGACCGCGCAGCGACGAGATATCAACGATGTCGAGGTGGTCAACGAATTTGCACGCGAAGTGGCCACGCGTGAGCGCCTGGATCGTCTGTTCATCCTGACGATCTGTGATATCCGTGCGACCAACCCCGAACTCTGGAACTCGTGGAAGGAAAGCCTGCTCACGGATCTCTACATGAATACACGGCGCGCGCTGGAGCGCGGCCTGGACGACCCGCTGGATCGCGACGAACTGGTAGCCGAAACCCGTAGTGCCGCCGCTGCCATGCTGACCCGCGCCGGCATCAACACCCCGCATTTCAAAACGCTGTGGACCCGCTTCGAGCCCGAATACTTTCTGCGCCACAGCCCCGAGGAGATCGCCCGACAGACCCGGGCAATCATCAAGCACGGCGATGACGATGCCCCACTGGTCACGCTGACCGATATCCCTGATCAGGGCACCACCCTGTTCGTGTATACCCGCGACCGGGATTATTTATTTGGCGTGACCACCGGCGTGCTCGCACAGCTCGGCCTGTCGGTACTGGATGCACGCATCAACTCCACCAGCGACGATTATACGCTGGACACCTATGTGGTATCCGAGCATTCCGGCGAGCCGATCAGCGAGGATTTCCGCCGCCAAGAGGTCGAGGCCGCTCTGATTGAGGCGATCGCCGATCCCACGGTCGAGAGTATCGACGTAACCCGGCGCGCCAGTCGGCGCAATCGTTATTTCAACGTGCCGACCCAGATCTATTTCTCGGCGGCGACCGAGCGCGATTGTACGGTCATGGAAATCATCACCGCGGACCGGCCGGGCCTGCTGTCGATCATCGGTGATGTCTTTCATCGCTGCGGCATTCTGATCGAGACCGCCAAGATCGCCACGATCGGCGAGCGCGCCGAGGACGTGTTCTTCGTCACCGATCGACAACAGATAGCGATTGCCGATGACGCCGTACTGCGCGAGCTACGCCGCACCATGACCACTGAGCTGGATCGCTCAGAGCATTAGGGGCTGTTGCCGTTTCGTACGAGCCCGCGCCAAGCGCTGTTTTGTGGCAAGACGAGGCGTGGCCCGCGCCGCGCAGTCATTGTCGCGCAGTGGGCTAGAACGCTGGATTGCCACACAACAGCGCTTGTCCCGAAGGGTTGGGCCCAAAATCTGGCCATGCGGCGTTGCTCACCTTGGTCGTGGCGCGCCACGACCCGTGGCTCGCGCCTTGCCTCGCCAGATTTTGGGCACCAACGCGGCGCTCGTACGAAACGGCAACAGCCCCCTAGACGTCGTATCTTTTCGCAAGCCAGTCAGGGCGCGTAAACTGCTGCGCCATCGCTTTTCAAGCCTTAGCAAAGGACACGCCCCATGGCCGATATTCAGACGATCATCGAAACCGCATTCGACAATCGTGATCAGCTTTCACCCACGAGTGCAGATCCCGAAATCGTCGACGCCGTTGAAGCCGCGCTTGCCATGCTGGACGCTGGCGAGGCCCGTGTAGCCGAGCCAACGGCTGATGGCTGGCGGGTCAACGAGTGGCTGAAAAAAGCCGTGCTGGTGTCGTTTCGTCTGCGTGACAATCAACCGGTTGACGGTGCGTTCACGCAGTACTACGACAAGGTACCGTCGAAATACGCCGACTACGACGAGGCCGCTTTCAAGGCCCAGGGCGCACGCGTGGTGCCGCCGGCGACGGTCCGCCGCGGTGCCCATATTGCGCCCAACGTCGTTCTCATGCCTAGTTACGTGAATATCGGGGCCTATGTCGGCCGCGGCTCGATGATCGATACCTGGGCCACCGTGGGCTCGTGTGCCCAGGTGGGCGAAGGCGTGCATTTGTCCGGCGGCGCGGGGCTTGGCGGCGTGCTCGAGCCGCTGCAGGCCGCCCCCACGATCGTCGAGGACGGCTGCTTCATCGGCGCACGCTCCGAGATCGTCGAAGGCGTACGAATCGGCAAGGGCTCGGTGATTTCGATGGGCGTATTCATCGGCGCCTCGACGCCGATCTATGACCGCGAAGCTGACACCATCATTCACGGCGAGGTGCCGCCCGGCTCGGTCGTCGTCGCCGGCAGCCTGCCGCGCGATAACGGTCGGTATTCGATCAATGCCGCCATCATCGTCAAGAAGGTTGACGAGGGCACGCGCGCCAAGGTCAGCGTCAACGACCTGCTGCGCAACGTCGAGTAAGCCATGAGCGTTCATCTCTATGGCATCACGAACTGTGATACCTGTCGCAAGGCCCGGCAATGGCTGGCCGCAGCCGGCATCGAGCATACCTTCGTGGATCTCAGACGCGAGCCGCCATCAGACGAGCGGCTGGCCGCCTGGCGGGATTCGCTGGGTGACAGCGCATTGATCAACAAGCGCAGCAAGACCTGGCGTGATTTCGACGACGCCACGCGTCGGGCCGCCGAGGCCGATCCGCTGCCGGTTCTGGCCGAACATCCGACGCTGATCAAACGCCCGATCCTCGAAACATCGACGACCACGCTGGCCGGCTTTTCATCGGCACGCTATGAAACGGTGCTCGCCGGTGCCGACTGATACCGGAGACACGGCCCTGGCGTTGGCGCGCGAGCTGATTCAGCGTGCCTCGGTCACGCCGGCCGATGCCGGCTGTCAGGCGTTGATTGGAAACCGGCTCGCCGCTGCTGGCTTCGCCGTCGAGCATCTGCGTATCGGTGAAGTCGACAATCTTTGGGCGGTGGCCGGCGATCACGGCCCGCTTACCTGCCTGGCCGGCCATACGGATGTGGTCCCGGTCGGCCCGGCCGATGATTGGGCCTATGATCCGTTCGGGGCGACCATCGACGACGCCGGCTGGCTGTACGGCCGCGGCGCGGCCGACATGAAATCGTCGGTGGCGGCCATGGTCTGTGCCGCAGAACGCTTTCGCGACAACCATCCCGACCACCACGGGCGTATCGCATTCCTGCTCACAAGCGATGAAGAAGGCCCGGCCGTGGACGGCACGCGAGCCGTCGTCGACTGGCTTGGAGAGCGCGGCGAAACCATCGAGCGCTGCCTCGTGGGTGAGCCCTCCAGCGAGACCACGCTGGGCGATACGGTCAAAAACGGGCGTCGTGGCAGTTTGAACGCACAGATTCGTGTGGTTGGCCGCCAGGGTCACGTGGCTTACCCGCACAAGGGCGATAACGCCCTGCATCGGCTTGTCGGCCTGCTGAATGATCTTATCGCCCACGTCTGGGATGAAGGCGACGAGGCATTTCCGCCCACCTCGTTCCAGGTATCCAATCTCACATCCGGTACGGGTGCTGAGAACGTCATGCCCGGCGTGGCGGAGGCGGCCTGTAACTGGCGCTTTTCCACGCTGCAAAGCGAGCAGAGCCTGCGCGAGATCGCCGAGTCTTATGCTGAACAACACGGCATTGACCCGGCCAGCTTCACTTGGCGATTGTCCGGCGAGCCTTTTGTCACGCGCGAGGGTGCGCTGATCGAGGCCACACGACATGCAATCATCGATGTCTGCGGCCACCCGCCTCTGCTGTCGACCGGCGGCGGCACGTCAGACGGGCGCTTCATTGCCCCGACCGGGGCCGAAGTACTGGAGCTGGGCCCGGCCAACGCCACGATCCATCAAGCCAACGAGCGGATCCCGGCGGCTGATATCGAGCCGCTATCGCGAATCTACGAGGACATTCTGGTTCGCCTGCATACCTGACGCGCGAAAAAAAACCCGGATCGATTGTTCTCGATCCGGGCTTCTCGGCGGCGACCGGTCT
>NZ_AYKG01000033.1 GCF_003788585.1 Salinisphaera japonica YTM-1 | reverse complement strand
GCTCGGCGTGCCACCGCCGATGAACACGCTGGTGATCGCGCGGTCTTCATCGCCGATGCTGGCCCGCCAATCGGCGAGCAGCGCGTCAACATAGGCGCGCTCCGGCAACACGTCCGGTGCACGGTGCGAGTTGAAATCACAGTACGGGCATTTGACCACACACCAGGGCAAATGCACGTACACCGCCAGGCCCGCGGCCGTGCGGTCGGCTCCTTGACCGGCCCGCGCCGACGCGCCCGGCGTGCGATCAGCCGCGGGCACGCAGCTCGTCGAGCAGCCGGGCCATGGCCAGGCCGCGATGGCTGATCATGTTCTTGCGACTGGCCGTCATTTCGGCGGCCGTGGCGTTTTCGCGCACGACCCAGAACAGCGGGTCATAGCCAAAACCGTGGGCGCCGTGCGGCGCGGTCAGAATCTCGCCGCGCCAGATGCCGTGCGCGATGATCGGCGCCGGATCGGCCGGCGAACGAAGTGCCACCAGGCAGCAATGAAAAGACGCGCCGCGCGCCTCGCGATCCACGCCGTCCAGCTCGGACAAAAGCTTGGCGTTGTTGGCGGCGTCATCACCGTGCGTGCCGGCGTAGCGGGCCGAGAAAATACCCGGCGCGCCGGCCAGATAATCCACCGCCAGGCCTGAGTCGTCGGCGATCGCCGGCAGGCCCGTGGCGTTGGCCGCATGACGGGCCTTGATCAAGGCGTTGTCGACGAAGGCGATGCCGGTTTCGTCGGCATCCCCCACGTCGAACTCGGCCTGAGAGACCGGCTCGATATCGAGCCCGGCCAGCAGGGCCGCCAGCTCGGCGATCTTGCCGGCATTACCCGAGGCCACGACCCATTGCCCGCTCATGATTCGTCGGCCAGCGCGGCCCGCTGCATCTCGATCAGCTCGCCGATGCCTTTCTCGGCGTGGCCCAGCAGGCCGTCGAGCTCTTGGCGCGAGAAGGCATGGCCCTCGGCGGTGCCCTGAATCTCGATGAAACCGCCGGCCTCGTTCATCACCACGTTCATGTCGGTTTCGGCCTGGCTGTCCTCGGCATAGTCCAGATCCAGCACCGGCTCGCCGTTATAGATGCCTACCGACACCGCGGCCAGCTGGCCGTGCAGCGGGTTGGCCTTGACCTTGCCGTCGGCCACCAGCTTGTTCATGGCATCCACGAGCGCCACGTAACCGCCGGTGATCGAGGCCGTGCGGGTGCCGCCGTCGGCCTGTATCACGTCACAATCGATGGTCACCGAACGCGGGCCCAGGCCTTTCAGATCCATCACCGCGCGCAGGCTGCGCCCGATTAGACGCTGGATCTCGACGGTACGCCCGCCTTGCTTACCACGGGCGGCCTCGCGCCCGTTGCGTGAGCCGGTGGCCCCGGGCAGCATGCCGTATTCGGCCGTCAGCCAGCCCGAGTCCTTGCCGCGCAGCCACGGCGGCACCCGCTCTTCAACGCTGGCCGTGCAGATCACCCGCGTATCGCCGAACGACACGAGCACCGAGCCGGCCGCGTGTTTGGTGAAATGACGTTCGATCGAGACAGGGCGCAGATCGGCCGGGGCACGACCGCTGGGGCGTTGGGACATGAGCAGACAAGGGGTTTGAAAACGGCCCCGGATTGTATCAGCGCACCGAGCGTGTGCCCGCATGTTCTATGCCATACTGCCTCGCCTTCGACAGCGCCCGGGCCCCATCGCCCGGCCGTCACGTGATCAAGGGCCTGAGACATGATCCGCAGCATGACCGGCTTCGCCCGCCACGAGATTCGTGGCCCCTGGGGCGAGCTGACCTGGGAACTCAAAAGCGTCAATCATCGCTACCTGGAGACCAGCACCCGCCTGCCCGAACCGCTGCGGGCCGTCGAGGGCGCAATCCGCGAGCGTGTCGGTGAACGCATCGGTCGCGGCAAGGTCGAGATCAGCGCTCGTCTGTCGCTGGCCGAGCCGGCGCAGGGCATCGCCATCGACGAGACACGTCTGGCGGCCCTGGCCGAAGCGCTGGAGCGCGTGCGTGGCCAGGTCATCGACTGTCGTGCCCCGGACGCCATGGCACTGCTGGATTACCCCGGCGTGCAGCAATCCGTCGAGACCGATGCCGATCAGCTACAGTCCGCCGCACTGGCCGGCCTGGACGCGGCACTCGACCAGCTGTGCGACATGCGCGCAGCCGAAGGCCAGCGTATTGCCGAGATGCTGCTCACCCGTAGCCAGACGATCGCCGAACATGCCCAGGGCGTGGCCGAGCGGGTGCCGGCCGTGCGCGACGAGCTGGCCGATAAATGGCGCACGCGCCTGGCCGAGCTGGCGATCAGCGCCGACGAGACCCGGCTGGAAACCGAGCTGGTCATGGCCGCCCAGCGCATGGACATCGCCGAAGAGGTCGATCGGCTGGGCGCCCACGTCGCGGCCCTGGCCGATGCCCTGCAACGCGCCGAGCCGGTCGGGCGGCGCCTGGATTTCCTGATGCAGGAATTCAACCGCGAGGCCAACACCATCGGCTCGAAATCCGCCGACAGCGCGGTGACCGCCCACGCGGTGGAGATGAAAGTGCTCATCGAACAGATGCGCGAACAGGTACAGAACGTCGAGTGAACACCGTGTCCGACAAGAAAAACCAGCCACCCGCCCCGGGCCAGCTCTATGTCATCTCTGCCCCCTCGGGCGGCGGCAAGACCAGTCTGACGCGCGCGCTGATCGAGCGCCTGGCCGCCAAGGGCCGAACCGCCCGGTTTTCGGTGTCCTACACCACGCGAGACCCGCGCGAGGGCGAGCGCGACGGGGTGGATTATCACTTCGTGAGCATGAACGGCTTCAAGCAGATGATCGCCGACGCAGCGTTTCTGGAGCATGCACGCGTCTTTGATCGCTATTACGGCACGTCGAAGGCCGAAACCGAACGCTGGCTGGCGGCCGGTCAGGATGTGATCCTGGATATCGACTGGCAGGGCGCCGAGCAGGTTCGTGCGCGCGCCCCGGATGCCGTCACCATCTTCATCAGCCCGCCGTCTCGGCAAGAGCTGGAGCGGCGCCTGCGCTCACGGGCCTCGGATGACGAGGCCGCGATCACCAAGCGTCTGGCCGAGGCCGACGATGAAATGGCGCGGGCCGGCGATTATGATCATCAGATCGTCAACGACGCGTTCGAGCATGCGCTGGCCGAGCTGCAGGCGATCTTCGAGGGCACGGCGCGCTCTGCATGACTGGCCAGGCGCGCATCACGCGGCTATACTGTCGGATTGCGCTGGATTTAGTGAGGTAGAACGCCATGGCGCGTGTGACCGTCGAAGATTGTCTCGATCATGTAACCAATAAGTTCGAACTGGCGGCCATTGCTTCCAAGCGGGCCCGACAGCTTGCGCGTGGCGCGGTGTCGCAGCTCGAATGGGAAGATGACAAGCCCTCCGTCATGGCGCTGCGCGAGATCGCCGAAGGCCTGATCTCGAAAGACATCCTGGACGAGCCCGAGCTGCCGCCGGTGTCCTCCAGCATGGAGGCCCCGCGTCCGGCCGAGCCCAGCGAGGACGACTTCGTCGCCGACGAGGTCAAGAAAAAACCGGCCGCTGATAGCGACGAATAGGCAGGGCGCTCGACGCCGGCCAGCAAAAAGCCGCGACACGCTCGCGGCTTTTTTGTGCCTGGCGGGTTGGCGGGCGCGTTCTTCTGGACGGTCCGCGAATGCACGCCAATGAAAAGCAAGACAATCCGCAGATTACGCAGATGACGCAGATTGACTTACCGAGCAGCCGGCTCTCGAGTCGTCGAACTCGATTCATGACTCAAGGTTCAATTAATCTGTCCGTATTCATTCGCGTTTATTTGCGTTTATTTGCGGACGGGCCAAGTAACGAAGCCCGATGCTCGCTCGACGCTGATGATGCGGATTGATTTTCAGGGCGGCCGGCTCTTGGTTCGTCGAACTCGGCTCATGACTCGAAGCGCAACCAATCTGTCTTTCAATCTGTGAAATCTGCGTAATCTGCGGATGATCGTCTGTATTCATTCGTGTTTATTGGCGTTCATTCGCGGATGAATAAAGCAACGAAGCCCGGTGCTCGCCGGCTGGCCCAATACACAGTAGTCTCGATGCTATGGAAATCGGTGGCCTGACCCGTCTGCAGAGCAAGATCCGCACGTCGCGTATTTCGCGTGAGTACGGTATCGACGCGCTGGCCGAGCACCTGGAGGGTTATATGCCCGCGCCGGGCATCGTGCAGGTGCGCGCCGCGCATGCCTACGGCGAGAAACAGCATCGCGGCCAGTTCCGAAAGACCGGCGAGCCGTATATCTATCACCCGCTGGCTGTCGCTCGTATTCTGGCCGAGATGCGCCTGGATGCGACCACGCTCATGGCCGCGATCCTGCATGACGTGATCGAGGACACGGATTCGGCCTACGACGAGGTTGCCCGGCGGTTCGGCACCGAGGTCGCGCATCTGGTCGAGGGGGTGTCCAAGCTCGACAAGGCCCAGTTCCATAGTCGTCAGGAGGCCAGCGCCGAATCGTTTCGCAAGCTGATGCTGGCCATGACGCGCGATATCCGCGTGATTCTGGTCAAGCTGGCCGATCGCATGCACAACATGCGAACGCTGGATGGCCAGAACCCGCGCAAGCGCGCCCAGATCGCCCGTGAAACGCTGGAGATCTACGCGCCGATCGCCCGGCGCCTGGGGATCAACAGCATGCGCACCGAGCTGGAGGAGAAAGGCTTTGCCAATCTCTATCCGCGGCGCTACGAGGTGTTGCTCAAGGCCAGCCGCTCGATTGCCGGCGACCGGCGCAGCCTGCTGCGCGAGATCGAGGAAACCCTGTCGCGTTCGGTCGCCGCCGAAGGGCTGACCGCGGCCGTGCGCGGCCGGCGCAAGAATCTCTACAGCATCTATCGCAAGATGCGCGAAAAACATCGACGTTTTCTCGATGTTTTCGATCTCTACGGCGTGCGCATCATCGTGGGCTCCGTGGACGAGTGCTATCGCGTGCTGGGCATCGTGCATCATCGCTACCGGCCGATCTCCGACCAGTTCAACGACTACATCGCCAACCCGAAGTTGAACGGCTATCAGTCGCTGCATACCACGGTCATGGCACGGGGCGGTATCAAGTTCGAGGTCCAGATCCGCACCCGCGAGATGGACCAGATCGCCGAGGCCGGTATCGCCGCCCACTGGCAGTACAAACTGGGCGAGTCGGCCGGCCGGCTGGGCACGCTGGACGCCGAGGAATGGTTGGGCCATCTGGCCGATCTGCACGAGGACGAGCGCGACTCGGTCAACTTCGTCGATTCCCTGCGCATGGACCTGTTTCCCGACGAGGTCTATGTCTTCACGCCCAAGGGCAAGATCATTCGTCTGTCCAAGGGCGCGACCTGTGTCGATTTCGCCTATGCCGTGCATACCGAGCTGGGCAATCGCTGTGTGGCCGCGCGCGTCGACGGCCATCTGGCGCCGCTGAACAACAAGCTCGAATCCGGTCAGACGGTCGAGATCATCACCGCCAAGCACGCTCGGCCGAACGCGGCCTGGCTGCATTTCTTGAAGACCGGCAAGGCCCGGGCCGGCGTGCGCAACTATCTGAAACACCAGCGTGACGACAAGGCCCAGGAGCTGGGCGAGCGGCTGCTTGAGAAATCACTGGCCGATCTGGGCCTGTCGCTGCGCCGACTCTCGAGAGCCGATATCGATCGTGGCCTGGCCGAGATGGACGAGGCCAGCCTGCCGGCGCTGTATTCGGCCATTGGTCTCGGGCGACGCCTGGCCCCGCTCGTTTCCCGGCATTTCCTGAGCGGGGATACCCCCGTGGCCTCGGGCAAGCGGGCCAAGCCCTTGGCCGTGCAGGGCACGGAAGGGCTGGTCGTGGAGTTCGCCAAGTGCTGTCACCCGGTGCCCGGCGATGCCATCCACGGCCAGGCCAGCGTGGGGCGCGGGCTGGTGGTGCATCGCACCGGCTGTGCCTATTCCGCGCGGCGCACGGCCTCCAACGACCGCGTGGAGCTGACCTGGGACGCGCACGTGGCCGGCGAGTACGAAGTCGAGCTGCGCGTGACCGCGGCCAACAAGCGCGGTCTGCTGGCCAGCCTGTCGGCCCGTTTTGCTGACGCCGATGCCAATATCGAGAACGTCAATTTCCCGGAGCGGGGCGGGGCATTGCTGACCATCCGGTTCCTGATCGGCGTGCGTGACCGACACCACCTGGCCAACGTGATCCGCCGCGTGCGCCGGATCCCCGAGGTCGAGAGCATCGAGCGCAGCTGAAACCCGATGCGGTTACGGACGAGACGACGCTGAGCGGGTGTGTAAAAATACAGTGTCTTTCAAGTCCCGGAGCCCGTATGACGAGCACGCGCGAGATCATCCATTCCGATGCTGCCCCCTCGGCGATCGGCCCGTATTCTCAGGCCGTGAAGGTCGGTGACACGGTGTATATTTCCGGCCAGATTCCGCTGGATCCGGCCACCGGCGAGCTGGTCGAAGGCGATTTCAAGGCTCAGGTCGAGCAGGTCTTCGATAACCTCATGGTCGTGGCCAAGGCCGCCGGTGCCGGGCCGCAGCACGCGGTGCGGGTCGGCCTGTACCTGACCGACATGGCCCAGTTCGGCGTCGTCAACGAGGTCATGGCCGCGCGTTTTGATGCGCCTTATCCGTCGCGCGCCGCGATCGGCGTGGCCGCCCTGCCCAAGAACGCAGCCGTCGAGGCCGATGCCATCCTCGTCGTCGACTGAAGCGGTGGCGTCAGCGGCGCCCGGCTTGACGGCGGACGCGCCGGTACGCCGGCTGTCCGGCGTGGGGCCCAAGGTTGCTGAACGTCTGGCCGGGCTGGGTATTCATGCGGTTGGCGATGTATTACTGCATCGCCCGAGCCGCTATGAAGACCGCACGCGCATCACCCCGCTGGCCGAGTTGTTGCCACAGACGCCGGCGCTGGTGGTCGTGCGCGTCGAGCATGCCGAGGTGCGCATGGGCCGGCGTCGCAGTCTGATGGTCTCGGCCTCGGACGGCAGCGCCTGGTTGGGCCTGCGGTTCTTTCATTTCGGCTCGGGTCAGCAGGCACGGCTGGCACCCGGGGCCTGGCTGCGAGTGTTCGGCGAGCCGCGCATGGCCGGCTACCAGCTGGAAATGGTCCACCCCGAGATCGAGGTGGTCGCGGACGCGGCCGCCGGCCATGCGATCACCCCGCAGCTGCTGGCGATCTATCCCACCGCGTCGGGCGTGACCCAGGCCCGCCTGCGTGACATGGCCGATCAGACGCTGGCCCTGATGGCACGCGATGATTTCTGGCCCGAAATCCTGCCGCGTGACTTGAGCGGGCCGGCATTGGCCATGACCGCGCGTCAGGCCGTCGAGCGGATCCATCGCCCGCCGGTGGATGCCGATCTGGCCGCGCTTATCGAAGGCAATGATCCGGCTTGTCGGCGCCTGGCCTTCGAGGAGCTGCTGGGCCATCAGCTGGGCCTGCGGGCCCGCCGACGCCAGATCCGTGCCGACAAGGCGCCGGCCATGCGTGATGCCGGGCGTGGCCTGGCGCCGTTGTTCGAGGGCCTGGGGTTTTCGCCCACCGGTGCCCAGCGCCGTGTGATCGGCGAGATTCTGGCCGATATGTCGGCCGCTGCTCCCATGCTGCGTCTGGTGCAGGGCGACGTGGGCTCGGGCAAGACCGTGGTGGCCGCCGCGGCGCTGCTCACGGCCGTGGATAATGCCTGGCAGGGCGCGTTCATGGCGCCCACCGAGCTGCTGGCCGAGCAGCATCACGCCGCGCTGACCGGCTGGCTGGCGCCCCTGGACGTGCCGGTCTGGCTGCTTACCGGCAAGAAGAAACACGACGAGGCCGCCCGCGAGGCGATCGAGGCCGGCCGGCCCGGTGTGATCGTGGGCACCCATGCGTTGTTTCAGGCATCGGTGGTCTTCGGCGCGCTGGGCCTGGCCGTCATCGACGAACAGCATCGCTTCGGCGTGGATCAACGTCTGGCGCTGCGTAACAAGGCCGCCAAGAAAGGACGGGCGGCCACCACGGCACATCAGCTGATCATGACCGCCACGCCGATCCCGCGCACCTTGGCCATGTCGGCCTATGCCGATCTGGATACCTCGGTGATCGACGAGCTGCCGCCCGGGCGTACCCCGATCAAGACCGTGGCGATCCCCAACACCCGTCGCGATGAGGTGATCGCCCGGATCGGCCAGGCCGTGGCCGACGGGCGCCAGGTGTATTGGGTCTGTACGCTGATCGAGGCCTCGGAGAAACTCGAGGCCCAGGCCGCCGAGGCTGCCGCCGAGGCCCTGGCCGATGCGTTGCTGGGCGTGCGGGTTTCATTGGTACACGGGCGCATGAAGGCCGCGGAGAAAGCCAAGGCCATGAATGCCTTCAAGGCCGGGGATATCGATGTGCTGGTGGCCACAACCGTCATCGAGGTCGGCGTGGACGTGCCCAATGCCTCGCTCATGATCATCGAAAACGCCGAGCGCCTGGGCCTGGCCCAGCTGCACCAGTTGCGCGGGCGCGTTGGGCGCGGCTCGGTGGCCAGCCACTGTGTGCTGCTCTACAAGGCGCCGTTATCCGATACCGCGCGGTCGCGCCTGTCGGCGTTGCGGGGCACCAACGACGGGTTCGCCATCGCCCGGGCCGATCTCGATCTGCGCGGGCCGGGCGAAGTGCTGGGCACGCGCCAGACCGGGGCCGCGACGTTTCGTATCGCCGATCTGGTGCGCGACGCCGATCTGGCCGAGGCCGCACTCGCCGTGGCCGATGACGTACTGGCCTATCACCCACGCGAGGCCGATGCGCTCATCACGCGCTGGACAAGTGCGGCAGAGAATTACGCCCAAGTCTAAGCGTTGCTGTCGGGCCCGGGTTAAGCTCGAGCCTGTCATTTAAGAATATTCGGCCCATGAAATTTCTTCGTCGCGGCATTGAGCTGGTCCGTTTCCAGCTCGAACAGTTCATCGTGCGGGGCACGCTTTCGCGCTTGATCGTGATTGCCCTTGCGATGGTGTTGATCGCCGTGGTGGCGGGCTTGATCGCTTATGCCGTATTGCCGCGGGCCGACTACGGCGATCGCGGGGCTGCGATGTGGTGGGCCTTTCTGCGCCTGACCGATTCCGGCTATCTGGGCGATGATGAAGGGGTATGGCTACGCACCATATCGACCACGCTGACGGTACTGGGCGTGGTGCTGTTCGTGGGCGCGCTGATTGCGACCATGACCCAGTGGCTGGATGACACTATCGAGACTCTGGAGGCCGGCTATACGCCGATCGCCAAGAACGATCATCTGCTGATTCTGGGCTGGAACAACCGCACGGCCGAAATGGTCGAGCAGCTGCTGGTGGCCGAAGGCCGGGTGGCCCGGTTCCTGCGGGCCCGCGGAGCCAAGCGGTTGACTGTCGTGGTGCTGGCCCAGAAGGTCTCGCCGGCCTTGACCGCCGAGCTGCGCGACGTGCTGGGCCGGCGTTATCGGCGCCGCCAGATCATCCTGCGCTCGGGCAGCGCGCTACGCACCGAGCACCTCAAGCGCGTCGACTATGCCCACGCTGGTGCCATCGTGCTGCCGGCCGCCGAGTTCGATGCCGGCGGGGCGCCGGACGAGCGCACCATCAAGACCCTGATGAGCGCGGCCTCGGCCAGCGACGACGTTGAGCCGGCCGATCTGCCCTTGATCGTGGCCGAAATCTTCGATGCCGATCTGCTGGAAACCGCGCGCCAGGCTTACCCCGGCCCGGCCGAGATCATCGGCACGGCCGAAATCATCGCGCGCCTGATCGTTCAGAACACTCGCTATCCGGGTCTGGCTGAGGTTTATAACGAATTGTTGGCCGGCCACGACCAGGCCGATGCCAATCGGCTGTTCGTGCCCGAACCGACCAGCGCCCAGATCGGCCAGCCGCTATCCATGCTGGCCGGCTGTTATCCCACGGCGATTCTGATCGGCGTGGCTCGTGGCGGGCGCTTCTTTGCCTTGTATGACGATGATGATCTCGTGGTCGAGGCCGGTGACCGCCTGGCGCTCATCGCCCGTGGCTATGACGACTGTGAGCCCGCGGGCGAGCCGGCCCGCCTGGCCGCGCGCGATTCGGCGCCCGTGGCGGCGCCGCATGCCACGATCCGGTCGCGTCGCGTGCTGGTGCTGGGCTGGAACCAGAAGCTGCCGTCCCTGCTCAAGGAATTCGATTCGCTGACCGGCGAGCACACCACAATCGATGTCTGTTCGCTGTTGCCGATCGCCGAGCGCGAGGCGCTGCTGGCCCAGCGCGGCATCGATATCCAGCATTTGGCGTTGACGCACCACGAGTTCGTGGTCACCTCTTATGCCCAGCTCTCGCGCCTGGATCTGGTGGCCTACGACACCGTCATTCTCGTGGCCAGCGACTGGCTGGGTTCGGCCGAGGCGGCTGACGCGCGCCTGTTGCTCTCCGATCTGGTGGTCAAGCGCGCGCTTTCGGCGGTCGGGGCCAAGCCCACGCTCATCGTCGAGACAATGGATGAAGACAACGTATCGCTGTTCGAGGACCCACAGGCCGAGTGCCTGGTCTCGCCGGTGATTCAGTCCAACCTGCTCACTCAGGTGGCCCTGCGGCGCGAGCTGCATTGGGTGATCGAGGATATCTTCGGCGCACACGGCGCCGAGGTGGCCATGCGCCCGGCCGTGGCCCCCGGCGCCTCCGACTACGAGGCCAGCTTCGACGAACTGGCCGCACGCGCTGCCGCCGCGGGCGAGATTCTGCTGGGCACGCTGCACGACTCGTCGCGCGGCTGGCAGGCCGATCTGAACCCGATCGATCGCGGTGCCAAGCGCCGGCTCACCGCGGCCGACCGACTGGTCGTGATCGTCTCGGAACCGGCCTCGGCCTGAGTATCAATATCGTGAGGCGCGCCGTTGACTACGCCCGCGCCGGTGCCAGGCACATCACATGCGTGGCACCGGCGGCCCGCACCACCTCGGCCACGGCGCGTGCGGTACGGGTCGTGGTGATGACGTCGTCCACGATCGCGACCCGACAGCCGGTCAGATCCCGGTCGCAGGTGAAGGCCCCGCGCACGTTGGCTGCGCGCGCGGCCACCGACAGGGTGCTTTGACGTTGGGTGGCCCGCAGGCGCCGCAGGCCATGCCCGGCGACCGGCACACCGAGCCGGGCCCCCAGGTGATGGGCGATACGCTCGGCCTGGTTGAACCCGCGGCGTCGAAAACTGGCCGCATGCAAGGGCACGGGCAACAACAGATCGCAGCCCGGCCAATCCGCAGCGCCAACGCGCTCGGCCAGCAGCCGGGCCAGCACGCGCGCATGGGCGATACGCCCGCGAAACTTGAGCGATCCCACCAGCCAGGCCATGGCCTCGTCGTAGTGACAGGCCGCCAGCGCCCGATCAAAGGCCGGCGAGCGCTGACAGTGACGACAAACCGTGGTGGCCGTGTCTGGCGCCAGCGCCAGCGCGCAATACACACAGCTGTGCGTAAGCCAGGCCAGATCACCACGACAGCCGTCGCAGATACCGCGGTCGTCGGCCACGGTGTCCGCACACAGGGCACAGGCGCGCGGCCAGGCGATCCTGCGATCAGTTTTTAACCACTTGTCAATGAGCGAGGATGTCACGGGTTGACGCCGGGGCTGGCCGGATTAAAGTCTGCGGTTCAAACGACGACTGCATCCTGCCATGACCGAGACCCGCGCCGCCGGCACCGTACGCCACGACTGGACACTGGACGAGATCAACGCACTGTTTGCGTTGCCCTTGCCGGACTTGATGTTGCAGGCCCAGACCGCACACCGGGCTCACTTCGATGCGCGCGACGTGCAGTTGTCAACGCTGCTCTCGATCAAGACCGGGGCCTGCCCGGAAGACTGTGCCTACTGCCCGCAGAGCGTGCGTTTCGACACCGGCCTGGAGCGCGAGGCGCTGTTGCCCAAGGACCATGTGGTGGATGCGGCCAAGCGGGCCAAGGCGGCCGGTGCCACGCGCTTTTGCATGGGCGCGGCCTGGCGCTCGCCCAAGGATCGTGATCTGGCCGCCGTCATCGAGATGGTCGAGGCGGTCAAGGCCCAGGGCCTGGAAACCTGTGTGACGCTCGGCATGTTGAAAGAGCGCCAGGCCAAGGCCCTGGCCGATGCCGGTCTGGATTACTACAACCACAACCTGGATACCTCGCCCGAGTACTACGACAAGATCATCTCCACGCGCACCTACCAGGACCGCCTGGATACGCTGGGCCACGTGCGCGATGCCGGCCTGAAAGTCTGCTGTGGCGGCATCGTGGGTATGGGCGAGGCGCCGATTGATCGCGCGGAAATGCTGCGCCAGCTGGCCACGCTGCCCGAGCACCCGCAAAGCGTGCCGATCAACAATCTGGTGCAGGTCGAGGGGACGCCGCTGGCCGGCACGGATCCGATCGACGAGATCGATTTCGTGCGCACGATCGCCGTGGCCAAGATCATGATGCCGGCCTCTTATGTACGCCTGGCCGCCGGGCGCGAGGCGATGTCCGAAGCCACACAGACCCTGTGTTTTCTGGCCGGCGTAAACTCGATCTTCTACGGCGACGAGCTGTTGACCACGGATAACCCCGCGCATCAGGCCGACCTGGCGCTTCTGGACCGCCTGGGCATGCGGCCCGAGAACACGCCCAAATACAGCGATATCGAGCCGGGCGTGGCGCCGGATCCGGCACATGCCCCGCAGGCCGCCACGGCCCGGGCGTAAACGACGTGTCGGCCTCGCTCAAGGCCCACGCCCGGGCCGGGCTGGCCCGCATCGATGCCGCCGGCCGTCGGCGCCGGCGGCGGGTGATTGATGGCCCGCACGGGTCTGATCTGGCGGCCGACGGCACGGCCTACGTCAATTTCTGTAATAACGATTATCTGGGGCTGGCCACCGACCCGCGACTGGCCGCGGCCATGGGGGATGCCGCCCGTCGTGTCGGCACCGGCAGTGCGGCCTCGCAGATGGTTACCGGTCATAACAGTGAGCACGCCGGCCTGGAGGCCGATCTGGCCGACTGGCTGGGGCGCGAGGCGGCGCTCGTGTTCTCGACCGGGTACGCGGCCAATCTCGGCGCGATCACGGCACTCGTGGGCAAGGCCGATCACGTGGTGGCCGATGCGCGTAACCATGCCTCGTTGATCGATGGCGCGCGCCTGTCGGGGGCCGCCAAACATATCTATGCCCACGCCGATGTAGAGGACGCCGCGGCTTGTCTTGGCGGGCTGGATCAGGCGCGGGGCAACAGGCTGCTGGTCACCGATAGCGTGTTTTCCATGGACGGCGATACCGCGCCGCTGACTGGGCTCGCCGATCTGGCAGATACGCATGATGCCTGGCTTATGGTTGACGATGCCCATGGCCTGGGCCTGTTCGGCCCGCAGGGCGCTGGCCGGGTGGCCGAAGCCGACCTGGGTGCTGATCGAGTGCCGGTGTTGACAGGCACACTGGGCAAATCGGTGGGGGCCGCCGGGGCGTTCGTGGCCGGTGATGCCGAGGTGATTGAGCTGATCCTGCAGAAAGCCCGCTCGCTGATCTTTTCCACCGCCATGCCGCCGGCCGTGGCGGCCGCGGCGCGCTGCGGCTTGTCGCTGGCACGTGCCGGCGATGACCGGCGCGCGCACGTGCATGGGCTGATCGCCCGGTTCCGGGCGCGCCTGGCCGCGGCCGAGGTGCCCCTGGCTGCCTCGGATAGCCCGATCCAGCCGGTGATCGTGGGGGATGAGCGCGCGGCATTGGCCCTGAGCGACGCCCTAGCCAGACACGGGTATCTGGTGGGGGCGATTCGCCCGCCCACGGTCGCCCCGGGCACATCGCGCCTGCGGGTCACGCTCACGGCGGCCCACAGCGCGGCGCAGGTCGACGGGCTGTGTGATGCGTTGATTCAGGCCTGGCAGGCCCAGCCACGAGCCGATACGGGCCGATGCGCGTCGTGAGGCTGGCGGCGCATCGCAGCGGCCAGGCCTCAGCCGGTGGTCCCGATCTCGTGCTGTTGCACGGCTGGGGCCTGTCGTCGCGTATCTTTTCACCGCTGGTCGAGCGTCTGGCGCCCGGTCTGCGGTGTCATTGCATCGATCTGCCGGGCCACGGGGAAAGCGCCGACGTCGATGTGGCGGGGCTCGACGCCTGGGCGGACGCGGTCGTTGCCGAGATCGAGACGCCGGCGGTATGGCTGGGCTGGTCGTTGGGCGGACTGGTCGCCACGGCCGTGGCCCAGCGTTTTCCCGAGCGCGTGGCCGGCCTGGTTCTGGCTGCTTCCACGCCGTGTCTGCACCAGACGGATGACTGGTCCTACGGGCTGGCCCCGGAGACGATCGCGGCCACGCGCGCCGGGCTGGATCAGGATTATGTGGCGACGGTGTCCCAGTTTCTGCGGCTTAATCTGCGGGGCTCGAGCGCGGGCCGGGCCATGCTGGATCGTGTGATCGATGATCTGGCGGCCGCACCGCCCACGCCGCAGGGCCTGGCGCACGGCCTGGATATCATCCAGCAGGCTGACCTGCGGGCCGGCTTGTCGCAGATCACGTCTGGCGCTTGGCTGGTTGGCGGGCGCCTCGACCGGCTGGCGCATCCCGAGGCCATGCGCTGGATGGCGGCTGCCATGCCCGATGCCGAGCTCGAGATTTATGATCGGGCCGCCCATGCGCCCTTCTTGAGCGAGACCGAGCGTTTCGCCGCGGGGCTTGCTGCGTTCATCGGCCGCTGTGAGCGCCGTTCATGACCCGCACCCTGTTCGTGACCGGTACCGACACCGAGATCGGCAAGACCCGTATCGCCTGTGCGCTGCTGCGGGCCCTGGTGGCCGCCGGTGAAACCGCGGTCGGCTACAAGCCGGTGGCCAGCGGGGCCGCCTGGCAGGGCGGGCAGCTGGTCAACGCGGATGCGCTGGCACTCCAGGCGGCCGGCTCGCCGGGTTTTGAGTATGCGGCCATCAACCCGTTCGTCTTCGAGCCGGCCATTGCCCCGCATATCGCCGCCGCCGAGGCCGGGGTGACGGTCACCGCTGAAGCGCTCGACGCCGGGCACCGTGCGCTGGCCGCCCGTGCTGACTGGGTGATCGTGGAAGGCGCGGGCGGCTGGCAGGTGCCGCTGTCCGAGTCGCTTGATTTTGCGAGCTGGGTGGCGGCCAATCGTTGGCCGGTATTGCTGGTCGTGGGCATGCGCCTGGGCTGTGTGAATCATGCGCTGCTGGCGGCCCGCGCGATCGCCGCCGACACGCGCCTGGCCGGCTGGGTGGCCAATACGCTGCCGCCCGAACAGCCGCGGCTGGCCGAGAATCTGGCCACGCTGAATACGCGTATGCCTGTGCCATGTTGTGCGACCGTGCCTATCGATCCAGCGCCCGATCTGGCGCTGGATATCTGTCGCACGCTGATATGAGACCGCGCGGATCGGGTGTGTCGCGGGCAGGACTCATCGCGGGCCTGGTCATGGGCCTGGTCATGGGGCTGGCCGCAAGCCCGGCGGCGTATGCGGAATGGCAGATGAATCTGTCGCCGGGTGCGACGGCGATGACGCATCAGGTCTGGGATCTGCATACGGCCATGCTGATCATCTGCGCGACGATCGCCATCGGCGTGGTGGCGGTCATGGGCTGGTCGATCGCCCGTCATCGCAAATCGCGTGGGGTGAGGCCGGCCGAGTTTCATGAATCGATCGGTATCGAGATCGCCTGGACGGTGTTGCCGTTCATCGTGCTGGCCGCGATCGCGATTCCGGCGGCCAGTACGCTGGTGAGTCTTTATGACACCGACGCGGCCGACGTGCATATCGAAATCACCGGTCATCAGTGGCTCTGGGAATATCGCTACCCGGATGCCGGCGTGCATTTCTATAGCCGGCTGGCGGCCGATAGCCGCCGGGCCGAGCTCGGCGTGGACGGCACGCGCCCCCAGGACGTGGCGCATTATCTGCGCGATGTCGACAACCCGCTGGTCGTGCCGGTGCATGCCAAGATCGGGTTGTCGATCACCTCGGCCGACGTGATCCATTCCTGGTGGGTGCCCGCGCTCGGCGGCAAGAAGGACGCCATTCCCGGGCGCATCAACAAGAAATGGTTCACCGCCGATAAGATCGGCACGTATCGCGGCCAGTGCGCCGAGCTTTGCGGGCGCGGCCATGCCTTCATGCCGATCGTGGTGAAAGTGGTCTCCAAGGCCGATTATCTGGCCTGGCTGAAAGCTCGGGGCGGCCGCGGCCCGGCGGCGGACGACCTGCCGGATGCGCCCGCGGCCCCGGCCGATTTTGATGCGCTGGCCGCACGCGACACGCTGTCGCGCGACGAGGCGATGACGCTGGGCAAGCATGTCTATAACGGGCTGTGTTCGGCCTGTCATCAACGCGACGGCTCGGGCCTGGCCGCAGCCGGGTATCCCGCGCTGACCGGCAGCGATGTCGCCACCGGGCCGATCGCGGATCATATCGATCAGGTCATCTACGGCAAGAACGCCATGCCGGCCTTCGGCGGCCAGCTCACCGACGCCGAAATAGCGGCCGTGGTCACCTATGAACGCAACGCCCTGGGCAATGCCGTGGGTGACGAGGCCAGCCCGAAACAAGTCGAGGATCTGCGATGAAGGGCAGCGCGTATCCGGCTGACGGCTGGCGTCGTTGGCTGTGGCTGGCCAATCACAAGGATGCGGGTACGGCTTATCTCGTGTTGGCAGCCAGCATGTTTCTGGTGGGCTCGAGCCTGTCGCTGGTCATCCGCAGTGAGCTGTTCGCTCCGGGGATTCAGGTCGTCGACCCGGCGGTGTATAACCAGATCGTCACGCTACACGGCCTGATCATGATCTTCGGCGGCATCATGGCGGCATTTGTGGGCTTCGCCAACATGATGCTGCCGGTGATGCTCGGCGCGGGCGGCCTGTGGGCCCGGCGGGCCAGCGGGCCGGTGTTCTGGATGCTGCCGGTGGCGTTTGCCGCGCTGCTCGTCACGCCGTTCATCGGCGGCGCACCACAGACCGGCTGGACGATGTATCCGCCGCTGATCATGCAGACCGGGCCGGCGCTTCCCGTATTCATCGCCGCCGTCTGCTTGACCACGGTTAGCGGGTTCTTGTCGTCGGCCAATATCCTGGCCACGATCGTGGCCAGACGCGCGCCGGGCATGGCGATGCTGCGCATGCCGCTGTTCGCCTGGACCTGGGTGGTGACGGCATTTCTGATCATGGCGGTGATGCCGGTGCTGGCGGGCACCATGCTCATGCTGGGCGCGGATCGCTATCTGGGCACGGGCTTTTTCGGCGGGCCGGACGGCAGTGCCTTGCTCTATCAGCATCTGTTCTGGACCTTCGGCCACCCGGAGGTCTATATCATGGTGCTGCCGGCCTTCGGGCTGGTCTCGACCATCATTCCCAGCTTTGCCCGCAAGCGGCTGTTCGGTTACACCTCGATGGTCTATGCCACGCTCTCAATCGGGCTGCTCAGCTTCATCGTGTGGTCGCATCATATGTTCACGACCGGCCAGCCCCTGGCCGCCGAGATGTTCTTCATGTTCTCGACCATGATCATCTCGGTGCCCACGGGGGTGAAGGTCTTCAACTGGGTGGCCACCATGTGGCGCGGGGCCATGACCTTCGAAACGCCGATGCTGTTTGCCACGGCCTTTGTGGTGATGTTCATGATCGGCGGCTTTTCCGGGCTGATGTCCTCGCTGGCCCCGGTCGATTTCCAGTATCACGACACGTATTTCGTGGTCGCGCATTTTCACTATGTACTGGTGCCGGGTTCGCTCTTCGCGATGATGGCGGCTCTGTATTACTGGATGCCCAAGTGGACCGGGGTGATGTATTCGGAAACGCTTGGCCAGATCCATTTCTGGTGGAGTGTGGTCACGATCAACGTGTTGTTCTTTCCCATGCATTTCCTGGGTCTGGCCGGCATGCCGCGCCGCATCGCCGACTACTCGACCCAGTTCACCGACTTCAACCAGATGATCTCGATTGCGGCCGGGCTGTTCTTCGCGGGGCAACTGATCTTCGTGTTCAATATGGCGCGCTCGCTTGTGCGTCGCGGCGCGCCGGCAAGCGCTCGGCCCTGGGAAGGGGCGCGCGGGCTGGAATGGATCGTGGCCTCGCCCTGGCCGCACGACACGTTTGCGACCCCGCCCAGGGTCGAGGCATGCGAACTCGCCAAACCGGATTGATCGATCGATGAAACGACGCGGACTACAGCTCGGCCATTTTCGCCTGGCCCCGCCCTGGTGGGCGATCCTGTTGGCCGCAATCGGCGTGGTGATCCTGTCCGCGCTCGGGCTTTGGCAGATCGAGCGCGCCCATACCAAGGCACGTATTCTTGCCGCCCAACAGGCAGCCCAGGCGGCCGGGCCACAACGGGTCACGATCACCCGCGCGGCGCTCGACGGCCAGTCCGGCGGGCTGACCTATGGCTATCGCTATATCCTGCGCGGCCACTACGACACGGCACATCAAGTGCTTCTGGCCAACCAGGTTGAGGGCACCAAGACCGGCTATCGCGTGTGGACACCGCTGGTCACGGCCGCTGGGCTTAGGTTGATGGTCGATCGTGGCTGGGTCGAGAAACCGTCTGATCCTGATGCCGGGCCGCCCGATCCGGGCGCACCGACGGGCCCGGTCGAGATTCAGGGGTTCTGGCGTCCGTATCCCGAGCCGGGGCTGCGTCTGGGCTCGCGCACGGTCTGTGACAAGACCGGCTGGCCCCGGGCACTGAATTACCCCACTGGCGATACCGTGGCCTGTCAATACGACACGCCGGTGGTCAACGGCCTGTTGTTGTTATCGCCCGAGGCGCGTGGCGGGTTCGTGCGTGACTGGGACACCGACCGCGTGGGCATGGGGCCCACCGGACACTATATCTATGCCTCGCAGTGGTTTCTGATGGCCCTGATTGCGGTGGGCATCGTGATTGGCGTGAACCTCAAACGCGATCGACGATGAATCGCGGCCGGGCGATGCTGGCCGGGCTGCTCGTGCTCTTTGCCCTGCCGTTGATGGCGGCCTACGGGCTCTATTACGGCATCGGTTGGCGCGGAAACGGCGACGCTGCCGTCGGCAGCCTGGTGCGACCGATCGTCGCGCTGTCGACGATCACGGCGGGCGATACCGCTCACCCGGCGATGCGCGCCGACGTCTTTCAGGGCCGTTGGACGCTGCTTCAGATCGCCGCCGACGGCTGCCAGGCGGCGTGTCGACAACGATTGGCGGCGGGCCGCGCCGTGCGCGGGTTGCTGCACGTCGATGCCGCGCGCGTGCGTCAGGCCCTTATCGTGGGCGATAATACGCCGGGCGCTGCGGTCAGCGGACTGCAACCCGATGTCACTGTCTATCGTACGAAAGTAGAAGATTGGCAGCGGCTATTCGCGTCACGCCATGCCGACGTGCCGGGCACGATCTACCTGATCGATCCCGAGGCGCGCTGGATGGCTTTCTATCCGCCGTCGATTGGCGCCGATGCGTTGCATCGAGACCTCAAACGGCTGCTGGCCTTGTCCGGGCAGCCTTAAGCGAAACCACCGACATGTCGACACGTTTCTATCTCAATCTGTTTGCCGTGGTGCTCACGCTGGCCGTGATCATGCTCGGTGCCTATACGCGATTGTCGGATGCCGGGCTGGGCTGCCCGGACTGGCCCGGGTGTTATGGCCATCTGGACGTGCCGACATCACAGGCCGCCAAGAACACGGCCGACGCCGCGTTCGGCCAGGCCGTGGAGACCGGCAAAGCCTGGCGCGAGATGATCCATCGCTATTTCGCCGGCACGCTGGGGCTGGTGATTCTGCTGCTGGCCCTGCTGGCGATCCGGCGCACGGGCAACCCGCACCAGCAGCGGGTATTGCCTTGGGTGGCCGTTGGCGTAGTGGCGTTTCAGGCGCTGCTTGGCATGTGGACGGTCACGTTATTGCTCAAGCCGCTGATCGTGACCGCGCATCTGCTTGGCGGAATGACGATTCTGGCGCTGCTCGGTTGGTGTCTGTTCCGACAGGGCCCGTTGATGTGGCGTTGGCCGGTGTCGGGGTTGACCAGTCTGCGCCTATTGGCGGGCATCGGGCTTGTGGTGTTGGTGTGCCAGATCTTCCTCGGCGCCTGGACCTCCACCAACTATGCCGCGCTGGCCTGTCCGGATTTTCCGACGTGTCAGGCCCAGTGGTGGCCACAGACCGATTTCGAGACCGCGTTCACGCTCTGGCACGGCCTGGGCATCAATTATGAATACGGGATCCTGTCGAGCGTGCCGCGCCAGACCATCCACTGGGTGCATCGTCTGGGTGCCTGCGTGGTGGCCCTCACCATGCTGATTCTGGCGATTCGCCTGTTCATGGCCTCGCGCACGGATGGCCGCTGGGCCGGGCTTGGTGGGGCGCTACTGGCGGCTGTGGCCCTGCAGATCACGCTGGGCATCTCGACCGTGGTCTTTCATCTTCCGCTTTATGTCGCCGTCGGCCACAACGGCGGGGCGGCTGTGTTGTTGTTAACCTTGGTGGCGATCAATCACGCTGCCTGGAGTGCTCGTCATGGATAGCGCCACTTCTGCCAGCGCCACGCTGAGCCAGCGGCTCAACGATTACTACGAGCTGTGCAAGCCGCGCGTGGTGCTCCTGATCGTGTTCACCGCCATGGTGGGCATGTTTCTGGCCGTGCCCACCATGGTGCCGATCTCGGCGCTGGTGTTCGGCACGCTGGGTATCGGGCTGATGTCGGCCTCGGCGGCTGCGGTCAACCAGATGATCGATGTCCAGGCCGACTCGCGCATGCAACGCACCCGCAAGCGCCCGCTGGTGACCGGGCATCTGGATACGCGCCAGTCCGCGATCTTCGCCTTCGCGATCGGGGCGCTCGGCATGGCGATCCTGCTGGTCTTCGTCAACGCCTTGACCGCCTGGCTGACGCTGTTTGCGCTGATCGGCTATGCCGGCATCTATACGATGTATCTCAAGCGCGCCACGCCGCAGAACATCGTCATCGGCGGGGCCGCGGGGGCCGCGCCGCCAATTCTGGGCTGGACGGCGGTGACCAACGAGGTCTCGATTGATGCGCTGATCCTGTTCCTGATCATCTTCATCTGGACCCCGCCGCATTTCTGGGCGCTGGCCATTGATCGGGCCAAGGAATACGCCGAGGTCGATATTCCCATGCTGCCCGTGACCCACGGCATCGAGCACACCAAGACCCAGGTGCTCATTTATACCGTGATCATGTTCGGTGTATCGCTGCTGCCGTATTTCTCGGGCCTGTCGGGGCTGCTGTATCTGGCCAGCGCTGTCGTGCTCTCGGGCTGGTTCCTGGTCTATGCCGTGCGTCTGAAATGGTGGGCCAGGCCGGGCCTGGGCATGAAGATGTTCGGCTACTCGATCGTCTATCTCATGCTGCTGTTCACGGCACTTCTGGTCGACCACTACGTGCCGCTCATCGCTACCGGCCTGCAGTCGTTCTAGGCTTTGTTTGGGTGAGAGAAGGGTTCTCTTTCCCGTCCGCAAATGAACGCCAATAAGCGCAAATGAATACAGACGCTTATCCGCAGATGACGCAGATTTCACAGATTAAAAGACGAATAAAACAAGTCTTGAATCAGCTTTAACGTCGCGACGACACCGCGTTCGACGCATCGCTTAGTCAATCTGCGTCATCTGTGTAATCTGCGGATTATCTTCTTTTCATTCGCGCGTACTCGCGTTCATTCGCGGACTATTTAAAAGACACATCCTGCCAAGGGCTCACTACTGCGACACGCCAATGAGAGCGTCGAAGTCGGCCAGAGCAGCCACGATGCGGGCTTGATCGGCCTGGTCGGTATCGAGTTTGACCTCGGCCATGACGGCGATGGCGGAGGCGCCGGGCAACGGGCCGCCGGCTTCGATCAGTTCGCGCATGCGCGGTACGAAAATGAACTGCAGCCACTGGACAAAGGTGAGCGTGTCGGCACAGAACGGCGTGCGGCTGGCCATGGCCGCGGGTGAGGGCACGTCGGCCTGCCACAGGTCAGCGGTGCGCAGGTTGTGTTCAACCTGAAGCACGCAGTCGGCGGCTCGATGCAGCGTCTGGCTGTCGGTCATGGGCGGGGCGTGTGGATGGCTTTGGCCGACTAGCATGTGGCCATATCCACCGGATGCAATCGTCAGAACGGCCACCACCAGTGCCCGCCGCGTTCGAGCTCGGCCCGGCAACTCGATAGCTGGGCGTCGTAGGTATTGGAGCGGCTGGCCACGCGGCTGGCGGTGCGTCGCAGCCAGGGCTTGCTGCGATACAGCCCCTGCCGGTAGCCCCCCTGGCCGAGATAATAGGCCAGATACTGGCTATAGGCATCGGCCTTGGAAATACCCAGAATCCTGTGGCTCTGGTCGACGTACCAGCCCACGAAATCGGCGGCATCGCCGAAATCGTCGCGATCGGCAAACGGGTGCCCGGCATCGTCCTTGTAAGCGCCCCAGGTTGAATCCAGCGCCTGTGAATAGCCGTAGGCCGAGCTGATGCGGGTCCACGGGATCACCCAGAACAGCTTGTTGCGTGGCGGGGCGGCATCGCCCTTGAACTGCGATTCCTGGTAGATGATCGACATCTGTACCGGGATCGGCGCGCCCCAGCGTTGCTGGGCGTCCCTGGCATCGTCGTACCAGCCGCCTTTTTCACGAAAGATACTGCACAGATTCGACGGGTTGTTGGGCGGGGCCGTGATACAGCCGGCCAGCAACACACAGGGCAATAGAACGAGTACGAACGCACGCATAGACCAAAGATAACAGCCCGTGTGTTCGAACACGGCGCGACATGGCTGGATGACACGCTATAATCCGCGCCCGAAGCCGACAGCTCTTGTCGTTTTGATTCCTTTTGGAAATATAAAAAGAAAAAAATATAGGTTTTAATTAGGTTGTGTGCGCGCTAGCCTCATCCGTCGCGCGCCCTTGGTTTTTGTTGCCGGACCGGTTCATGAGTACTCTTTTTGTCGACGAACACTCCAGCCCGCTGGATGCCCAGCAGGCCGCTCAGCTAAGCGGCCTGCTGCAAACCCTGAGCGCGAGTCAGGCAACGTGGCTCAGTGGTTATCTGTCCGGTCTGAATGCCCAGGGCGCGCTCGGCGCGACGGCCCAAGCTCCAGCCGCGCAACCGGCCGCCGCAGCTGCTCCGGCTGCTCAGAGCGCCCCCGCCGAGCCGTTGACGATCCTCTATGGCTCGCAGACCGGTAACGCCGAGGATGTGGCCGAGCAGCTGGCCGAGCGGGCCAATGCCGATGGCCTGACGGCCAACGCCGTGGATATGCTCGACTACAAGCCGCGCGATCTGAAGAAAGAAAAGAATGTCGTGGTGCTGGTCTCGACCCACGGCGAGGGCGACCCGCCGGACAACGCCGAAGAGCTTCACGAGTTCGTCCACGGCAAGAAAGCGCCCAAGCTTGAAGGCATGAACTTCTCGGTATTGGCCTTTGGCGATACCAGCTACGAGCAGTTCTGCCAGACCGGCAAGGATTTCGATGCCCAGTTCGAAAAGCTCGGCGCCAACCGCGTGGTTGATCGCGTCGATCTGGACGTGGATTTCGACGATCGGGTCGAGTCCTGGATCGATGACGTTATCGCCAAGTTCAAGGAGGCCACGGGCGCGGGCCAGGCTCATGCCAACGTCACGCCGATGCCCGGGGCCAGTGCCCAGCCGGCCGGCGCACAAGCACCGGCCAGCTATAGCCGCAAGAATCCGTTCGCCGCGGAGGTGCTGACCAACGTGGTGATGAACGGGCGTGGCTCGGACAAGGAGGTCCATCACATCGAGCTGGACACCGAAGACTCCGGCCTGACCTGGGAGCCGGGCGATTCGCTGGGCATCATCCCGGCCAACGATCCCGACGTGGTCGCCGAGCTGATCGGCGCGCTCGGTGCGGCGGCTGATGACGAAGTCACCGGTATCGACGGTGAGGTCTCGCTCGAGCACGCACTGACCCATCAATACGAGATCACCACGCTGACGCGCCCGTTCATCGAAAAATACGCCGAGCGGGCCGCCAACGATGAATTGAACGCGTTGCTGGCCGAGGATGCTCGTGAACAGCTGGCCGAATACATCGACGGGCGTTTCATCATCGATCTGGTGGAGGATTATCCGATCGAGGGCATGGCGGGTGCCGATTTCGTGCGCCTGCTGCGCAAGCTGCCACCGCGGCTGTACTCGATCGCCTCAAGCCATGCGGCCAACCCGGACGAGATCCATCTCACCGTGGCGGCCGTGCGCTATGAAACCCACGGGCGCAAGCGTCACGGTGTGGCCTCGGCCCAGCTGGCCGATCGCAGCGAAGACACGAACCTGCCGATCTATATCGATCACAACAAGAACTTCAAGCTGCCGACGGACGATTCGGCCCCGATCATCATGATCGGTCCGGGCACCGGTATCGCGCCGTTCCGGGCCTTTGTCGAGGAACGCGAAGAGCGCGGGGCCGAGGGCAAGAACTGGGTGTTCTTCGGTGCCCAGCATTTCCGCACCGACTTCTATTACCAGACCGACTGGCTGCGCTGGCGCGAAGAGGGCCTGCTCACACGCATGGACGTGGCCTTCTCGCGCGACCAGGCCGACAAGATCTATGTCCAGGACAAGATCCGTGAAGCCGGCGCCGAGGTCTATCAATGGATCGAGGACGGTGCCACGGTCTATGTCTGCGGCGATGCCAACGCCATGGCCGCCGACGTCCACGACGCACTGCTGGACGTGATCGGTGAGCAGGCCGGCATCAACGCCGAAGACGCTGCCGGCTACTTGAAGAACCTGCAGAAAGAAAAACGCTACCAGCGCGATGTCTATTAGCGGCTTGGCATCGTCGCAGCTGTGCAACTCGTACAAGACATATCGTCCGCAAATAAACGCGAATAAAGAAAAGACAATCCGCAGATTACACAGATGACGCAGATTACTAAGGCGGTACAGCAGGCTTGCTGTCGCAGTGGCGCTGAAGCGGACCAGGTGTTCGTTTTATCTGCTCTTTCAAGCTGTGCAATCTGCGTAATCTGCGGATAAATATCTGTATTCATTCGCTTGTATTCGCGGACCAGAACAATTCGCGAACAATCAAAATCAAAGCGCTGACCGACCATCTCAGCGCTGTCGTCATCATCAGGTGATCCCATGAGCACCACGGAAAAGAATCTCTCGCCCGTCGAGCACATCAAGACCCGCAGCAATTTCCTGCGCGGGACGATCGCCGAGGGGCTGGCCGACGAGTTGACCGGCTCGATCGCTGAGGATGATACCCAGCTCACGAAGTTCTTCGGGTTCTATCAGCAGGACGATCGTGATCTGCGCGCCGAGCGCAAGGCCTCGAAGCTGGAGCCGCATTATCAGTTCATGCTGCGCCTGCGCCTGCCGGCCGGCGTGGTCACCGGCGAGCAGTATCTCGAGATCGACCGCCTGGCGCACGAGTACGCCAACGGCACGCTGCGCCTGACCACGCGCCAGACCTTTCAGTATCACCATGTGGCCAAACGCGACCTGCGCCCGCTGCTTCAGGATGCTTACAAGGTGGGCGTGGACGCCCGTGGGGCCTGTGGCGACGTCAACCGTAACGTCATGGCCTCGGCGTTTCCGGAAAAATCAGCCGTGCACGCCGAGATCCATGACTGGTCGATCAAGCTCTCCGAGCATCTGGCCTGGAAATCCAAGGCCTACGAAGAGATCTTTCTCCAGCAGGCGCCCAGCGGCGAGACCGACGTCGAGCCGATTTACGGGGCGACCTATCTGCCGCGCAAGTTCAAGATCGCCATCGCCGTACCACCGGAAAACGATGTCGACGTCTTCGCCAACGATATCGGCCTGATCGCGGTCGTCGAGAACGATGCGCTCGTGGGCTATAACGTCGCCATCGGCGGCGGCATGGGCAGCACCCACGGCGAGCCGGCCACTTATCCGCGCCTGGGTAGCGTCATCGGCTTCGTGGGTCTGGACAAGACGCTGGAAACGGTCGAGACACTGGTGACCATCCAGCGCGATTACGGTGATCGCGAGAACCGCAAGCACGCGCGTTTCAAGTACACCATCGACGATAACGGCATCGGCTTCATCCATGAGCAGCTCGATGAGCGCGCCGGGATCAAGCTTGAGCCCACGCGTGACTACCACTTCGAGCGCAACGGTGATCCGATCGGTTGGTTCCAGGATGACGCCGGCAACTGGCACGTGACGCTGTTCATCGAAAACGGGCGTATCGCGGATTTCGACGAGAACGGGCTGGCCCATCACGGCCAGTATCAGGGCCCGGCCAATTACAAGCTGATGACCGCGCTGCGCGAGATCGCCAAGATCCATAAAGGCACGATCCGCCTGACCGGCAATCACAACGTCATCATCTCGGGTATCGCCGATGCCGACCGCGCCGATGTCGAGGGCGTGATCGATCATTACGGCCTGGACGATGGCAAGACCAAGCGCAACAGCGCGTTGCGCCATGCCTCGATGTCGTGTGTGGCGTTCCCGACCTGTGCGCTGGCCATGGCCGAATCCGAGCGCTACCTGCCCGAGCTGATCGGCAAGCTCGAGGACATCATGGATAAGGCCGATATCGGTGACGAGCGTATCGTCATCCGCATGACCGGCTGCCCCAACGGCTGTGCCCGGCCGTTTCTCGGGGAGATCGGTTTCGTGGGCAAAGCACCCGGCAAGTACAACCTGTATCTGGGTGCGGCCTTCGACGGTTCACGTTTGAATAAGCTTTATCGCGAGAATATCGGCGAAGCAGAAATCCTGGCCGAACTCACGCCGCTGATTCAGCGCTGGTCGGCCGAACGCGAGGACGGTGAGCACTTCGGCGATTTCGTCGTGCGCACCGGCGTCATCGCAGCCACCGTCGAGGGTAAAGACTTCCATGAAAACACCGGATCGGCAGAAGCCGCGTGATCGGCTGAGTATCAAGACACGGGCAGCGATCGCCCTGATCGCTGTCATGCCGGTGGCCGGGCTGGCCCAGACCAGCCCGAGCCCCGAGGCCGCGCCAAACCGCCTGAATAGCCCGGCCGGCCTGGATTATGAGCAGGCCGATGCGGCGGTGCGCGAGCTGGTGAAACTCACCGACGTCACCCAGCTTCGCAACGTGTTCACCGATCAGTTCATTGGCCGCGTGGAAGGCGCGATGTCGCTGCTGGGCGGCACGCTGGGCCCTGAGACCATGAACATCGTCACCGAGCAGACCCGGGCCGTCGTCTCCGAGCGTATTGCCGACGGCGACGCGCTGTACTCGGTATTGGCGCCGATTTATGAAAAACACTTCAACCTGATCGAGCTCAACCAGCTGGTGAATTTCTATGAGTCGCCGCTCGGCCAGAAGCTCGTGCGTATCTCGCCGGAGCTTCTTACCGAATCGCTGGATCTGGGCCAGCAGTGGGGCATGTCGTTGGTGCCCGAGATCGTCTCGCGCGTGCGCGCACGCATGAACGGGGCATCGGCGGCGTCATTGGCGGCCGAGCCGGCACCGGCAAACGACGACTACCCGGCGCCTGCGCCCGCCGAGTAGCTTGTCTGCGGCCGGCTTGTCGGCCACTGCGACAGGCCGAGAAAGATCAGCCGCAGCTGGCGTTCGGCCTCACTGACGACCGTGTCGACCGGGGCATCGGCGCGGGCCACGTCGAGGATACGTTCGGCCGTGGCGATCACGGTGTTGACCACGAGATCAGCCACGAGCGCGAGGTCGGCGTTATCGACCGCCGAATAAGCGTCCAGCTGCGACAGATCGTGCGTGAGCTGACCGTTCAGCGCGGCCAGATTGGTCTGAATGGCATCGCGTAGCGCGGCACTGCCGGCATAGCGCTCGCGAACCAGAAACTGAAACAACAGACGCCGCTCGCAGACATGAAAAGCAAACAGGCCGATACAGTGCTGGATCAGGCCGTCGATCGACAACGACGGCAGATCCACGGCCGCCAGCACCGCGCGTAATTCGGCAAATGTTTCATCAACCAGGGTAATGCCCAGATCGTCCATATCGCGGAAATGACGATAGAACGCGGTCGGCACGACACCCGCCTGGCGCGTGACACGACGTAGCGAAAGCGCCGAAAAATTCGACTCCGAGGCCACCATTTCCAGGGCCGCCTGCATGAGCGCGGCCCGTGTCTGGCCGCGCGGCGGTGACGTGCGAGATAGCGGGTCAGACATGAGCGTTAGGATGACGGCCGGTGCGAATACAAAAAACGAGCGAGCGGCGCACGGCGCGCCACCGAGCTAAATTGTGCTATGTCGATCGCGCGACTACAACGTCTTCATCGGCGACGATCTGGCGCTTGTACGCATGAGTATCTAGGATGCGTAGACGCCTGCAGTGGCCGGGCAAGCGCCATCAAGCGGGCATAGGCCGTGCGGCCGCTTTCAACGTTCGTTCGGGGCCGGTCCCGAATGCGACCATTCCAGCCTTGGATCGATGTGTTGTCATCTGTGAAATCGTCACGCTCATCGAACAAAGCGTTCGCGGTATCGCCCGGCCTGCTTCGACACGCTGTCGTGGTGATGTGTCTGTGGTGCCTGGCGGTCTCGTTTTCACCGGCTCTGGGGCAGAGCGGCGTTGACGGCGCGGAGACGAACGTCAGCCAGCAGATCTCGCGGCTGAAAGACCAGATTGAGAGCCTGAAGGCACGCCGGGACGTGGATGAGGTACGCCAGGCCCAGGCGGTAGAGACCTATCAGAAAGCGTTGGCGGCACTGCAGGCAGCCGAGGCCGATCGTCAGCAGGCCGCTGATCTTGCGGCATCGCAGAAACAGATCCCCGAGGATATCGAGTCAGTCCGGGCCGAGCTGCGCAATGTGCCCAGCGTGCCCACCATCGATGAGCTTGCCGATCAGTCGCTGGATGCGCTGACCCAGCGTGTCGAACAGACACGCACACGTCTGACCGATGCCCAGGCCCGCCTGGCCGATGCCCGAGACAAGCTCACACGCGCGGCCCAGCGCCCGGAGCAGCTGCGCGCACAGCTGGCCGATGCACGCAACGCGCTGCAGAACCTGGCCGGCAGCAATAGTGTGGATCTGGGCGATGCCAGCGGGGTGCGGGCACGCGCGCAAAGCACGCTCGTGGCTGCACGCCGCGATGCGTTGAACGCCGAGATCGAGCGCCTGCAGCAGGAGCTGTCCGGGCTGGATGCGCAGGAGCGTTTGCTCGAGGTCAAACGCTCGTTGGCCGAAACCCAGGTCGCGCGACTCAACGAGGCGCTTGCCGCGGCCCAGACCGCGCTCTCGCGAGCACAGATCGCCTCGGCCGAGACACTGCGTGACGCCAGCGAAGACAAGCTCAGCGAGCTGCGTACGGCCCTGGCGCCGATCAGTGAGGTCGCACAGAAGAACGTCGAGCTGACCTATGAGCTGGCGGATATCACTGAAGACACGCAGACCCTGTCACAGCGCCAGGCCGAGCAGCGGGCCCAGGTAGACAGCCTGGAGCGCCGGCTCAATCTCGTTCAGCGACAGCTCGAGATCGGCGGCGGCTCGGTGGCCCTGGGGGATGTGCTACGTAACCAGCGTCGGCGTCTGGCCACGCCCTCGCTGTCGTTTCTTACCAGCGACACGCTCAACGGCCTGCCGGATGTCTCTACCGCCGAGCTTGACCGGTTCCAGCTCCAACAGACCCGCGCGGAGTTGGATAACCCGGCCATGATGGCCGAGCGGATCGCGCAGAACGCCGGCATTACACTGAGTGCCGGCCAGCGCGAGTCGCTGATCAATCTGCTGGATCAACGCCGGGCCATCATCGATCGTCTGATCGATGCCGAGGGCCGGTATGTCGACGTCGGGCGCGATGTGCGCAGTCTGACGCGGCACTACAACGACACCTTGGGCTCGTTCAATCGACTGCTGGACGAACGTCTGTTCTGGCTGCCGTCATTTCACGGTATCTGGCTGGACTGGCCGGCCCGTTTGGCCGAGGACATCCCCTGGCTGCTCGATCCGCGATCCTGGCGTGAGGCGTTGACGGCGTTCGTGGGCGGCATCGTGGCCAAGCCGTTTCGGGCCGGGCTGGCGATCCTCGTGATCGGCGCGTTGATGGGCATGCGGGGCTTGTTCAAGCGGCGCCTGGCCGTGCTCGCCGAGCCGGTTGGCAACGTCAGCCACGATTCCGTCGCCCTGACGCTGCGCGCGCTGCTGGCTACGCTTTTACTGGCGCTGCCAACAATCCTGTTGCCGTTGTCGATCGGTTATCTCACCCAGCATGCCCCCGGGGCCACGCCGTTTGCCAAGGCCGCGGGCAGCGCGGTGTTTCAGCTTGGCATGCTGGCGCTGTTCATCGAGCCGTTCACGCAGGTTGTTCGGGCCAACGGTCTGGCCGAGGCGCATTTCCGTTGGTCGGACAAGGCACGGCGCAATCTGCACCGGGATCTGCGGGCGCTCTCGCTGGCGCTGATCGTGCCGATCATCGTGATCTCGATGACCGAAGCATTCGACGACGACACCAAACGCGAAACGATCGGTCGCGCTGCGTTCATGCTCGGTGAGTTTTCGATCGCGATATTTGCCTGGCGGGTTCTGCATCCGATCACGGGTGTGCTTTCGGACGTGATGACCGATCACGAGGACGGTAACTGGCGTCTGGGCTATTTCTGGTTGCCTGTGGCTACGGCGATCCCATTGGCGCTATCGGGCATGGCTGCGCGGGGCTATTACTACACCGCGCTTCAGCTTCAGAGTCGGTTCTTCTACTCGGCCGCACTGTTGGGCGGGGCGGTGATTCTCTACAGCCTGATCGTGCGCTGGCTGACGGTCGCCGAGCGGCGTATCGCCCTGTCACGCGCGCTCAAGCGCCGCGAGGAGGCCCGCGAGGCCCGGGCCTCGCGCGAGGCCGCCGCCGTCTCCGGTGACAGCACGCCGGAGACGCTGGAAGGCCTGGAGATCGACCTGGTCCAGATCAGCGAACAGACGCGCGGCTTGATCAAGATGGTGATCACGTTATCCATTGCCACCGGGCTGTGGCTGGTCTGGTCGGGCACGCTGCCGGCCCTGCAGCTACTGGACAATATCAATCTATGGCAGATCACCAGCCAGGTCGACGGCCAGAAAGAGATCTCCAACGTCACGCTGGGGGCGCTGCTGCTGGCAATCGCGGTGGGCGTTGTGACCACGCTGGCCGGGCGCAACCTGCCGGGCTTTCTGGAAATCACCGTGCTGCGGCGACTCTCGCTCGATGCCGGCAGCCGCTATGCCATGGCAACGCTGTTTCAGTACGCGATCGTGATCATCGGGATGCTGGTTGCGGTCAACCTGATCGGGCTGCGCTGGTCATCGATCCAGTGGCTGGTGGCCGCGATCGGTGTGGGTCTGGGTTTCGGTCTGCAACAGATCTTTGCCAACTTCATCTCGGGCATTCTGATCCTGTTCGAGCGCCCGGTACGCGTGGGGGATACGGTTACCGTGGGCGCGCTCACCGGCACCGTATCGCGTATTCGTATCCGAGCCACCACGATCACCGACTGGGATAACAAAGAAGTCGTGATCCCGAACCAGACGTTCATCACCGAAACCGTGATCAACTGGACGCTGACCGACGACATCACCCGCCTGATCCTGCGATTCTGTGTGGCGCTTGATACCGATGGCGATCTGGTCGAGCGGCTGGTGCACGAAGCCGTCGACGCCGAGCCGGTGGCACTCGACAATCCGCCGCCCTCGGTGTTCATGGTGGGCTACGACGACAGCGCGATCATCTACGAAGCACGCGTGTTCTATCACGATCTCTACTACTTGCTGCCGCTGCAACACGCCATCTATCGCCGCGTGCACGACGCGTTCAAGGCCAACGGCATCAAGATCGTCTACCCGCAGCATGACCTGCACCTGCGCTCGATGGACGACTCGATTGGCGAAGTCTTTCGCCGCCCGAGCGACAAGCCCGACGGCGACGAGACGCCGGCTCTGCCATCACGCTCGTAGCCGGCTTGATGGCGTTGCTGTCGGCAGAATAGTCCGCGAATGGACGCCCATGAGCGCGAATGGAAGACAAGATAATCCGCAGATTACGCAGATTTCACAGATTGAAAGAAAGCCTTGAGCACGGCCCATGCCACGAGATCGTTTCTTTTGACACCGTTGGCGAATGACCACGAATAAATACGGCTGGATACAGACGGTTTTATCCGCCGATGGACACAGATGAAACGCCGATCCTAATGACGCGCATGTCGCGGCCACACGCGGCCGTGACGCTCGTAGCGGGTTTGGTGGCTATTTCAAAAAAATCGTCCGCAAATGAACGCAGATAAACGCAAATAAACGCGAATGAATACAGACGCACACCCGCAGACTA
>NZ_AYKG01000032.1 GCF_003788585.1 Salinisphaera japonica YTM-1 | reverse complement strand
CTTGCAGGACACGATTTGCGGTCTCCAACGCGGGCTCGCATGAAACGGCAACAGGCCCTAGACACAAAAAAGCCCTGTCGGAATATCCGACAGGGCTTTTTTATGCGCGCCCGATGACTCGGGCGCGGCGCATGGTTCTTACTTCTGCTGGGAAGTCTGGAACATGCGCTCGATACGCTGCGAGTTCGCCTGCGCCATCGACTTGGCCTGGTTGGCCGTCTGCAGTGCCTGGTTGGCGGTCTGCTGGGCTTCGTTGGCGGTCGACTGGGCCGACTCGGCCTTGCGCATGGCCTGGTCGATCTGGGACTGCATCGGGCTGTTCGAGCTGGCACAACCGGCAGCAGCGGCCACGATACCGGCGGCGAACGCCGTCTTGAGAACCGTTTTAATCATTATCGCAACTCCTTAATAATTGCTTTTGTCCGATCGGTAACCCCCGATCGCTGATTTAGAATTTAGCACAACACACGATGTTTGTTGATACGCCGTTAATGAGCGGCACATCAGGTTTTTACGTGCGATAACGAGGGCAGGCATGTCACGAATCCATGAAAATGAAGTTCAGCTGAACGATGACCGTATTCTGGGCCGTCTGACGCTCGATAACCCCAAGGCGCTCAACGCCGTACGCCTGGATATGATCGAGCCCATGCTGTCGGCGATTCATGCCTGGGAGGCCCGGCCCGAGGTGGTGGCCATCCTCATCGATGCCGAGGGCGACAAGGCTTTTTGTGCCGGCGGCGATATCGTCAACCTGTACCGCTCGATCATCGGCGAGATCGAGGCCGACTATCCGCAGCGTTTCTTCACCGAAGAGTATCGGCTGTGTCATGACCTGCATCGGCTGGCCACGCCCGTCGTCGCCTGGGGCCACGGCATCGTGATGGGCGGCGGCTGTGGGCTGTTCGCCGGGGCCAGCCATCGCGTGGTCACCGAAACCACACGGCTGGCCATGCCCGAAATCAAGATCGGGCTGTTCCCGGACTGCGGGGCCACCTGGTTCTTCTCCCGCCTGCCGCATTATCTGGCGCGCTTCATCTCGCTGACCGGGGCCACGCTCGACAGCGCCGACGTGCTGTTTGCCGGCCTGGCCGAGCACGGTATCGCCCACCGGGAAAAACAGGCCGTTATCACCGCACTGGAAACGGCCCAGGACTGGGACCAGCCGCATCGCACGGTCGACCGTATTCTCGCGGCGGCCGAACAGCGCAGCCCGGCCGCCGATACGGCCGATTCCCGCTTGATGGCCGCGGCCCCGACGATCCGCGAAGCCGCGCGTGGCAGCGATCTGGGCGATATTGTGGCCGGCCTGACGGCACTGGCCGAGACAGGCGATGACTGGCTGGCCGAATCAGCCGGCAGTCTGGCAGCCGGCTGCCCGACCACCGCGCATCTGATCCACGATCAGTTGGAAACCGGGCGTTATCTCTCGCTGGCCCAGGCGGTGCAACGCGAGCTGGCCATGGCGCTGGCCTGTTGTCGCCACGCCGACTTCGCCGAAGGCGTGCGTGCCCTGCTTGTGGACAAGGACAAGACACCGGTCTGGCAATACGACAGCGTTGCCGCCGTGCCCGGCCAGCACGTCGCCGATCATTTCGTGCCCGACTGGTCAGGCGCGCATCCGCTGGCCGATCTGGGCCAGCGCTGAGCTTCTACGCCGAGCAGCTCAAAACCAAGCCACGCGCCCAGTCGGGCGGCAACTCGGCGTAGGCGGCGTGCTCGGGCTGCTCGTCGAAGGGCGCCTTGAGCACCTCGTGTAGACGCTCAAGCTCGCTGTAATCGCCGGCCTGTGCCTGCTCGATCGCCTGCTGGGCCAGGTAATTGCGCAGGATGTATTTCGGGTTGACGCCGCGCATGCCGGCCTGGCGAGTCGCCTCGTCGTCCGTCTCGTGGGCCAGACGCGCGCGCCAATCGACAAGCCATTGCCTGGCGGCATCGACATCCACGAATTCATCAACGAAGGCGCTGTCGTTGCCATCGGCGGCGTGGCCGACATGACACAGCCCGCGGAAGGTGCGCGTGAAATCGGCGCCGTCGGCGGCCATGACTTTGAAAAGCGACTCGACCAGCGCCCGGTCATCGTCGTGGGCCTCCGCCAGGCCCAGCTTGGCGCGCATGCGGCGCATATAAGCGGCATCGTACGCGCCGCGATAGGTCTGGAGCATGTCCTGGCCGATCTGTACCGCATCGTCCGGCTCTTCGGCCAACAGCGGCAGAATCGCCTGAACGAAACGGCCCAGATTCCACAGCCCGACCTGGGGCTGCTGGTTGTAGGCATAGCGCCCGCCGGCATCGGTGTGGTTACACACCCAGTCGGGCTGGAAACTGTCCATGAAGCCGAACGGGCCATAATCCAGCGTCAGCCCCAGCACCGACATATTGTCGGTATTGAGCACGCCGTGGCAGAAACCGACCGCCTGCCAGTCCGCGATCAGTTCGGCGGTCAGGGTGATCACGCGGCCCGCCCAGGCACGATAGCGCTCGGTCGGGGTTTCAATGGCCGCGATCTCGGGGTGGTGCGCGCTGATCACGGCATCGGCCAACGGCGCCAGGGCCTCGAAATCCTGGTCATAGAACAACATCTCGAAGCTGCCAAAACGCACCAGGCTGGGCGCCACGCGGGTGAGAATCGCCGCGGTCTCGATGGTCTCGCGCCGGATCGGCGCATCGCTGCCCACAATCGCCAGGGCCCTGGTGGTGGGAATATCCAGATGGGCCAGCGCTTCGCTGGCCAGATACTCGCGGATGGTCGAGCGCAGCACGGCCCGCCCGTCGGCAAAACGCGAATACGGCGTCTGGCCGGCGCCCTTGAGCTGGATATCAAAGGCCTTGCCATCGGCCCGCTGGATATCACCCAGCGTGATGGCGCGCCCGTCGCCGAGCTGGCCGGCCCAGACCCCGAACTGATGCCCGCCGTAGCGATGCGAGACAGGCGCTGCCCCTTGTGGCAGCTGATTACCCGACAACACCTCGGCGTAGCCGGCCCGGCGCAGATCCGCACCGTCCAGCCCGATCAGCCGGGCGACCTCGTCATTGAGCAACACCGGATAAGGGGCGGCGATCGGCGACGGCGCCTGCGGCGTGTAATACGGCGCGCCGAGTGCGGCCCCGGCGTTGTGCCAGTCCAGGGTGTCCAGCGGATGATCGCCGGCCGTGCGGGTGGGTGTGCTTGCATCACTCATGCTCACACCATGGTGGCCGGTCGGGCCCGGCACAACCCGGCGGTTATTGTCGGCCCGGACCGCGCTGACAATAGACCGCGTTCGGGTCGCCGCTGCCGTCCTGGATACGAACCAGCCGGGCGTTCGGATCGTCGCGACAATCCGCCTGCTCTGCGCGTGCGTCGGCGGCCTGCATGATCTGGCTCTGCTCGTAGGCGTTGCGGGCCTCGCGCAGCTGCGAGATATCTTCGGTCAAGGGCTGGTTGGCGCGATCCCGGCCCGCCGTCGGGTCATAAGGCGCGCGCGCGGCGTCGAAGGCATCGACCGGCTGCTCGTACGGGCCCGGATGCGCCGGCGGCGGGCGGTTATCGACACAGGCGGTGAGCAGCGCGCCGGCCACGGCGATCAGGCCGATCGCGCGGCATACATTCAGATCCATACACGACATCAGCCACACCCCACAGCCTACGAACAAGTATCTTGAGTGTAGGCCGACGGGCCGACTTCGTCACGCGGTACGGATTGCCAACACGGCTCGCGCGGCCTAAGGTGCGCGTTTTATGTGACCAGGCGCTTGTCATGCAGACGATCCATGTCAGCCGCGATTTCGACGTCGACGCGGCCACCATCTTCGATGTCATCGCCGATCATGAAGGCTATGCCCAGCTTCCCGGGGTGCGATCGGTCAGCCTGCGTGCCGAGGGCACGCCCGAGCGCGGCGGCGTTGGCGCCGAACGCGTTGTCCAGCTGCCGGGCATTCATCTCGTCGAGCAGATCACCGAATATCAGCCGGGCGAGTCGCTGGGCTATCGGATCATCGAATCCTCGTTGCCGATCCATCACCTGGGCGCCCGCATCCTGCTGCAGCCGCTGGGCACGAATGCGATTCGTACCCGTGTGCACTGGACCTCGCGCCTGCGTGCCACCACCCCGTTTGCTGCCAACTGGGCCGCGCTGGCGATAGGTCAGCAGATGCGCCTGGCCTATCGCGGGGCGCTGGAAATCTGGGCGCGTCGCCTGGGTTATTGATCGCGGCTCGTGTCGCGCGCGTCGGCCGTCGGCGCGCGCTCACGTAGCGCATCGCGTATCTCGGTCAGCAGCACCTCTTCTCGCGACGGTGCCGGTGGCGCGGCCGGTGCGGCGGCCTCGGCGCGCTTCAGGCGGTTTATCAAGCGCACGAACAAGAAGATCGCGAACGCGATGATCAGAAAATTGATCACCGTCTGAATAAACGCGCCGTAATTGACGGTGACCGCCGCGATGCCGTCATGGGCCCGACGCAACGTGACCGTGAGATTGGAGAAATCCACCCCGCCGATCAGAAGACCCAGCGGCGGCGTGATCAGGTCGTTGACCAGCGAGGTCACGATCTTGCCAAACGCCCCGCCGATCACCACGCCCACCGCCAGGTCGATCACGTTGCCACGAACCGCGAAGGTTCGGAATTCATCGAAAAACTTCATTCAGTTAATCCCTTGAGCCGGGCATGCCCGGGTTCGATCAGTTCCAGCCCACCGGCTGATAACCCTGATCGGCCAGGCAGCGATTGACATAGTTCTTGTAGACCGGCGCCGGGCTGTTGTCGCGCCCGGAAAACAGGCTGCGTACGATACCGGCGGCCACACCCCCGGCCGCCCCCGCGGCGGCCCCGCGCGCCGCACTGCCATAAATGGCGCCGCCCACCGCGCCGGCGGCGCCGCCGACGGCCCCGTTTTCAACCGCGCCCTTGGCATAGCCGCCCACACGGCCCTTGTCATAATCCAGCCCGGCGGCCTGTGCTCGCTGCTCACAGCGCTCGATCGCCTGCGGGCCGCCGGCCGGGCCACTGTCGTTGGCCGAATACAGCACGGGTTTCTGTGAGGCACAGCCGGCCAGCAGCATCAGGCCGGCCGCCGTGGTGGCCACACATGTCGTCTTCAATCCAATCATGTCGATGCTCCTGGCTGGCCTGCGATACGGCTAGCCGTAAGTGGATCTGAGATAGGCCTCGATATCCGCGGACTCAAACAACGCGGTTTCGGTGTTCGGGTCCACCAGATAAGGCACCTGAAGCCGGCCGGTCTCGTCGAACAGGATCTGGCGGTTACGGCCCTCGACCGGCGCATCGGCGAAAAAGGTCTGGCGCACCCAGGGCGGGCCCATATCGGCCTTCGTGGCCTTGCCGGCGTTGCGCAGCACATACGGCACTTCCAGCTCGCACAGCACTTCGCGCACGCGCCGGGCATACGGGCTGGATTCAAAACTATAGAGCTCGGGCAGCTCGCGCGGCGGGGCCGCCCCCTGGCGATTGGCCGCGTGCATACCGGCCATGCCACGCGTCAGGCTGGCCAGGCTGGCGCCGATCTGGCCGATCATGCCGGGGGCTGCGATCTTCGCCCCGTTGCCTTGACCATAGGTACGCGCCAGATGATCGATGATATCGCGCGACTCATAGATCACGTCGTTCGTGTTGTCGTCGACCAGCAGCGGGAACTGGGCCCGCCCGCCGACCTGCTCGGCCTGGGGCCGAAACCGCGTGCCACCCCGCGGGCAGGGCAGGATCACGGCGTCCAGGTCCAGCTCGGTCAGCGCCTGGCGGACCATGCGGCAGAACGGGCAGGCTTCGTATTCGTAGAGTTGCAGCATCAGCGGGGGCTGTCGGGTGCCCTTCGCGGCGATCGTGCCGCGCCAACCCGCCAACGTACTGGCCATGACGGAGGTCAGCGTATTGCGCACGAATCACCTCGAAAGAAGCGCTTGAATGAACGCGCTCAGTCTACCCCCGCGCGGGGCGTGCTTGCTGAACCGGCTTGTGAGACGTCGCGGCGCTGGTCACAATCGCGGCCGCGCACGCCGCCGCCGGATGGTCATGGACAAGACAGATTTCGATTACGCCCTACCCGAGGCCCGTATCGCCCAGGCCCCGCTGGCCGAGCGACGCGCCTCACGCATGCTATGCGTGGACCGGACCAGCGGCGCGCTGGCCGATCGTCGGATCGTGGATCTTCTCGATCTGCTGGAGGCCGGCGATCTGCTGGTCTTCAACGACACGCGCGTGCTGGCGGCCCGGCTGTATGGTCACAAGACCACCGGCGGCGCGGTCGAGATCATGCTCGAGCGTATCCTGGCCGCCGAGCGCATCAGCGCCAAGATCCGCGCCAACAAGCCGCCCCGGCCCGGCACGCGGATCATCATCGGCGGCTTCACGCTCGAGGTCACGGCCCGCCACGGCGAGCTTTATCATCTGGCCATTGCTGACGCGGCCTCGCTCGATGCGCTGCTCGGCGCGCACGGGCACATGCCGTTGCCGCCTTATATCCGACGCGACGACCAGGCCAGTGATCGCACGCGCTATCAAACCGTCTGGGCGCGCCACGACGGGGCGGTGGCGGCCCCCACGGCCGGGCTGCATTTTGACGAGACGCTGCTGGCCGGCCTGGCCGAGCGCGGTGTGGCGTTCGGCTATGTGACGCTGCACGTCGGCTCGGGCACCTACCAACGCCTGCGCGAAGGCGATCTGGCCGGCCAGCGCCTGCACGCCGAACGCGTGTTCGTCGACGCCGATGTCTGCGACGCCGTGGCCCGCACGAAAGCCGCCGGCGGCCGGGTGATCGCGGTGGGCACAACGGCCATTCGCAGCCTGGAGACCGCCGCCCGCGCCGGCGGCGGGCCCATGGTGCCCTATGCCGACGAGACTGAGCTGTTCATCAAGCCGGGGGATCCTTTTCATGTCGTGGACGGCGTGATCACCAACTTCCACGAGCCCCAATCCAGCCTTTTGATGCTGATTGCCGCCTTTGCCGGGCGCGAGTCCGTGCTGGCGGCCTATGCCCATGCCATCGCCTGCGAATATCGTTTCCTGAGCTATGGCGACGCCATGTTCATCCGCTGAAATCGACCCGCCTGACGAACGCCTCGATCAACGAGTAGACCCCGAACAGCGCCACCCCGGCCGCCCAAGCGGTCAACAGCCAGCGGCCATAATCGGCCTCGCGCACCCAATCCAGCAGCCCGGCCACGTCGAGCGCGTCGCTGGCATCCAGCGTGAGCCCGGAATAGATCACGAACGCGCCCACGCCGGCGAACATCAGGCCACGCGCGGTCAGCCCGATACGGCTGACCGGATCGATCCAGCGCATGGCCCCGGCCGATGTTTCAAACCATTGTCGAAACCCGCCGCGCACGGCTTTCTGAAAATGGGCGCCGCCCACCCCGATCGCGATGATGCCGCCGGCGACCACCAGTTCGCGCCCGGCCGGCCAGTCCAGAACCCGTGCCACCGCGGTGCGAACGGGCTGGCCCCCGTCGCGGCCCATGGCCATGGCCAGCCGCAGCCCGGCCCAGGCCAGCGACACATGAGCCGCCGCGCTGAACAGCAGGGCCACGCGCACGGCCAGCCCGCGCACACGCCAACCGTGGCCGTCGGCATCCAGCAGCGACTGCACCGTGCGCCAAAGCGCATAGGCCACCAAGCCACCGGCCATCACCACCAGCAACCCACGGCCGGCCGGCAGATCGTGTATCACCTGTAGCGAATCACGCACATCGTGGGCCGCCGTCAGGCGTACGGCGGTTTCCAGCACCAGCCCGCCGAAGATCAGGTAAACCAGCCCCCGCGCGCCATAGCCGATACGCGCCAGCCAGCGCACGCAGAAAACCAGGGCTCGTCTATCCGTCATTCAACACCGTTTTGGCACACCGCGGGCGGCAAGCGTCAGGCACATAGCGTGCCACGCGCAACAAAACAGCGGCCTCGACTGGCTATACTGGCGCGCTTGGCTTAGCGCGCATCTGTCTGTCTTGCTCGAACCCTGGTCTGTCCCCGCGATTCTTCTCAGCCTGCTGGCGATCGCACTCGCTGCCCGCGTGCTCGTGGGTCTGGCACGCCAGCTGATCCTGAAGCTCGTCCCCCGTGTCGTGGCGCGTCTGCGCGGCTGGCTGCTGCGTGTCTACGGCGTCGGGCAGCTCATCGATCTGGCACGGCGACGCTTTCCACGCCTCACGGCCTGGCTGGAGCATCGATTCGCCACCGATCGGTTTGCCGGCCTGCCCTTGACCCTGATCGTGCTGCTGGCCGGTTATCTGGCCGCGATCGGCACCGATCTGGCCGAAGAAGTCATCGAGCGCAGCGGCATCGTGGGCCTGGACCGCCAGATCAACCAGGCGCTGGCCGTCGTGCGCGACCCGGACGTAGTGGCCGTGTTCGCCAAGATCACCCACCTGGCCGACATCATGACGCTGGTGGCCGTGACCGGCGTGGCCAGCGCTTTCCTCTGGGCCGACCGGCGCGCGGCCTTCCTGCCCGGCCTATGGCTGGCCGTGGCCGGCTCGCAGCTGATCACCTACGTCGGCAAGTACGTCATTGATCGGCCCCGGCCCGAGTTTCTCACCTTCGCCCATGCCGCCACGCCCTCGTTTCCCAGCGGCCATGCCACTGGCGCCATGGCTGTCTACGGTTTCATCGCCTACGCGATCGTGCGCGAGGTCGCCCAACCGCGCCTGCGCTTCGAGCTCGCCTTCTGGGCCGGCATGCTCATCGCCGCAATCGCCGCCAGCCGCATGATCCTGTCCGTGCATTTCGCAAGCGACGTCGCCGCCGGGCTGATCGTCGGCGCCTTCTGGCTGCTGGCCGGCTTCGCGCTCACCGAATACCTGCGCGAGCATGCGACCGGGCGTTCCGCCCGAGCCTGAAAAGAAAAAGATGATCCGCAGATTTCGCAGATTGCACAGATTGTGGGGCGGGCGCTGCCGCCAAATCACCGTAAGCCCGTGACGCTCGCGTGGCGGCTGGTCTTGTTGTGTTTTTATCCGCCGATGGACGCAGATAGCGCAGATGTGGGCATGGTGGGGCCGCGGGATGGCGGCGGCTTCATGGCTCGGGCGTCGCGGATGATGACGAGAAACAAGACGAACTATTTATCGTCTTGTTTCACCTGCGCTAATTGACCTCAATGGTAAGGCGCACCCGGTTGGCTCACATGAGAACCAATTGCTCTAAAGCCTTTTCCCGGCGAAATTCGGCAATGCAAGCGCTAACCCTGTTTTTGAGCATTAAATCTTGTCAGTTCTTTGAGATTTGATGCTAGTTGCAATACTACCCACCGATTCGTCTTTAAATAGCTGCTCTCGCTCGGCGGCATAGTTTCCATTACCCGCTCTGAACTGATTGAGAAAGCGCATGGTATCTACAACGCCAAGTTCTTGAACTAATGCGCGTTTAGCACGTTCACCAAGCTCAGATATTGGCTGAATAGGATTACTCATTTTACTACCTACGGAACCAACCCAGCCCGTACGCGGGCGGCTTATTTAAAAATCCATGAACCTAAAGAATTATTCCGGCCACATGTGGCAATGCAAGACCTGACCCCGTTCGCTCTTAAGCCCTGTGCGCCCCTCTACCTATTGCATAACCGATATAGGTAGTCACGAGGGGAAGAATCATTTTCCAAAAATCTAAAACGTCATTTTTCCCAAACCTTTCAGTTGTCATGATGTAGAAACCAGAAAAAACGATCAAAATAACCACCAAAAAAACTAAAAAAGAAGAAGATAAGAGGCTGTCAAAAACTTTATCTATTATTTCTTTATTTATTTTTTTCTTCTGTTTTTCTAGTTCTACGTGAGCCTCTACATTTTCTGCCCCAACAGCGGAAATTCCTGTTCTAGGCCGATTGATACCATTTTCGCTCATTGTTCCAAACCTAGAAAGAACCCATAACTCACTTCATATGCTTCGTTTTCACCTTTTATATCTAAATGAAAAGATACGTGAAGTGATCGGCTGTCCAGGGTGCCGACCTCAACAGGCCTCGCAACTCCGTAGCCGGCTCCGCTGGGATTTGTAAAAACAAAATCTATTCGACTACCTGATTTCGGATCGGTTTTTATCGATCTTTTCTCCCCATCCTTAACTTTTATAACCAACCCTATCTCTATTAACTCATTATCTCCAATTTTAAAAAGCGTCTCATCTTCAGCCAATATAAATATTTTCCCAGATGAATAAACTTCGTAAGGGCCGGTAAAAATTCTAGTCGCCATAGATGAACCTGAAAATTGATTTGAGTGACATAGAACTAATTATCTCAAAAGCGGAGCAGATAACACTCTATCTTCCACGCCATTGTTTTCCAGTACCGAGATAGAGCGTCTCACTACTTGGGCATTACCCCTTAGGCCGCTTGGTATTCGCCCGGCTATCATCAGCATCGGCCTCGGCTTCGTCGCGTTCGAACAGGGATTCCAGCTCAGCGGCGGCTTCGCGTACGCGCCGGGCGAGGCGTTCTTCGTCGTCTGCGACTTCGTAGTGTTCGGCGAGCCGTGCTTCGTCGTGGCTGCGGAAGGTGGTCTTGGCGGTTTCGATTTCGTCGCGTGACAGGCCCAGGGCTTTCATGGTGTCGCCGGCCAGGGCGATCGAGGAGAGGAAGGTTTCGCGCTGGAAGACCATGACGCCCTGGTCCATCAGGCGATAGGCATGGCGCCGGTCGCGGGCACGCGCCACGATCTTCAGGTGCGGGAAGTTGGTCTGGACCAGGTGCACGAGCCGCAGGGAGGTTTCGATCTCGCCGATGGCCACGACCAGGACTTTGGCCTCTTCGGCATGGGCCGCGCGCAGCATTTCCAGGCGCGAGGCGTCGCCGTAGTAGACCCGCGCGCCGAAACGCCGCACGAAATCCACCTGGGCCGGGTTGGCCTCAAGCGCCACGAAGCCGATGCGCTTGGCCCGCAGCATGCGCGCGACGATACCGCCCACACGGCCGAAGCCGGCGATGATGACCGGGTGCTGGGATTCTTCCAGCGTGTCGTATTCCGGGGCCTTGGAGGCGCCGGCGCGCCAGCGGTTATAGGCAGCTGCTGCGGCGACGGCCGCCGGCGTGATGACCATGGACAAGGTGACGGTGGCCACCAGCAAATCGGCCTCGGCCTGGACGAACAGATGATGGGCCACGGCCGTGGACAGGATCACGAACGCGAACTCACCGCCCTGGCCGAGATAAGCCGCCAGATTGCGCGCGGCTGGGAACACCAGGCCATGGCGCCGGGCCAGGCCGAACAGGATGATCGCCTTGATCGCGAACAGGCCCAGGGTCATTTCGATCAGCATCACGGGCTGGCTGGCGAACAGGCCGAGGTTGATCGACATGCCCACGGCGATGAAGAACAGCCCCAGCAGCAGATCCTTGAACGGATCCACGTTGGCTTCCAGCTCGTGGCGATACTCGGAGTCGGCCAGCAGCACGCCGGCCACGAAAGCACCCAGCGCCACCGATATGCCTGCGGCCTCCATGATGGCGGCCGTCCCCACGACGATCAAAAGCGCCGTGGCGATGAAGATTTCCTGCATGCGGGTGGCGGCCACCACGCGCAGTACGGGCTTCAGGACATAGTGGCCGCCAACGACCAGCGCACCGATCACGCCGGCGGCCTTGGCGGTCTTGATCAGGCCGCCCATGACGCTGATATCGGCATGCCCGGCTGAAAGCAGTGGCAACAGCGCCAGGATGGGAATCACCGCCAGGTCCTGGAACAACAGAATGGCGAAGGCGCCGCGCCCGTGGCGCGAGGTCAGCTCGCCGCGCTCGGCCAGCATTTGTAGCGCAAACGCGGTGGACGACAGTGCCAGTGCCGCCCCGGCCACGCTGGCCGGCAAAAACGGCAGGCCCATCACCCAGTGCGCGGCCACGCCGAGCACCACGCTGGTGGCCACCACCTGTAGCCCGCCCAGGCCCAGAATGGCCTTGCGCAGTGCCCACAGCCGGCGCGGCTGCATCTCCAGGCCGATGATGAACAACAAGAACACCACGCCGAACTCGGCCAGGTGCAGCACCTCGTCGACCTGGCCGATCAGGCCCAGGCCCCAGGGGCCGATGATCACCCCGGCCAACAGATAGCCGAGCACCGAGCCCAGCTTCAGGCGCTGGGCGATGGGTACCGCAATGACCGCGGCGGCCAGGAAGACGACGATTTCGACTAGCGATGCGCTCAAGACCGAAAACTCTGCAGGGGTTTCATGCCTCTACTGTAACCGGCGCGCGCGGCGCGCGTGGGTTGTCAAAGACAGTGCCTGCACTGTCCAATAGATGCCCCTCCGGCCCGGCCGGCCATCCGCCAACCGCGATTTCTCATGGCGCACACATACGACCCTGCTTCACAGACCCTTGATTTGACCGCCCGTGCCGCGCAGCTGACCCCGGCCCAGATGGATGCCTTCTGGATGCCGTTCACCTCGAATCGCGAGTTCAAGGCCGCGCCCCGGATGATCACGGGCGCCGATGGCTGCTATTACACGGCCGCCGACGGCTCGAAGAAATACGACACGCTGTCCGGCCTGTGGTGTGCCAGCTTCGGCCACGGCCGGCCCGAAATCGCCGAGGCGATCGCCCGGGCGGCGCGTACGCTGGATTATGCCCCACCCTTTCAATACGCCCATCCGCTGGGCTTCGAGCTGGCCGAGCGGGTGGCCCGGTTCACGCCGAAAGGCCTCGACCGGATCTTTTTCACCAACTCAGGCTCGGAGTCGGCCGATACCGCCATCAAGATCGCCAAGGCCTACTGGGCGCGGCGCGGGCATCCGGAAAAGAATCAGGTCATCGGGCGCGAAAAGGGCTATCACGGGGTCAACGTCGGGGGCACCAGCGTGGGCGGCATCGCCCCCAACCGCGCGGGCTTCGGCGAGCTGATGGGGGCCACGCACCTGCCGCACACGCTGCTGGCGGAAAACCGTTTCTCCAAGGGCTGCCCCGAGCACGGCGCCGATCTGGCCGATCAGCTGGAGGCCCGCATTCGCGATATCGGGGCCGAGCATGTCGCGGCCGTCATGGTCGAGCCCATGAGTGGCTCGGCCGGCGTGATCATTCCGCCCAAGGGCTATCTGGAACGCCTGGCCGCGATCTGCAAGCGCCACGAGATCCTGTTGATCTTCGATGAAGTGCTCACCGGCTTCGGCCGCCTGGGGGCGACCTTCGGCGCCGAGCTGTTCGGTATCACCCCGGATATTCTGACCATGGCCAAGAACATCACCAACGGCGCGGTGCCGATGGGGGCGGTGGCCGTCACCGAGGATATCCACGCGGCCTTCATGGATTCCACGCCGCTGGAATACGACGCCGAATTCCGTCACGGCTATACCTATTCCGCCCATCCGCTGGCCTGTGCGGCCGGCCTGGCCGCGCTTGACGTGCTCGAGCGCGACGATCTGGTCTCACGCGCGGCGGATCTGGCGCCTTATTTCGAGGCCCAGATTCATAACCTGCGCGGGCTGAAACATATCGTGGATATCCGCAACCTGGGTCTCGCCGGGGCCTTCCAGATCGAGGCCCTGCCGGGCGAGCCGGGCCGCCGGCCCTGGCAGATCGCGCTGGCCGCCTGGGAGCGCGGGCTGTATGTGCGCTTTGGCGGCGACACGGTCCAGCTCGGCCCGCCCTTCATCGCCGAAAAAGCCGATATCGATCATATCTGCGAGGTGCTGGCCGAGGTGATCCCCGCCACGCCGTAACCTGTTACGGCGCGACCGGCATTGCCTCGCTCTCGGCCTGAAACAGCGCCAGCGGCGAGCGATCGCCGGCCGGGCCGAACAGCAGCAGATAATTGGCCAGCACGCGGGCCCGCCGGGTCTGGCGCAGGGCCTCGAGCATGGATTGCTCGGTGTCCTCGAACGACGGGCAGGCCTTGCGGGTCGTGGCCGGCTCGGACACGGTCAGCATCGTGTCGCTGTGTTCATACGCGCCCATGATCCGATTACAGCCGGTCGAGCCGGTCAGCCGGCCCTCGTCACCAAAGCGGATATAGGCCCGCCCGCCTTGATGGGCATCCGGGGCGTTGACGACGAACCAGTCGGTATCGGCAAACGCGCGGCTGATCGGCTGCGCGCGGCGCGTTAACGTGTAGTCGTCGACCGGCGTGATCGCCTGTCCGTTCTCATCGAGCGCGACCAGGCGCTCATCGGTCAACGACCAGAGACTGGTGCCGGTTTCGTCGGAATCGGCCGGTGTCAGCGCCAGCCGCTCGGCGTCGTCGATCTGCCAGGTGCCGACTTCGATGTAGTCGCTCTCCTGCTCGGCACCGATGGCGCGCTGTTGCAGCACATAGCTGGCACGCGGGCCCAGCGTGAGCCAGAGCGCGATGCCGTCACAGTCGGCACAGGGCAAGGTGCCGACATACTGGGCCGGTAGATCGCCCAGCACGTCGGGCGCGTCGACGACCGGCGTGTCCTTGGGCATTGGCGTGGCACAGCCCACCAGAAAACAAAGCGCGGCAAATGCGAACCAGCGCGGCATGGAAGAAGCCGCTCGGTGAGCGAGGATCGAGGTCACAGCGATAGCCTGTCCGGAAAACGCAATACCGCCAGACTATCAACGATATTGCGTATCGCCTATCCGCAATCGACCCAAGGTCCGTCGACATCAAGCCTGACGCGCGCTTTGGCTTCAGCGTGACTGCACTTCGGTCCAGAGCTGCTGGACGAACTGCAGATCGTCGCCGGACAGTGACGGGATATAGTGCAGGGCTTTCATCTGCTCGGGTGTGGGCTGGGCCGGCGGATGCGTGAGCGCGTCATCCAGATACGGCCGGGCCGCGGCGTTGGGGCTGGCGTAATAGGTGTGGTTCGACAGCTGGGCGCCGTTCTTGGCCTCGAGCAGGAAATCGATGAACTTGTGGGCCAAATCGGGGTGCGGGGCCTTGGCCGGGATAGCCATCACGTCCACCCACAGCTCGGTGCCTTCCTTGGGCACGACAAACTCGATGTTCTTGAACGCCTCGGGGTTTTCGGACTTGTAGTAGGTGAAATCGCCGTTGAAGGTCATGCCGGCGGCCACGTTGCCACGGGCCAGCTGGCGCAGCACCGGCGTGCCGTCGTTGAACGCGGCGAAGTTGTCACGGGCCTTGGTGGCCAGCACTTCGCGCGCCGCGGCTTTCCAGGCATCGCGCCCGGTGCAGTCATAGGGTTTGCCGAGCCAGGCACAGGCCGCACCAAAGACGACCTGGGCATCGGTGGCCAGGGCGAACGGATAATCCGAATTGATCGCCGGGTCGAACAGGATCGCCCAGGAGTCCGGTGCATCGGGCAGCTTGTCGGTGTTGTAAGCAATGCCGGTATCGCCCCACTGGTAGGGCACGGTATAGCTGTTGTGGCTGTCATAGGCCGGGTCGGCGAAACGCTCGGCGATGTTGTCCAGATGCCCCAGCTTGGATTTGTCCAGCGCCTGGATCAGCCCGGTATCGATCAGGCGCGGCACGTAATAGTTCGAGGGCACGATCACATCGTATTGCTGTGCCCCGCCGGCCTGGAGCTTGGCGAACATTTCCGGCATGGATTCGTAGTAGTTCTGTACCACGTCCACGTCATAGCGTTTCTCGAACGCCTTGATCAGCGCCGGATCCATATACTGCGACCACGAGAACAGATACAGCGTGTCGGCCTTGCCCGCGGCGGCCGCCGGGCCGGCCACGAGCATCAGGGCGGCCGCGACCAGGCCCAGCGTTTTCTTGAAATACGTCATGGTGTCTCCCCGTGAGAATGCGTTACTCGCGTGCGTCATTCGCCGCTCTGGCGGTGTCGCACGTATTGAAAAGCCAACGTAATGGCCGCCGCGGCCAGTACCGTACCGATCATCAGGGTTGCGATCGCGTTGATCTCGGGCGATATGCCGCGCTTGATCGCCGACCAGATGAAGATCGGCAGCGTCACGGATTCCGGGCCGGACGTGAAATAACTGATCACGAAATCATCGATCGACAGCGTCAATGCCAGGAAGAACCCGGCCACGATCGCCGGCTGCAGCGTCGGCAGGATGAAAAACCGGGCCCGTTGCCAGGCATTGGCATAGAGATCGCTACAGGCATCGAAAAGCCGCGGATCCAGCCCCACCAGGCGCGAATAGACCAGCAGGGCGACGAACGGCGCCTGAAAACTGACGTGGGCGATGATCATCGTACCCAGGCCCAGATCAAAGATCTGCGTGGCCGCAGCCAGGCGCGAGAAGAACGACAGCTGGGCGATGCCGTAGACGATATCGGGCATGATGATCGGCAGATAGATCAACCAGATCAGCCAGCCCAGGCGCCGCGCGCGGTGGGCATACATGCCATAGCCCAAGGCCGTGCCGATCGCCGTGGCCAGCATCGAGGACACGAGTGCCAGCACGGCTGAGTTCCAGGCCGCGGCCAGAATCGTGTCGTCGGCAAACAGCGCGCGATACCAGCGTAGCGACACGCCCACGAAATCCGCCGACGAGTTCACGCTGTTGAACGAATAGACCACCACCACGGCCAGCGGGGCATACAACAGCACCAGCAGGGCGTACCACATGCCCCGCAGACCGAGCGTAAGCGTGCTGGCGCGCTTCACAGCATCACCCCGGCATCACCGCCGAGCCGCCGGCCCAGCCGGCGCAGCACGACCAGCCCGGCCAGCGTTGCCAGAATCATGATCAAGGCCGCCGCCGCCCCGAACGGCCAGTTCGAGGCCGCGGCGAACTGGCGGGCCACCAGGCTGCCCAGCATCAGATTCTTGCCGCCGCCCAGAAGCTCGGGGATCACGTACATGCCGAATGCGGGAATCGCCACCAGTACCGTGCCGGCCAGCAGCCCCGGCAGGGTCTGGGGCAGCACGCCGTGGCGAAACGCGCCCCAGACCCCGGCGCCCAGGTCGCGCGCGGCATCGATCTGGGCCGTGTCCAGACGCTCGAACACGGCATACAGGGGCAGGACCATGAACGGCAGAAAGTTGTAGACCAGCCCCAGAGCGACCGCGAACTGCGAGGGATAAAGCCCCATATGCGGGCTGATCAGCCCGAGTGCGGCCGCCAGATCGGATAACGGCGTGCCCGGCGCCAGGATATTCATCCAGCCGATCGCGCGGATCACCTGGTTGGTCCAGGACGGCACCACCACCAGCAGCAACATCAACGGGCGCAGGCGCGCCGGTGCCCGGCTGATGTAATAGGCCACGGGATACGCGATGACCACGACCAGACCGGTCGCCAGCACGGTCTGGACGAGCGTGCGGCCCACCACATACAGATTGGCCGGCGACCAGCCCAGAAAACCGTAGCCGGCCAGCTGCTTGAAGGCGGCCCACGTGAAGGGCAGCTCGGGCAGCCCGTAGCTGCCGTTGGTCATGAACGCGATGCTCATCAGATAGGCCGCCGGGGCGACCAGAAAGACCACGATCCAGATCACCCCGGGCGCCACCAGGCCCAACAGATGCCCGGTCGCCCGCCAGCCGGTCTTGCCAGAACCTGCATCAGCCATCGAGCGTGACCACCCCCGTGGTTTCCATGACCAGCGCCACGCCGGCCCCGATCTCGAACATGCCCTGGCCGCGATTGTCATCGACCACCACCAGCTCGGTTTCACCCGCGGCCACCGTGTATTCCATGCGGCTGCCGCGATACAGCCGTTCACGAACCCGGCCATGGATGACGTTATCACCGGCGCTGGCCACCTCGGGCGCGTCCGCGGCGTGGATCGTCATGATCTCCGGGCGTATCAGCACGTGATCGGCGCGGGCGAACTCACCGGCGAGCCGGCCGAAATCGGTGGTCAGGCCCGTGGCATCCCGGGCGCGAATCGCGAACAGATTGGCATGGCCCATGAAGCGTGCCACGAAAGGGTTGGCCGGGCGCTCGTAGAGCGTGGCCGGCGTGCCCACCTGCTCGATGCGGCCCTCGTTCAACACGGCCACGTAATCACTCATGACCATGGCCTCGTCCTGATCGTGGGTGACAAAGACAAACGTCATGCCCAGCCGGCGCTGGATACGCAGAAGCTCCAGTTGCAGACGAGACCGCAAGCCGGCATCGAGCGCGGACAGCGGCTCGTCGAGCAGCAGCACGTCGGGCTCGTTGACCAGCGCCCGGGCCAGGGCCACGCGCTGGCGCTGGCCGCCGGAGAGCTGATCGATACGCCGGCCCAGCAGATTGTCGATCTGGATGAAGGCGGCGGTCTTTTGCACCCGGTCGTTGATCGTGGCGCGGTCATGGCCGTGCATGCGCAGGCCGAAGCCGATATTGCCCGCCACGTCCAGATGCCCGAACAGCGCATACGACTGGAACACCGTGTTCACGTTGCGTTTGTGCGCGGCCACGCGGGTCACGTCGCGCGCGCCGATATGCAACGTGCCGGCATCGGGCGTATCCAGCCCGGCGATCACGCGCAGCAGCGAGGTCTTGCCACAGCCGGAGGGGCCCAGCAGCGTGAAGAAACTGCCGGCCGGAATATCCAGATCCACGCCGGCCAGGGCCACGGCATCGGCGCCAAAGGCCTGATACAGGCCACGCAGACGGATCGCGGTATCGGCTCTCGGCGTGTTGTCGGCCGTATCGGGCGATACCGTCGGCGAGCTCGGTTGGGTCATCGGGCAGGCCCTCGCGATCGATGGCGCAGGCAAGGCCGTGTCGTGGGCCCGCCCAAAAACAGGCCGCGACACAGCGCGTCGGTCCGGCGGCCAGTGCCGCGGCCGGGAATTGTGCCCCAGAAAAGCGCCCGGGGCGAAACCCGGCCCGCCGGGCGTGTCACAACCGGCGGCCGCGCGGCGCATCGATTGTCGTATTCAACTGGCCGGCCCCAGGCTCTATGCTCGGGGCAACGCCTTCACCGATGCGCCCATGAGCGATACAAGCCCCAGCCGACGCGGCACCAACAACCGCCAGCAGGCCATCTATACCCAGGGCATGGCCGGGCGCGTGCCGCGGATTCCGCCCGAGCCACGCGCGCTGGCGGCGGCCGCCGCCAAGGCCATGACGCGCGCCGGGCGCGGCTATATCGACGGCGGCGCCGGCACCGAGGCCACGATCGGCGCCAACCGCGCGGCCTTTGACGGCTGGCAGATCGTGCCGCGCATGCTGGCCGATGTCAGCCGGCGTAATACCGGTATCGATCTGTTCGGCCGCCGTCTGGCCCAGCCGTTTCTGCTCTCGCCCATCGGCGTGCTCGATCTGGCCCATCCGAGCGCCGATATCGGCGTGGCCGAAGCCGCGGCCTCGCGCGGCGTGCCGATGATCTTTTCCAACCAGGCCAGCCACCCCATGGAAGCCTGTGCCGACGCCATGGACGCCGTGGCCAAGGATGCCCCGCGCTGGTTTCAGCTTTACTGGCCGAAATCCGATGCGCTGGCCGAATCCCTGGTGGCCCGCGCCGAGGCCTGTGGCTGCGAGGCGCTGGTGGTGACACTCGACACCACGCTGCTGGGCTGGCGGCCACGGGATCTCACCCTGGGCCACCTGCCGTTTCTGCACGGCCGCGGTATCGCCCAGTACACCAGCGACCCGGTCTTTCAGGACCTCATGGCCACGGCCCCCACCGGCGAGCGCCCGCCGATCACATGGGCCACGCTCAAGAACGCCCTGGCCGCGGCACGTCGGTATCCGGGCCCGACCTGGAACGCCATGACCTCGGGCAAGGCGATCGCGGCCGTGCGCCAGTTCATCGCCACGTATTCACGTCCCGATCTGTCCTGGGATGATCTGGCCTGGCTGCGCGAGCGCACGCGTCTGCCGATCCTCCTGAAAGGCGTGCTGGCCCCCGATGACGCCAGGCGCGCCGAGGCCGCCGGCATGGACGGGCTGATCGTGTCCAACCACGGCGGGCGCCAGGTCGACGGCGCCATCGCCTCGCTGGATGCCCTGCCCGCGATTGCGGCGGCCGTGCCGGACATGCCGCTGATACTGGATTCCGGCGTGCGCACGGGCGCGGATATCTTCAAGGCTCTGGCCCTGGGTGCCACGGCCGTGGGCATCGGGCGGCCCTATGCCTGGGCGCTGGCGCTGGGCGGCCGGGCCGGGGTCGCCGAGTGGATCGACAACACCGCTGCCGAGTTCGAGCTCACCATGGCCCTGGCCGGCTGTCGTGATATCGCCGATATAACCGACGGTACGGCACGCCTCACGCGGCGTGGCCCGGTATCTGCGAGCACGGCGGATCCGTATGCTTGAGCTGGCTCCCTGGTTGATCGGCCTGGCCCTGGTCGCCCTCGTATGGTGGTCGGCCATGGGTGCGAAGGCCCGTGCCCGGGCCGCCGCGCGGGCGGCCTGCGAGGACGCCGAGATGCTGTTCATCGACGAGCTGGCCCTGAAACGCCTGCATCTGACCCGTGATGCCCACGGCAAGCGCCGGCTGGCCCGGCGCTATGGCTTTGAGTTCTACCAGCGCGGCGATCGGCGCTATACCGGCACCATCGAAATGCACGGCCAGCGTGTGGCCCGTGTGCACATGGGCCCGCGCCCGGTGGAATGAGCCACCCGGCCCGGCTAGCCGATCGTCTCCGGCGCCGCGCCGACCGGCAGGTCGAGCACGAAACAGGCCCCGCGCTGTAGGCCGGCCTCTGCCCAGAGCTGGCCGCCGTGGTGATCGGCCAGACGCCGGCTGATCGCCAGCCCCAGCCCCATGCCGTTGATCTGGCGGGTATAGAACGACTCGAATATATGCCCCAGCACCTCCTCGGCGATGCCGGGGCCGGTATCGCTGATACGCACGCGAACGCGCGTGGCATCCGGCTGTTGCACGCTGATATCGATACGCCGCTCGGCCTCGGCGTCGCTCAGGGCATCGAGCGCGTTGGTGAGCAGGTTGACGAGAATCTGCTCGATCTCGGCCGAATCGCCGTGCAGCGTGGGCAGATGGGCCGCGGCATCGACGTGCACGAGCACGTTCTGTTTCTGGGCCCGGCGTTCGATCAGCGCCAGGCTGGCGTTGATCAGATCGATCAAGTCGTAGTCGTGCCAGACATCAGTGCCCTGGCCGATCAGCCGACGTGTCTGGGCCACCACGTGATCGGCGCGCCGTGCCTGGTCGTCGATACGCATGGCCATGGCCGGAATATCCTGTTGGCCGTCAGCCGATTGCCGGGCCAGCGTATTGGCATAGTTGCGGATCGCCATGAGGGGCTGGCGCACCTCGTGCGTGAGGCTGCTGACGATCTCGCCGATCATGGCCATGCGTTGCAGATGCACCATACGGCCGTCGTCTTCGTCGAGCGGCGGGCCGGCGTGCCGCGCCTGGGGCGTGTCGAACACGATGAACGCCCCGGCCACCTCGTCGTGCTGCATGTGGGGCACGACGCGCATGATGTAGGTCTGACCGGTTTCGGCGTCGGCCGAGGTCACGCGGGTTTCCACGGTGGTCGTGGCACGCGTGGCCAGCACGGCGTCCAGATAATCCTGGACGTGATACACGCCGAACTCGCCCAACCACTCGGGCCCGTCCCGGTCGGCATCGGGCGCGCCGAACAGCCGCTCGAACGCCCGATTGGCCGAATGCACGCGCCCGGCGCGATCGATACAGGCGGTGGGCAGGCCCACGGCGTTGCGCCATTGCACCAGGGTATCCCGGGCCTGCTCGATATGGGCATCGATGCGTTTGATATCGGTGATATCGCAGTCGATACCGATCCAGGAGGCCTCGTTCAGATCGGTATCGACGACGAGGCTGCCGTAGCTGGCGAACCACCGCTGGCTGTTGTCGCGATGACGAATGCGATATTCGATGCCTTGTTGATGCCGCTCGGACTGGCGTCGTGTCACGTTGTCGAACACCGGGCGATCGGCCGGGTCGATACGCTCGCGCCAGGCCGATAGCGAATTGGGCAGCTGGCCATCGTCATAGCCCAGCAGCGCCTTGAGCCGCGCCGAGATATACATCGTGTCGGGCAGATCGTCGGGGGCCACGCGCATCTCCCACATGCCGCCGTTGATCGCCTTCATCGCCAGATCCAGGCGGTGTTCACTGGCCCGCGAGGCCAGCGAGACCTGTTTCAATTCGGTGATCTCGGCAAACGTGATGACCACGCCGTCGATCTGATCGTTGAGCTTGCGATAAGGCAGGATACGCCGCTGATACCAGCGCCCGGCCGCGGATGGCACCTGGGCCTCGCGCTCGCGCAGGTCAGCCATGACCGCGCGACAGTCCGCGATCAGGTCGGCGTCGCAGAACCGCAGGGTGATATCGGTGATCGGCCGACCGATATCCGATTCGATCAGGTTGAACAGATCCGTGACCGGCGGCGTATAGCGCCGCACGCCAAGCCGCGGGTCAAGAAACAATGTGGCCACGCGCATGCCGGAAAACAGATTGGCCAGATCGTCGTTGGTGTGCTCCAGCTCGGCGACCTTGTCCTCAAGCTCACCGTTGACCGTGACCAGTTCCTCGTTGAGCGATTGCAGCTCTTCCTTGGAGGTCTCCAGCTCTTCGTTGGTGGACTGCAACTCCTCGTTCATCGACAGCAGCTCTTCGTGCGAGCTACGCAGATCGGTGTTCGAGGCTTCCAGCGCCTGGATGGTGGCGGTGAGCTCGTCCTGGGCAGCCGTGAGCTGGGCGCGTAGCGAGGCCTCGGTCGAGCCCTCGTCGTTCGACAGATCATCGTCATCCGCGAGCGAAGTCGGCCTGGCACGGAACGTGATCATGACCAGCGAATTGGCCGCCTCGGCCCAGGAGACCGGCTGCGCCAGGATCGATACGCGATAGGTTTGATCGGCCTCACGCACATCCAGAGTCGTCTCGCGCGGGCTGCGATGCTCGGACACCTGGGTGATCAGCGTCTTCACCGAATAACGATAACGATCACGGATGAGTGCCTCGAGCTCGAACGAGGATTGGCCCAGCGGCAGGCGCAGATAATGCTCGGTGGGCCCGTAGTTGGCTACCAGCGACAGCTGGGCGTCGACGACCACCGTGGCCGGTACGTGCTCGCGCAGCAACAGATCACGCAGCGCGCGCTCGATGCTGGGGCCGGTGTCGTCGCGGCGCGGATCACGCCCCAGGGCAGCGGCCGGGTGTTGCCAGCCCTGTAGTGAGCGCGCCGGCACGCGGCGGTTGTCCGCGGTCTGGCCCAGACGGCGAAACAGACGCAGATCCCCGGCCACGTCTACAAAGCGCCGGTCCTCACCCAGGCTTTCCGAGTCGCCCAGCAACAACAGGCCCGCGCCGGCCAGGGCGAAATGAAAGGTATCGATGAGCTCGCGCTGGGTGCCCGGCTTGAGGTACATCAGCAGGTTGCGGCAGCTGATCATATCCAGACGCGAATACGGCGGATCGGCCACGACGTTGTGCTCGGCGAACACGATGCGCTCACGAAGCGCATGCCGGAACCGATACTGCCCGCGACCGACCGGCTCGAAGTAACGCGCCAGCTGTGATTCGGAAAGTTGCTCGGCGATGCTGGCCGGGTATACGCCACGTCGGGCGATATCGATCGCCCGGGCATCGATATCGCTGGCAAAGATCGTGAACGCCGGCGCCATCTCACGGGCAGCGAACAGTTCGGCCAGCGCGATCGCGATGGAATACGCCTCTTCCCCGGTGGCACAGCCGGGCACCCAGATACGCAGCGGTGCCTCGTCGTGGCGCTCGGCCAGCAGGTGCGTCTCGATGGCCTCGGCCAGCTGGGCATAGCCCCGGTCATAGCGAAAGAACGCGGTCACGCTGATCAGAAAATCCTGGACAAGACGGGCGCGCTCATCGGCGTTGTCGGCCAGGCGCTGAATATAATCGGCCGGCACCTGGACACCGGCGATGGCCATGCGCCGATCGATACGGCGCTTGAGCATGCTGGGCTTGTAGGAATAGATATGCATGTCGCGCGCGGACTCGGCCAGCAGATCCAGCACCTGGGTGAGCTGTTGATCATCGATGGCCTCCGCTCGCGAGACAAATGAGGGGGAGCCTGCCGGCGCCGCGACCGCCTCGGCCGGGGGCTTGCAGTATGTGGCCAGACGCTCTGACAGCGCGTCGATGTCGGCCACAACATCGATATCGACCTGCTGGCGGGCGGCATCCGGCATGCCGGAATAGTCGGCCGTATCGGGGTCTTGCACCAGCGTCATGCCGCCGGCCCGGCCGATCGCAGCCAGCCCGTGGGCCCCGTCGCGGCCCGAACCCGATAACAGTACACCGATACAGCGCGCGCCATAGACGTCGGCCGCCTGCTCGAACAGATGATCGACGATCGAGGGCGGCCCGGCGATATCGGCCGGTGTGACCACGAACCGCCCGGCCTCGATCCCCACGCGCTGTCCGGCGGGTGCAACGAACACACGCTCACCGCGAACAGGCATGCCGTCGGTGATCAACGCGACCTCGAGCGCGCTGTCTTCGGTCAGCAGTTCGGGCAGCTGCGTGGCGTGCGTATCCGGCAGATGCTGGATGACCACCACGGCGATGTTCGTGTTCGCCGCCAGCCCGCGCAGCAGTTGGCGCATCGGAGTGAGTCCGCCGGCCGAGGCGCCGACGACGACGCATGCGCGCAGCGCCTGCGAGATAGGTTCATTCATGCAGATGGCTCGTTCAATGCAGCCGAGACGACAGATACCGGGCCCGGCACCGGCCACAGTCAGGCCGACAGCCCGTGTCTGCAAGCTCTCGCATGGCCGCAAATGCCCGGGTCGACGCCCGGGCCGCGGCGAGCGTCGCTCACATCGGCGGCGGCGTGGTGTCGTGCGGGTCGGTTTGCCTGACCATCGGCTGGTCAGCATGGCGCGCGCACACCTCGGCCAGCTTGGTATAGCCGGAAACATCCACCAGGCCGCGGGCATCAACCCATTCGACCAGGCTGACCAGGCACATCGCCGGGAAATGCCATTCGTCGAAAAGACCGGTCGCCGCCTCGGTGTCCAGCCAATCCAGGCATTCGGCGATACGCTCGTGCTGGAGGCGGAAATACATCGTCTCCGAGTTGTCGGTCTCCAGCCCGGAGACCTGCGACAGGCGCAGCACCACCACCGCATCATTGGCCCCGTCGATCACGCTGATGGCGTTCTCGTCGTGCCAGAGGAGCGGCTTGAGGTCATATTTATCGGCCAGATACCGATAGATCACGCGCGACTCGAACAGCGTGTGGCCATCGTCAAGCAGGGTCGGGATTTTCAAAACCGGGTTGTGCGCCTTGAGTTTGTCGCGATCCTGTTTGTAGATATTCATTTCGGTGAATCGATAATCGCGTTCGCCCAGCAGCAAACGAATACGACGGACATAAGGCGAACCGGCAGAGCCGAGTAGTTCCATGACGGATCAGGCATTGAATCGAATGCCGTCGAGTCTATCCGCCCGACCTTGTCATTGCGAGATGACACTGCGGCGCTCGTTGTAGACTCCATCTTCGACACGCCCCGATAAGACCGATACCGCCCATGACCGACCGCCCCGCCGACGACCACGCCATCACTCTGCGTTTTCTGGCCGAACCCACCGATGTGAACTTCGGCGGCAACGTTTTCGGGGGTAACGTCATGAAATGGATCGACCACGCCGGCTATACCTGTGCCGCGAACTGGTCACACAGCTACTGCGTGACGGTCTATGTCGGCGGCATCCGGTTCCTGCGCCCGATCCGCGTGGGTGATCTGGTCGAGCTCAAGGCCGAGGTGATGCATACCGGTAAGACCAGCATGCATATTTCGGTCTCGGTCTATGCCCGCGACCCCAAGACCGACGATGCCCGATTCACGACCCATTGCATCCTGGTGTTCGTGGCCATGGATGCCGAAGGCAACCCGCGGCCCGTGCCGACCTATACGCCGGCCGATGCGCACGCCAAACGTTTGAACACCTATGCCCGCAAGATGATCGAATTACGCCAGAACATGCAGGATGAAGCCCGGGTGTTTCTTGACGATCTGGAAGTTGGCGACCACGCCGGCTGACCCCGCGCTGTTCTGTTTCGCCCTATGGCGTTCAACCGAGACCACTTATGCAACGACGCACGCTCTTGAAAGCCTCGATGGCGCTCACCGCACTCGGCCTGCCGGCGTTTCCCGCCTGGTCAGCGCCCGGCGAGGCCAAAACGCCGGACGAGGCGTTCTCCATGGCCGGGCTCAAGCAGCGCGCACAGCAGCTGGCCGCCTCGCCCTACAAGTCGAACAAGAACAATCTGCCCGAACAGCTGGCACAGCTTGACCCGCTGGATTACCAGAAGATCAAGTTCCACAAGGATCACGGCCTCTGGGCCGGCGAAGCCCCCATCGATCTGCGGGTGTATTTCTTTCATACCGGCATGCACTTCAACACGCCGGTTCGCATGCACGTCATCGATGATGACGGCATGGCCCGGCCGATCCGGTTCTCGCCCGATATGTTCGATTACGCCGACAGCGGCGTTGATGCGACTTCGCTGTCGGAAAAACGGCTGGGCTTTGCCGGCTTTCGCATGGCGGTGACCGAGCGCCCCGGCCATACGCCCGAGCTGCTGTCATTTCTCGGCGCCAGCTATTTTCGCGCGGTCGATGAAAACCGTCAGTACGGGCTCTCGGCGCGTGGCCTGGCGATCGATACCGGGCTGCCCAAGGCCGAGGAATTTCCGGATTTCACCGCCTTCTGGTTCGAACGTCCGGCCCCGGACTCGACCACGCTGACGGTTTATGCCCTGCTCGACTCGCCCAGCGCCACCGGCGCCTACAAGTTCGTTATCGATGCGGGGGCCGAGCACGGCGTGGTCATGGATATCGACTCGCATATCTATACCCGGGCCGCCATCGAGCGGCTGGGTATCGGGCCGATGACCAGCATGTTCCTCAAGGGCACGGCCCAACCCACCGCGCGCGATACGATCAGCCCGCGCATGCACGATTCCGACCGGCTGAACCTCTGGCGTGGCAACGGCGAATGGATCTGTCGCCCGCTCTACAACCCGGCCAAATTGCAGTTCAACACCTTTGCCGACGACAACCCGCGAGGTTTCGGGCTGGTGCAGCACGATCACGATTTTGACGACTATCGTGATTCGGTCACCTGGTACAACCGCCGGCCCAGCCTGTGGCTGGAGCCCACCAACGACTGGGGGGCAGGCCACGTGGCGCTCATGGAGCTGCCGACACTCGGCGAGACGGTCGACAATATCGTGGCCTTCTGGATTCCCGAGGCCCCGGTCACGGCAAACGATCATCTGCACTTCGCCTACAAGCTGTACTGGACGCCCACGCCGCCGGTCTCCCCCAGCCTGGCCGAGGTGGATGCGACCTGGTCGGGCATGGGCGGCACACGAGAAGGCTGGATCCCCGGCGATCGCAACCCGGACGGCTATGCACGGCGTTTTGCCGTGGATTTCGTCGGCCCTGATCTGGCCACGCTGGCCAAGAACGAAGCCACCGATCGGCTGGCCGTGGATGTGAGTGCTTCCAACGGATCGATCAGCTATCGCGCGATCCATCCGCTGGCCGAAATCGGCGGCGTGCGCGCGGTCTTTGACTGGACGCCGGGCAACCAGGACACCACCCCGGTCACGCTGCGGGCCTATCTCAAGGAAGGCGACGACGCACGCTCGGTGACCTGGCTGTATCAGTTCCTGCCCCCCGAGCCGGCCGATCGTCATTATTGATACGGCCGGGCTGATCGCCCCTGTCCTGCGCGGGTTGGCCGGCCTGCTCGTGGTCGTCGTGGCCGGCTACGGCGCCGGCGCGCTGGTCTTTCGCGGCCCGCGCCGGACCGGGCTGGCCTGGGGGCTGGTCGGCGCCTGGATCACCCTGGCCGTACTGGCTCTGGCCGGCCTCTGGCGTGCGAGCTGGCTGGCGCCGTTTGTCTTCTCCCTGGCGGGGCTGGGTTTTCTCATGTGGTGGGCGCGCGTGCTGCCCCGCAGCGATCGCGACTGGGCAGCCGACGTAGCGCGCGTGTTTCACGTGGAGCATGCCGGCTCGCGCGTCACGATTCATAACGTCCGCGACTTCGACTGGCGCACGCGCGAGGACTTCACCGAGCGCTGGGTCTCACGCGATTATGATATCGACACGGCCTGTCGCATCGATCTGGTGCTGTCTTACTGGGCCGGGCCGCATATCGCGCACGCGCTGGTCAGCTTCGGCTTCACCGACGGGCGCCATCTGTGTTTCTCGGTCGAGGTCCGGCGCGTGGCCGGCGGCCAGTTCTCCGCGCTTGGCGGGCTGTTTCGTCAATGCGAGCGGGTGGTCATCGCCGCCGAAGAGCGCGATATCGTGCGCACGCGGGCCAACGTGCGTGGCGAGCGGGTCTATCTGTATCGCGTGGCCATGCCGACAGACGACATACGCGCCCTGTTGCGCGCGTATCTAGCCACCGGCCAAGCCCTGGCCGAGCAGCCGCGCTTCTACAACACGCTGACCGCCAATTGCACCACGCTGATCTATGACATGGTCGCCCCGATCGTACCCGGCGTGCCGTGGAACTGGCGCCTGCTCGTGCCCGGGCATCTACCGGCGTATCTCTACCGGCTGAACGCGTTGGCAAGCGATTTGCATCTGGCAGAGATCACGAAAGACGGGCAGATCAACGCCGCGGCCCGCGCCTGGGATCAGGCCGAGCCGGCAGCGCGACCGTCTTTTTCTATCGCCATCCGCGAGGATATGCCGGTGCCGCGCGACGAACGTGTCGCGTAGTCTTGCGACAGGGCTCTGCGCAAGAAAAAATGAGACTGGCTCACCGGCGTCCAGAAAAGAATTTTGTCCGCAAATGAACGCCAAGACACGCGAACAAGACAAACAAAGGGCCTAGGTGTTTAGTCCCGGCATTTGATGGATCGGATTGACATTGAATCTCTGCGGCTCGTTTGTCCAGCATTGGCTGATATGTTCATAAGGGGTGAGGCCACGTAGCGTCTTCAGACGCCGGGCGAAGTTGTAGGCGTCAATAAAGTCGGCCAAATGCTGGCGAAGCTGGCTGTGCGTTTCGTAGTAGAAGCGCTTGACGGTGGCTTCTTTGATGGTCCGATTCATGCGTTCGACCTGGCCGTTGGTCCAAGGGTGCTTGACTTTGGTTAGCCGATGTTCGATGGCGTTTTCCCGACAAACTCGATCGAAAATATGCTCTGACGCATAGCGATCCTGTGGGCGATTCGTGAACTGGATCCCGTTGTCCGTGAGAATCGTGTGAATGATATAGGGCACGGCGGCCACGAGGTGACGCAAGAACTGGGCGGCGCCCCTCTTGCCGGCTTTCTCGTGGAGTTCGGCATAAGCAAACTTCGAGGTCCGATCAATGGCGACAAAGAGATAGAGCTTGCCCTCGGCCGTACGTAGTTCGGCGATGTCGACGTGAAAATAGCCGATCGGATAGGCTTTGAACTTACGTTTCGCGGGCTTGTCGCCTTCCACATCGGGCAAACGGCTGATGCCGTGGCGGGCCAGACAGCGATGTAACGACGAGCGGGTCAAATGCGGCAGGGTCGGCTGCAAGGCGTAAAGACAGTCGTCTAACGGCAATAGCGTATGCCGTCGAAAGGCCACGATCATGGCCTCGTCTTCGACTGACAGAACAGTCGACTTCGGATGCCTCGGCCCCGTTTTTAAATCGACCGTGGCCGTCCGGTTTTTCCACTTCGCGACGGTCTTTTGATTGATGCCGTAGCGCTTCGAAAGCGCTCTCAGGCTCTCTTGACTATTTTGTATTGCTCGACGGACTGCCGCTGTCGTTGTGGCGCTGCCGTGTAAAACCTGGCCCATAGTGCATCCCTCCATTCCTGGGAAAATAATGCACCATCAAAGTCCGGGATCAAACACCTGGCGCATCACTGAAAATGTCTGTAAGCGTTTGACTCACTCTCGTCGATAAGCAGGACAGCGCTTGATCGCCGAGTCGTCTTTACCCGTAACAATGACGCCCCAGATATCCAGCCTTTCGAGCAATCTGCGTCATCTGCGCAATCTGCGGATTATTTTCTTTCCGCGCATTTGTAAATGAACGCGAGTAAACACAAACAAGGCAGGAGAGAGATACGTCGGGCGTGGATGGAAAAGGTTTGTCAGCACTCGGCTGAACCGGGTACATAGTCAAGGGGGATAACGCATGCCGATCACTAAATACGGGCTTACGGCCGCGCTGGTCGCTGCCGCGCTGACCACCCTACCGATGACCTCGGCCGTGGCCGCGCCTGAAGCCGCGCCGGCGCCCGGGCACTGGGTGCTTACCGATCTGTATGCCTCGCCCAGCGCCTGGCAGGCAGCGTTCGGCCAGACTCAGGACGCCATCAAGGCCCTGCCCGAGTTGGCCGATACGCTGACCGATGACCCGGCCACGCTCGCCGACGGGCTGGCCCGGATAGACGACGTCCACAAGCGCCTGGCCCGCGTGGCGACGTATGCGCATCTGGCCGCGGATATCGATCTACGCGCGGCCGATGCCCAGGAGCGCCGCGGGCGTGTCGATCGCCTACAGGCGGATTTCGGCCAGGCTACTGGCTTCGTCGAGCCGGCCCTCGTTGGCCTCGGCGCGGATACGCTCAAAGAATGGGCGGCCAAGCCGGTACTGGCCGAGCAGGCCTATTATCTGCGACACGTCGCCGACCAGGCCCCGCACACGCTGACGCGCGAGACCGAGTCGGCCCTGGCTGCCCTGTCGCCGATCGCCGGCCAATCGGATACCTTCGATCTGCTGTCCAACGCCGATATCGCCTGGCCCAGCGTGACCCTGGGCGGCGAATCACGAACGCTCGATCAAGCGGCCTATACCCAGTGGCGGGCCGACCCCGACCGGGCGACAAGGCAAAAAGTCTTCGAGGCGTTCTGGTCGACCTATAACCAGTATGAGGACACGTTTGGCTCGCTTTTGAACCAAGCCGTCTATGGTCATGTGATCGATGCGCGCCTGCACCACTACGATAGCGCGCTGGCCGCGGCCCTGGCGGCCAACGATATTCCGGTGGCGGTCTATCATCAGCTCATCGACTCGGTCGATGGCCATCTGGACACGCTCCATCGCTATCTGAAACTGCAGGCGCGCCTGCTCGGCGTGGACCAGCTGCATTACTACGATATCTATCCGCCGCTGGTCGCCGCGCCGCGTGAATTCAACCTGAGTGACGCCAAAACCCTGCTCGAACAAGCCACTCGTCCGTTGGGCACGGCCTACACCCGGCACATCACGGCCGCCACGAGCGCACCCTGGACAAGCGCGTACCCGGCGCCTGGCAAACGCCCCGGTGCCTACATGAACGGCTCGGCCTATGACGTACACCCGTATGTGCTCATGAACTTCCAGGGCGACTACGAAAGTGTCTCGACCTATGCCCATGAATGGGGCCACGGCGTGCACTCGATGCTGGCCAATGCGGCCCAGCCCTATGCCACGGCCGACTACCCGATCTTCACCGCCGAGGTGGCCTCGACCACCAACGAGGCCCTGCTCATCGATCACATGATCGACAACGCGGATACACGCCAGGAAAAACTCTTTTATATCGGCCAGGCCCTGGAATCCCTGCGGGGCACCTTCTTTCGCCAGGCCCAGTTCGCCGAATTCGAGCTGGCCCTGCACGAAGCGGCCGAGGCCGGCAAGAGCCTGTCGGGCAAGCGCATCAGCGCCCTATACAAAGAGATTCTCGATCGTTACTACGGCGTGGCCGACGGGATGACGGCCATCGACAAGCGCATGGCCATCGAGTGGGCCTATGTGCCGCATTTCTATTACAACTTCTATGTTTATCAGTATGCGACGTCGATCGCGGCGGGTGAGTATTTCGCCAGCCGTATCCTGGCCGGCGACACCGACGTGCGCGATGCCTATCTGGCCGCTCTGTCGGCCGGCGGCTCGGCCTCGGGCTACGACATATTGAAGAACGCCGGCGTGGATCTGGCCACCGCCGCCCCCTACAACCAACTGATCCAGCGCATGAACGAACTGATGGATCAGGCCGAAGACCTGCTGGACAAGCGCCAAGGCTGACATGACTGACTTCAGAATCGCCCTGCTCGGCTACGGCACCGCCGGCGCTGTCTTCCACGCGCCGCTGATCGCGGCCACGCCGGGCCTGGCACTGGCGGCCATCGTCACGCGCAGTCAGGCCGGGGCGGCCCACGCGGCTTACCCCGAGGCCGCGATCATCGATTCTGCCGAGTCGCTCTGGGCACGGGCTGATGGGTTCGACGCCGTGGTCATCGCAACCCCCAACGCCACGCATGGGTCTCTGGCCCATGCCGCCATCGATGCCGGCCTGGCGGTGATCATCGACAAGCCCATGGCCGCACACGTGGCCGAGGCCGATGACCTGATGGCCGCAGCCCGGGCCGCCGGCGTGGCGCTGACGGTGTTCCACAACCGTCGCTGGGACAGCGATTTCCTGACCGTGGCCGATCTGATCGACCGCGGCTTGCTGGGTGACGTGCGCCGCTTTGAATCCCGCTTCGAGCGCTGGCGGCCCGAGGCCAAGCCGGGCTGGAAGCGCGATACGGACCGCGCGGCGGCCGGCGGTATTCTCTTTGATCTGGGCAGTCATCTCATCGACCAGGCGCTGGCATTGTTCGGCCCGGTCGCAAACGTCACCGCCGAGCTGCTCCCCCGCTATGACGCTACCGGCGTGGACGACGATACGTTCGTGGCACTTGAACATACGGGCGGCGTACGCTCGCATCTCTGGATGAGCAGCGTGGCCCCGCTGCCGGCGCCGCGCCTGCGGGTCATCGGCGCCCGGGCCGGCTATGAGAAATACGGCATGGACCCGCAAGAGAACGCGCTGCGGGCCGGGTATTCGCCCGCCGCCGCCGACTGGGGCCATGATCCGATCGACGGCCGCCTGGGCGCGGGCGACGCGATCACCGCCCACGCCACATGCGACGGCGACTACGGCGCCTTCTATCGCGGCGTGCGCGATGCGCTGGCCGGCCGTGCGCCGATGCCGGTCGCCCCCGAGGCCGCCCGCGAGGTGCTGCGCGTGATCGAGGCCGCTCGAATCGCCCACGCCGAGCGGCGCGTTGTGCAACTAGGGCCTGTTGCCGTTTCATGCGAGTCCGCGCCAAGCGCTCCATGTTGTGACTATGGGCGGCAAGACGAGGCGTAGCCCACTTAGCGT
>NZ_AYKG01000031.1 GCF_003788585.1 Salinisphaera japonica YTM-1 | reverse complement strand
ACAGCGATAACTCGCTGTTAATGCAGCGCTATTTGTGGGGAACCCTCAGGGTCTGTCCCTGTTTCATGTCCCTGTTTTATACGCTCACTCAAAACAGCCGTGTTGCGATTAGAACCTGAATCCACCATTCCTCAAGTAACTCGCTATCTTTGAACAAAATAAAAGCCGCCGATTCTTGCTCGGCGGCTTTTCGTGCGTTTCCAGGTTGTTTTATTCGCTCGACAATGAGGCGGGCTGGGCCAAGTGCCTGCTGTCCAACCACGACTTGAGAAAACGCGTATACACGCGATGCCTGGATATTAAATGACGCTGGCTGACCGCCGTTTGCTGTCGCATTCGGCGGTCAGCTTTGCATCCTAGTTTTGCGTGGACATGGTGTCGTCATCGCTGGTCGCGGGCGTCCCGGTGGACTGGCTCGCGGTGTCGTCGGACGTATCGGCCGATGGCGTCATCTGCACGTCGTCATCGGACGAACCGCTCTCACTGGTCATCGGCTCGGTCGGCTCGGCGGACGGGCTCTCGGCGTTCTGGGTTTCAGGCTGTGCCTGATCCATCGCGGCGTTTGAGTTCTCGTCCAGCGCGTCATTCATGTCGCTGTTCGACGTCGAAGCCTCGTCGCCTGTCCGGGCGCCATCGCGCTTGATGCGCCAGACGGCGTTGGTGAGGTCGTCGGCGACGAGCACGGCGCCGTCATCCGTGACGGCTACGCCGACCGGGCGGCCGCGGGTCTTTTTGTCACCGCTGAGGAAGCCGGAGACGAAGTCGACGGGTTTGCCGGTGGGTTGGCCGTTCTGGAACGGGATGAACACGACGCGATAGCCGACGGGATTGCCGCGGTTCCAGCTGCCGTGCTCGCCGACGAATACGCCGTTGGTGAACTGGCCGCCGACGGCGTTGTTGGAAAACGCCACGCCGAGCGGCGCGTGGTGCGAGCCCAGGCTGTAGTCGGGGGCGATGGCCGATTCGACCTTTTGCGGGTTTTTCGGCCGCACGCGCGGGTCGACGTTCTGGCCCCAGTAACTGTACGGCCAGCCGTAGAAGGCGCCTTGTTTAACCGAGGTCAGGTAGTCGGGCACGAGGTTGGGGCCGAGTTCGTCGCGCTCGTTGACGACGGTCCACAGGGTGTCGGTGCCAGGTTGGATAGCCAGGGCGGTGGGGTTACGCAGGCCGGTGGCATAAGCCCGATGGGCGCCGGTGTCGGGGTCGATTTCCCAGATCTCGGCGCGGTCCACTTCGGCTTCCATGCCGCGCTCGGTGATGTTGCTGTTCGAGCCGATGCCGACATACAGATGCTCACCGTCGGCGCTCGCGGTGAGCGATTTCGTCCAGTGGTGATTGATTTCAGACGGCAGGTAAGTCACCAGTTGCGGCGGGCCGCTGGCCTGGCGCTGGCCGTCCTGATAATCGAAACGAATGAGCGCGTCTTGATCGGCGACGTAGAGATGGTTGTCGATCAGCGCTAGGCCGTAAGGCGCGTTGAGGTTTTTGGCGAAGACGCCCTGCTGTTCGTAGGTGCCATCACCGTCGCCGTCCCGCAGCAGGGTCAACCGATTGCCGCTTTTGACGGGCGTGGTGCCGCGCGACTGGATCATGCCGGCGATGTAGTCCTTGGGCTTGAGCTTCGGGGCTTTGCCGCCGCCTTTGCCTTCAGCGACCAGGATGTCGCCGTTGGGCAGAACCAGCAGGTGACGGGGCACTTGCAGATCGGTGGCGATGGCGCTGATCGAGTAGCCGTCGGGCACGGTCGGCTTTTGGCCATCCCACGGCATGGGCTCGGGGATGGTCATGTTGGGCAACAGGCCGCGCTGGGGCTCGGGCAGGTTCGGGTTGGGGCCGAATTCCTGGCCGTCCGGCGCCGCGACGGCCGTGCCAGCGACGGCCCCGAGGGCCAGAGCACACAGGATGGCGGGCGATGCGAGTGATTGAATCTTCATGACCGGGCTCCAACGCCGATACGAGAAAAGCCGAGCAGCGTGACGATACAGCCGAGTACGGCCGCCACAATCGAGAGGATGAAGCCGCCGGGCATCATGGCCCAGGCATCACGCGCGTGGATGAGCGCGTTCAACACGCCGGTTGCCGTGACGATGAGCAAAAGCAGCAGGTAGATCGCGTACACGCCCTTGCGATCGGACACGAAAATGCCGAGCAGCGCGCAGATTGCGGCCAGGCCGGTAAACAGCGAGCCGCCGATGATCAGCCAGGAGGAGAATATGCTCCATTCGATCTGATAAGAGGTCAGGTAGGCGTAGTCGCTTAACGCGGCGCCGAGAAACAATGGGAAAGTCCCCGAGAGCAGTAAGGCGTGAAACGGGTGAATCCCGCGCCCCGCAGGTCGTCGTTCTTTGGCGGTCAAGTCAAGCTCCTTATAATCGCGCGCTCTGCCGGCTAGCGTCATGGCGCAGGTTATCGATACGGCAGCACGTATCTTTTAAAAATATACAATAACGTACGCGGTGCGGCGTGTTGATGGGGCTGCGATTAAAGGATGACGCCAGACAGGCGCGCCGCGCGGCTGCCGGGATGCTGGCATCGCCGAAGGGCCGATCGTCTTTGGCGTGTCTTGACTCTCGAACAAGCGGCTCGGTGAGAGCTTTGGGATCGGCTCGTGTCGACACGTGAATGCATGGCCACGCGCTATCCGCGGGAAAGCGAGCCGCGGGAATCGCTGTATAATGACGCTTTGGGAACGGTTTCAGCCGCGGGCCGTGTTCGAAACACCCGCGGCGCCCGGCACGGTTCGCGCGGGCAGCGCCTCGCCGCCAACGATGTCAGCGTGCTCAGTAGCTGGCTTTTCAGGGAGTTAAAAGTGATGTCAAAGCCTTCGGCCGCCAGACCGGGCGTGATCGTGTTGTTCATCGGCACGATCATGAGCCTGGTGGCAGCGCTTTATGGGTACTTCGCACCGCTGACCGGCGTGAACGCCACGCTGGGCGCATTGCTTACGATCGTGGTAAGCGTTGTGCTCATCGTGTTCGGCCTTGCACTGGCCCGCGCCGGCAGTCGCGGGGCGCGCGTTGCCTGGCGCTGCGTCATTCTTGTGGGTCTTGTGGGCAACGCGTTCGCCGGGGCGCTATTGCATGAATGGTGGCTATGCCTGGGCATGCTTATAGGCGTGGTGGGCCTTGTCATCGACTGTTTCGGATCGGCTGGCGCCGAAGGACGCGTTTGATCATGTTGTATCGTTTTTTGAACTATCGCTTGTCGGGCCTAGCCCGGGTAGCGGCCGTGGTGGGTTTGAGCGCCGCGGCGGCTCCAGTGTTCGCCCAGGATGCGCCCGGGGTTGATGATCAAAGCTCGCCGGCCGGTCCGGCGGCCAACGCGGCCAACGGCATCGCCAACCCGCGCCAGCCGATCTGGGATTCGTTCCACGGCCAGCTCAGCGCGCAGAAGTACAGCCCGCTGACACAGATCACGGCGGACAACGTCGGCGAGCTGGAAAAAGTCTGGTCGATCCATACCGGCGATCTGTCCGACGGTAGCGGGGACGTGCCGGCCACGGTGTGGTCCTCCACGCCGGTGTTTGCCAACGACACGCTGTTCGTTGGCACGCCGTTCGGGCGCTTGTTTGCCATTGATCCGGGCACGGGCGAGAGGAAATGGGTGTTCGATACCCATGCCCCGAAGAAAGCGCTGACCCAGCCGGTCTTGAAGAACCGCGGCGTGGCGTATTGGCAGGCCGAGGACCCGGTGCCGGGCCAGGCCTGCCAGAAAGTGGTCTACATGGGCACGGTCGATGCCAAGCTGTTCGCGCTGGATGCCGATACCGGCAAGACGTGTGAAAGTTTCGCCGATAACGGCGTGCTCGACGTGAACCAGTGGAACAAAACACACGACAAATATCCGTTGTCGCTGCTGCAGCCACCAACGGTGGTGGGTGATCATCTGATTCTCGGCTGGGCCGGCAAGGATTGGGCCTACAAGCAGGCACCGCCGGGCACGGTATGGTCGATCAATGCCCGCACGGGCGAGCGCGAGTGGACGTTCCAGGCGCTGCCGGATGATGTACGGGCCAAGTCGGGCACGGCCAACGTCTGGACCCATATGTCGGCCGATGCAGAGCTGGGCCTGGTCTATCTGCCGGTGTCGTCGCCCTCGCCAAACTACTGGGGTGGCAATCGCACCGAGTCGATCCCACTGGCGACATCCACCACCGCGGTCGACGTGGAGACGGGCAAGGTCGCCTGGTCGCGCCAGTGGGTGCATCACGATGTGTGGGATTACGACACGGTGGCCGCGCCAACGTTGATGGATATCACCGTTGACGGTAAAACCATCCCGGCGCTGTTGCAGGCCACGAAGATGGGCTTTCTGTTCGCGGTCAACCGCAAGACCGGTGAAGATATCTGGCCGATCGAGGAACGCCCGGTGCCGGGCGGCGATGGCTCAGTGGCCGGCGAACAGCTCTCGCCCACCCAGCCGTTCCCGACCAAGCCGGCCCCGCTGCTCGACCAGTCCAAAAAGCCGGATGTCTGGAAGCTGGCCGATATCGTCGGCGGCGGGTCGTGCACGCGCCTGTGGAATAACCTCGACTATCGCGGCATGTACACCCCGCCGACCACGAAAGGCGAGGGGACAATGGCCTTTCCCGATAGCGCGGGTGCGGTGCAGTGGGGCGGCGTGGCCTATGACCCGGCCAGCCAGACGGCGATCGTGAACACCTCGCGCATCGTGCAGACCATCAAGCTCTATGACCGCGAAGCCTACGAGGCCGCCGACAAGACCTCGGGCAACGAGGCCGGCTTTTCACCCCAGGCCGGCTCGCCCTATGGCATGCGCCTGGAAGTGGCCCGCAACTGGCTGGGCATGCCGTGCTGGCAGCCGCCGTTTGGTGAGCTGGTGGCCATCGACATGCACACGGGTGACGTGAAATGGCGCCGCCCGATGGGCGCGTCGCAGCAGTTTGGCTTCATCATGCCCGAAGCCTGGGGCTCGCCGACGATCGGCGGGCCAGCGGTGACCGCCGGTGGCGTGATATTCATCGGCGCGTCGATGGATTCCAAGGTGCGGGCGTTCAGCTTGGAAAGCGGTGACGAGCTCTGGTCGGATCAGGCCATGGCGCCCGTGGTGGCTAATCCGTCGGTTTATGAATACGAGGGCCGTGAGTATGTGGCTTTTGTATCGGGCGGCAACACGATTCTGAAAGACCAGGTGGGCGATCAGATCGTGGTGTACGCCTTGCCGGAGGACTAAATCGGTACGTCAGCCGGCTGGCAGAAAAGACGAGTCGATGATCGGCTCGTCTTTTTTATGGCCGACGTTTCGATGCGGGCGCCTCGGCCGTTTAAACTTATTGGCATGAATCACTTTCGCGCGCGAATGACAGGCCGAGCCGTCGCGGGCGCCGGGCCACTGGCCCGACGATGAGCGTCGTTCTATGGCTGCTTGGCGGCTGGCTTGTGCTCGGCGTGATCGTCGATGCGGGGTTGTATGTCTTGCAGCGTCGTTATCTGGCGGCGGCTGCCCCGGATCCGGCGGCCCACGCCGAGGGCGAGCGACGCGCCAGCCAGCGCCTGGCCGGTCAGGGTCGTGAGACGGCACTTGCGCTGTTGGCGCTCGTGTTTGCTTGGGGCGCTGGATTGTTGTCCGGCACGCTTGGCCCCGGTCTTGTGGCGTTGTGCCTGGCCCTGGCGGTCGTCGGCGATCAAGTCCTGCGCGCGTTTTGGTCCACTGGCCGCCAAGCGCAAAACAGGCTCGCAGCGCTTGGCGCTCAGGCGCGCCAGTTCTTCTTGCCGTTGCTGTTGGGCCTGGCGCTCTGGTGTGTGGCGCTCATTTTGCCCGACGTATTCATGCCGTGGCTTTGGGCCATCGGCTGGTTGATATTGGCGGGGGCTCGGCGGGTCTATCGCAGCGTGAGCCAGCCGGGTGCGATGGCCGGCGCGGCGTTGACGGATTCGGGCTTGCGCAAGCGTTTGCGCGGGCTGGCCGAGGCCTGTGGGCGGCCACGTTGCACGATCACCGTCGCCGATCAGTCGCCGCTGTCCGCACAGGTCGGTGCGCGCGTCGAGGCCCGTGGGCGCGGCGGGCAGATCGTGTTGACACAAGGCCTGGTCGATCGGTTGTCGTCTTCGGCCATCCTGGCCGTGGTGGCCCATGAATTCGGCCATGCCTGCCTGGGCCATCTCACGCGCTTCGATGCGATGCGGGCCGGGCTCGTGGCGATCTATATCGTTCTGGTGGCCAGTGGTTTGATAGCCGCACCCCCTGAAGTGTCGGCGCCCGTGGTCCTGTGGCTGATCTATGTCACGATCGGGCCAGCCGCCTGGGTCGTGCGGCCCGCGCTCAACGGGTATCGGCGTGGGTGTGAGTTCGCGGCCGATGCCTTTGCCGCCGGCCATGTGGGCAGCCACCGGTTGGCGGATACGCTGGCTGATCTGTTCTCGATCAACCCGAACCGGGCTGGTTTGCATCCGTGGTATCGCGTGTTCAATGCCACGCACCCGGCCGACCGCGCCCGGCTCGATCGATTGCGCGGGCGGGTAAGCTAAGCCGCTCGGCATCTGTTTTCAAAACCAGCGAATCCGCTTATGCAAATACGTGTTCTGGGATCGGCCGCCGGCGGCGGGTTTCCGCAATGGAACAGCAACGTGGGGCTCAACCGCGCCCTGCACGAAGGCACCACGGCCGCCGTGGCACGCACGCAGTCATCGATTGCGGTGCGCGGTGATAACGACCGGTGGCTGTTGATCAATGCCTCGCCGGATATCCGCCAGCAGATCCTGGAAACGCCGGCCCTGCGTGCCACGCCGGGTGAGCGGGGCACCGGCATCGAGGCCATCCTGTTGATGGACAGCCAGATCGATCACACCACGGGCCTTACGCTCATGCGCGAGGGCGCGCCGCTCAACGTGTATTGCACGCGCCAGGTCCACGAAGACCTGACGACCGGCCTGCCGCTTTTGAACGTGCTGGATCATTTCTGTGGCGTGCGCTGGCAGGAAATCGTGCCCGACGGCGACAACACGTTCACGATCGCCAACCTGCCGGGCGTGCGTTTCATCGCGGTGGCGCTATCCTCGGCGGCACCGCCGTATTCGCCGCACCGGGCCGACCCGCACCCGGGCGACAATATCGGCCTGGTGATCATCGATGAGCACACCGGGCATCGGGTGTTCTACGCGCCGGGTCTTGGCGCGGTCGATGAGGCGCTGGCTGGCTTGATGGCCGGCTGTGACACGCTGCTGGTCGACGGCACGTTCTTCACCGAAACCGAGATGATCGACCAGGGCGTGGGCACGAAAACCGCGGCCTCGATGGGCCACCTGCCGCAGTCCGGCGAGCGCGGCATGCTGGCCAAGTTGGCCCGTTTTGCCGACAAGCGCCGTATCCTGATCCATATCAACAACACCAACCCGATCCTCGACCCGGACTCGCCCGAGCGCGCCACGGTCGCGGCCGCCGGCGTGGAAGTCGCCTACGACGGCATGGAGATTCGCCCATGAGCCAGACCCACGACGCTGTGCAAGGTAATGCCTGGCCGCGCGATGTCTTCGAGGCCAAGCTGCGGGCGCTGGGCGCGCGCTATCATATCCATCACCCGTATCATCGCCTGATGCACGAGGGCCGGGCCACGCGCGAGCAGATCCGCGGCTGGGTGGCCAATCGCTATCATTATCAGGTCTCGATTCCGATCAAGGACGCCAACGTATTGGCCAACTGCCCGGACCCGGCCACGCGCCGGCTCTGGGTGCAGCGGATTCTGGATCACGACGGCGTGGGCGATGATCCCGGCGGCATCGAGGCCTGGCTGGCCCTGGCCGAGGCCTGTGGCATGGATCGCACCCGCGTGGCGGCCGAGGCCGATGTACTGCCCGGCGTGCGGTTTGCCGTGGATGCCTACGTGAACTTCGCCCGGCGGGCGAGCTGGCAAGAAGCCGCTTGTTCCTCGCTGACCGAGCTGTTCGCCCCGGAAATCCATCAGCAGCGCCTGACCGGCTGGCCGGATCATTATCCGTGGATCAATGATTCGGGCCTGACGTATTTCCGCAAGCGCCTGTCGGAAGCACGCCGCGATGTTGCCCACGGGCTGACGGTCACGCTCGATCATTTCGTCACCCGCGCCGATCAGGAACGCGCGCTGGAGATTCTGCAGTTCAAGCTCGACGTGCTCTGGACGATGCTGGATGCGATGTGGATGGCCTATGTCGAAGACCGCCCGCCGTATCATGGCTGCCCGGCGGTGCCCGAGGTGGCCGAATGAGCCGGCCCGTGATTCATGCCACTAGCGTGGCGCGTATCGCCCGCGGCCATCGGCTGCAATACGAGCCGGCCCAGGATTGTCATGTTTTGCTCTATCCCGAGGGCATGGTCACGCTCAACGAGCCGGCGACCGAAATACTCACGCGCTGCGATGGCCAGCGCTCGGTGGCCACGGTGTGTGAGCTGATTTCAGCCGAGTTCGGCGGCGCCGATGTAAGCGACGACGTGTACGAGTTCCTGCGCCTGGCTATCTCCCACGGATGGGTGGTGATCGGCTAGCGCTCGCCTGCGGGCGGGGTGGCGTGTAGCCGCTTCGAGTTCTTCGGGTTGCGGAACACGATCGGCTGGGCCTCGGCGCGTGCTGAAGTCGGCGCGTTGGCCTCGGCCACCACATCCGTGATCAAGTGGTGCGACGGCGACTTGGCACAGACCGGATCGGTGGCATACATATCGCCGGTAAGCATGAAAGCCTGGCAACGACAGCCGCCGAAGTCGTCATGTTTTTCCACGCATGAGCGACACGGCTCGGCCATCCAGTCGAAACCCCGAAAATGATTAAACGCCGGTGATTCGTTCCAGATCCAGGCGATGTCGTGCTCGCGCACATCAGGAAACTCGATGCCAGGCAGCTGGCGCGCGGCATGACAGGGCAGGGCCAGGCCGTCCGGGGCCACGTTCAGGAATAAGTCGCCCCAGCCGCTCATACAGGCCTTTGGCCGGTCCTGATAATAATCGGGCACGACGAAATACAGCTTCATGCGCCCGCCGTTGTCGCGATAGCGCGTGGTCACGCTTTCTGCGTGGTTGAGCTGCTCGCGGGTCGGCAGAAGCTGGGCGCGGTTGTGCCAGGCCCAGCCGTAATACTGCGTATTGGCCAGCTCAACGTAGTCTGCATCCAGCGACTCGGCCATGGCGATGATGTCGTCGATATCATCGATATTGTGCCGGTGCAGCACGATATTGAGCACCATCGGATAGCCCGCGGCCTTGATCGCACGGGCCATGGCTTTCTTCTGCTCGAAGGTGTTCGAGCCGGCCAGAAAATTATTGCGCTCGGCGTTACTGGCCTGAAAACTGATCTGGATATGATCCAGCCCGGCCTCGGCCAGCGCGTTGACACGGGCCTCGTCCATGCCGATGCCCGAGGTGATGAGGTTGCTATAATAACCCAGCCGCGCGCCCTCGGCCACGATCGCCTCGAGATCCCGACGGACCAACGGCTCGCCGCCAGACAGCCCCAACTGGGCCGCACCCAACTCGCGGGCCTCGCGCAGCACCTTGAACCAGTCATCGGTCGTCATCTCGGCGCCGATCTGGGCCATCTCGGTGGGGTTGCTGCAATACGGGCACTGCAACGGACAGGCATAAGTCAGCTCGGCCAGCAGCCAGAGCGGGCGTGCGATCGTCTGTGCGTCGTGTCGAAGCGGCTGTGTCATGGCGTCTCGCTTGTTCAAGACGAAAAAAAGGGGGCGGTTAGCGCCCCCTTTTCCCTGCTAAGACTCGTAAGAGCGAGCCCTGCAATGTCGCATCAGCGACTTATTTGTTGCTGACGTACATCGTGATCTCAAAGCCCAGGCGCAGGTCATGAGCCTTCGGTTGCGTCCATTGTTTCATTGGCATTCTCCTCAACTGCGGTGGGTGGGAATATCGGCACAGCGATGTGCTGTGTATGACACTCACTCTACGCCTTTTTTTTAAGTTGTGCAGTAGTGTGATTTGTCTCGATCGAAAGTGTATTCGACATCATCGAAATCGGGCGCCGGGGCGTGTTTTTAGCGCGGCGCTTCGGCCAAGGCATGCCGGGACGGCAACCGATTGTCGGTTGGCGAGCCGGCCCGGGTGTCACGCTGAGTCTGGCTGCGCGAAAACCCCCAGGCAGGCGCCAGCGGCCAATGCGCAGCCGGCGAACAGCGACAGCGACGGCTCAGTGCTGCCGGCAATAACGAGCGTTATGGCCGCGATTGCCGGTACACCGTACGGCAGGACCGGAATGATGCGCGGGTTACCGTTTCGCACGACATGGCCCCACGCGACGAAGCCCAGTCCGTACGGGCCAAGCCCCAGCAGTGCCGCGGCGGCGTAGGCTTGCCAGTCGCCGGGCAGGCTCAGCTCACCGGTGAGAACGAGCTGGCCGGCCAAGGCCAGCGCGCCACCGGCAGCGAAAAACATCGGGAAATCTCGTCGGATCGGGCGCTCATACACTTGCAGGAACAGCGAATAAGCCACCCACGACAGGCCGGCCAGCAAACCGCCGCCGTAGCCGAGCCAGGCGGAACCGCTGGGTAATGTCATGCCCCCGTTGATGACCACGACCCCGCCCAGGCCAAGTAACAGGCTGAAAAACGTGATGACCGACGGACGCCGACGGTTATAGACATCGCTTGCCAGCGCAAACAGCAGGGGCCAGGTATAGGTGATGACCACCACTTGGGCAGCGGGCGCGTATTCGAGGGCGGCGAAATAAAAACCGGCCCCGCCAACGAGCCCGCCGGACACGAACAGCCACGCATACCAGGGGTGGCGTGCCGGCGCCCGGCACGCCGTGCCCCGCGTGTGTGGCAGTAACCGACTACACAGCGCCGAGGCCAGCATCGCGAAGCCGGTCAGCTCCAGCGGCGAGAGACTGGCCGCGATCTGTCGGAGCCAGGCCGTGATGCCCCACATCACGACCACCAGAAGACTCAATGCCAATAAACGGGTATTGGAGCCGTGGGGACGCAGATCAACGGTCATCAGCCGGCCACCGGTGTTGTTTCGGCTGGCTCGTGCGTGACCGGTAGCTCGGCCGGGGCCACCGCCAGATCGGGAAAATCACGGGGTGTCATATCGCGTGCCTCGTAAGCGCTGATCGGCGGGCAATATGCGCTTGCCTCGTCTATCTGTTAAACGCTATTTTTTGAGACATTCATCAATAATATTGATACATGGCACGAACCCCGGTTCTTGATCTGAAAGCACTGCAGAGTTTCATTGCCATCGTCGAAACCGGCAGTTTTACGGCCGCGGCGTCGCAGATGCGTTACTCGCAGTCGGCCATCAGCATGCAGGTACAGCGTCTGGAAACAGCGCTCGGCGTAGCGTTGCTCGTTCGCACCTCGCGGCGGTTGGCACCTACCCGCGCCGGGCGTGAAACACTGGGCTATGCCCGCGAGATGCTGCGCTTGAACAACGCGCTGCGCGATCGGCTCTCCGATAGCGAGATCGCCGGGCGCGTGCGTCTCGGGCTACCGGCCGATTTCGCGCTCTACTTGCCGGAAACACTGGGGCTGTTCGCCGAACGTCATCCCCAGGTGGAGCTGGAGGTACGCTCGGAGTTCAGCGTGACGCTCGTCGAGCAGGTCAACGCCGGCGATATCGACATGGCGATCGTCACCCGCGAGTCTGATATCACGGGCGGCTATCAGCTACGCCGGGAATCGCTGGTCTGGGTCACCGCGCCCGGTTCGGGCGCGCACCTACGGCGTCCGCTGCCGATGGCCATGTGGCCCGAGGGGATCTGTGCGTTTCGAACCGCTGCCACCGACGCGTTGGAGGCTGCCGGGCAGCCTTGGCGCTCGGCGTTTGAAAGCCAGGCTTTCGGTGCCCTGCGAGCCACTGTACTGGCCGGGCTGGCCGTGACCGTCGCCATTCCCAGCATGGTCGATGACGATCTGCAGATTCTTGACCCGGACACAGCAGGACTGCCGCGCCTGCCGGCCATCGATATCCGCCTGTATCGCGGGCGCGGGCGTGCGACCCAGGCCGCGGCCTCATTGGCCGATCTGATCATCGAACGCGTCGGGCGTGTCGTGATGCGATAGGTCGGCCAGCCGGGCGCAGGCTTTTAGCCGGCGAAAAAAAATCAGTGCCCCGACGGGCGGCCCGTACGTCGCCCGCGATCGTAGAGACACGCTGCGTGATACGTGGCGATCGAGAACAGCGAAACCGCCACGGCAAAATCGAGCACCACCGTGTTTGCGCGCATCGAACACATCGCGTGGATCAGCACCGCGATGGCCGCCGCGGTAGTGATGACAATCGAAAGAGCGCGGATCGTGAGACTCGTCATGATGCTTACCCCAAGCCGGAATCATTGACACAGCTTCAAGCCGATAATGGCGCCGATCACGACACAGAGCCACCCCCCGCGCCGCAGACCGAGTGTTTCGTGCCAAACGAACACGCCAACCAGCGTGCTACCGATCGTGCCGATCGCCGAGAACACGGCGTAGGCAATACCAAGCGGTATCTGCTGGGCAGCCATATGCAATAACGTCAGACCGATGCCGAACCCGGCCACCAACCGGGCCAGTCCGGGCACGATCCGCGAGCGGGTCAGCATCTGAAAGCCCTGTACCCCCACGACCTCGAAAACGCCGGCCGCGACCAACGCGGCCCAGGCCAGCATCACGGTTGTGTCTCGGCCAACTGCCAGGTTCCCAAGAGCAACACGCCAAGTAGCACGAGCGTTGTCGTATCGGGCCTGTTGCCTGTTGCGGCGTGTTCAACGATATAAGTGCCCAATGTTCCGAGTGCCACGAACAACACATAGACCGTCGTCGGGCTCGCGTGCCGAGCCGCGCGATAGGCCAACCACAGGCTGAGCGCCACGCAGAGCAGGGTGGCTACCCAGGCTGGGCCGCTGCTGGCGAACTTGATACCGTTAATCCAGCTGACTTCTGTCACGCTGGCCGGTATGAGCCAGCACCATAATCGGGGCACGGCATGAAGGTTTCGCTTGGCGTACACGCTTCGGCGCTCGTTTTGAATAACAAGGCTATCCTCGTCGCCGGGCCCATCGGCGTGAAGCGATTGTTTTTGATGTGTCGTTCAAAAACACTGCCGGCATGAGAGCGCGCCTGGCCGATCTGCGCGCGTTACAGACGCTCGTGGTCATCGTTGAAGAAGGCAGCCTGCAGGCCGCAGCCGAGCGACTGTATTACTCGCATTCCACGGTAAGCATGCAGCTACGCAAGCTGGAAACCGAGCTTGGCCACCAGTTGCTCCACCGCGATACGCGTGGCCTGCGGTTGACCGCGACCGGCCAACGCGTCGTGGCGTATGCCCGCGAGATGCTACACACCAATCGTCGGCTTTGGGCCGCTGTTGATGAACCGCGGTTAGAGGGCGTGGTGCGTATCGGCGTGCCGGTCGATCTGGCGCCCCTGTTGCGTCGAACCTGGGCGCGATTTGCTGACCTGTACCCGCATGTACAGGTCGAAGTACGCTCGGATTTGAGCCCGTGCCTGCTCAAACAGCTCGACGACGATCGCCTCGATTTGGCTGTGGTGACGCTGCATGGCAACGCAACGCGCGGCGACGTGCTCATGCGCCGGCCGCTCTTATGGGTTGGCTCGCCGGGCACATGGGCCCCCACGCGCGCGCCGTTGCCGTTGGCCGTTGGGCCACCAGAGACCTGTGTATTCAGGCACGCGGCCTTGAATGCGCTCGATGCCGTCGGGCGCGCTTATCGCATCGCTTATGAAAGCCAAGCGTTTGGTGCGCTTTCATCTCAAATTGCCGTGGGGCTGGCTGTGGCGCCGGCCTTGCCCGACATGGCCACGCCCGAACTCGAGATACTGGCCGGTTCCGCCGCCGGACTGCCCGCGTTGCCGGATATGGCGATCTGTCTGTGCCGGGCGCCCAGCGCGGCGAGCCGACAGGCCCAGGCGCTTGCTGACGTGGTTCTTGAACGGGTGGCCTGAACGGGCCGGCTGCCCGAGGCGGGCGATCGCTCGGCATGTTGTATCGCCGCGGGCACAGCGCGCGGGTTACAGACGCACGAGTTCTTCTAGCTCGCGGTCGGAAAGCTCGCTGATCCATTGTTCGCCGCTGGCGACGGTGAGATCGGCCAGTTCTTTTTTCGACTGGATCATCTCGTCGATCTTTTCTTCAAACGTGTTTTCGGTGATCAGCCGATGGACGACGACGTTGCGATGCTGGCCAATCCGGTAGGCGCGATCGGTGGCTTGGCGCTCGACGGCTGGATTCCACCACAGATCGTAGTGCACAACCTGGCTGGCCGCGGTGAGATTGAGGCCGGTGCCGCCGGCCTTGAGCGAAAGCACCAGTACACGGCGGCCGTCAGCGCTTTGGAAATCCTCGATCATCGCATCGCGTTTCGTGCGTGACAGCCCGCCGTGTAGAAATGCGGTGTCCAGGCCGAGTTCTTCACTCAGGGTGTTGACGAGCAGATGGCCCATGGTCTTGTACTGGGTGAAGATCAGCGCTTTCTCATCGGCGGCGTCGACCTCGCGCATGATATCGACGAACGCGGCCAGCTTGCCGGATTCGTCCACCGCGGCATGTGTCTGGCGCGCGAACTGGGCCGGGCTGTTGCAGATCTGTTTCAACGCGTTGATGAGCTTGAAGATGATGCCGCGGCGCTCGATGCCGGCCTCGGCCCGTTCGAGATCGGCCATGATGGTGGCCACGGTGTTTTCGTACAGTGCGGCCTGGCGGGGCGTGAGCGTGCAGTACCGGTTGGACTCGATCTTGTCAGGCAGGTCGGCGATGATCGATTTGTCGGTTTTGAGCCGGCGCAGGATGAACGGCGCGGTGATGGCACGAAAGCGGTCGAGTGCGGCCTGGTCGCGTTCTCGCTCGATCGGGTTGGCAAAGGCTTCGGCGAAGCGTTTTTTGGTATTCAGATACTGTGGGTTGATGAAATCGAATACGCTCCAGTATTCACGTAGCCGGTTTTCGACCGGCGTGCCCGACAGCGCGATGCGGATATCGGCCTTGAGACGTTTGACCGCCTTGGTCTGGGCTGTGGCGGGGTTCTTGATATTCTGTGCTTCATCAATGGCCAGCACGGCCCAGCGGGGCCGGGCGAGCACGCGGGCATCCGAGCGCACCAAGCCATAGCTGGTGAGAATCACGTCGTGGTCGGCCGGTGCCAGCTTGCGGGCGCTGCCGTGATAAACCTGTACGCGCAGCGTCGGCGCGAAGCGTTCAATCTCGTGGCGCCAATTGCTCAGCAGCGAGGTCGGCACCACCACCAGCGCTTTCGCTTGGGTGAGCTGATCGTTGGCCTTGAGATACACCAGCAGCGCGATGACCTGCAGCGTTTTGCCTAGGCCCATGTCATCGGCCAGCAGTGAGCCAAAGCCCAGTCGTGCGTTCTGTGCCAGCCACTCATAGCCGCGTTGCTGGTACGGGCGTAGTGTCGCAGCCAGCGCGGCGGGCACCGGCGGTGGGGACTGGGGCTGGATCAGTTGGTCGAATAATCTGCGGGCATCGTCGTCGGTCGTGACGTCGGCGCCGTCCAGTTCCCCGGCCAGGCCGGCCTGTAGCAGGTCCATACGCGACAGATCGCGCGGCGGTTCGGCCAGCCGGTCGAGCAGCTGCGAGACCTCGTTGTCATCGATCATCACGTATTGATCGAACAGACGCACCAGTCCGGAGGCGCCCTGGACGAGTCGCTGGAATTCGTCGACCGAGATGCTTGCCTCGCCGACGGCTACCTGCCAGTCGAAATTCAGTAGCGTCTCGAGATTGAGATAGCTCACACCTTCGTCGCTGTCGTCGCTCGACAGCGCCAGATTGGCCTGGGGGCGGCTGAGCTTGTGCAGGGCCTTGGGCAGAACCACGCCCAGCCCCAGCATGCGCAGCGCGGGTAGAACATCGCGTAACACGGGGGTAAATTCGGCCAGCGAATAGATCAGCGTGGCTGGGTCACCGGGGGAGTCGGCGGGCTCATAGAGCGTTTCGATATCCGGAAAATGATCGGCCAGCACGGCTAGATCGGCGAGCACCGCCGCGCGCGCCTGGACATCCCGGCTGTCGAGCTCGACCAGGTACTGACTAAGCTCGACAAACGCATCGCCATGTTCCACCGCCAGTGAGACACCCAGGTGGTCCGTGGCGTGTTCGCTGACCACGAGATGCAGCCGATGGGCGCGTTCGGCCAGCGTCAGGCGGCGCAGCCAGTGGGCAATCAAGCGCGGCGTTTCCTGGTTTTCAAAGGTTTCGAACCGTTCGGGGCGGCCGGTGAAGAACAGCTGCTTGACCGGGTCGGGCATACGCGCCGCAGCACCGTCTTCAAAGCCGCGACGCATGAAAAACACCAACAGACAGTGGAGCGCGGCGTTTACCTGAGTGATGGCATCGGCATATCGATACGCGGGCACGCGTTCGGTCAGGTCCGTTGAGCGCGCGGGGTTTTTCAAACGCACCGTATCCGGCGGACACAGCTGGCAGACGTTATCAATCAGGGTGTTGACGGGGTCTGACAGCCGCGCGGGGCGCCACTGCACCAGCGTTTGACCGGCGCTGTTGGTCGCCGGCTGTGGCACATAAGCCCCCTGCTCGATGAGCTTGAGCGCAACGCGCAACAGCGTATGCCAGAAGCGCAGGCGCTCGGGCAGGCGTGCTTCGCGATCGGCAGGCACGCGGTGCAGGCAGGCCAGAAACTGGGCGAACGGATCCGGCGCGCGCTTGCGATGCACGGCCTTGAATACGCACTTGGTTTGATCTCGTATTTCGACCAGCGCGCCGTTGTCGTCGATGATGGCAAAGCCGTCGGCTGGCAGTGTGCTGTCGGCTCCGATGATATCGGCATCGCGATCGAAGACTTCAGCCTGGCGGCGGGCATGTTTGTAGGCGGCCGCCAGAATCGGGTGAAAATCCTTCGAGTAAAACAACGGCTTCGCCGACAGGATCGACAGCACGCGCTGGGTCAGCGGTGGAATACGCGATAAATCGAGCGCCGCAAAGTGATCTGCCGGCAGGCCCGTCTCATGATCGGCGGGTGGCGTATCGCTCCAGGCGGCGGCGATCTCCGGCAGCTCGGCAATCGCGGCGGACTGCACGCCGGAGCGCTGTTCCAAGCGCGCGGCCAGGTTCATGCCGTGCAGGGCGAAGATTACGAACGGGTTTTCATCGATCTGCGCGGCCAGTAAATAGATGACCGCGGCGATATGCTTGCAGGGCACGGCATCGTCGGGACATGAACAATGCGCGCTCAGATCACGCCAGGCGCGAGGAAACAAACGAATGCCGCGATCTTGTAAGAGCGCGGCCACATGCGCGGGCAGCTGTCGGTTGAGCAGGCGCGATAACAGCACCGGGCTGTGTTCGATCGTGGCTAGAATGACGTCTTGATCGGTCTCGGAAAACGCAGGCAGCCGTACATCGACGGCATAGGGCATCGGGCGGCTGCCGGCCACGCGGGCCGTAACCGAGTGCTCAACGATCTCGATCGCGTGCACCGAGCCGTTGTTGGCATACCGTCGCCCACGCGGCAGGCGATTGTCTTGGTCGATCCCGTCGAATGCCGCCAGCCACTGCTGACCCCACCAGGTGCGCCCGAAGTTCGTCATTGATAATCAGTTACCGGCCAATCTGTACGAGCTCACAGCCGCTATCGATCGCCGTGACCGTGCGTGCGAGGCGGTGATATCCACGATTGAAGCGAGTCGGCATCTTGAACAATCACGCGTCTAAAAACAGCAACAGGTAGTTCACGCGCATGCCGTGCTCGGGTTCATCTGACCGCACGACCCCTCACCGTAGTGCGATCGGCGGGCCTGTGAGCCGGGACGTGGCTACAAATGCGGGTCTCGCGGCATGTCTTAGCCTGCGGTTTTGGCCTGCAAACGCTCAGCCACCAATTCCGGCACCAGGCCGCTGATCCGCCCGTCGAGGAACGCGATCTCGCGCACCAGCGTCGAGGAGATATGGGCGTATTCGGGCGAGGGGGCCAAAAAGATGGTGTCGATGCTGGCATCGAGATGGCGGTTCATGACGGCCATCTGTTTTTCGTATTCGTAGTCGCCGACGCCGCGCACGCCGCGTACGAAGACATCGACGTTGTTTTCGCGGGCGAAGTTGACGATCAGGCCGCTGGCGGGCATGACGGTAGCGTTGTCGACGTCGGCCAGGACCTTGCGGGCGAGCTCGACCCGTTCTTCGTGGTTGAAGATCGATTTCTTCGACGCGTTGCTGGATACGGCCACGATGAGCTCGTCGAACATGCGTGCGGCACGCCGGATGACGTCGGCATGCCCATTCGTAATGGGGTCGAACGTGCCGGTATAGGCCGCGCGGACGGGGCGGTGCGGGTTCATGTTGGGGCCTTGGGATCAGTTTGGCGCGGGGTGGCCAGACAGAAGCCGACGCTACCGGCGCGTGAGGTTTTTAGAACCTCGTAATCCGCGGCCAGGCGTTCGGCGATCGCGGTGTCCTCGGCCAGCGGGTATTCGAGATAGACATACCCACCGGGGCGTAGCGCGCGGCTCAGGCCAGCCAATGCCGCGCCATGGAGTTGGGCCGAGAACGGCGGGTCGATGAACACGATATCCAAGGTGTCAGCGGCGAGGAGCTCATCGGCACGGGTAGCGTCCCCTCGGGCCACGCGGGCGCGCTCACCGGCGCCCAGTGTGGCTAGCGCCGCCTCGATCGCTTTCGTGGCCTCGCCGTCGCTTTCGATGAAAACCGTGGAGGCGGCCCCGCGCGACAGGGCCTCGATGCCGAGCGCGCCAGTGCCGGCGAACAGATCGGCACAGGCCGCGCCGGGCAGGCGCGGGGCCAGCCAGTTGAATACGGTTTCGCGCACGCGATCGGGCGTGGGCCGCAGGCCGGGGCGATCAGCGATCGGCACCCGTCGGCTTCGCCATTCGCCGCCGATGATCCGTAGCGTGGAAACGGGCTCGCGGCCCAGGGTTACGCCGGTCGGTTTCTTTTTGGTACGGGCCACGATCAGCTCGCCTCGGTGCCGCCGACGGTGATGGCATCCACCCGCAGGCTGGGTTGGCCCACGCCCACCGGCACGCTCTGGCCGTTCTTGCCACAGGTGCCCACGCCGGCGTCCAGCGCCCAGTCGTTGCCGATCATCGAGACCCGGCCCATGACGTCCGGCCCGTTGCCGATCAGGGTCACGCCTTTGAGCGGGGCACCGAGTTGGCCGTTTTCGATGCGATAGGCCTCGTCCACGGTGAACACGAAATTGCCCGAGGTGATATCGACCGAGCCGCCCCCGAAGTTGGCGGCATAGATCCCGTCATCGACCGAGGCGATGATATCGGCCGGGTCACTCTCGCCGGGGCGCAGGTAGGTATTGGTCATGCGCGGCATGACGGTATGGGCATAGGACTCACGCCGGGCGTTGCCGGTAGGGGCCACGCCCATCAGATGCGCGTTGTGCTTGTCTTGCATATAGCCTTTGAGCACGCCGTTTTCGATCAGCGTGTTGCAGGCCGCCGGCGTGCCTTCATCGTCCACGGCCAAGGAGCCGCGCCGCCCATCAAGCGTGCCGTCGTCGACCACCGTGCATAGCTCGGAGGCCACTTTCTGGCCGATCTTGCCGGAGAAGTTGGAAGCCCCGCGGCGGTTGAAGTCGCCTTCCAGACCGTGGCCTACGGCTTCGTGCAGGAGCACGCCCGACCAGCCGTTGCCCAGCACCACCGGCATCGAGCCGGCCGGGGCGTTTTCGGCTTTCAGGCGCACGACGGCACGCCGCACGGCTTCGCGGGCGTACTGGGCCACGAGATCGTTGTCGCCGGTATAGATCTCGTAGGACAGGCGCCCGCCGCCGCCGGCGCTACCGGATTCGCGGCGCCCGTTTTCCTCGACCTGGACAGAAACATTGAATCGCGCCATGGGGCGCACGTCGCCACAAAGCGTGCCGTCGGAGGCCGCGACGAGCATGGTGTCGGCGCTGCCGGCCAGCGACACGGTCACGCGCACCACCCGAGGGTCGGCATCGCGAGCGATCGTGTCGGCGTGGTGCAAGAGCGCGACCTTGGCCTCGGCGGCCATTGAATCGGCCGGGTCGATCGGGGCATAGCGCGTGGCTGGGCCGCAATCACGCCGGGTGAGCGCGTTCATCGAGGCGGTCGTGCCGTCACGGGCGATGGCACGCGCGGCCTGCGAGGCCTGGGTGAGCGCGGGCAGGGCCAGCTCGTCGGCATAGGCAAAGCCGGTCTGCTCGCCGGCCAGTACGCGCACGCCGACGCCCTTGGACGTCGAAGCCCCGGCGCTGCGCACCACGCTGTCTTCCAACAGCCAGGATTCGTTACGAAAGATCTGAAAGTACAGATCGGCATAATCCACGCCCGGCTGCATCAGCCCGGACAGGGTGGCCTCGAGCTGGGCCGCGTCGATGGCGGCAGGCCCCAGCAGGGTATCGGTGGCGATATCGAGCGAATTTTTCATAGCGTTACGTTAACACTGCTCTTGGCCGGCGAGTGCTGCGCTGCTGGCTATTTCTGCTTGAATCGAACTTCGGGGAATGATTCGAAATCCGCGTCTTGTGTCCACAGCGTGGCTTTGTAAACACGAGCGGTCGCCAGCATCGTGCTATCCGCCAATGCCAGTTTATGGTCGTGACTGATGCGCGCTGAAAGCAGCGCGATATTCTGATCCAGCGAAACGATGCGCCCTTGCTGCATAAGTGCGACGGCTTCGAGCGCCTGGCCTTCGTTTCGCTGCTGTAAGACGCGTTTAAAGACCTCGTAGATACTCAACGCGGGCACAATCAGTCCGGCGGTCTGCTCGATAGGCGCGGCGAAATAATCCGCGTTGTCGTCACCTGCGAAATAGGCGAGCCATCCAGACGAATCGACGACATTCATATCCGATCGTCATCACGCGGAACCGTCGTATCGATACCGGATAAAAAGCCGCGCATTTGTCGGATATCGCGCTGTGGCAGAAGCTCGATACGATCGCCGTAAGTCACGAGTTGAATCTTCTGCCCGGCGATTAGCCCGAGCCGCTCTCGAACCTCTTTCGGAATAGCGATCTGGTACTTGGATGAGAGCGTAAGCGTCGTTGACATTATCGATAGCCATTTGGTTTTACAGATAATCTATCGATGCTTTTTCAATCACGCAACTTGGCTTGGTTTCTCATTACGGCAGAAGAATGGTCGAGCCCGTGGTCCGCCGCTCGGCCAGCGCGGTCTGGGCAGCACCGGCATCGGCCAGGTCGAAGCGTTGGCCGATCGGTACCTGCACGTCGCCGGATTCCAGTACGGCGAACAGATCGGCACACATCATCTCGAAGCGGGGCCGGGTATCGGCATAGCCGCCAAGGCTGGGGCGGGTGACGAACAACGAGCCGCCGCGGTTGAGCTCCACGAGGTTCACGCCCTCGACCGGGCCGGAGGCGTTGCCGAAAGAGACCATCAGCCCGCGTTTTTGCAGGCACTTGAGCGAATCCGCCCAGGTATCGCGCCCGACCGAGTCATAGACCACGGGCACGCCGGCGCCGTGGGTGAGATCCATCACGCGCTCGGGTACGGATTCCTTCGTGTAGTCGATGAGCTGCCAGGCGCCGTTCTTACGCGCGATATCGGCTTTTTCGGGCGAGGACACGGTGCCGATGACGTGCGCGCCCAACGCCTTGGCCCACTGACAGGCGATGCTGCCCACGCCACCGGCCGCAGCATGAAAGACGATCGTGTCGTCTTCGCCCACGGCATAAGTCTGGCGCAGCAGGTATTGCACGGTCAGGCCCTTGAGCATGCCGGCGGCCGCGGTCTCGAAATCGATGGCCTCGGGCAGGGCGATGACGCTACGGGCGGGCATGGCCACATGCGTGGCATACGCCCCCAGCGGGCCCTGGGCATAGGCCACACGATCGCCCTCGGCGAAATCGGTGACCTCGTCGCCCACGGCCACCACGATGCCCGCGCCTTCCGTGCCCAGGCCACTGGGCAGCTCGGCGGGATACAGCCCGCTGCGGAAATAGATATCGATGAAGTTCAGGCCGATGGCGTGGTTTTCGATGACCACTTCCTCGGCGCCCGGCATGGGCTTGTCGACGGCGACGTACTCGAGCACGTCGGGCCCGCCGGTCTGCTGAAACTGGATGCGATGACTGGACATGATGACTCCTGCGGGATCAGCCGAGACGACGATGGCTCAGGCTAGGAAAGCCCTCGCGAATACGGGCCGCCCGTTCGCGATCGATATCGGCGATGACGACTTCGTTGGCATCCGAGCGGGCTTCGGAGGTGATCTGGCCCCAGCTGTCGCAGATCAACGAATGGCCATAGGTCCGTCGGCCACTGGCGTGGTGGCCGGCCTGGTTGGGGGCGATCACGGTAGCCAGGTTCTCGATGGCCCTTGCCCGCGTGAGGATGTGCCAGTGGGCCGTGCCCGTGGTGTAGGTGAAAGCCGAGGGGGCGACGATCACCTCGGCACCGGCGGCCGAGAGCTGGCGATAGAGTTCGGGAAAGCGCAGGTCGTAGCAGATCGACAGGCCCAGACGGCCCACCGGGCTGTCGATGACCACCGGGGCGTTATCGCCGGGCATGAACGTCGCCGACTCGCGATAGGCCTCGCGCGAGTCGGGCAGGCCCACGTCGAACAGATGGATCTTGTTGTAGCGGGCCACCCGCGCGCCGTGCGCGTCATAGACACAGAGCGCGGAATACACGCGATCGGCTTCGGGGCTTTTCAGCGGGATGGTGCCCGCGGCGATCCATAGCCCGTGGCGGCGCGCGGCTTCGGCCAGCGCATCCTGAATTGGGGTATGGCCGTTGCCGGCGCCGTCGGCCTCGACCTCGACCTCGACCGCGTGCAGCTTGTCGGTTTCGTGTGCGCCCATCAACGCAAAGTTTTCGGGCAGCACGGCCAGCTTGGCGCCGCGACGTGCGGCCTCGCGCAGCAGATCATCCGCGCGGGCCAGATTGGGCGCGACCTCGCCAAGCGAGTTCATCTGGATAGCAGCGACGCGAGTAGGCGTTTCGATCATGACGGACTCGTATGCATCAATGGCGCAAAACGGTGCGCCGGCTCAGCTATCAATATACGGCTGTGGTCGCTCGGCGTCAGCCCGCCGTCGCGTCTGAATGCTCTGACGACGCGGCCTCGCTGACGGCGTTGCCCTTATCCTCTTGCGTCTCGCTTTCGGCGGTATTGTCGGCCGGGTTGTCGGCGTCGCTCTGTGCCTGACCTTCTGGCTGGCCTTCGGCATGCGGCTCCACGATCTGCGGATCGTCCCAGCTGCCTTTCAGTCGATAGCTGACCGCCGATATTTCAGACAACGGCTTTTCCAGCAGTTTCTGGACCGCGAAGACCGCGGCCCCGATCGCCGGGCCGCCGATCACGGCACTGGCAATGGCCACACCGCTGCCGATCTTGGGCTTGATGCTCACACGCTCGTTGTAGTCCCGTGTGGCCAGGCCGATACGCCCGCTGATCTCGATATTGGACGACGGCGTGGTGATCATGGCCTTGCGGCTGTAGGCCTGGCCGTTACGGATCACGAACGCTGCGCGGGCCTTGTCAAAGGCCAGGCCCTTGTCGACCACGTCCCGGAAATTGAGCGTGAGCCGGCGTGGCAGCACGTACAGATTGAACAGCCCCAGCAGCCGGCCTGGCCCGGGTTCAACGCTGAGCAACGTGCCGTCGTCCATGGCCAGGTCCATGCGGCCGTTGAGATGCAACAGATCCAGACCGGCCACGTTTGGCGCGATCGACAGATCGGCATCCACTCGGGTCTTTTCCGCCTGTACCGGCGCCTTGAAGCCGAAGATACGGATCAGCCGCGACAGGCCGTGGCCTTCCAGCTTGGCACGGGCCCCGGCGCTGGTGATGTCGCGCTCGAGCTGCCAGTCGGCCGCGACACGCCCGGTAAGCGCGCCGCCGGCCAGTTCGAAACGATCCAGCGACCAGCCGTTATCGGTCACGCGGGCATCGGTGTGCAACGCGCCGAAGGCGGTGTCGTCGACTTCGAAATCCGCCACGTAAAGTGACAGGGCCGGCAGGTCGGTCGGCGACAGGTCGGGCCAGACCAGGCTCGACGAGTTGGCCGGCGCCGCGTCTTTTGCCGCTGCCTGCTCGGCGGTATCGGTGTGCACGACCACGCGCTTGAAGCTGCCGTCGATGGCCACGGGCGCGCGTTGCTGGCGCGTCGGCCCCATCGTGTAAGTCGCCTGGCCCTGGCTGTCCGGCCCGTCGAAGTCCACGCGCCAACCGTTGCCCGCCCGCAGGGGCACGGCGCGCATGCTGGCATCGGTGATATAGCGATCACGGATCGCCAGACGATCCGTGGTGATATCGCTGCCGAGGAAAGAGAACGCGCCGGCGCTATCCGGTTCAGCATCGGCCGGCGTGTTTTTGTTGTCGTCGCCGGTCGTGTCGTAGAGCACACGGCGTACGACATCAAACCAGCCCTTGGCCTCGATACGGGTGGCATGGCCGCCGATCCACAGCCCCTTGCCGGGCGGTGCTGTGAGCGGCTGGCCGCGGTCGCCCAGGCGCACAGTCACGCGCTCGGGCACGCCTTCTTGATCCAGTTGCGCGGCCAGATCGATGCGCTGGTCATCGACACGTGCAATGACGCGTTGCGCGTCGGTATCCACGGTGACGGCGACAGGCATCCGTGTCTCGGCGTCTTTATCGGCCGGGGCGGGCAGCTCCACGGCGGTGCCCGCCAGATTAGAGGTGATTTTGATCGGGCTGATCGCGCCCTTGCCGCCCAGCGAAAACGCGATACGTAGCGGCAATGCGCCGTCGACGTAGCCCAGCCATACCGGTGGCAGATAATGGGCCAACAGATCGGAATCGGCCGGCAGATGCGGCGTGGCCCGGGCCACGATCTTCTGGCGATTGCCTGGGGCGGGCAGAATATCGACGTCAATCGGCACGCCGGCAACCCGGCCGGCCAGCGCCCGCGCGACGAGCCCGGTCTCGTCGAAGGCCAGCGTGCCGCGGATGTCATCGATCGGGGCCGGCAGATATTGCTGAATCAGCCGATCGCCGCGGGCCGTCACTTTGCCATCGACCGAGATATCGCCCAGCTCGGGCTTGAGCGGCAGCGACAGATCGAGATCGAGATCGGCGTCGCCCTTGATATCGATGGCATCGAGCAGCGGGCCGAATTTCTTCGATAACGGCGAATTGGCCAAAAACGACAACATCTGTGGTGCCGGCGCGTTGTTCACGTGGCCGGTCACGGCCAGGATCGGCTCGCGCACGTCGGCAACGTGGGCATGAGCGGTGTCGACGGTCACCCCGTTGATACGAGCATTCGGGATCGTGAGATCGAGCGTCGCCCCGGATAGCGTCAGCGTGCCGCGAGTCTGTTGCAGCGCCGGCCACCCCGGTTTGTAGCCGATATCCAGGTCGTGCCCGGAAAGCTTCGCCTGGAAGGCCTCGCCCGGTCGCGGATCGGCAAACGGAAACCGATCGGCGGGGCCCTTGATTTTGATATGCCCGGCATCGAGCGTGCCGCGCGTGATTGCGGTGTCCAGCCAGTCGCGCAGCTTGGGGTTGGGCAGGTCCGGGTCCTGGGGCAGCCGATCCATGAGGCGCGGAATATCCGGGGCGGCCAGATCCAGCGCCAGATCGAGCACGGGCGCACCGCCGTGGGCCGGTAGCCGCACCGTGCCGCCGGCGCGCAGCGTGGCCTCGTGGCTGTCCAGCGCCAGATCGTCCAGCGAAATACGGGTCGCGGCGTCGGTCGCCGACCAGCCGATGCGGCCACGCAGGCCGGTCAGGGCCAACGGTTCTGCCAGATAACGCTCGGAGACGATGCGGCCGTCGGCGCCGTCGAAGACCAGGGTATTGTCGTTGCCGTCATGGACCAGCCGGCCACTGATCGGGCCGATGCGATAACGCGCGTTGCCGAGCACGATGTGATCGAAGACGCCGCTGGCCGCGACGGCCTGGCCCGGTTTTTTCGTGACGCTGACCGAGCGGATATCGCCGTCAAGTGTGAGCCCGGCGAGTGCGGGTTGCCACCAGCCGGCCAGCCGCGCCAGGCGCGTGGCGGCCAGGTCGGTGGTCGTTGCCTTGAACGTATGATCGGCCCGTGACCATCGTGCCTGAAAAGCGCCGGGCGCGTCGGCGTCGCGGCTTTTGATACGCACGACATCACGCCCCGCGCCGCCGGTTACGACAAAGTGTCGGGTAAAGCCGGGAACCAGCGTTTCGGGCGGCTCGCTGGCCGGCGTTGTGATCGGGGCCTGGGTGATACGCAGCTCGGTATCGTGCAGGCCGCGATCCTGCCAGCGCCCGTCGAACGTGATACGCGTGTTGCCGCGGGTTTCCGCGGTGTCGTGATCAGCCAGGGCAGAGAGCAGCCTCGGGGCGTTCAGGCCCTTGATATCGACATGCCAGTGTGCCTCGGCGGCTGGATCCACCGGCCCGGTCAGACGGCCGGTCGCGGATATGTCCTGCCACCACTCAGGCCCGTCCGCGCTCGCGCTGGCCGCAAGCTGGCCGGGGGCGTTTTCCGAGATATCGATATCGATGTCCTGCCAGCGCGCCCGGCCGTCGGGCAGGCGCTCGGACACCACGGTGAGCTGGCCGTCCGCCACGATCAGCTCGCCGAGGCGCCTGCGCAGCTCGGCCACGCGTGTCAGGTCGAAACCGCCGGTGTCACGGGCCGGCCAGTGGGCCAGGCGGGGGCGGCCTTCATCGGTGAGCACAGTCAGCTTGGGCGTGTCGAGGCGGATGCCGTCGGGAATATATTGGCCGCGCACCAGGTCGAGCAGCGAAAACGCCAGGCCGACGTGTTTGGCCGTGAATGCCGGTGCCTGCTCGCCGTGGTGCGTGATGGCCAGATCATCGAGATAGACCATCGGCCCCTGGCGCGATATGCCCAGCGACAGGCCGTCGATGTCGATATCGGCATCGAGCGTCTGTTCCAGGCGCGCGATGAGGGCGTCCTGATAATCCGGCACGAACCGATCGGCCAGCGGAATACCCACCACGGCCGCCCCCACCAACAGCACCAGCAGGACGGCCAGGCCGATCAATGGCCGACGAACCCAGCGCCGTCGTCGACGACGGGATGCTTCAGTCATGGTTGGGCCGGGCGGGCGATCGTGGGTCAAGCATCGGCGGGTATACGGGCACCGGATAGAACGGCGGCATCAAACGCTTGCAGCGGATCGATGAACGCGGCGTCGCAATCGCCCGGCGCGTCACAGTGCACGCCCCGGCTCACGACATCAGGCGGCCAGCTTACAGGACGACCACATCGAATTGTTCGGGCCCGTAGAGGGTTTCGGCCTGGAGCTGGATATCACAGCCCAGGCGCTGCGACAGTTCTGCCAGCGGGGCGGCCTGGGCATCGAGCAGTTCATCGACCGTGTCCGGGGCCGCCAGAATAAGCAGGCGCTCGGCAGCCATATCGACCGGGCGCTGGCTGTGGCGGCGCGTGATCTCGCGAAATAACTCGAAGATCACGGTTTCCGGCGTCTTGAGCTGGCCCCGGCCCTGGCACGTCGGACACGGCGCGCACAGCAGCTGTTCCAGGGATTCACGGGTGCGCTTGCGGGTGACCTCAACCAGGCCGAGGGCGGATATGCCGCCCAGCGTGGTCTTGGCAGGGTCGGCTGCCAGCGCGCGCGTGAGCTGGTCGAGCACCTGTGTCTTGTGGCCGGCATCGACCATGTCGATGAAGTCGATGACGATGATGCCGCCGAGATTGCGCAGGCGCAGTTGCCGGGCGATCGTCTGGGCGGCCTCGAGATTGGTGCGCAGTACGGTCTGCTCCAGGCTGCGGGTGCCCACGAAGCCGCCGGTGTTCACATCGACCGTGACCATGGCTTCGGTCTGCTCGATAACGAGAAACCCGCCGGATTTCAGAGGTACCTGGGGCTGCAGGGCACGCTCGATGGCATCTTCGATGCCGTATTGCGAGAAAAGCGGCGCCGGCCCGTCGTGCAACAGAACACGATCAGCCAGCTCCGGGGCAAAGCGCGCGGTGAAGGCTCGCATGTCCTGCCAGGCGCTGTGATCATCGATGAGTACGGCATCGACCTCCGGCGTGAGCAGGTCGCGCAGCATACGAATTGGCAATGGTAGATTGCCGTAGACCAGCGTTTCCACGGGCACACGCTTGGCACTGGTCTGGATATCGGCCCAGACGGCCGCCAGAAACCGCATGTCTGCGGCGATGGCCGCCAGATCGCAGCCATCGGCCACGGTGCGTACGATAAAACCGCCGGTAAGGCCCAGCTCCTCGCGTAGCCGGGTGATGCCCTCGTGCAGGCGCGCCCGTTCGCCGTCGGCCTCGATACGCGCGGATATGCCGATACGCGGGGTATACGGCATATAAACAAGAAACCGCGACGGCAAGGCCAGATCCGTCGTCAGGCGCGCGCCCTTGGTGCCCATAGCGTCACGGGTGACCTGCACCAGCACGCGATCCTGGGCCACCAGGCGTTGTTCGATACGAGAACGCGCCGTGGCCGCGTCGCTCGGGCGCACCATATCGGCCAGCTGTAGAAACGCCGCCCGCGCCAGGCCAACATCGACAAATGCAGCCTGCATACCGGCCAGCACGCGCTGGACACTGCCCAGATAGATATTGCCCACCGCACTCGCGGTGGCGTCTCGCTGGACATGAATATCCTGCAGGATGCCGTTTTCAATCTGTGCGGCACGGGTTTCGCCCAGGCCGGCGTTGACCAGGATCTCGATCCGGGGTGAAACCGCCTGGCGTTGTGGGGCCGCCGCACTCACCGCGTGGCGGCGCCGGCTCGCGGCGTGCGAGGTTCTGCGTGAAAAAACAGGTTGTTGCTCATGTCCTGATTGTCGCCAGCCGATCGGGGGCTGACAACTGAACAAACATCGTAGGCGCCCGGCGAGCGATATCGATTACGCCCGGTGATAGGGATGCCCGATGAGCATGCTGTGGGCGCGAAAGAGCTGCTCGGCCACGATCACGCGGACCAGCGGGTGGGGCAGGGTCAGTGCAGACAACGAGCGGCGGCTGTCTGCGCGTTGACGCGAGGCCTGGCCCAGCCCGTCCGGGCCGCCCACGAGAATCGCACGATCACGCCCGTCGGCCATCCAGTCGCGCAGATCGTCGGCCAGGGCCTGTGTCGACCATGCCTTGGCATCGACATCGAGAGCGATGACGTGTTCATCGCGCCCGATGGCTCGGGTCATGCGCTCGTCTTCAGCGGCGATCGCCTTGGCGGCATCGCTGGCCTGCTTGCGCATGCCGGGCGCGATCTCGACCAGCTCCAGGCGGCACTCACGTGGCAGGCGGGCGGCATAATCCTCGTAGGCGCTGGTCACCCACTTGGGCATCTTGCGGCCGACCGCGATCAGGCGGATACGCATGACGAACCTGTCAGGTCGGCGAGCTGTTGGCTCCCGTGGTGGCCAGATCCACGTCCCAGAGTTTTTCGATCTGGTAATAGGCCCGTGTGACCGGCTGCATGATATGCACGACCACGCCGTTGAGATCGATGAGCACCCACTCGGCCTGATCCAGACCTTCGACGCGCGGTGCCAGGCCCTGGGCCTTGGCGTGCTGAACCACGGTCTCGCCGAGACGTTTGACGTGCCGATTGGTACGCCCGGTACAGATCACCATGTGATCGGCGATGGTGGTCAGCTCGGCCACGTCGAAGACCTTGACCGATTCGCCCTTGAGCTCGCCCACGGCATCCACGGCCAGCCGCAGCAGCGGCGCATCGGCCGGAATATCGGCCAGGATATGATCAATCGCGGTGAGATCGGTGTTTTGTTCTTGTGCAACCATCATGTGCTCTGCGCGCGGGGCGCGCGGTAGATATCGGTATCCATAATGTCCTCGAGGATCACCTCGGGCAAGAGATAACGGGGGCTGGCACCGGCGGCGATCAGTTCGCGAATACGGCTGGCGGATATCACCAGCGGCGGCGGCGCATAACTGTATATCAAGCCGGTGGGCTGATTCTTCAAGGCAGCCGGATCACTCACGCCGCGCTCGGCGAGTAGATCCACGGCTTCGGGGGCCAGTTCGGCGGGCAGCCCGGGCCGTTCGATCAACACGATATGCGCGTGATCGAACAATTCCTGCCAGCGATGCCAGGAGGGCAGTTTGGCAAAGACATCCCGGCCCATGATCAGACACAGCGGATGCTTGGGGAAATCGCTACGCAGCGAGGCCAGCGTGTCGACCATATAGCTGTGGCCTTCACGCATCAGCTCGCGATCGTCCAGGGCTAACAGCGGTTCGTCGGCGGTTGCCACGCGGATCCACTTGGCGCGCTGGCCGGGGGTGGCGCCGGGCTGCTCGCGATGCGGGGGCCGGCCGTTGGGAATCAAACGCACCTGGGCCAGGTCAAGCTCGGTGGCAAGCTCCATGGCCAGGCGCAGATGCCCGTTGTGTACCGGATCGAACGTGCCGCCCAGAATACCGATCGGGGCGCCGGCCGGCCCCACGGGGGGTTGCTTAGCGGACATGGCCATCGCCAAAGACGACATATTTCTGTGAGGTCAGCCCTTCCAGCCCGACCGGGCCGCGAGCATGCAGCTTGTCGGTGGAGATGCCGATCTCTGCACCCAGGCCGTACTCGAAGCCGTCGGCAAAGCGCGTGGAGGCATTGACCATCACCGAGGCCGAATCCACGGCCCGGATGAAGGTGCGGGCCCGGGTCACGCTTTCGGTGACGATGGCATCGGTATGGTGCGAGCCCCAGCGCTCGATGTGATCGATCGCGGCATCCATATCGGGCACGATCTTCACGGCCAGGGTGGGCGCCAGATACTCGGCGGCCCAGTCGTCATCAGTGGCGGGCTCGATGCGGGGGCCGAGGCGTTTTCGGGTCTCGGCGCAGCCGCGCAGGGTCACGCCGGCCTGCATGAGGTTCTGGGCCAGCGGCTCCAGAATCCGCTCGACCTGCGACTCGGCCACCAGCAGGGTTTCCATCGTGTTGCAGGTGCCATAGCGCTGCGTCTTGGCGTTCACGGCGATGGCCACGGCTTTTTCGCGGTCGGCATCGTCATCGATATAGACATGACACACGCCGTCGAGATGCTTGATGACCGGCATGCGTGCATTGTCGGCCACGAACTCGATCAGCCCCTTGCCGCCGCGCGGCACGATGACGTCGATGTATTCGGGTAGCGCCAGCATGGCGCCAACGGCGGCCCGATCCGTGGTGTCCACGATCTGGACGGCGTCTTTCGGCAGGCCGGCATCGGTGAGCCCGCGGGCCACGGCATCGGCGATCGCCTGATTGGAGTGCACCGACTCCGAGCCGCCGCGCAGGATCGCTGCGTTGCCGGATTTCAAGCACAGCGCGGCGGCATCCGCTGTCACGTTGGGCCGCGACTCATAGATGATGCCGATCACGCCGAGCGGCACGCGCATGCGCCCAACCTGAATACCCGACGGGCGGAAATTCATGTCCGTAAGGTTGCCGATCGGGTCCGCCAGGGCAGCGACCTGGCGTACGCCTTCGGCCATGCGCTCGATACGAGCGCCGCTCAGCTCGAGCCGCTCGATGGCGGCATTGTCGAGCTTGCCGCGTGCGTCTTTCACATCGCGTGCGTTGGCCGCAAGGATCGCATCACTCTGGCTGATCAAGGCTTCGGCGATGGCAAACAGAGCGGCGTTCTTCTCGCCCGGCTCGGCCGCGGCCATACGCCGGGCGGCGCGGCGGGCACGTTCGCCCATATCGCGGATCTGTTTATCGATTCGACCGTTTTGGCCATCGTGGCCGCCACGGGCGGGTTCGCGAATGTTCGCGCTCATGACAAGGGGCTCGCATGAAATGGGTCGTTGCCACAGACAATCGTCGGGGTCGCCCCCGACAACACAATGATCAATGTTATCAGTTCGTCCCAGGCGCGGCCGCTTGCTGCGCCCTTGTTGATGGCATCAAGCCGGGCGGCCTGGCTCAAAAGACGCGCCAGACGCCGGGGCTCGGCCCGGCGAGCAGCGGTGGCCAAGGCGCGTTTGCGCGGGGCCGGCAGGAATATCTTGCCCAGATAAGCATCCAGCCGATTGGCACGCGCGGCCAGGGCGGCCTGATAGAGCGTGCGCAGCTCCTTGACCAGTGCCCAGGTGATCGGCACCACGTCCACGCCTTCGGCGCGCAGGCGTGACAGGCTCTTCAGCGCGCCCTGGGTATCGCCGTCGACGGCCTTGGCCGGTAGATCGAAGATATCGAAGCGGGCATGATCGCTGGCTGCCTCGGCCACCTGCGCGCGCTCAATGCGCGTATCCGGATAGAGCAGCGCCAGCCGATCGATCTCTTGGGCAGCGGCCAGCAAATTGCCTTCGTTTTGTGTCGCCAGCAGCTGAATGCCGTCTTCGGCGATATTGAGATGTTTATCCTTGGCCCGCGCGCTGATCCAGGCCGTCATGCGCGAAGCCGGCAGGCCCCAGGCATAGCTGACCACGCCGGCCTTGGCCACGGCCTTGTACCAGGCCGCCTTGCGCGCCGAGCTGACCAGGCCGGGGGCGACGACCAAAAGCAGTGTGTCGGGCGTATCGCGTTTGACGAAATCGACGATAGCCGCGCTGCCGGCCTTGCCGCCTGGGCCCTTGTCCGGCAGGTGCAATTCGACGATACGGCGCTCGGCGAACAAGGATTGCGTCGCCCCGGCATCGGCAAGCTGGGCCCAGTCGAAGCCAGGCTCAGCGTGCAGGATGTCACGCTCGTCAAAGCCTTCACGTCGGGCACGAGCGCGCACGGCATCCGCGGCTTCGACCACATGCAAGGGTTCCTGACCGCCGATTAGATAACAGCGGGCCAACGGATGCCGGGCGAATTCGCGTGCGAAATCCTCGGCGCGAATATCCATCAGTGACCCATCAGTTGAAGTTGCGCCCGTAAAAGATATCGGTGATCTCGCCGGCGATACGATCGGTGAGTACTTCTGCTTCTTCGGGCGCCAGGTCAGCGGCGTTTTCGGCGAACAGATACTCGTCCAGATCGAATTCCGTCAGACGCATCTTGGTATGAAAGATACGCTCGGACAGCACGTTGACGTCCACCATCTGATAACGATCACGAATATCGGGGGCGATATAATCCTGAATCGAGGCGATCTTGTGGTCGATGAAGTGCTTGCCCCCGTCGACATCGCGGGTGAAACCGCGCACGCGATAATCCAGCGTCACTACGTCGGATTCGAAGCTGCGGATCAGGTGATCGAGCGCTTTCAACGGCGAGATCAGCCCACAGGTCGAGACATCGATATCGGCCCGGAAGGTCGAGATGCCGTCATCCGGGTGGAACTCTGGATAGGTATGGACCGTGATATGGCTCTTGTCGAGATGGCCGACCACGGCATCGGGTACCGGGCCTTCGTAGGCGGTCTCCTCGGCGATCAGAATCGTCACCGAGGCGCCTTCCGGCTCATAGTCCTGGCGCGCGACATTCAGAATATGCGCACCGATCATGTCCGAGACCTCGGTCAGAATCTGGGTCAGCCGATCGGCGTTGAACATATCGTCGAGATAGGCGATATAGGCTTTTTTCTGTGCCTGCGTACGGGCATAGCAGATGTCGTAGATATTGAACGACAACGATTTCGTCAGGTTGTTGAAACCGTGCAGCCGGAGTTTGTCCATGTGGGGCAGTTCCGCGTCGGGCCGGGAGGAAAACGAAGGCCGGCAAGTATCAGGGCGGTATCGCCCCGTCGATGCATCGCTCAGTCGGCAGCTTCGATGGTATAGCCGTGCGTCATGTTGACGGTTTCTTGCAGCATGATCGAGGCCGAACAGTATTTCTCGGCCGATAACTCTACCGCACGCGCGACGTGTTTTTCCTTGAGGTCATGCCCGGTGACGATGAACTGGACATGGATATCGGTGAACACCTTCGGCTCGGTCTCGGCCCGCGTGCCGTCCAGCTCGATCCGGCAGCCCGTCACATCCTGACGCGATTTCTTCAGGATATGCATCACATCCATCGCGCTACAGCCGCCCACGGATAAGAGCAACATCTCCATGGGCCGAAAACCGGCGTTCTCGCCGCCCAGATCAGGTGGGCCATCGATCGTGATTTCGTGCCCGGAGTCGGCCGTGCCGGTGAAGGCCAGGCCCTGGTGCCAGTCGAGTGTCGCTTTCATTGGCTTGGACGTAGTACGTGCTTGTCGAATTGACGTGGGGACGATGATGCCCGAAAAAAAGCCGCCGATACGTGATCGGCAGCCGGGTGGGCACGAATTCCCGTATGTCAGCGCCATTTTGCGGCGAAACGACACCGCGTTTTACTAGGGT
>NZ_AYKG01000030.1 GCF_003788585.1 Salinisphaera japonica YTM-1 | reverse complement strand
CTTGCCTGACACGCCCGGCGCGGGCAATGCGACGGCATATCTCATGACGACACGCCCTAGGGCCTGTTGCCGTTTCATACGAGCGCCGCGTTGGTGCCCAAAATCTGGCCAGGCAAGGCGCGAGCCGCGGGTCGTGGCGCGCCACGATCAAGGGGAGCAACGTCGCATGGCCGGATTTTGGGCCCAACCCTTCGGGACAAGCGCTGGTTTGCGGCAATCCAGCGTTCTAGCCCACTTGCGCAGAATGACTGCGCGGCGCGGGCTCCGCCTCGTCTTGCCGTAAAACAGCGCTTGGCGCGGACTCGTATGAAACGGCAACAGGCCCCAAGACGGTGAAAATCCTGCGGTTGTGGTCACACTACGAATAAGCGACGGACTACTGCCTAATAAAGCGTTGCCGAAACGCGGCCGCGGCCGCGCCGTCCGGGTCCGCCAGCCGCTTCCAGACCCCACGCGCGCTCACCAGCGTGCGATCGCCGCAGGTGATCGTGCCGTCGATGAAGGCCAGGCTTCGGGTGATGCGCGTCATGCGCGCCCGGCCCTCGACGATATCGCCGACCTGCCCGGCCGACATGAAATGCGTATCGAGTTGAACCGTGGTCACGGGCTCACCGCCCACGGCGTGGCGCAGCGCATGGCCCATCACGCGATCGGCGAGCGTCACCAGCAGCCCGCCCTGGGCCACGCCGGCCTGATTGACATGGCGCACGCCCAGCTCCAGCGCCAACACCAGTTGATCGTCTGTCGCCCAGCGCTCCCAGATCGGGCCGACTAGCCCGGCAAAGCCTTGTTCGTCGTGGATGTGCCAGCCTGTGGCTTCACTCGGCGTGTCTTGCATGCGCTTGTCGTTGCCAATTGATCCGAGCGGTATTAAACGCTCTGCGCGATGGCCTTGTCGATGCGCTGTCGGTGGTTGTCAATAGCCGCCCAGGGGCAATCGCGCTGGCCCAGCCGGCGAAAGATATTGCCGATATGCCAACGGCGTGGGCCAAGGTCGGTATCGCCCAACTCGTCCCAGGCCAAGGGGGTCGCGATCGGCGCGCCGGGTTTGGCGCGTACCGAATACGGCGCCACACCGGTCTGATTCACGGCATTTCGGGCCACGTCCAAGTACAGCCGGCCACGGCGCTTGTCCTTGGCGTGTGCGGTGGTGAAATCATCCGGATGATCGGCCGCGATCGCCTCGGCCATGTCTTGCGCAAAACCGCGTACCCGATCGAAGCCGGCACTGGCATCCAAGGGCACCGCCACGTGTAGCCCCGACGAGCCCGTGGTCATGACATACGACACGAGGCCGACGTCGGCAAGGGCTTTGCGCACCGCGCGGGCGGCTGCAACGACAGGCGCGAAATCGGTGCCGTCGTCCGGCGGGTCGAGATCGAAGATCAGCCGGTCGGGTTTGTCGAGTGCGCCGGCACGCGCGAGCGGCACGTGGAACACGATCGCGCCCTGATCGGCGAAATAGACGAGCGTATCGGCGGAGTCGATCACGGGCTGGATGATCGTATCGTCCTCGGTAGCCACCCGTACGTGCGCGATCCAGTCCGGATAATGATCGGCCACGGTTTTCTGTATGAATTGCGGCGTGCCTGCTATGCCGTCCGGGAAACGGTGCAACGTCACGGGCCGCTCGGCCACGTAGCGCTGCATGATCGGGGCGATACGCCGGTAATAGTTGGCCAGATCACCCTTGGTGAAACCGGCTTCGGGGAAAAAGATCTTGTCGGCCTTGTCGATCGTGATGGTCATGCGCGGTCCTCTCGCACGACCTCACGGGCATCCTTGTCGTCGCGCTCGCCCAGATAGGCCGGATGACGCAGGCGCCCGTCGGGCGTCCATTCGGTGAACCGAATGTCGGCGACCCGCTCAGGGGTGACCCAATGGATATCCGTAGCGTCAGGCGGGTCGGCAAACGCAGGCTCGGCCTGCTCGATCGTCGAGAGCGTTTCTTTCAGACGCGCCAGCTCGGCGTCTGTAAAACCGGTGCCCACGCGCCCGGCATAGCGCAGTGCATCGCCCTCGTAATAGCCGACCAGCAGCGCCCCTATCCCGGTGCGGCTGCCTTCGGGATCGGTATAGCCACCGATCACCAGTTCCTGGCCGGCCTCGACCTTGAGCTTGAGCCAGCGCTTCGAGCGCCCGTTGCGATAAGCGCTTTCGGCTTTCTTGGCGATGATGCCTTCCCAACCTTTCTCGCGCGCCTCGGCCAGAAACGCTGCGCCGTCGCCGTTGCGATGTGGGGTGAAGCGTAGATCACCCGAGTAATCGAGCACCTCGCGAATCACCTGCTTGCGCTCGCGCAGCGGCACGCGGCGGATGTCGTAGTCCTCCATCCAGGGGCTATCGAAGACATAGAAATAGATCTTGATCCCGCTGGCGCGTGCCTCGGCCGGATCACTGATGCCCGCGCGCTGCTGGAGGCGTGAAAAACAGGTGGTATCGCCCTCGAAGGCCACCACCTCGCCGTCGAGCACGAAACGCTCGCCCGGCTGGGCCGCCATCAGCGCGACCAGCTCCGGAAAATGCCCGTTACGCGCCTTCCCGTTACGGGTATAAAGCTCCACATGGTCGCCGTCGCGAAAGACCAACAGACGGATGCCGTCGAACTTGCGCTCATAGAGCCAGGCGTCGTCGGAAAACGGCTCGCGATGCAGCGTGGCCAGCATCGGCTCGAAGGTATAAGGCATGGGCGCTTTCCTGGCCTTGGCCCAGCTGTCGGCGCTCAATACATACTTGATACGGGCCTTGGTCATGAGTCGCGGCCCGCATGATCCCTGATCTCAGCCGTGCTGCGATCGGTGAGCACCGATGTGTCTTCGGTGGATACGGGGTTGCGCCGGGCATCAGCGGCGGCGTCGTCCATCTTCACGAGCAGCCACTGGCGTGTATCGCCCTCGGTACGAAAATGGGTCAGCGCATAACCGCCGGTGAGTTTGTCGCCGTGCAACGTGACCATCAAATGCCCGTCGGCCCAGCACTGAGCCAGCGATTTTTCGCGCCCCCCGGCCTCATCGCGCTTGGCGTTATCGAAGACCCCGATATCCCAGACCATGACCGTGCCGCCGCCGTATTCGTTCGCCGGGATCACGCCCTCGAAATCGGCATAGTCCAGCGGATGATCCTCGGTCTCGATCGCCAGCTGCTTGTCGCGCGGGTCGGTCGAGGGGCCTTTTGGCACCGCCCAGGACTTCAGCACCCCGTCGATTTCCAGGCGAAAATCATAGTGCAAGGACGAGGCATCGTGCTTCTGGATAACGAAAACCGGCCGCACCCCGCGTGCCCACGCCCCGCGCTGGCCGGCCGGCTCCGGGGTCACGTCGGCGCGTCGCTTGTCGCGATAGCGCTTCAAGGGATCCTTGTCTGTCATGGCCGCCTCATCTTGCCCTGCACCTGTTGTTGTAGCGCGACTGGCCGGCGATGTCATCCGGGCAACCCCGCACGCAGCATGCCGGTTTATCATGAGGCGACACGCGCCGATTCGCCCAGCTATCCATGTCCCACGCACGATTCATGCAAGCCGCCCTCGAACAAGCCCGTATCGGCTACGCCGAAGGCGGCGTGCCAATCGGCTGTGTGCTGGTCAAGGACGATGCCATCGTCGGCGCCGGCCATAACCGTCGCGTACAACAAAACAGCGCGATCCGCCACGGCGAGATGGATGCCCTGGAAGCCACCGGCCGCAAGCCGGGCGCCTGGTACAAGGACATCACCCTCTATACCACCCTCTCACCCTGTGCCATGTGCACCGGCGCGATCCTGCTTTACGGCATCCCGCAGGTCGTGATCGGCGAAAACGCGTCGTTCATGGGCGAAGAAGCCCATCTGGCCAGCCGCGGCGTGACGGTCACCGTGCTGGACGATGCCGATTGTCGCGATCTCATGACGGCCTTCATGCGCAACGCGCCGGAGCTATGGCACGAGGATATCGGCCTGTAGCGTATCGCTGACTGCCGCCCCGCCACATGCCGACCCTGCCTGGAGAGCGCCCATGCTGACGCCCGACACCACGCTCACCCTCAACAACGGCATCGCCCTGCCGGCCTTTGGCCTGGGCGTGTACCGGAGTTCACCGGCCGATACCGCACAGGCTGTCGCCGCGGCACTTGGCGCCGGTTACCGCCTGATCGATACCGCCTCGGTCTATCACAACGAGGCCGAAGTGGCCGAGGGCATGCGAGCGGCCAACGTGGCCCGCGACGATGTCTTCGTCACCACCAAGCTCTGGATCACCGAGTACGGCTACGACGAGGCCCTGGCCGCCTTCGACGCCAGCCAGGCCCGGCTCGGCCTGGACGTGATCGACCTCTATTGCCTGCACTGGCCGCTGCCTGTTGCCTTCGAGCAGACGCTGGCCGCCTGGCAGGCCGCCGAACGCCTGCTCGCCGAAGGCCGCGTGCGCGCCATCGGCGTATGCAACTTCGCCCCCGAACATCTCGACCGTCTGGCCGAGCACTGCACCGTGGTACCCGCCATCAACCAGGTCGAACGACATCCGTATTTCAACCAGCTGGCCCTGCGCCGCGAACACGCCAAACGCGGCATCGTCACCCAGGCCTGGTCCCCCATAGGCGGCGCCGCGCGTTATCGCCCGGACACCCCCGACCCGGCCCGTGACCCACTCACCGACGCCACCCTGGCCACCATCGCTGCCGCCCACGACAAGACACCGGCCCACATCATGCTGCGCTGGCACCTGCAACGCGGCATCGCCGTTGTCCCAAAATCAATCCGGCCCGAACGAATCGCCGACAACATCGACGTTTTCGACTTCGCCCTGACTGAAACCGAACTCGAAACGATCGATCGCCTCGAAACCGGCCAACGCAGCGGCGCCGCGCCGGACGAAGTGGATTTCGAATACGCCGCACGGCGGCATTGAAGTTTAACGCTGGACGAGCTGTGTCACATGAATATAGAAACGGCCAAAGACCGATCTGTAGCAAATCGGTGAGCCAGTCCTCAACTTCTGCCGTTCACACCGGAAACAGTCGCGAGCAACTTTTCAAGATCACCCGACCCCGGCGCCCGTAGCCGCCGATCGGCGGCTGCGATGACCCGCTCGTTGGCTTCGCCCATCGCAAAGCCGGTGCCGGCCGCTTGCAGCATGGTGATATCCGAGTCCGCGTCGCCGAAGGCGATGCTGTGGGCCGGGTCGATGTTCAGGTGGGTTGCCAGGCGGTGCAAGCCGTGGCCCTTGGTGGCATCGACGGCGTGGATATCGTGGCATTCGGTGCCGGACCAGGACATGACGAGATCGGGGTGGTTGGCCACGGCCGTGCGGACGTCGGTGAGCGCATCGATGTTGCCGTCGCACATGATCTTGAGCGCGCGGGGCGGCAGTTCGGCGGGGTCGAGTTCGGCGCGGCGCAGGGTCGGCGTTACGCCGCCGCCGGTGGCCTCGTTATCGATCCGCCAGTCCGGGCCGTAGGCCTGCCAGCCATCGGTCGCATAGACATGGACACAGCCGCCGGCGGCAACATAGGCGGCAAGCACAGCACCGAGATCGGCCGGGATATCGATCTCCGTGGCCGCGATTCGGGTGCCGTCGGGGGCATTGACCAGCGGGCCGTTGTAGGAGACGAGATACAGCGGCAGGTCGAAGATGGCGGCCAGGTCGAGCAATGATGCGCGTTGGCGCGAGCTGGCCAGTGCCACGGTGATGCCGGCCTCGTGCAGGCCGCGCAGCGCGTTGATCTGGCGCTCGCCGAGCGGGTGGGCGTGGTTGATGAGCGTGCCGTCGATATCAAAGACGGCCAGGCGGACGGGATGATCGATCATGGGGCGGCGTGTCGGTTTGCAGGCGCGTAGTGTCGAGCGCGTAGCCCGGGCAATCAATCCCAGAGCGAGCGCGCGGCAGAGGCCAAGTCCAGGCTTGGCCGATCGGCGCTTGGCTTGCCGGCGGCATCGATACCGCTTGTCGCGGGTAGCGCGCTCTTGTCGGTGACCTGCTCGAAGCAGGCCAAGACCCGCGGCGTGAAGAAACGGCTGGCCGCGCCGTAGACATGACGATCACCGTATTTGGGCTGTTCGGGCACGTAGTAGCGCAGCGGCGAGATGACCTGGAGCTCGTTTTTCGCCCGCGTCAAGGCGACGTACAGGAGGCGGCGTTCTTCTTCCAGACCGGCCTCGGTTTTCGTCGAAAACTCGCTGGGAAACGTGCCGTCGGCCACGTGCAGGACATGCACGCTGTCCCATTCCTGGCCCTTGGCGCTGTGTACGGTCGACAGAATCAGATAGTCCTCGTCGAGCAGGGCATCGTCGTTGTGATCTCCCGTGGCCTGGGGCGGGTCGAGCGTCAGCTCGGTGAGAAAGGCCGGCACGTCGGCGTAGCGTTCGGCGATACGCACCAGATCATCAATATCGGCCTCGCGGGCCGTCGTGGGCGCCTCGTAGCGCTCGCGCAGGATGGTCTTGTACCAGGCCGCGGCGGGTACGAGCACGCCGGGCCAGTCGGCGGTATCGCCAACCATGGCCGCCACGGTGTCGATCATGGCCCGCCAGGCGGTTTGATCGGCGCGCGCGGGACGAAAATCCGCCAACACGGCGATCTCGTCGTTACCAGCCGTCAGCGCATCGACCGCCTGGCGCGCAGTGCCGGGGCCCACGCCGGGCACGAGCTGCATCGTGCGCCAGGCCGCGATCTCGTGGCGTGGATTATCGGCCCAGCGCAGAAGCCCAAGAAAATCCTTCACGTGCGCGGCTTCCAGGAACTTCAGCCCGCCGTATTTCTTGAACGGCACGTTGCGCGCGATGAGCTCGATCTCCAGCTCGTTGGCGTGGTGGCCGTTACGAAACAGCACGCCCTGGCGCTTCAAATCCACCCCGGTTTCGCGCCGGGCCAGAACGGCATCGACCACGTAGCGCGCCTCGGCCGCGCTGTCCATGACGGTGACATGACGCGGGCGCGTGCCGGGCCCACGCTCGGTGAACAGCTGCTTGGCATAGGCACGGCTGGCCTCGCCGATGAGGGCGTTGGCGGCGTTGAGAATCGCCTGGCTCGAGCGATAGTTCTGTTCGAGCGTGACGACGTGCGTGCCGCAAAACGTCTTGGGGAAATTCAGGATATGGTCGACCTCGGCCGCGCGGAAGCCATAGATGGCCTGGGCGTCGTCGCCGACCGCCGTGACGCCGCGGCCGTCGGGCTTCAGCCCCGAGATGATCGCGGCCTGCAAGCCGTTGGTGTCCTGATACTCGTCGATCAATACATGATCAAAGCGTGCGCCGATCTCGGCCGCCAGTGCCGGCTCGCGCATGACGAGCTGCCAGTAGAGGAGCAGATCGTCGTAGTCGAGCGTGGCGCGGTCCTGCTTGCGCGCGGTGTAGTCGGCGAACAAGCGCTTGAGATCGTCGTGGTGCTCTCGACACCACGGGAAATAACCGTCCAGCACGTCGACAAGTCGCGCCTGACGGTTCACGGTCGCCGAATAGATCGCCAGACACGTGTCTTTGCGCGGGAAGCGTTTGGCATTCGGATCATCGCGGCGTGTCAGCCCGGCATCGTGGCGAGCCACGTCCATGAGATCGGCCGCATCGCTGCGATCGAGAATCGAGAACGCCGGCTCCAGACCCAGCCGCGGCGCATATTCACGCAGAAGCCGGGCGCCGATGGCATGAAAGGTACCCGCCCAGGGCAGCTTCACGCTTTGCCTACGCCGCCCGCGCTCGGCCAGTGCGGCGTCGCAGATGGTATGCGCCCGCCGCGTCATTTCCTCGGCCGCGCGGCGCGAGAAGGTCAAGAGCAGGATACGGCGCGGATCCACGCCGGCCAGCACCAGATGTGCGGCGCGATGCGAGAGTGTCTGAGTCTTGCCGCTACCGGCACCGGCCAGGATCAACAATGGATCGGCATCCCAGCCGTGGGGTGCGGCCAGGCCAAACGCCGCGGCCTCGCGCTGGGCCGGGTTCAGGCCGGCCAGATGAGCCTCGTCGCGATGGGGCCGGTTTTTAACGGGCGTCTCGATGGTCATCACGCGAGCTTGGCACGGCAGGTGGGTCAGATTCCGACCCGGCGACGGCAAAGAGCGCGACGAGACGTTAAACTTGGCGTATCTCGATTCCGGCGGCGCGGCGGCGCCTGCCCATTACGCGAAAAGGCGATGTATGTTCGATGCGATTGAGCGCGTGCCCGGCGACGCGATTCTCGGCCTGATCCAGCAGTTCAAGGACGACCCCAACCCCAAGAAAGTGGATCTGGGCGTGGGTGTCTATCGCGATGAGGACGGCATTACGCCGATCATGCGCGCGGTCAAGGCTGCCGAGAAGAAGCTGATTGCCGACGAAGCCACCAAGGCCTATATCGGCTCGCACGGCGACCCGGCCTACGGCGAGCACGTGCTCAAGATGGTCTTCGGCGCCGACAGCCCGGTACTGGCAGACAACCGCGCCAGTGCCACACAATCGCCCGGCGGCACCGGCGCCCTGCGCCTGGCCGCGGACTTCATCGCCAGCCAGCTGCCGGGCAAATCCATTTGGCTGAGTGACCCCACCTGGCCGAATCATCTGGGCGTGTTCTCGGCCGCCGGGCTGGATATCCAGCGCTACCCTTACGTGGACGAGCACAACCAGCTCGACTTCGAGGGCATGGCCGCCGCACTCAAGACGATTCCCAAGGGCGATATCGTCGTGCTGCATGCCTGCTGTCATAACCCCACGGGCTTCGACCTGTCGGCCGAACAGTGGCAGGCCGTACTCGAGATCGTGACCGAGCGCGAGCTGCTGCCGCTGGTGGATTTCGCCTATCAGGGCTTTGGCAACGGTATCGATGAAGACGCCTACGGCGCCCGTCTGCTGGCCGAGAATCTGGGCGAAGTGCTGATCACGCAGTCCTGCTCGAAGAACTTCGGCATCTATCGCGAGCGTACCGGCTGCTTCATCGCCGTGGCCGCCGATACCGAGGCCATGGAAGACGTTCGCTCGCAGCTGGCGATCACCGCGCGGGAAAACTACTCCAACCCGCCGGCCCACGGCAGCGCCATTGTGGCCACTATCTTCAACGACGCCGAGCTCTATGCCATGTGGCACGACGAGCTGGCCGAGATGCGCGGGCGCATCAACGAGCTGCGCCAGAAGTTCGTGCAAGGGCTGGAGCCGCATGGCCTGGCCGAGCGCTTTGCCCACGTGGCCCAGCAGCGCGGCATGTTCTCTTACACCGGGCTGTCGAAGGATCAGGTCGAAACCCTGCGCGACGAGCACAGCATCTACATGGTGGGCTCGGGCCGGGCCAACGTGGCGGGGCTCAACGATGCCAACATGGAATACGTCTGTAACGCGATCGCCAGCGTCGTGAAATAACGCTCGCGATGGTCGCCGACCTGCTGGCGCGGCCGTGACGGCGGCCGACAACAGCGCCTCCCTGGGCGCTCTGGGCGTTCTCGTTGCTGCCGTGCTCTGGGGCACGACCGGAACGGCGGCGACGTTTGCCCCCGGCGTGGGCCCCCTGGCGATCGGGGCGGCTGCCATGGGTATTGGCGGGCTGTTACAGGCCGCGGTGGCGACGAGCAGTTTGTGTCGTCAGCGCGCACGACTCGTGGCCCAGCGACGGTATGTCGTTCTGGGCGGCGTGGCTGTCGCAATCTATCCGCTGGCCTTCTACTCGGCCATGGATCTGGCCGGCGTGGCGATCGGCACGGTCATCACGATCGGCGCTGCCCCCTTGTTCTCGGCGGTAATCGAGTGGCGCCTCGAAGGCCTGGCCTTGACCCGGCGCTGGACGATGGGCGCGCTGCTCGGCCTGGCCGGCATGGGCCTGTTGTGCCTGCCCGCACCTGAGGCGCTTGTCGCACACGAGACATCACGGGTTCTGGCCGGCGTCGCCGTGGGCCTGGTCGCCGGGCTGACGTATGCGTTGTATTCCTGGTCAGCGCGTCACGTCATGCAGGCCGGCGTATCGTCCGCCGCGGCGATGGGGGCCACGTTCGGGCTCGGCGGCTTGTTGTTGCTGCCGGTGTTGCTGGTGACCGGCGCGCCGTTTCTGGCCTCGTGGCCCAACTTTGCAGTCGGCGCTTATATGGCGCTGGTGCCGATGTTTATCGGCTATGTCTGTTTCGGCCTGGGGCTGGCACGCGTGCGGGCCAGTCTTGCCACGACGATCACACTGATCGAGCCGGTCGTGGCCGCCTTGCTGGCGATCATCGTCGTGGGCGAGACGCTATCGGCGCTGGGCTGGCTGGGTATCGCGCTGATCATCACCAGTCTGATGGTCATCACTCTGCCCTGGCCGGCCCGGCGCGCCGCTCGACCCCAGCCGGCGGCATAGCCAAGCGATCAGGCCCGCGAGCGCGCCCGTGGCAATACCAGGTTGAGCACCACGCCCAGCACGCCGGCCAGGGCAATACCCTGCAACTCGAAACGCCCGGCCTCCAGATGCAGGCCGCCGATGCCACAGATGAGAATCAGCCCCACGATCGCCAGATTGCGGGATTCGGTCAGATCCTCACCGGATTCGACCAGCGTGTTCATGCCCACCACCACGATGGCACCGAACAAGAGCACGATGATGCCGCCCATCACCGGCGTGGGGATCGAGGCCAACACCGCCCCGAGCTTGCCGGAAAACGAGAACAGGATCGCGAACAGTGCCGCCCACGTCATGAGCGCGGGATTGGTCGCACCGGTCAGTGTGACCGCGCCCGTGACCTCGGAATAGGTGGTGTTGGGCGGCCCGCCGAGGGCCGCGGCCAGCCCGGTGGCCAGGCCGTCGCCAAACAGCGTGCGATGCACCCCGGGATCGACCAGATAATCACGCCCGGTGACCGAGCGGATAGCGATGATATCGCCGAAATGCTCGATTGCCGGGGCGATGGCCACGGGCAGCATGAACAGCACCGCCTGCCAGTTGAAAGCCGGAGCCACGAACGCCGGCATGGCGAGCCAGGGTGCAGTGCCGATCGCGCCCAGATCCACGATGCCGAAACCAAGGCTTGCGATAGTACCTGTCGCCACGCCGCAGATGATCGGCAACAGGCGCATGAAGCCGCGGGCCAGTAGCGACACCGCCAGCGTGGTGACAAGCGAGATGAGAGCCACGACACAGGCCGTGCCGCGCGCGACGAGCTGGGTGTCGCCGCTGCTGTCGTGCCCGGTGGCCAGGTTGATGGCCACCGGTGCCAATACCAGCCCGATGACCATGATCACCGGGCCGGTGACCACCGGCGGCAATAGCCGCGTGACGAAACCCACGCCGCGCCAGGCGATGAGCCCGCCGAGCGCCATGTAGGCCATGCCCGCGGCCATCAGCCCGCCCAGCGTGGCCGGTATGCCCCAATGCGCCACGCCGTAGATGATGGGCGCGATGAAGGCGAAGGAGGAGGCCAGAAACACCGGCACCCGGCCCCGCGTGATGATCTGAAACACCAGCGTGCCGGCTCCGGCGGTGAACAGGGCCACGTTGGCATCGAGCCCGGTCAGCAGCGGCACCAGCACCAACGAGCCAAACGCCACACACAGCATCTGTGCGCCCAGCAGGCCATCGCGCAGGCGAAACGCATAGTTCTCGGCGCGCGCGACGCGCGCGGTCGGCTGGCTCATTACAGGCGCTCGTCGCGCCGGCTATTTGGTGCCGTACATGCGGTCACCGGCATCCCCCAGGCCGGGGCGGATATAGCCGTGATCGTCCAGACGCTCGTCGAGTGCCGCGGTCCATACCGGCACGTCGGGGTGGGCCTGTTTCATCGCCGCCACGCCTTCCGGTGAGGCCAACAGGCAGAGAAAGCGGATATTGGTCGCCCCGATCTTCTTCAGGTGCTCGATCGAGGCGATGGCCGAATTCCCGGTGGCCAGCATGGGATCAACCACGATCACAAGCCGCCCGCCCAGGTCATCCGGCATCTTGCAGTAATACTCCACGGCTTCCAGCGTGTCTGGGTCCCGGTACATGCCGATATGGCCCACCCGCGCCGAGGGCATGAGCTGAATCATGCCTTCGAGCAGGCCGTTACCCGCGCGCAGAATCGAGACGAAACACAGCTTCTTGCCCGCCAGAACCGGGGCGTCCATGGTTTCCAGCGGGGTTTCGATCTCTTCGGTGGTCAGCTCCAGATCGCGCGTGATCTCGTAGGTCAACAGATGGGCAACCTCGCGCAGCAACGAGCGAAACTTCTGGGTCGAGGCGGTGCTGCGACGCATCAGCGTCAGTTTGTGCTTGATCAAGGGATGATCGACGACGGTGAGATGCGCGTCCATGGCGTTCCTTTGCTTGCGGGCCGGCCGGGCGTTGGGCGGCCCCTATGCTACACCGCGCGTCGAGACGATCGCATGCGCTTGCACTCAAGCCTCGGCGCAATTCTGGGCAGCGGCCTGGTCGAACAACCACGCCATGAAGCGGGCGGCCAGCGGCGGCGGCTGACCCTGATCCGGCGTGATCAGCGCAAATTCGAACGGGGTATCGATATAGCGGGCGCTGCCAAAGGGCGCCACCAGCGCCCCGCTTGCCAGGCGATCGGCCACGAGCACGTGGCTGGCCAGCACGACGCCGTTACAAACGTTGGCGGCGTCCAGCGCCTCGTCGTAGTGGCTGTGCCGGGCCGTGATTCGTGCGTTGTGCCCTGGGCCTGCATGGGCGGCCAACCAATCCGCCCATCCGGGCAGATCGCCGCGCATGAGCGCCGGCTGTCGTGCCGGCCAGCGAACCTCGAGCAAGGGATAGGCCGTCCAATCCAGCGTCGATGGATCAACACGATCGCGTGCCAGGACGTGATCGGCTGCGACGACCGGCAACAGCCGATCCGTCATCAAGCGCCGATGCGCGACACCCGGCCACGGGCTACGGCCATAGCGCACGGCCAGATCGATCCGATCCCCCTGCCAGCTGGGCGCGATAAACGCCTGGCTGGCCTCGATGTCCACCGCTGACGATACGGCGTCAAAGGCGGCCATTCGGGGGCCCAGCCAGTGCCTGGCAAACGACGGCGGCACGCTGATCGACAGCGTCTGGCCGCCGGCCGGGCGTTCAATCGCCTGGGCCCAGGCGGTATCGATGGCATCGATGCCCGGGGCGATCGCATCCAGCAGGGCCTGGCCGTGTGCGTTCAAGGCCACCCCCTGCGAAAGGCGCTCGAACAGGGGCGTACCCAGACGTGTTTCCAGCTGGCGAATACGACGGCTCACGGCGCCCGGCGTGACCGCAAGCTCGCCGGCCGCCGTGCGAAAACTCTCGGCACGGGCGGCCGCGACGAATACCGCCAGCGCAGCGATCGGCGTTTTAGCTGCCATGAGGGTGATTTTTTCTCAACACGGCCGTCAGTTTAATCGTTTGCGCGGGTCCGGGGGCACTGCTTCACTGCCCGGCCTGTCTCGTATCAGAGCGCTCATGAGCACCCAGACGCCTTCGACACACACGACCCAGGCCGTGCGCCGCCCGCTGGATATGCAAGCGGCCGGGTTGATGCTGATCTTCTGTATCGCATTAGGCCTGCAACAGGTCGCGATCAAGGCCGTGGCCGATGAGGTCAGCCCGCTGGCCCAAATCGCGCTGCGCTCGGTGATCGCCCTCGCCCTGATCGTGGCAGCCGCCCGGCTGCGCCGGGTCGCGCTCTGGGTACCGGTCCAGTTCGGCCCGGGGCTTGTCGTGGGCATCGGCTACACACTGGAGTTCGCGCTTGTGGCCTACGGGCTGAACTACACCTATGCCGCGCATATGTCGGTGTTTTTATACACCGCGCCGGTATTCGCCGCGATCGGTCTGCATCTGTTCGTGGCCGGGGAGCAGCTCGGGCCGCGCCAGTGGCTCGGCGTAGGCGTGGCCTTCACCGGGCTCGTGGTGGCGCTTGCCCCGCGCGGTTCGGTATCGGCCGATATTCTGATCGGCGACGGCCTTGGCGTACTGGCCGGTCTGTCGTGGGCAGCCACGACGCTGGCGCTTCGCACCACCGCCTTGTCCGAGGCGCCCTCGCTACGCACGGTGGCCTATCAGTTGGCCGTGGCCGCGGTGGTGTTGTTACCGGCAACCGCGCTTATGGGCGGCTTCACCGCTATGCAGCTGACCCCGCTGGCCGTGGCCAGCCTGTCGTTCCAGTCGCTGATCGTCTCTTTTGCCGCCCTGCTGCTGTGGTTTTGGCTGCTCCGGCGGTATCTGGCCTCACGGATCGGCGTATTCGCGTTTCTCTCGCCGATATTCGGGGTGATCTTTGGCGTGGTGTTGATGGGCGATCCGATCTCGATCAATTTCGCCGTCGGCGGCATCGCCCTGCTCGCCGGGCTCTTGCTCGTCAACGGTATTGGCCGGCGGGGCCGTCCTCGGGCAGGATCGAACTAACAACCAAGTAGCGCACGCGCATGCCCAATCATCTGACCGGAAGCTGTCTCTGCGGGGCCGTCGCCTATCGCCTGGCCGCCGAACTACAGGCGTTTTACTACTGCGAATGTGGCCAGTGTCGAAAAACGACGGGCGCGGTGGCGGCCACCAACCTGCGCCTGGCCGCTGCCACTATCGAATGGCGCCGCGGGGCCGATCTTGTACAGGTCTATCGAGATGCCGACGGCCGTGATTTCTCGCATGCGTTTTGTACCCAATGCGGCGCCGGCCTGCCGTTCACCAGCCGCGACGGCCGCTCGCTCGTGGTGCCGGCCGGCTCGCTGGATACCCCGCCCCCCGTGGCTGTTGCGCATCGACAATTTGTGGCCGAGCGCCCGCCGTGGGCCACGCTCGACCACGATCTGCCGGCCCACGATCATTACCCGACGTAACCCAACCGCATACAATGATCGATTGAGCGTTTTTCAAGAAAAATATATCATTTGGCCAGAACTCATGATCTGGGCAACCCATGACCGCAACCGTTCACGACGCCGACACACGCCGGCGTATCAGCGGCGGGGGCTTGCGCACCTGGTTCAATATCGCATCGGACTGGGGCCTGACGGATCGCCAGGCCGCATGCCTGCTCGGTGCGCCGACCAGCACGTACCGACGCTGGAAGACCAAACCCGAGGCCACGCTGGATATCGGCCAGATCGAACGTTTGTCGCTTCTGCTGGGGATATACAAGGCCTTGCAGATTCTGTTGCCACGAGTCGATGCAGCCGATAGCTGGATTCATCGGGCAAACACCAGCCCGCTGTTCGGTGGCCAGAGTCCGCTAGAGCGGATGTTGGCCGGCCTAACCGAAGATATCGCCCTCGTGCGTCGGCATCTGGACGCCGAGCGTGGCGGCTGGGCATAACGTGCCGCAAACGACAGGCGTCGACTGGCCGAGCGCGCGGCGCATCGTGCCGTCTCGTTTTCCGCCGCGCACGCTGTTTGACCGGGTGGCCGACCCGGCGGATCTACAGGCGGTCTATGAATTGGAATCGCTGACCAACGATCGCCTGCGCGATGAGGTCGGGCACATCACGCGCGTGCCCGCGGCCGAGCGCATGGCCGGGCCGGGCGCGACCCCGATCATGGCGGCATTTACGCATCTTAACCCCGCGGGCTCGCGGTTTTCGGACGGTTCGTACGGCGTGTTTTATGCCGGTCGTGATCGCCGCACGGCCGTGCGTGAAACGGTCTATCACCGCGAGCGGTTTCTGGCGGCCAGCCAACAGCCGCCCATGACACTAGAGATGCGGGAGTACCGTGTTGCCGTGGCCGGCGCGCTCGTGGATCTGCGCGATATCGAATCCAACGACCCGCGGCTCGCTGGCGACGACTACAGCGCCGCACAGCGTTTTGCAGCAGGAAAGCGCCAACGCGATGCCCTTGGCATCGTATATCCCAGCGTGCGAGATCCGGGCGGCGAGTGTGTCGCCGCATTCCGAACCACGCCGCTGTCGCCGGCCGTACAATGCGGCCATCTCGGCTATATCTGGGATGGCCGGCAAATCACTGACGTCATCGAACTCGGCGACAGCGGTATCACGCCCCACGTCTGATACCGGGGCGTGTCACGCAAGACTTAGACCTTAAGCACCAGCTTGCCGAAGTTGTCGCCCGAGAACAGCTTGTTTAGCGTTTCGGGGAAGGTGTCGAAGCCTTCGACAATGTCTTCGCGATGCTTGAGATCCCCGGCGCTGATCCACTCGGCCATGTCCTTGGCGGCCTGCGGGTAGCGATCGGTGAAGTCGAAGACGATGAAGCCTTCCATACGCGCCCGATTGACCAGCAGCGACATATAGTTCTTCGGCGCGTAGGCGGCATCATCCATCTTGCCCCCGGTCTTGTTGTACTGCGAGATGGCGCCGCAGATGACCACGCGCGCACCCAGGCGCAGGTTGGCCAGGGCGGCGTCGAGGATCTCGCCGCCGACGTTGTCGAAATAGACGTCCAGGCCGTCCGGGCAATGGCGTTTGACGGCGTCGGCGACGTCTTCGTTTTTATAATCGATGGCGGCGTCGAAGCCCAGCTCGTCGACGATGTAGTCGCACTTGGTCTTGCCGCCGGCGATGCCCACGACGTGACAGCCTTTCTTCTTGGCGATCTGGCCGACCAGCGCGCCCACGGCCCCCGAGGCGGCCGAGACCAGAACGGTCTCGCCGTCGGCCAGCGCGCCGACTTCCAGAGTCCCGAAATACGCGGTCATGCCCGGCATGCCGAGCGCGCCGAGATAGACCGGCAGCTCGGCCAGATTGGTATCGACCTTGCGCAGCTGCTTGCCGGGAAAGACCGCGTGGGTCTGTACGCCCATGTTGGCGGCTACCTTGTCGCCGGCGGAAAAATCCGGGTGCTTGGAGTCGATGACCGTGCCGGCCGCCCCCGCGCGCATGACTTCATCGATACCCACCGGCTTGATATACGACTTGCCGGCGTTCATCCAGCCGCGCATGGCCGGATCCAGCGAGATGTAGTCGATGGCCACGCGAACCTCACCGTCGCCGGCCTCGGGCAGGGTTTCGGTGGTCAGCGCGAAGTCCTCGCGCTCGGGCAGGCCGTTCGGGCGACGGGCCAGACGAAACTGACGATTTTCGATGGTGCTCATGGCGTATCCATTGGCGTGATGTGGCTCGAACATAGGCGCCTGGGCGTCGTTGTGACAAGAGCTGCACGCATGGCGCGGGCCCCAGCCCTGTCACGACGCGCTACGGCGTACGTTCAACGCGGGCGCCGCGCGGCACTGTTCGAGGTAATGCCGCTTATCGAGCGTGCGTCGGTGGCTGTTGTCTCACGCCCGGCGCGGGCAACGAGCAGGATCACCACGAGCGCTGCGATACCCACGCCGTCGCTCAGCCAGCCCGGAAAGATCAAGGCCAGCGCGCCGACCAGTGCGACCAGCCGCCAAGGGGTGGCCAGGCGGGCATACAGATATCCCTCGAAAGCGATCGCCAACAGCCCCACGCCCAGCACACCCGTGGCCGCGACGTGCAGGATCTCGAGCGTGCTGGCCTCGATCATCAGCATGGCCGGAGCAAAGACGAACATATACGGCACCACGAAGCCAGCGATCGCCAGGCGCATGGCGGCCACGCCGGTGGCATTCGGCGAGCCGCCGGCCACGCCCGCCCCGGCATAGGCGGCCAGGGCCACCGGCGGGGTGAGATTGGCGAATATGCCGAAATAGAAGACGAACATATGAGCGACGAAAACGGCCGTGTCGTTATCGCCGGTCAGCGCACGGAAGGCCGGCAGCTGCAACAGAATGGGCGCTGCCATGGTCGAGGTGATGATGTAGCAGGGAATGCTCGGCAGGCCCATGCCCAGCACGATCGAGGCCAGCATGGTCAGCACCAGCGTGACCAGCAGTTGAACGGTGGGTGATGGAATAGCCTGGCCCATCGAGACCACCCAGGCCGCAGCATCGAGGGCGATACCGGTCAGCGTGGCCACGCCCACCACAATGCCTACCGCGCCACAGGCGATGGCCACGGGGATGGCGTTGCGCACGCCCTCAACCATGGCATCGCGACAATCGAGCGTGTCCATGGTCTCGGCTTCGGGCACGGGCAGGCCGCGGCGCAGCAGATTGATGATGATCGGCCCGGCGATGACGCCGAACAGCATCAACCGATTGGCGCTGATGGCCGGCAAGGCCTGGCCGGCCAGCCAGGCCTGCCACTGGGGCTCGACGATCATCAGCGCGAGCACCAGCGCCAGCCCGGCGACCAGCCGCGGCGTGCCACAGATCAGCACCGTGGCCGCGATCGACCAGACCGCGGCAAAAAACGGCGCCCGCCCGTCGAAGATCATCCACAGCAGGATGACCATGGGCAACAACAGATGCCCACGCCGCAGCATGACCTCCCGAATCGGCGTGAGCTCGGACCGGGGGATACCCGACAGGCCGAGTGCCACGGCCCGCAGGTGGACCTGAAAGAGAATACCCAGATAGAACAACAGTGCCGGCACGATGCCCGCGAGCATGATCTGGGCATAGGGCACGCCCAGCACCTCGGCCATGATGAAAGCCGCCGCACCCATGATCGGCGGCAGAATCTGGCCGCCCACGCTGGCCGCGGCCTCGACCGCGCCGGCGAAATTAGCGGTATAACCGGTGCGCTTCATCAGCGGAATGGTGAAGGCACCGGTGGTGACCACGTTGGCAATGGCCGAGCCGTTGATCGAGCCCAGAAACCCGCTGGCCACCACGGCCACCTTGGCCGGCCCGCCGCGTGAGGGCCCGGCCACGGCCAGCGCGAGATCGTTGAACAACGCCCCCAGCCCGGATTTGACCAAGAACGCGCCGAACAGAATGAACAGAATGATATAGCTGGCCGAAACGGCAATGGCCGTACCCAACAGCCCTTCGGTGATGAACACCAGATGCGACACGATCTGCTTCGTGGTGGCCAGCACGATTGACTCGGACAGATTCGTATACAGCGAGAGCTTGGCGTAGAAGCCGTAGACGAGCGCGGCCATGCACAACAGCGGCAGCCCCCAGCCGGTCACGCGACGTGCGCCGTCCACGACGAGCGCCAGTGCCACCAGGCCCACGACCATATCGATATCGTTGATACGCCCGGCCGAGATGATGATCCGGTCAGCCGCGATCATCATGTAACAGCCGATCGCGATCGAGACCAGCGCCAACGCCGCGTCCACGAGATGCACCCGATCACCGGGGGCATGACGCGAGAACGGAAACAGCACGAACGCCAGGCCCAGCAAGGTATACAAATGGATCGAGCGCTGGACGATATCCACGAACGGCCCGGCATAGGCCGTATACAGATGAAACAACGCCAGGACGACCGACACGCCCGCGATGCCGATCAGCCAGATACGGCCGAGCCCTTCGCGCTTGCGTGATTCGGGGTCGTACTGTTTGAGCGTTTCATCGACGCCTTCGGCCGGTGCGTCGGGGGCTTTATGTAACGAGTCAGTCATGGTCGAACAGTCCATTCCAGATGACCGCACCCCGGCGGCGCGTATTGATCGCAAACGACAAGATCGGCGCGGCATCCGACGCCGATAACGCCTGCCACGGCCCGTGGCCGATACGTATCCGATAATTCTCGGCCGCGGCCGCCTGGTAGGTCAGATCCGGCACGGCCCGGTCGATGCCCGACATCACCACCCAGCCATCGACCAGCCGTGTCCGGCGCCCGGCATGGGCCGGCACGCCCGCGCCGAAGGTCTTGAAGCGGGTCTGTGTCAGCCACAGCCCGTGGTCGATGTTCTTGAAGGTCTCGATCCAGGCCTCTCGTTCAACCGAATGACGCCAGGCAACATGAAACGCGTCCCCGGGCGCCAGCACGGCCACGCGTCGCACCGGCGAGCCGGGCGTATCGATCTGGCGCACGACCAGACAATCGACAGCCTGGCTCAGCCAGACCAGTGCCCCACCCGCGGTGATCGCCGCCGCGAGTAGCGCATAACGACCAACACGACGCGACAAGCGTTACTGCGCCTGGCTCGTGTCCTCGCCGTTCTGGTCGTCGTTCTGGCCATTGGCCTGGCCACCCGTTTGGCCAGCGCTCTGATCCGATTTGCCCTCGTCGTAGAACCGACGCGCGCCCGGATGAACCGGCAACACGAGATTCTGGTCAAGCTGGTCCGGACTGACTGTTTTCAGCGCGCCGATCGATACCGCGTCACTTTCGATATAACCGGCAAACCGCTTGGCCAGATCGTGGGCCACGTCTTCGTTCATCGAGGCCGGCACGATCAACAGGTTGCGGATGGCCACGGTATGCACGGCCGTATCCAGATCATAGCGCTCAGGCGCGTGGGCCGGAATATCGTAGTGCTCGTAGTAGGGATAATCGGCCAGCAGCTTGTCTTCGGTGGCATCGGCCACGTTCACGAAATGCGCATCGTTGTTCTGGAACAACCCCGTGATGGCTGAATTCGGCACGGCCGAGGTGAAGAAGGCAACATCCAGATTGCCGTTACCCATGGCGGTTACCGAATCGGCATAGCCGGTATGCGAGACCTGCGCCAGGTCGTCGTAGGACAGCCCGGCTGCGCCGAGCAGTTTCTTCGCGCTGGCCTCCACGCCCGAGCCGACCTTGCCCACGCCGACCCGCTTGCCGGCCATATCGGCCACGGAATCGATATTCGAGCCGTCCATGGCCACGATCTGCACCACATTGGGGAACATGCCCGCCAGCGCGTCGATACGTGCCGGGCGGCCGGCAAACTGATTATTGCCATGGACCGCGTCATAGGCCACATCACTCATGACGACCGCGATCTGATTGGTGCCGTCCATGATGTTGTTGATGTTCTGTACCGAGGCGCCGGTGGCCACGACCTGGACGTTATCAATCAACGGGCTTTCTTCGAAAACGGGTTTGAGCGCGCCACCCAGCGGGTAATATGTGCCCGAGGTGCCGCCGGTGCCGAAAATGAGATTGATCGGCGCCGGGCCTGTCGTGTCGCCGCTTGCCTGATCGGCGTCGTCGCTTTGACCGCCGCAGCCGGCAAGCCCTAATCCACAGGCCAGCACAACGACAGATCCCAGAACACGTTTGATCATTATCTTCCTTTTGATTGACGCCGAGCGTAAGCCCGGACGATTGATGCGGCAGTGATACCAAAGCGTTTCGGCGCCGGCAATTGGCATTAGGTCGAGCACGGTGGTTGGCTGTGGCATACAAATCGTTCGCGCTGCCGGTGTGGCTATACTGACGGGTTGATCCGACAACCCTGTCTTGATGAGCGATTCCCGTTCTCGTATCGAGTGGCCGACTTTCATCGGCGCCTTCGTCTTGCTGCTGGCGGTCTCATTGCCGCTGATCCTCTACCCCGAAGCCGGTGGCGTGGCAGTCGCTGCGGCCAAGGATTTCGTGGTCACTCATCTGGGCGTTTTCTATCTGGCACTCGGCGTGGCGGCCATGTTGTTCATGGGCTTTGTCGCACTTACTGATGTCGGCCAGATCAAGCTCGGCGCGCCGGATGAGGATTTTGAATTCAGCACCCTGTCCTGGGGCGCCATGCTTTTCTGTGGCGGGATCGGGGCATCAATTCTTTATTGGTCCGCGATCGAATGGATGTATTACATCCAGCAGCCCCCGTTCGGAATCAAGCCCATGTCCGAGGCCGCCGCGGACTGGGCAGCCACCTACGGCATCTTTCACTGGGGCATCACGACCTGGTGTATTTACTTGATCCCGTCGTTGCCGATGGCTTACTTCCTGCACGTGCGCAATCGGCCGATCATCAAGGTCAGTCAGGCGTTGATGCCGGTGATCGGGGCACGCGCCGCCGGCAACTGGATCGGACGCGGCCTGGATATTCTGTTTATCTTCGGCCTGCTGGCCGGTACGGGCACCACGCTTGGCCTGGCCGCGCCGCTGATCAATCAGGGCCTGAACGATATGTTCGGCGTCCCGCTGGGGCTTGGCCCGAAGCTGTTGGTGCTTGGCGTATGTACCGTGATCTTTGCCTGGTCGGCCTATTCGGGGCTGAAGAAAGGAATCAAGGTGCTGTCGGACATGAACTTCTATCTGGCGGTATTCCTGCTGGCCTTCGTGCTCGTCGCGGGCCCGACGCTATTCATGCTTTCCACCGGGCTGGAAGCCGTCGGGCGCGCGGTGTCCAATCTGATCTCAATGGCCACTTATACCCAAGCCCTGGGTGACATGCCGGGCGCAAACGGCAATGATTTCCCACAGGACTGGACGATCTTCTATTGGGCCTGGTGGCTGGTTTTTTCGCCCACGATGGGGTTTTTCGTGGCGCGCATCTCACGCGGGCGCACCATCCGGCAGATGATCGTGGGCGGCGTGGGCTTCGGCTCGGCCGGCTGTGCCGCGTTCTTCATCACGCTGGGTAATCTCGGGCTTTATCACCAGCTGATGGGCGACATGGATTTTGTGGCCCTGATCAACGATGCCGGACCAACAGCCGCAATGTTCGCCGTGCTGCATACCCTGCCCCTGGAATGGCTGGCCGTCGGGGTCTTTACGCTGCTGGCCCTGTTGTTTACCGCGACTAGCTTCGACTCGACCTCTTACATTCTGGCTGCCGCGGTAGAAACTGAGATCGACGGCGAGCCGATGCGGGCCAACCGGTTGTTCTGGGCACTGGCACTTTCGATCCTGCCGGCCGCACTCATGGTCGTGGGCGGCCTGGATACGCTACAGACAGCCAGCGTGGTCGGCGGCGTGCCGATGCTGCCAATCGCGTTCTTGTTGATGGTGTCGTTCTGGCGCGCCGCGCGTTATGACCTGCGCTACCAGCCGGACTACAGCGTGCCCACGATCCAGATCGATGATTTCCCGCGCCATGACCCGTGGACCCGGGCCGGCAATTGGCGCTTGCCAAGCCGCCGCTCGAACAAGAAATGAGGGCGCGCCACAGGCTAGGTCGCGCCGGCGATTCGATGCCCGCCGCTGTAGATATTGAAGCGATGCCCGCGTAGAAAACCCACGAGGGTGACGTCGAACTCGCGCGCCAGGGCCACGGCATAGCTGCTGGGCGCCGAAATTGCACAGACCACGGCCAGCCCGGCCATGACCGATTTCTGCAGCAGTTCGTAGCTGGCCCGGCCGGACAGTAACAAGATGTGATCGGATAACGGCAGGCGATCAGCCAGAAGCGCCCGGCCGATGAGCTTGTCGAGGGCGTTATGGCGGCCGACGTCTTCGGCCAGATCGATCAGCCGGCCCTGACCGTCGAACAGGCCGGCCGCATGAATCCCGCCGGTCGAGGAGAACACGCCCTGCTCGCCCCGCAGCGTATCCGGCAGGCCCAGCAAGACCTCGGGCGCGAGCCCCGCGATGCGATCAATGCTGCGATCTTCCGGGCGCGGCGGCGAGAAACTGGGCTTGCCACAGACACCACAGGCCGAGGTGGCCACCGTGCTGCGCTCGATACGATCCAGGCGCGCCCGGGCCTCGGGTTTCAGCATCATACGGATCACGTCTGCCTCACCCGGGCTATGTTCGAGATAAACGATCTCTTCAGGGGCGTGGATCACGCCTTCGCTATGTAACAGCCCGGCCGCGAGCGCTCGATCAGCGCCCGGGGTGCGCATGGTGATCAAGGGCGCGGCCCCCGCGACGTGGATCTCCAGCGCGCGCTCGACGGCCAACGCGTCGTCCACGGCGCGCCAGGCGCCGTTTTCAAACGCGGTGATCGGCGTGTCGAGGCGCCCGTCGTGGGCCTGCGGCCCAACGGTATCGGTAAAACGGCTTGGATGCGGCATAGCCTTAGAATAACGCGATCGGGACACAAGCCGTGGTCTTTCGAGGCACGATCGTTGCCTGTGACTCGTTATACTTGCGCCCCGTTTGCCTGTAGTGGCCAAGCAACCGTCCTGTCCCAGCCGTGCGTGTGATATGTCGCTGATTTCTATTTTTGTTCACACGCTCAACACCACGCTACCGGTCTTTGCCCTGGTCTTTGCGGGCATCCTGATGCGCCGGGCCGGCTGGATTGATGATCGGTTTGTTTCGGCGGCTTCCACGATCGTGTTCAAGGCCAGCATGCCGGCGCTGATATTCGTTTCGATCGTGAGCGCTGATCTGGCGGAGGCCTTTCGTCCGCGGCTTTTGATCTATTTCGGGCTGGCCTCGATCGTGTCGTTCTTCGCCGCCTGGGCCTGGGCGATCTGGCGTGTGCCGCACGCCCAGCGCGGGGTCTATACCCAGGGCGCGTTTCGTGGCAACTGCGGCATCATGGGCCTGGCCCTGGCACAGAATCTCTACGGCGATTTCGGCCTGTCCGCGGGCAGCATCCTCGTGGGCGAGGTCATTCTCGTCTACAACGTGTTCTCGGTCATCGTATTGACCTGGTATCAGCCGGATCAGACCGCCGACTGGCGCTCGATTTGTCGCGGTATCATCCGAAACCCATTGATTCTGGCCACGATCGTGGCCGGCGCCGTGGCGGCGTCCGGCCTGACCATGCCCACCTGGGTGATGACATCCGGCGATTATTTCGCCCAGCTCACGCTGCCGCTGGCCTTGATCTGTATCGGCGGCGCGCTCTCGGTACGCGCGCTATACGATGCGCGTGGCGTGGCGTTTTCGGCCAGTGCCTTAAAACTGATTGCCTTGCCTACGCTGGCCACCGCCGGCGCCTGGATGATCGGATTCGAGCCGCGCGAACTGGGCCTGATGTTCGTCTATTTCGCCTGCCCCACGGCGGCGGCCAGCTTCATCATGGTCGAAGCCATGGGCGGCGATGCCCGCCTGGCGGCCAATATCGTGGCCGTGACCACGCTACTGGCCAGCGTTACGATCTCGACCGGTGTCTTCGTTTTGAAGGCCGGGGGACTGATCTGAAGACAACAAGACAATCCGCCGATGAACGCAGATGACGCCGATGTGGACGGGAGGCGGTTGGGGAATTACGGCCAAGTGAGCGCTCTCGCTCGGGAAACGCTTGGCGCGAAAGACGCTGACATATTGAGCGCGTTCGCGGCGAAAACGAAAACAATCCGCAGATTTCACAGATGACGCAGATTTGGGCTTGCCGGTATCTCTGTTTTCACGGCCAAGTACTCGCCCCGCGCCACATCGAGCTTGAGGATAAGTTTGTTTCTCAGACTTTTTGCGCCCAACCGGGCTTAGCGGCCGGTCGGACTTTATTTGCCTAGACCTTTCGCAGCGCAAAGGGTTTGTTCAGCCGTAATCTGCAACGCCACGCCAAGTTCCAATCTGCGTCATCTGTGAAATCGCGGATTGTCTTTTCTTTCAGCTGCCCTCGTTCTGGGACGTATCGCTCTTACCCGACTCCTGGCGCTGGCTTTCGGCCGAGAACGCTTTCACGCCCTCGATGACCGGCGCCAGCGTGTGCCAGAGGTCTTCGTCACGCAGCAGCTTGAACACGCCGGTGATGCCGGGCGGGTTGTAGCTGGAGTCGTGCTTGCCGTCGGCGGTTTCTCCGGCCCGGTCCATGCCCTTGTTGACGGCATCGAAGGTGCGTTCGAGCTGATCGGGATCGATCCGGCCCAGCTGCTTGGCTAACACCAGCAGATTGCGCATGCCAGCCTGGCCCTGGGGGGTATTCATGCTTTCCAGGGCGATCATGGATACATCGGGCATTGCACCCACGAAATCCTTGACCCAGCGCATGAGGCCGGACTCGTAGAGCTGGTCGAGCAGACCGTTGATCTCGGCGATGCGCCCTTCAAACTTTTCCATCTCGTCCTGGGTTTCGGGATGGGGGCGCTTGGCTTGTTCGGGGCGATAATGAATCTGTTGTGCCATGGGAAACTCCTGCAAGAGATGACGCCGGGCCGCCCGTGTGACGGCCCGTCTTGAATGAAGGCCTACAAGCCGCTGCCGGTCGGTTTCAGCTTCGGCGGCCGCTTGTAGTCGTCGCGCTCCCATTTCTGATTCACCTGCACGCCGGAGGTGGGGTGGCGTGGCTTGTTGCGCTGGTTATTGGGCTTGAGCGGCGGATCGGTCTGCTCGCCCAGAACCTCCATCTTGACCGCCAGCTCCTTGTAGGCCGGGGTATCGGTGTCCTTATCGGCCTTGAAGCTGGTGAGCACGTTGATGCATTCGATGTTCTTCTTGCCGTGCTGCGGCATATACATCTGGTTGCCCTGAACCCGATCCGTGACTTCCACGGCCACCTTCACGGCGCCACGGCGTGACTTCAAGCGCACGAGCGAGCCGGTCTTGATACCGCGCTCCTCGGCAAGCTCGGGCGAGACTTCAACGTAGCTGCCACGGATCTTGAAGATGATGCCGTCGGTTTCGTCGGTCAGGTTGCCTTGATGGAAATGCTCCAGGATCCGGCCGTTGTTGAGATGCAGGTCGTATTCCTCGTCGACCTGATCGCTGGGCTCGGTCCAGGCGACCGGATGCAGCTTGGCGCGACCGTTTTCGAAGTGGAACTCCAGATCGCCGTCTTCCTGCAGATACAGGTTCTTGGTGCCGTGGCCCCGCTCGAAAACCGGCCACTGCTGCGAGTCAAAGCCTTCGAGCTGGTCATAGCTGACGCCCTTGAACATCGGGGCCAGGCCGGCCGCCTCGTCCATGATCTCGGAGGGATGCGTATAGCCCCAGTCGTGGCCCAGATGCTTGGCCAGCTCGGTGACGATCTGCCAGTCGGGTTTGGAATCCCCTATCGGCGGGAAGACTTCATACAGCCGCTGGATACGACGCTCGGTATTGGTGAACGTGCCTTCTTTTTCCACCGACGGGCTACCGGGCAGCACCACATCGGCGAACTCGCAGGTACGGGTGAAGAACATGTCCTGCACGACGAAGAAGTCGAGCTTCTCGAAAGCCGACTGCACGCCCAGAGCGTCAGAGTCCACGATGGCCATATCCTCGCCCATGACGTAGAGCGATTTCAGCTCGCCCTCGTGCATGTCGTGAACCATCTGGTGGTTGTTGCGGCCCTTGTTGGCTGACAGGGCCACGCCCCAGCCTGCTTCGTAGCGGCTGCGCACCGCGTCGTCGGAGACGAACTCGTAGCCGGGGAATCGATCGGGCATGTTGCCGAAATCCGATGCACCCTGGACGTTGTTGTGCCCGCGCATGGGATAGCCGCCGGTGCCGAAACGCCCCATGTTGCCGGTGACCACCAACAGGTTGCAGAACGCCGTGGCCGTATCCGAGCCCATGGTGTGCTGGGTGATGCCCATGGCCCAGACGCCGCAGATGGTCTTGGCATTGGCCACCATGTCGGCGACCTTGTGCAGCTCCTCACGGCTGATGCCGGCCCGTTCGATGGCGAATTCGAAGGTGAAGTCTTCCAGCGACTTGACGAACTCATCGTAGCCGTCGACATAGTCGCGCACGAACGCTTCGTCGTGCAGGTTGTTGTCGATCAGATACTTGGCCACGGCGTTCATCCAGATCATATCGGTCGCCGGGCTCGGCTTGATATGCAGGTCGGCACGTCGGGCCAGCTCGTTGTTACGGATATCGGCCACGATATGCTTCTGGCCGTGCAGCTTGGCGGCCCGTTTGAAGCGCGTGGCGATGACCGGATGGGTCTCGGCGGTATTCGCACCGACCACGATCAGAAGCTCGGCGGCTTCCAGATCGGCGATCGAGCCGGTGTCGGCGCCGTACCCCACGGTGCGCCACAGGCCCTGGGTGGCCGGGGCCTGGCAATAGCGCGAGCAGTTGTCGATGTTGTTCGTGCCCATGACCGCGCGGGCGAACTTCTGCATCAGATAGCCCTCCTCGTTGGTGCACTTCGAGGAGGCGATATAAGCCAGCGCGTCCGGGCCGTGTTCGTTGCGGATTTCGGTAAAGCGCTTGGCGATCAAGGCGTAGGCCTCGTCCCATTCGGCTTCTCGAAACGCGCCGTTTTCGCGAATCAACGGCTTGGTCAAGCGGTGTTCGCTGTTGACGTGGCCCCAGCCGAACTTGCCCTTGATACAGGTCGAGATCTGATTGGCGGGTGCTTCGGGCTGCGGCTCGATCTTCAGGATGTCGCGCCCGCGCGACCACATTTCGAACGAGCAGCCCACACCGCAATAGGTACAGACCGTCTTGGTGCGCTTGACGTCGGTCTTGCGCATGGCCGAGTCGACTTCGGAAACCGCGAAGATCGCACCGTACCCGGTGGTGTGCTCGGCGGTCTTGACCAGATCGATGGCCGAGCGGCCGAGCTCGCGATAGCCGTCGGGGTTCTGCGGCGAGAGCGCGGTCATCGGCCCGACGTTGCCGATCGCGCTCTTCTCGATCAGGGCATTACACGGGCAGACGGTGACACAGTGGCCACAGGACACACACGAGGAGTCCTCGATCGGTACGTCCTCGTCCCAGATGACGCGGGGACGCTCGCGCGACCAGTCGATGGACAGTGTTTCGTTGACCTGCAGGTTCTGACAGGCCTCGACACAGCGCCCACACAGGATGCACTGGTCTGGGTCGTAGATATAAAAAGGGTTGGAGTAGTCTTTTTCGTAGGGCTTGCCACGGAACTCGTAGGCCTGGCCCGGCACTTCCATATCGCGCACGGTGTTGTGCACGTCACAGTTGCCGTTGTTGTTGTCACACAGCGAGCAGTACAGCTCGTGGTTGGCGGTGACCCGGTTGATGCCTTCCATGCGGGCATCACGGGCGGTTTCGTTGTCCAGCCCGATCTCCATGCCGGGCTTGACGATCACCCCGCACCCACGCACGAGATTGCCGTCTACGTGCACGAAACAGGTATCACAGGTCTGGATCGGGCCCAGACTCGGGTGATAACACAAATGCGGCATATAGACGCCGGCCGCATCCAATGCCTCGGGCAACGGTTGTCCGGAACGTACGGTCACGGCTTGACCGTCAACGGTGATATCAAAGAATTCGGCCTGCTGATCCACGCCTGACTCCTGTGCTTTGCTCTGTCTCTTCCACGCAGGATTGCTGTCAGTCGACGCCGGGGCATCAAGGCCGACGCCGCATCAATGAACAGGCGCCCATGGCGGCCTGTCAGCTCATGCGTGCGGACAGTCAACAATACAATTCGACCGTCCGTTCGAGTATCAGGGCATGTACTTATCGGTACCTCTTAATCTGGCATAAAACAACCGATCATGTCGCTGCCTTGTACATGTTTTGTTGTCAGAGGCACGCGATTATTCCGTACACCAATGGTTTGCGTGCAGGTAAGCAGGCCGCGTCGGGGGTGTGTGACCGGCAAGCGCGCGTTCGCGCGCGAGATTACGCCGGTTTCAGCGATTTCAGGAAGGCGCTGGCTGTGCCGCGTCAGAGCGGCATGAGCCGCAGCGCGGGGCTGGCCCCGCCCACGGGCGTGCTCGATATATAGCCGCGGGTTTCCAGTTCCGTGGCCGCCCGGTAGACCATCGCGTGTTCAAAGCCCAGTTGCTGGGCCAGCAAGGCGGTGTTGATGCCTTTGTCACGGCCGGTTGCCCGGTATTCACGCGTGGCCAGGAGCACGACCACAGCACTCGGATCGAGCTCCGGGCACGCCGCCTGCAGCGCGGCCAGGGCCTGCTGCAGACGGTGTGTGTCATCGTCTTCTATCAAGCCGCGGGCACCGCGCCGGCCTCCAGCCGGATAGCGATCGACTTGGATGCCGGCGTGTGGCTGAAGTCACCGTGGTGGCTGAGCGGGATCAGCGGGTTGGTTTCCGGATAATAAGCCGCGGCACAGCCTTGTGGCGTGTCATAAGCCACGATCTTGAACCCGTCGGCCCGACGTTCCACGCCGTCGTCGGACTCACCCACCAGATTGACCATCTGGCCGTCGGCAAAGCCCAGGCGCGAAATATCATCCTGGTTGAGGAAGATCACCTGACGGCCGTTGGAGATACCGCGGTAGCGATCATCGTAACCATAGATGGTGGTGTTGTACTGATCATGCGAGCGCATGGTCTGGAGCGTGACCCAGCCCTGGCGTTGCCCCATCTGCTGATGGATGACCGCTTCGGGCAGTTCGGCATCCGAGAACTCGGCCTTGCCGGTTTCGGTGCCAAACGTGAGTTCAGCAATCGGGTTGCCCAGCCAGAACCCGCGGTGTTGGCGCACACGATTATTGAAGTCGTGAAAACCGGGAATCACATCGGCGATATGCTCGCGGATCACGTCATAGTCTTCTCGCAGGCCGGCCCAGTCCACGACTTCGCGGCCGACCAGACGCTCGGCGAGGCCGGTCAGAATCGCGATCTCGGAGCGCAGGCTATCGGCCGAGGGCTTGCTGATGCCTGCCGAGCCGTGAACCATGCTCATCGAATCCTCGACCGTGATCAGCTGGGATTTGCCGGCCCCGTTGCGATCGATCTCGGTACGGCCCAGGCAGGGCAGGATCAGCGCCTGATCACCATGCACCAGATGGCTGCGATTGAGCTTGGTGCTGATGAACGCCGTCAGCCGGCAATTGGCCATCGCTCTTTCGGTGACCACGCTGTCGGAGATGGCACGCGTGAAGTTGCCGGCCAGGCCAACGAAGATCTTGCCCGGGTTGTCGCGCATGGCCGCCACGGCACCGACCGAGTCCACGCCCCATTCGCGGGGCATGGGCCGGCCATACTTGTTCTCGAGCGAGTCGAGCAGCGCCTTGGACGGCTTTTCGAAGATGCCCATCGTGCGGTCGCCCTGCACGTTGGAGTGCCCGCGTACCGGCGCGGTGCCGGCGCCGGGCTTGCCCAGATTGCCGCACAGCATCAACAGATTGACGATCTCGCGCACGGTGATGACCGAGTGCTTGTGCTGGGTGATGCCCATCGCCCAGCAACAGATCGTGGCGTTGGAACGCGCATAGATCGCCGCGGCTTCCTCCATGTCGGCCTTGGACATGCCGGACTGGGCTTCCAGCGTCGCCCAGTCGGTGGCCGTCACGCGGGTGCGGTAATCCTCGAGAAACGCCGTGTGTGTGGCCAGAAAATCGTGATCGAGCACGGTTTCGCCGGCGGCTTCGCGCTCGAACAGGGCTTTGGCCATGCCACGCACGGCCGCCATATCGCCGCCGAGCTTGGGCCGGAAGTAATAATTACTGATCCGGTGGCTGCCGTTGCTCATCATCTCCCAGGCTTTCTGCGGATCCTGGAACTTTTCCAGACCCCGCTCTTTCAGCGGGTTGAATGAGACGATGTCTGCACCGCGCTCGGCTGCTTCACGCAGCACCCCCAGCATGCGCGGGTGGTTGGTGCCGGGGTTCTGGCCGAAGATGAAGATGGCATCGGCTTTTTCGAAATCCTCGAGCTGTGTGCTGCCCTTGCCGACCCCCAACGCGGAGCCCAGGGCCACGCCGCTGGCCTCGTGACACATGTTGGAGCAGTCCGGCATGTTGTTGGTGCCGTAAAGACGAGCCAACAGCTGGAAGACATAGGCCGATTCGTTCGACGCCTTGCCCGAGGTATAGAAGATCGCATCGTCCGGCGTGGGCAGCGCCTTCAGCTCATCGGCGATGAAATCGAGGGCGGCGTCCCAGCTGATCGGCTCGTAGTGATCCGTCTCGGGGTTATAGCGCATCGGCTCGACCAGGCGCCCCTCATCCTCGAGATGATAGTCATCCCAGGTCTTGAGCTCGCTGACCGAGTGCTTTTCAAAGAACTCACGCGAGACACGCTTGGTGGTGGCCTCCCACGTGATGGCCTTGACGCCGTTTTCGCAGAACTCGAACGACGACCCATGCTTGGGGTCACCCCAGGCACAGCCCGGGCAGTCGAAGCCGTCCGGCTGGTTCATCTTGAGCAGCGAAAAGCCGTTCGATGTGGCCTGGCCGCTGTGCCACAGATGCTTGTTGACGGCCTTGAGCGCGCCCCAACCGCCGGCCGGGTTGTCGTACTCATGAACCCGTGCGTCGTGATCGGCATCGGGCATCGGGGTGATACGGGGCGACTCTTGACGGGATTCTGACATGGTTCAACTCCAAACGAGGCGGCTAAACGATCCGGCTTGGCCGCGCCATCACGGCAGCCGAATCGCTCTGTTTTCAAAAAGAATGGCGTGATCCAGAGCCTGAAACGCAAACAAGACGCATCTTGCACTCAAGATACGTCTTGCAGGCGTTTACGGCATGTTGCGACGCGACCAACCAAGCGGGCGTCAGCGTCGACAACACGCGTTCATCACCCCGTAAACAACACTACGGATTTGAGAACGGTTTCGATGAAGCCCCAGGCCGCAGGCAGCGTCACCATGAGCCACAGGGCCCCGATCTGCCAGACCGGCGTAGTGGCCTGATCGCCACCAGCGTTTGACGTCGTTGTCATTCAATCTCTCCAGAAAACCAGCGTGGGTGTACTCAGCAGTGCTGTTAACCGCCGTCAGTCAGGGTTGTTTACGTCACCCTCGTAATGGTGCTTCTCGGCGACCGGACGAACCAGCAGGTTGCAGACCAGGCCAAGGGCCAAGAGCGCGACCATGATATAGAGCGTTGTGGTGTACGCTTCTGCCGGCGGCACGCCGGCTTCGATACGACCTTCACGCAGCTGGTTGAGCAGCACCGGGCCGACGACGCCGGCCGCTGCCCATGCTGTGAGCAGACGCCCGTGGATTGCGCCCACGTGCATAGTGCCGAAGATATCCTTCAAATACGCCGGCACGGTGGCGAAGCCGCCGCCATACATCGATACGATGACGCAGCATGCCAGCACGAACAATATGATCGAGCCGTTGCCGGCAACCGTCGGCACCAACGCATAGAGCGCCATGCCCAGCACGAAGAATATGGCATAGGTCGTTTTGCGGCCAATGGCATCCGAGGTCGATGCCCAGAAGAAACGCCCGGCCATATTGAAGATCGACAAGACGCCGACAAAGCCGGCGGCCGCAGCGGCAGTGGTGCCCACCATCTCTTGGGCCATCGGCGAGGCCTGCTCGAGCAGTGCGATACCCGCAGTGACGTTAAGAAACAGCACCAGCCAGATCAGGTAGAACTGCGGCGTCTTCATGGCCTGGTTCACGTGCACATGATCGCGCGTGATCATCTTGTTTTCTTTGTTGCCGTCGGCATCGGGATCATAGCCGGCGGGCTTCCAGTCCTTGGCCGGCACCCGGACGATCAACGCGCCAATCATCATGAACAGGAAATAGATGATGCCCATGGTGAGGAAGGTCGAGCCTACGCCGGCCGAAGTGTCGGTCGAGTAGAACGACATCAGTGCGGTGGCTAGCGGCGAGCCAATCATCGCGCCACCGCCAAAGCCCATGATCGCCATGCCCGTGGCAAGCCCCGGACGGTCGGGGAACCATTTGATCAGCGTTGAAACCGGCGAAATATAACCAATGCCCAGCCCAATGCCGCCGATTACGCCATAGCCGAGATACACCAGCCAGATCTGGTGCCACCAGATACCGAATGCACCAATGATGAAGCCACCGCCGAAACAGCTCGCCGCGAGCGCCATGGCCTTGCGCGGACCGGCTCGCTCAAGCCATTGGCCACCAAAGGCAGCCGATAAACCCAGAGCTGCGATGGCAAGCGAGAAGATCCATGCAAGCGTCGACTGATCCCAATCGCCGGCGGCCGAACTGTCGATGCCGATAAGTTGTGTCAACGGGATCTTGAAGACCGAAAAAGCGTATACCTGGCCAATACACAAATGAATACAAAGTGCGGCAGGTGGCACCATCCACCGGTTGAACCCCGGCGCAGCCACGGTACGTGATTTGTCGAAAAATCCGGCCATCTTTCCCCCTAGACAGGCAACGATTGAGCACGGTCGTACTCAACTAATACAGACAATTTAACAGCCCAGCGACGTGACCGAGATATTTATTCGACTAAAGTCTGGTCAAAAATAATATTTTGCACAATACAGTTATAACACGCCATGCTTTTGATCGCTTACTGCCAAACACTTTGAGCAAACGGTTCGACCGCAACGAGTGCATCAGGGTCGACGTGCTCGGTTTCTGCCTTCAGGACCACAAACGCGTTGGCCTGGCTCATCGAGCGCATCACGCCGGAGCCTTGATGGCCAACCGGGGTGACACACAAACCGTTTGGCCCGGGCTCGATACAGGCGCGCAGATAGTGCTCGCGGCCCGCGCGTTTGCTAAGTGCTTGTGTCGTGGGCAACTCGAACCGTAATGCAGGCGCGGGCTGGCCGCCGGCGAGGGCGACAAGCGCGGGCCGCACGAGCTGGATAAAGGTCACCGCCGTGGAAACGGGGTTACCCGGCAGGCCAAAAAAGCGCGTGTTGCCGATCGTGCCGACGGCCAGTGGCTTGCCGGGCTTGATGGCGACTTTCCAGAAATCGATCGTGCCTCGTGTCTTGAGCACGTCGAGCACGTGATCGGCATCACCGACTGACACCCCGCCGCTCGTGATCAACACATCACAATCGCGTGCCTTGTCGAAGGCTTGTGCCAATGCCGCGGGATCGTCGCCAACCGCGCCCAGATCGACGCCTTCCAGGCCCAGATCAGCGATCATCGCCGCCAGGCCATAGCGGTTGCTGTCATAAATCTCACCCACGGCGAGCGGGCCGTCGATCGGCCGGAGCTCGTCGCCAGTAGAGAAGAAAGCAACCCGCAAGCGGCGCAGGACTTTGACATGCGCGTGCCCGATCGATGCCATCAGCGCGATATCGGGCGCTCGAACATATCGCCCGGCCTGGAAGATCGTGTCCTGTTTTGCGATATCCTCGCCGGCCGGGCGGATATTAGCCTCGACGCCCGGCAGATCGTCGGCGGCGGCAATCGTGACAGTATCGCCCTGGGTCACGACGTTTTCTTGTATCACAACCCGATCAGCGCCCTCCGGCACCACCGCACCCGTGGTAATGCGCACGCACTGACCTGCCTCGAGCGCCTGGCCGAACGGGTGTCCGGCCAGGCTCTGGCCGACCTGCACGTACTCTCGACGCGTTTCGTCATTTCCAGGGCATAACGCATAGCCATCCATCGACGAATTCGTGGCGCTCGGCACGTTGACGCTGGCGACGATATCTTGGGCCAGTACGCGATGACGCGCCTCGGCCAGTGCCACGGTCTCGAGGTCGGTGACCGGGCTCAGATCAGCCACGATACGTTGTCGCGCCTCGGCCAGTGGCATGGGGGCGTTAGGCGAAACAGAACCATTTTTTTGCATAGTCAAACGTCTTTGGCAGGCGGGTCCACAGCATGCGGGCGCGAGGTGTCTTGTGTGCTGTTGATGTTGTTGAACGGGTAGTCGCTTGACCAGTGAACACAGGCCGCGGAAAACTTATCTTGCCAGCGCATGACGCGACGCTCGCCGGCAGCCAATGCAGCTGCCAGATCTCCGTGAAGCGCGACCCGGAGCAGACAGTGCAGCGGCTGGCGCCCATGCGGGCTTGTCGCGACGACGAGATCATGGTCCGGCGTCATGGCACCGTGCAGGCAGCAACAAAGATCGCGCGGTAGCCAAGGTGTATCGACCGGCACAACCAACGCGAATTCGGTCTCAACCGTTGCCAACGCACTGGCGATACCGGCCAGGGGGCCGGCGTAGTCAGACCGTTGATCGGCAACCACCGGGTAGCCAAGCGCGGCATAGTCCGCGTGGCTGCGGTTAGCACTGATGACGGTCTTTTGGCATTGGCCGTTCAGACGGTCCAGCGTATGGCGAACCAGCGGGATGCCATCCAGTTGATACCACCCCTTGTCGATACCCCCGAGACGGGTGGCCCGACCGCCGGCGAGAATAATCGCGGTCGTATCCTCATACCCTGCGCTCATATGGGGTCCGAGCGCGTGGCGCCCATTTGGTAATCAGGCCGACATGCGGTCGCGTTTCGGGGCAAGACGTTCCAGAAAAGCCTGTTGATCCGCCAGAATACGACGATTGGCGAGCATGAGCCATTCCGCAAGGTTGGGCTCGTAGGGCAACGCGAGCAAATTCATGCCGGCCTGCTCGGGCGTGCGGTCATCCTTGAAACGATTACAGGCCTCGCAGGTCGAGACCACGTTTTGCCAACAATGGGGCCCGCCTTTGGAGCGGGGGACAACGTGCTCGATCTGCATATGGCCGAACGTCAGCCGTGTGCCGCAATACAGACACAACCCGCCGTCGCGGTGGAATAATTCACGACGCGTGAGGGCCGGGACCAGGTTTCGTGCAAAACGATGCGAGCGATCCCGCACGGCGATGATCGAGTCGATTGCCAGCTCGCTGCGCACGCCCGTCTCGCGAGAGCGCCCGCCACGCAAGCGGATTTTCTCCGTGCCTGCCTCCCAGGCGATCTTATCGGTGAAATACAGGCTGACGGCTTGTTGCCACTCGATCCATTCGACTGGCAAGCCGCCGGCATCGAGTTTCAATATACGAGGAATGACCGGCACGTATCGTCTCCCAACCAAGATCCATCTGACGCATACGTAAAAGGCGTCGTCAACGATTCTCGAGTTGTACCGATATCTCGCGTGTGTCGCAATCATCCGTCGGCAAAGCCCGGCGGCAGCGGCATGGGATGGCGTCTGCAGACGCTGTGCATAAAAAAACCCCAGCCGATTGGGCTGGGGTTTTTCGATTAGAGCCTGGCGGTGACCTACTCTCACATGGGGAGACCCCAC
>NZ_AYKG01000029.1 GCF_003788585.1 Salinisphaera japonica YTM-1 | reverse complement strand
CAGCGTTCTAGCCCACTGGCGCAGAATGACTGCGCGGCGCGGGCTACGCCTCGTCTTGCCGTAAAACAGCGCTTGGCGCGGACTCGTATGAAACCTCAACAGGCCCAAGCGGCGCAGCGCGTTTTGTTCGACATCCCGGCGAGCCAGCTCGGCCAGTTTCTCGATCGTCAGCAGCAGCTGCATCATCGTCTGGATACTCGTGCTGCCGTAATTGCGCAGCGGCGTGAAGGCGCCGTCCAGCAGGCTGGCGAAATCGGGCAGGTCCAACAAGAAACGTGGTGTGCCCTTGTCATCGACATGGGCCAGATCCGGCAGGCCCCGGGAGAGCACGTCGGCCAATGAGGCCGCGATACGGTTGATGCAGTCCATCGCGGTGTATGGATTATTCAACGCCGGCGAAAGCGCACGAACACCGACCTCGGCGACCTGATTGATCGCAAACAGGAGATCGTGATCGGTCAGGCGTTCATCGCCTACGACATACTGGCGCGCCACGGCAGCCCGTATGCTGTCGTCGATAACACCGCCGTGGATACGCGCCAGAGCGAGCCCGGCCACAACATGATCGCCGTAGGTGACGACAGACTCGATCACGATGTCGTGTTTTGCGGCCAGATCGCATAGTGCGGCCACGCCGATGACCTGTATGTAGCCCGCCTGAGGGCACACCACCTCGTCACGCGGCGTGCCCGTGGGCTGATAAGACATGCGGCGCTTGGACCTATCGTCACCGGCGGCGCGGGCGGGATAGACACGGGCGATCGCCGCATCGAACTCGCTACCCACGGCTTCCAGCACTTCGGGCGCGGCCACGAGCGAGGCCATGTGATGCGTGAAATAAATCAGCGTGCAGGTAGAGAAAATCGCCAGCACGAAACCCACTGTCAGCGATACGCCGGGCACGAACGTGTTGTCGGCGTCGTTGCCGACCATATGGAAAACCAGCAGACAGAACACAAACGTGGCCAGAAAGATACCGAGCACGGCCTGGTTCGCGCGATCCCGCATGAAGCTGCGGATCAATCGGTGGCCGAACTGGCTGGTGGCCAGTGTCAGCACCACCATCATCGTGGAGAAGACCACGGTGGCAATGGCAACCATTGCCCCGGTCAGCGTCTGTAGCAGACTGGCAGCGTTATTTACCCCGCCGCTGTAGAAAACAGCGGCAACGAATCCGCCGGTGATGCCGAGCTTATCGATAGCCAAGGTAAGCGCGAACAACGCCAGCCCGGCCGCCATCATCATCGACGGCAGATACCAGAAGCTGCTTCGTGCCAGCTCGACAAACTCGAAAAAACGGGCCCGCATGGCGATCTACCTGAGTGCTCTTCGCGCCGAGTTTAAAAGAGCGGACATAAAAAAGCCGTCGATTCGGTGACCGACGGCTTTGGACTCTCAGGCCCTGTCAGACCGTGGCATCCAGTGCCTTGGCGAAGATATCCACGCCTTCGTCGATCTGCTGCTGGGTGGCGATCAGCGGCGGCAGCCAGCGCACGACGTTCTTCTTGGGCCCGCAGCGCAGCAGCAACAGCCCATGGGCCTCACAAACCTTGACGATCCGGTCGGCGCGATCGCCGTCGGCCATGCCGTCGGTCTGGATCTCGCAGCCGATCATGAAACCCTTGCCGCGCACGTCGACCAGGCAATCGTGCTTGTCCTTGAGGCTTTCCAGGCGTTCTTTCAGATGTGCGCCCACGTCACGGGCGTTCTCGACCAGGCCTTCTTCCTCGATCACGTCCAGCGTGGCGAGTGCGGCGGCACAGGCCACGGCGTTGCCGCCGTAGGTGCCGCCCTGCGAGCCGGCCCAGCCTTTTTCCATGATGCCGCGCGGTGCGGCAAAACCGGACAGCGGGAAGCCCGATGCCAGCCCCTTGGCCGTCATGACGATATCCGGCTGCACGTCGTAATGGCTGTGTGACCAGAATTCACCGGTGCGGCCATAGCCCGCCTGGACTTCGTCCACGCCCAGCAGCATGTCGTGATGATCACAGCGCTCGCGCAGGCCCTGCATGAACTTGGTGCTGGCCGGCACGAAGCCGCCCTCGCCCTGAATCGGCTCGATGAAGCAGGCCGCGGTATCCCCCGGCGAGCTGTAGGTGTCGAGAATATAGTCCAGCTCGCGCAGACAGAACTCGGCGGCATCGTTTTCGTTCATGCCGTAACGAAAGGCATGCGGGAACGGCGCGATGGTCACGCCGCCCATGATCGGCTGCAGGCCGTCACGATAATAAGTGCCCGAGGTTGTCATGGACGCCGAGCCCATGGTCCGGCCGTGAAAACTGCCGTGAAAGACCACGATATTCGGTTTTCCGGTGGCCTGGCGGGCCAGGCGCAGTGCGGCCTCGGCGGCCTCGGTCCCGGCACTGGCATAGAAGATGGTGTCGATATCGCCGGGCATCTTTTCAGCCAGGCGGGCCGACAGATCCTGAATCGGCTTGTGCATGATCGTGGTGTACTGGCCGTGGATCAGCTTGCCGACCTGTTCCTGGGCCGCGGCCACCACCTTGGGGTGACAATGACCGGTGCTGGTCACGCCGATACCGGCGGTAAAGTCCAGATAGCGCTGGCCCTCGGTATCGATCAGATAACAGCCTTCGCCACGCTCGGCGTAGACATCGGTGGCCTGCTTCAGAAGCGGGGACAGATTACCGTGGCGCGTCGCCGTCATGGCTGTTCTCCTTGCCTGTCGTCTTTGGTTGCTGTGCGCTCGACACTAGACCTGTTACGAAGGCCCTGCAATGAATGGTTTCAGGCCTTCTCGAGTGCCGCAATCACGGCATCGCCGATGGTGTCCGTGGCCCGGCGCTGGTCGGCGTTGGCCGCCAGATCATCGGCCACGGCCTGCTTCAACCGCTGGCCGGCACGGGCGGCGGCTTCGTCGGCCTCGCCCATCCAGTCGAGCATCATGGCCGCGGTGAGCAGCATGGCGGCCGGGCCGGCCCTGTTCTGGCCGGCGATATCCGGCGCGCTGCCGTGCGTGGGCTCGAACATGGGCGGGCGCGTGCGATCACTCGGGTTCAGGTTGGCCGAGGGCGAAACCCCCATGCCGCCATTCAGCACCGCGGCCAGATCGGTCAGGATATCGCCGTGCAGGTTCGAGGCCACCACCACGTCAAACGCCCAGGGGTGAGAGACGAACTTCATGCAGGCCGCATCCACCAGTTCGTGATGGGTGGCGATATCCGGATAATCCTTGGCGATGGCCGCAAACATCTCGGTATACATATCGCCCCAGAACTTCTGGGCGTTGCGTTTTGTAACCAGACAGACCTGGGCCGCCTTGCCACCAAAATCACGCTCGCGGCCCTCGACCTTGCGCAGGGCCACGCGGGCACGCGCCTGTTCGAAAGCATGCCGGATGATGCGGTCGGTTGCCCGATGGGTGAATACCGCGGTCTGGGTCACCACCTCATTGGGCGTGCCCTGAGCCAGGCGCCCGCCCTGATTGACGTATTCGCCCTCGGAATTCTCGCGAATGACGAGCATGTCGATATCGTTGGCGCGCGGATCGGCCAGATACTGCAGCGCCCCGTCCAGGCGTCGCACCGGGCGCTCGCACACCCACTGGTCAAAGCCCTTGCGGATTTCCAACAGCGGCGCCAGCGAATCCGAGTCGGACAGCAGATAGCGGTTGGCGTCGTCGATCGGGCCGGGGTCGCCCAGCGCACCGAGCAGGATCGCGTCGTACCCGGCCAACTGCGCCAGATAATCCGCCGGCGCCGATTCACCGTGGGCCTTGTGCCAGGCATGCGAGGGCCACTCGAACGTGTCGTATTCGAGTGCCAGCCCGGGGTCGCTGGCCGCCAACGTATCCAGCGCACGCGTGGCCTGGGCGATTACTTCGGGGCCGATGCCGTCGCCGGGTAGAACCGCGACGCGCCAAGTCTTTTGAGTCGTCATGTCGCGACAGTATCACTGTGGCTGCGGCTTGCGAATGCCCGAATCGTCGTCTTGTAGCCGACTACCCGTCTGCAGCACGCACGACCGTGGCCAGCGACTCGTTACCCGCCACGTCGGGGGCGGAAGAAATCACGCAGGCGCGTAGCACTTTCTACTCCCTGCACCCCGCCCACATGCGCCACGCGATGGTTTAGACGCGGCTCGTCGAGTATCGAAAATATGGAATGCACCGCCCCCGCCCGAAAATCATCGGCCCCATAGACCACGCGGGAAATACGCGCATGCCCGATGGCCCCGGCACACATGGCACAGGGCTCGAGCGTGCAGTAAAGCGTGGCGCCGGGCAGACGATAGTTACCCACGGCCGCACAGGCCGCACGAATCGCCACGATCTCCGCGTGTGCCGTGGCATCACAGGCCGCGATCGGCTGATTGTGGCCGGCACCCAGCATTTCACCGTCACGCACGACAAGCGCGCCGACTGGCACCTCGCCTGCCGATGCTGCTGCATCGGCCAGGGCCAGGGCCCGGCGCATCCACGCGATATCGTCTTCGCACATGACAGGCGGTTCGGTGACAGTCATCCGGGCGAGCTTTACGGGATCAATAATCGTCATGATAACGGTGCCGATCGGCATCCACCGATGCGAACGCGCTCTTGGCCGATGGTCGCATGTTCACAATCGAACATCGGGCCTAGACTTTGCGCCGTTCGTTCATCGACGCCTGTTGTCTTGGCCGATTCATCGATCATCGATGCCGCTGTCTCCCCGCGCCAGGCGGCCATCGTCGCGCGTGTGCAACAGCACGGGTTCGTGGCCATCGAGGCACTGGCGCGCGAGTTCGATATCACGCCGCAGACCGTGCGCCGCGATATCAACGCGCTCTGTCGCCAGGGCCTGTTGCAGCGCTATCACGGCGGTGCCGGCCTGCCCCCGGCCACCGAAAACCTGGCCTACGAAACCCGAGAAGGCCTGCACGCCGAGGCCAAGCGACATATCGCAGAGCTGGCGGCCTCGCATATTCCGGATCATGCCGCCGTGGCGATTGGCCTGGGCACCACGGCACAGGCCGTAGGCACCGCGTTGAAGCATCACCGTGGCCTCAAGGTGGTCACGAACAACCTGCGCGTGGCCGCCACGCTATCGGCCGTCGAATCCAACGAGGTCATGCTCGCCGGCGGCCTCGTGCGGCCCCTGGATGCCGGTATCACCGGCGAGTCGGCCATCGAGTTCTTTCGCGGCTTTCGCGTGGACTACGCGGTAATCAGTATTTCCGGCATCGAAGCCGACGGCACCCTGCTGGATTTCGACTACCACGAGGTCCGTCTGCTGCAGGCGATCCTGGCGCACGCCCGCAAGCGTTATCTGCTGGTGGATGCCAGCAAATACGGGCGTCCCGCGCTGATTCGCGTGGCCAATATCGCCGAATTCGACGGCGTATTCACCGACGGCGCACCGACGGGCGTGCTGGCCGATGTTGTCGCGCGTGCCGGCGTGCCCGTTCACGTGACCTCGACGTGAAACAGCGACGACAAACGTTCTTACCCGCGCAGCGCGCGGTTTCTACGACTATCGGCGCAATTGCCAGTGTTCGTTTTCGAGCGTTAATGTCATCACCCGAACAATCAGCGGACGATTTTACGCGTCTCACCGATCGCGTCTGGGGGCGGGCATCGAGCCGTTACGCCGTGTGCGTGCCCGGCCGATGGCCGATACAACAAGGCCGATACAAAAAGGATTAAGCCGTGGGCATCATAGAAACGATTCTCGTGCACGAGATCGCGGGCACCGCCTTTCTGACTCTGCTGGGCTGCGGCGTGGTCGCCAATGCCTTGTTGGATAAAACCGGCGGCAACGGTGGCGGCCCGCTGATGATCTTTTTCGGTTGGGGGTTTGCCGTCTATGGCGGTGTCTGGGTGGCCTTTGATACAGGCGCGCACCTCAACCCGGCCGTCACCCTCGGTCTGCTGCTGGGCCCGGCCACCGAATATGCCGATGGCATCCCCATAAACGCCGCTACAACAACGGCTTACGTGGTTGCCGAAATGGTCGGTGGCTGGCTAGGTGCGATTGTGTGTTATCTCGCCTATAAGAAACAATATGATGAGGCACAAGACAGTGCGACCATTCTCGGCACGTTCTCGACCGGGCCGGAGATCCCGTCTTTTGGCTGGAACCTGGTCACTGAAATCATCGGCACCTTTGTACTGATTTTCATCATCATCATGTTCGGCAACACCCCGAACGAGCTTGGCCCACTGGCTGTGGCGTTACTGGTGGTTTCCATCGGCGCCTCGCTCGGCGGGCCCACGGGCTATGCCATCAACCCGGCACGTGATTTCGGCCCGCGGGTCGCGCATGCGATGCTACCGATCAAGAACAAGGGCCACAGCAACTGGCGATATGCTTGGGTGCCGATCGTCGGCCCGTTGATTGGCGGCTCGCTGGCCGCGCTGGCTGCCACTGTCTATTAAAGCCACGACTGAATTTATCTTGATGAAGGCCGCTTTTCATGAGTGACGACAAGAAATACGTATTGGCGATCGATCAGGGCACGACCAGCTCGCGCTCTATGCTGTTCGATCACGACGGCAAGGTCGCCGGTATCGCCCAGCGCGAGTTCGAGCAGATCTTCCCCCGCCCCGGCTGGGTCGAGCACAACCCGCGCGAAATCATGACCAGCGTGCTGACCACGCTCACCGAGCTGATCAACAACACCGGTGTGGATGTCGAGGAAATAGCCTCAATCGGCATCACCAACCAGCGCGAAACGACCGTGGTCTGGGACAAGAACACCGGCCAGCCGGTGTATAACGCCATCGTCTGGCAGTCGCGCCACTCCGCGGCCATCTGTGACGAGCTGCGCGAAGCCGGTCACGAAGACATGATCCGCGACAAGACCGGCCTGGTGATCGATGCCTATTTCTCCGGCACCAAGCTCAAGTGGATTTTCGACAACGTCGACGGCGCCAAGGAAAAAGCCGAAAACGGCGATCTGCTGTTCGGCACCATTGACACCTGGCTGGTCTGGAACCTCACTGGCGGCAAGGTTCACGTCACCGACGTCTCCAACGCCTCGCGCACCATGATGTTCAACATCCGCGAGCGGCAGTGGGATCCGGAGCTGCTGGAAATGTTCGGCGTGCCTGAATCCATGCTGCCGGAGGTCAAGTCCAACAGCGAGGTCTACGGGCATATCCAGCCGAAGTATTTCTTCGGCAACGAAATCCCCATTGCCGGCATGGCCGGTGACCAGCAGGCCGCGCTGTTTGGCCAGGCCTGCTTTAGCCCCGGCATGGCCAAGAACACCTACGGCACCGGCTGTTTCACGCTCATGAACACCGGCACCGAGGCCACAGCGTCCGAGAACGGCCTGCTCACGACCGTGGCCTGGGAAGTCGACGGTGAGATGGAATACGCCCTGGAAGGCGCGGTATTCGTGGCCGGCTCCGTCATCCAGTGGCTGCGCGACGGCCTGCGCATGCTCGGCAAATCCAGCGATTCCGAAGCCTACGCCGAACGCGCCGGCGACAACGACGGCGTTTATCTCGTACCCGCCTTCACCGGTCTGGGCGCGCCGTACTGGAACTCCAACGTCCGCGGCGCCATGTTCGGCCTGTCGCGCGGCACCAGCAAGGAAGTCTTCATCCGCGCGGCCATCGAATCACTGGCCTATCAAAGCGCCGATGTCCTGCTGGCCATGCAGGCCGACGCGGATCTGGAACTCAAGGAACTACGCGCCGACGGCGGCGCGATCGCCAACAACTTCCTGGCCCAGTTCCAGGCCGACATGCTCGGCACCGACCTCATCCGCAGCCAGGTCAACGAAACCACCGCACTGGGCGCGGCCTACCTGGCCGGCCTGGCCGTCGGCTTCTGGGAATCCAAGGAACAGATCACCGAACAATGGGCCATCGATCGCACCTTCTCGCCGAAAATGGACGAGAAGAAACGCGACGAACTCTACGGCGGCTGGAAAAAAGCCGTCGAGGCAACGATGGCGTTCCACGTCGAGTCGTAACGTTTAGAGCGACCGTATGAAAAAGCCCGATCGCGGTTTCGTGATCGGGCTTTTTATTGTCGGCTACCCCATGGCTGACGATGATCCATAGGCCACTCTTGAGCGTATTTCGCGCCCGAGCCAATCACCGACTGAAACGCGCCTGCACTTTGCGCAATCAGTTCGAAGTCGACAGTTGCTCGTGCGTCGTAACTGCAAGACGCGGAAACCAAACGAGCGGAACCGACAAGACCCGACCGCCGTTAGGCAAGAGCAATCGACATGACGTCGCTTCGGTTGATGCAACGCCGAGGCGTAAAGCCCCACGGCCTGCCAGAAGATGGGCCATCAACTCAAATGGTGCGTCTCCTGCAGCCCGTAAACCGGCATGGAAATACCCGCCATCCGTGCCTTCAACTGCAACGCCAGATAATGCGAGTAATGACGCGACTGGGCCAGGTTGCCGCCGTGGAACCACAGGTTGTCTTGTTGGGTGGGTTTCCACATGTTGCGTTGTTCGCCTTCCCACGGGCCCGGGTCTTTGGGGGTGTCGGAGCCCAGCCCCCAAACCTTGCCCACCTTGTCGGCGACGTCTTGTGAGATGAGATCAGCAGCCCAGCCGTTCATGGAGCCGTAGCCGGTGGCGTAGATGACGGCGTCGGCTTGGATTTCACGGCCGTCTTCGAGGACAACCTTGTTCTCGGTGAGTGCTTTGACCTGTGAGCCGCTTTCCAGCTTGATCCTGCCGTCGATGATGAGCTGTGAGGCGCCGACGTCAATGTAGTAGCCAGAGGCGCGGCGGAGATACTTCATGAACAGGCCGGAGTCGTCGGCCCCGAAGTCGAGCATGAAGCCGGCGTCTTCGAGTGCCTGGTAGAAATCGGCGTCTTCTTCGCGAATGGTATCGAAGGCCGGTTTTTGAAACTCGGGCGCCAGGCCGTAGGGGATCGAGGCGTTGATCAAGTCGGCTTTTTCGGTGGTGATGCCACGGGCTACGGCTTCTTCCGAGTAGAGCGGGCCGAGGGCGTGTTTCATCAACGAGTCGGACTTGGAAATATGCGTGGACGAGCGCTGGATCATGGTGACGTCCACGCCGTTCTCGGCTAGCGCGGCACAGATATCGTGGGCCGAGTTGTTTGAGCCCACGACGGCCACTTGCTTGCCGGCCATGTCGTCCGGGCCGCGGTGTTCCGAGGAGTGCTGCTGGATGCCGGTAAAGATATCCTGGCCCGGAAAGCCCGGCACGTTGGGCTTGGCCGACATGCCGGTGGCCAGCACGAGGTGTTTGGGTTGAAGCGTGACGCGCTCACCGTCGCGCTCGACGTCGACGGTCCAGGTTTGTGTCGTCTCGTCGTAGCTGGCCTGTTTTGCTTCGGTGGCGCCCCAGAAGTTCAGTTCCATAACCTTGGCGTACATTTCCAGCCAGTCGCCGATCTTGTCCTTGGGCGAAAAGACCGGCCAGTTATCGGGAAACTTGATATAAGGCAGATGGTCGTACCAGACCGGGTCGTGCAGGCACAGCGACTTGTAGCGCTTGCGCCAGGAGTCGCCCGGGCGGGCGTTCTTTTCGACGATGAGCGCGGGCACGCCGTGTTGGCGCAGCCGGGCGCCGAGCGCGATGCCGCCCTGCCCGCCGCCGATGATGAGCACGTAGGGCTGGGTGGTGATACCAAGCTCGGCTTGTTCGGCCTCACGTTCCTCGGCCCAGGTGGGCTCGCCTTGCTCGGCCCCGTGACGCGCGCCCATCGGCCGTGCATTACCCTTGGGTTCTTCGTGGCCCTTGAGCTCGTGCATGGCAGTGAGCAGGGTCCAGATCAGCCCGTCTTTTAACCGAACATAACCGTGGCCACGGGCGACGGCCGTATCGAAGGTGAAGAAGCCTTCGGTGATGCCCTTGGCGTGCGCGGCGTGTTCTTCGGCATCGACTGTCCAATCCGCCGGGACCACATCGGCCAGGCGTTGCTCGAGCATGTCGCGTATCTCGGGCTTGCCTTCGACGGTTTTGATGTTCCAGGTGAAGGTTAAAAGGTCTCGCCAATAGCAGTCGTCGGTGAACAGCTCCAGCGCATCGTCGATCTTGTGGTTGGCGAGCGCGCGGTTCAGCGCAGACAGGACGTTCTGAATCTTCGTGGCAGCGGCCGTATCGAGCATGACGTATTCCTCTCAAAGGCACGGAGTCATTCGACATTGGCACCGGCAAAACACGGCCGACACCCCGACAATAGTCGGTCGCCCGGCCTCGTGCGCCGCGGCTACAATCTCTAAACTAGCGCCAGAGACTTGCCAGAGATTCGCCAGAGATTCGCCAGAGACCCGCCATGGCCGACGTTCGTAATCCCGAGCGCCCTGCACGCAATCTTGAGCGGCCGGCGCCGCCCTTGCCGGTGCCGGCGATCGTGGCCGGGCTGGCCGCCCTGGGCCTGGCGGGCGTGCTCTTTGGGGGATACGGGCTGGCGCAGGGGCTGTTGTTCGTGATCGCGCTGGCCTTGGGTGTGGCGCTTTACCACGCCCGGTTCGGTTTCACCTCGGCGTTTCGCCAGATCATGGCCGTGGGCCAGGGGCAGACGCTTCGCGCGCATATGCTCATGCTCGCGGTGGCCAGCCTGTTGTTTGCCCCGCTACTGGCCGCGGGTACCACGATCTTTGGCGGGCCATTGACCGGTTATGTGTTTCCAGTGGGCCTGTCGGTTGCCTTTGGCGGGTTCATCTTCTGTATCGGCATGCAGCTGGGCGGGGCGTGTGCTTCGGGCTCGTTGTATACCGTGGGCTCGGGCCAGACCTCGATTCTGATCACGCTGGGCGGCTTCATCATCGGCTCGGTGTGGGGCGCGCATGATTTCGGTTTCTGGCTCCAGCCGGATTTCGTGTGGAAAACGGTTTCGCTGGCCGATACGGGGTTTGGCTATACCGGCGCGTTGGTCATGCAGGCGATTCTGATCGGCGCGATCGTGCTGGCCACGCTGGCCGTGGAGCGCCGGTTGAACCCGCCGCCGCGGGTGGGCCCGCCGAGTGCGGTGGGCCTTGCGCGGCTGGTGCGTGGCACTTGGCCCCTTTGGGTCGGGGCGTTGGTTCTGGCAGCACTCAATGCGGCCACCCTGGCGATCTCGGGCAAGCCCTGGGGCATCACGAGTGCATTCGCTCTGTGGGGCTCGAAATTGTTGGCTTTGACGGGCGTGGATGTCCAGAGCTGGTACTACTGGTCCGGTCACCATGCCGGTGGCCTGTCGGTGCCGATCCTGGCTGATCGCACTAGCGTGATGAATATCGGCATCATCTTCGGGGCGATGGCGGCCTCCGCATTGGGTGGTACCTTCGCCCTGGTCCGACGCATGCCATGGCGACTCGTCGCCGCGCGAATGATCGGCGGTATTTTGATGGGCTACGGGGCGCGTATCGCCTTTGGCTGCAATATCGGCGCTTATTTCGGCGGCATCGCCTCGTTCTCGTTGCACGGCTGGCTCTGGGGTGTGGTCGGTCTTGTCGGTACGATCATCGGTATCCGCCTGCGGCCCGTGTTCGGCATGGGCGTGCCCAAACTCACCGATAGCAGCTGCTGAGGCTTCATCATTACGGATTCACAGAAAAAGACGTTCACCGGGCGCTGTATCGTCATGGGCGTATCGGGCAGCGGCAAATCCGCGATCGGCGAGCGTATCGCCCAACGCGTGGGGGCTGCGTTTCTCGACGGTGATCGCTATCACCCGCGGGCCAATATCGAAAAGATGGCGCGCGGCGAGCCGTTGACCGACGACGACCGCGCCGGCTGGCTCGACGTTCTCGCCCAGCTGATTCGTGATTATCGCGATGACGAAATGACCGTGCTGATCGGGTGTTCGGCGCTCAAGCGCACGTATCGTGATCAGCTACGCCGCGGTGATCCCGCGCTGCAGTTCGTGTATCTGCATGGCAGCTACGAGGTGATCCTCGGGCGCATGCAGCAACGCGAGCATTTCTTCTCGCCGGCGATGCTACAGAGCCAGTTCGATACGCTGGAGGTGCCCGGCGCCGACGAGGCCCATCGCATCGATATCGATGCCGGTATCGATACCGTGGTCGATCGCAGCGTTGCCGCGCTGGAAAACAAATCATGAACGACGACGCCAAGTTCGAGATCGCTGTTCCGCTGGCCATGGAACTGGGCGAAGGCCCGGTCTGGCACGCCGATGAAGCGGCACTCTATTGGGTGGATATCAAGGGTTTTGCCGTGCATCGCCTGGTGCCGGCGACCGCTGCCCATACCGTCGTGGATTTCGATGAAGCGATCACCTGTGTGGTACCCGCCGCAGACGGCGGCTTCATCGCCGCTTGCCGCTCGGGCCTTTGGCAGTTGAACGGCCAGCTCACCAAGACAGCCCACATCAGCGCGGCCCCTTACGAGACGCGGCGCCATCGCTTCAACGACGGCGGCTGCGACCCGGCCGGGCGATTCTGGATCGGCGCGATGAACGAGGACGTCGATAAAGCCGATGCCGATCTGTATTGCTACGACGGCCAGGCCCTGGTCTCTCGTGTACCGGCCATGACGATCACTAACGGGCTGGCGTTTTCCCCTGACGGCGCGTGGCTGTATCACACCGATACGCCGACCCGCGTGATCCGGCGCCATGCCTTTGACGCGGCCACTGGGGAAATCGGCCCCGGCGAGCCCTGGATCGACTTGAACGCAATCGATCTGGAAGGTTATCCCGACGGTGCGGCCGTCGATGCCGACGGCCACTACTGGAGCGCGCTATTTGGCGGCGCGGCCGTTGCACGCTTCGACGAGCGCGGCCGGCTGGTGGCGCGCTATCCCATGGCCGCGTTGAACCCGACCATGCCCTGCTTTGGCGGCCCGGACCTTAAAACGCTGTATGTCACTACCGCGCGTGAAGACATGACGGCCAGCGACTTGGTCCGCTGGCCAGATTCCGGCGCCCTGCTGGCGATGGCCGTGGATACGCCGGGGCTGGTCAAATCCTCGTTTCGCCCGCTTACCTGAGCATGCCCATGCCTATCAAACTGGCCATCATCGGCGCCGGCAAGATCGCCACCGACGAACATCTACCAGCCATCGATGCCGGAAACACGTTCGAGCTCGTCGCACTCGTCGATCCCAATCTCGATACGGATGCGACAACGACACCGGCCACGTTCGCCTCGTTGGACGCATTGGCGACCAGCGAGATTGCCATCGATGCCGTGACGCTGGCCGTGCCGCCACAGATCCGTCATACCGTAGCCACGCAGGCCATCGCGGCCGGCTGGCACGTGATGCTCGAAAAACCGCCGGGCATCACGCTGACCGAGGTGATCGATCTGGGGCAGCGCGCCGAACGCGCCGGCGTGGTGTTGTATGCCAGCTGGCATTCGCGGCATGCTCCGGGAATCGAGGCCGCCCGGCAGGCACTGGCCGGGCGCCGTATCCAGCGCATCGATATCGACTGGCGCGAGGATGTGACGGTAACGCACCCGGGCCAGGCCTGGATCTGGCAGGCCGGCGGGCTGGGCGTGTTCGATCCCGGCATCAATGCGTTCTCGATCTTGACGGCACTTGTCGATACGCCCGTACGAGCCACGCGTGCGCATCTGGATATGCCCAGCAACTGTGATGCGCCGATCGCCGCCGAGCTGGCCTTCGTCACGGGCGACGACATCCCGATCGCGGCCGTTTTCGATTTCCGTCATACCGGCGCCCCCGGCTGGACGATCGATATCCAGACCGATGCCGGCCCTGTCCAGCTTGGCGATGGCGGTGCGCAACTGCACGTGGATGACCAGCTCGTGGTGGATGCCACCAAGGACGAATACGCCGGCGTTTACGCACGCTATGCCCGCTGTATCGAAAACATGCGTTCAGATTGCGATATCGCGCCCTTTAGACTCGTCGCCGATGTCTTTCTCATTGGCACTCGCGGCGTAGTGGACGCTTTTTACGAATAACGGCACGCTAAGGTATCCCTGATTCGAGCACCCGCATGTCCGAAACCTTGACCGAAACGCCGCGCCCGGCACTGGCCGTCACCCGGGAACCGTTCGGCCAGATGCCCGACGGCACCCCGATCTGGCGCTACCGGATGACCAATCGTTGCCGTATGACGGTAGAGCTTGTCACCTACGGTGCGCGTATCCACGCCGTCCACGTGCCGGACATGCACGGCAACAGCGAAGACATCACCCTGGGCTTTGATTCGCTGGACGGTTATCTCGGCGAAAACGATGCCTACTTCGGTGCCACGATCGGGCGCTATGCCAACCGGATCGGCGGCGCGCGTGTCGATGTCAACGGCACGGCGCACGAGCTTTCGGCCAATGAAGGCGCCAACACGTTGCATGGTGGCCAGCACGGGTTCGACAGCTGTGTCTGGGCATCAGAATCGTTCGATGCCGGCAGCACCGTGGGCGTGGAGATGACCTATTTCTCGCCCGACGGCGAGATGGGCTTTCCCGGCAACCTGGCGGTCACCGTGCGCTATACGCTGGACGATGCCAACCGCCTGCGCCTGCACTACTCGGCCGTCTGTGACCGGGCCACGCCGGTGAACCTGACCAACCACGTCTATTTCAACCTGGCCGGGGCCGGCATGCCGAGCGTGCTGGAGCACGTGGCCACGCTCAACGCCAGCCGCTTCACCCCGGTAAACGAGGCGATGATTCCGACCGGCGCCCTGGAATCGGTGGCCTACACGCCGCTGGATTTCATGCGGCCGCGGCGTATCGGCGATGCAATCGATGACGATCACGAGCAGCTCATCCGCGCCGGGGGCTATGACCATAACTGGGTGCTGGATACCGAAGGCGATATCGCCCGTCTGGCGGCCCGCGTGATCGAGCCGGAATCCGGCCGCGGGCTGGAGATGTTCACCACCGAGCCCGGTGTGCAGTTTTATACCGGCAATAATCTACCGGGCGGTTTCGTGGCCAAGAACGACAAGACCTATCCGCCGCGCTCGGGTTTTTGCCTGGAAGCCCAACGGTTTCCCGACGCTCCCAATCAGGCGGATTTCCCGAACACGATCCTGAGCCCGGGCGAAAAATACAGCCAGACCACGATCTATCGCTTTTTGCCTGACCTGCCGCCGGCTAATACGTTTCTCGACGGCCCGTGATCGTCTTGATACGGCGCAGCCGCAATGAGTGGGCCAGCACGAACACGCTCGACAGGCTCATGGCCCCGGCCGCAATGGCCGGGTTCAACAGCCAGCCCGTCCACGGATAGAACAGCCCGGCCGCCAGCGGTATGAGGGCTGCGTTGTAGCCATAGGCCCAGACGAAGTTGCCACGAATGGTGCGCATCGTGGCCCGGGCCATTCGGCGCGCGTTCAATACGCCGTCCAGTGCGGCCCGCATCAAGACGATATCCCCGGCCTCGATGGCGATATCCGTACCCGTGCCGATCGCGATGCCAACATCGGCTCGGGCCAGGGCCGGTGCATCGTTGATGCCGTCGCCCACGAAGGCCACACGATGTGCGTCTTGCTGCAAAGCGGCGATTTCATTGGCCTTGTCGGCGGGCCGTACGTCGGCGATGACGCGCGTTATGCCCAGCTCGGCCGCGATGGCCTGCGCCGTGGCGCGTTGATCGCCGGTGAGCATGGCCACGTACAAGCCGGCGGCCTGAAGTGCCGTCACCACATCGCGCGCCTCGGCACGTACCGGGTCAGCCACGGCGACAAGCCCGGCAAACTGGCCGTCGATAGCCACATAAAGTGGCGTGCGCGCTTGTGCGGCCAGACGATTGGCCTCGGCCGGCCAGGGACCGATATCGATGCCCAGATGCGTCATGTAGGCCGCCGAGCCGATGGCGACCAACGCGCCAGCCACCTGCCCGCGTATACCCTGCCCGGTTTCTATTTCGACATCATCCACCGCGGCAAGCCGCAGGCCGCGATCTTCGGCCGCCGCCATGATCGCCGCGCCCAGCGGATGCTCGCTGCGGGTCTCCAGTGCGGCGATACGCGCGAGCATATCGTCTTCATCGCGGCCTGCCGCACATTGGATATCGGTCACCGCGGGTCGGCCCTGGGTGAGCGTGCCTGTCTTGTCGAAAACCACGGTATCCACTTGGGACAATGCCTCGATGGCGGTGCCGCGACGAAACAGCACGCCCAGGCGCGCGGCCCGGCCGGTGCCCACCATGATCGCCGTGGGCGTGGCCAGGCCCATGGCACAGGGGCAGGCGATGAGCAGCACGGCCACCGCAGCCACGAACGCATGCGAGAGCACCGGCGCCGGGCCAAGCAACGCCCACCCGATGAACGTGGCCGCCGCGATCCCCATCACCACCGGCACGAACACGCCGGCGATCCGATCGGCGATCGCCTGGATGGCCGGTTTTTCGGCCTGGGCGTCTTCGACCAGCCGAATGATGCGCGCCAGCGTGGTGTCATCGCCGACGTGCGTGACCGTGGCTTCGAGCGTGCCGGTCTGGTTGATCGTCCCGGCAATCAGCGTATCGGCGCCGTGCTTGGCGACGGCCATCGGCTCGCCAGAGATCATCGATTCATCGACCGTGGAGCGCCCGGCCACGATGCAGGCATCCACCGGCACTCGCTCGCCGGGGCGTATCAGCACCCGGTCCTCGACCTTGATGCCATCGATCGTGATCTCTTGCCAGGCCTCGTGCTGCCATATCCGCGCCGTACGTGCCTGTAACGCCAGCAGCCCGCGTACTGCCTGCGAGGTCTGCCCCTTGGCCACGGCCTCCAACCAACGGCCCAACAGAATCAAGGTCACGATCATGGCTGCCGCATCGAAATATGCATGGGCCGTGCCGGGCGGGAACAGCCCGGGCACGAGCCATACCGCCAGCGAATACAGAAATGCGGCGTTCGAGCCGATCAGCACCAGACTGTTCATGCCCGGCGCACCATGGGCCAGCTCCTTGAAGCCCGTGCGATAGAAGCGCTGCCCGGCCCAGAACTGTATCGGTAGAACCAGCAATAGCTGGATCGTCAGCCAAGTGGCCGGCGAGGCGATCGTCGCCAGCGCTGTGCCGATACCGGGCAGCATCTGCCCCATGGCGATCACGAACACGCCGACCGTGAAAGGCGCGGCAATCAACACATCGCGCTTGAGGGCCGCGGCTTCGTCGTGGCCGCTGGCCGGCTCATCCGCAGGCGCGCGCTGTGGCACCGTGGCGGTATAGCCGGTCGCCTCGATCTGCGACACGATATCGGCGGTATCAATCGCGCCCGAAATATAGGCGATATCGGCGCGGCCGGTCGCCAGATTCACCGTGGCACGTCGTATGCCCGGTGTTTTCGCAAGCGCTCTTTCGACCCGCGCTACACAGCCGCCGCAGTGCATGCCCCCCACATCAAGCCGCAGCGCTGCCGCTTGCGGGTGATACCCCGCGGCCGCCACGGCTTCAAACACGCCGCACGCTCGCGTGGCATCGTCAACGACGACGGCGGCCTTCTCGGTCGCCAGGTTCACCGAGCTCGATACGACACCGGCCGCCTTTGCGATCTTCTTCTCGACCCGTGCTGCGCAGGCGCCGCACATGAGCCCATCGATACCGAACTCGAGCGTGGTCGTCTCGGACATATCGGCGCGCTCAGCGATACTTCAATACGTCCATCAACTCGGCAACGATCGCATCGTCATCGCCGCGCTCATGGGCCGTGACCACATGGTGCTTCAAGTGACCGCGCAGGATCGTGTCCGAGGTCTTGGCCAGGCCGCCCTGCACCGCCTTGATCTGCTTGAGTGCGTCCACGCAATAGACATCGTCGCGCTCCAGCATGCGCACGATGCCCTCGACGTGCCCACGGATCGAGCGCAGCCGGGCCAACGCGTCGCGACGAATCGCCGGGTCGATGGCCAGCGCGTCGCAGCATCCCGGCGTGTCGTGCGCGTCACTCATTGGGCAACGCTTGCGGTATAGCCTTCGGCCTCGACGGCGGCCAAGAGCACGTCGCTGTCGGGGTTGCCTTCGATCTCAGCCGTGCCATCGGCCAGGCTCACGTCGGTGACCTGTACCACGCCGTCGACGTCGGTCAGCGCCTCGCGTACAGCGGCCACACAGTGTTCACAGGTCATGCCGTCTATTTTGAGTTTCATTGTTTGCCTCTTTAATTTACACCCCACCGGGGGTGGGGTGCGGTCAAGGTACGCCGTGATCTGCAAAGCCGTCAAATTCCTGGCGTGGGCTTTATCCGGTCTGCACGCGGCGGGGCAATCGTGCTATCAAACACGCTCTCATCCAGGCGTTTACAAGGACCGTTTATGTCGCTCACCCCGGAAGTCGCCGGCGTTGTCGCCAAGATGCGCGAAGCCGCGATCTCGTTCGAGGATCTGGGCCTGGCCGATGCGCGCCAGTTTTATATCGACACGCTGGCCGCCAGCGGTGGCGAGCCGGTGCCCATGGCCACAGTCAGCGATCACGAGATCGCCCTGGAGGGCCGCACGATCGGTGCGCGGCGCTACCGGCCCGAGGCATTGGCCGCGGGCGCGGCCCCCACGCTGGTCTATTTCCACGGCGGCGGCTGGGTGCTGGGCGATCTGGAATCCCATGATCGCGTCTGTCGCCAACTGGCCGAGCGCGCGGGCTGTCAGGTGGTCGCCGTGGATTATCGCCTGGCGCCGGAGTATTGCTTGCCGGCATCGTCCGAAGACGCGATCGCGGCCTACGGCTATCTTGTCGAGCACGCCGCGGATTTCGAGATCGATGCCCAGCGCATCGCCGTCGGCGGCGACAGCGCGGGCGGGCATTTATCGGCCGTGGTGGCGCTGGCCGCGCGGGATGCCGGCTGGCCGCTCGCGCTGCAGGTGCTCATCTACCCGGCCACCGATCTGCGAGAGGCCGCGGCCAAGTACCCGTCGAAAGGCCGCAATGCCAATTTCCCGCCGCTGACGGCGGAATTGATGGCCTGGTTCGGCGCCCGCAGCGTGGATGCCAACACCGACCCGTTGGACTGGCGCGTTTCGCCGATTCTGGCTGAAACGCTGGAGGGCACCGCCCCCGCGCTTGTCCTCACCGCCGGGGCCGATGTGCTCATGGATGAAGGCGTGCTTTATGCCGCGCGCCTGCGAGATGACGATATCGAGGTTGACCATGCCCACTACCCGGGCGTAATTCACGGCTTTATCGAGATGCATGCCTGGCTGGCGGCCACCGGCAACGCCATGGACCGGATCGCGGCGGCGCTGCGTCAGCATTTGGCCATCACCGGCTGATACCGGTTCAAAAGATAACTTGAAGCGGGCGCCGGACGATCGCCCGTGTGCGGGAGACACGCGATGAAGACCATCGGCCTGTTGGGCGGGACGAGCTGGGCCTCGACGATCGATTATTATCGCGATCTCAACGAGCGTACCCAGGCGTATTACGGTGCCCCGCACTCGGCCCCGCTCATTCTCAAGAGTATCGATTAAGCGCCGCTTGTATCGCGCTACGAGACCGATTGGGCCGAGGCACGGCGGCTGTTTGCCGACGAACTGGCAGGGCTCGCGGCCCTGCGCCCGGACTGCCTCGTTATCTGTTGTAACACCCTGCACCGTGCGCTGGACGAGCTGGATCGCAGCGCACTCCCTGACCTGCCGGTGATTCATATGGTCGATGAAACTGCTCGCGTGGCGCGATCGGCCGGGCACCGGAACGTGTTGTTGTTAGGTACCCGCTTCACCATGGAAAACGGCTATTACGCCGGCCGGCTCGGCACGGCCGGGCTCGACGTCGTCATCCCCGATGCCGATGAGCGAGAAACGATTCAGGCGTTTCAGGAACAGGCCAGCCAGGGCATCACGCCGCCCGACGCCGCGGCTTGGTTTGCGGCTCTTTGGGCGCGTTATCCCGAATGCGAGGCCGCGGTACTGGCCTGCACCGAACTACCCGGCCTGATTGATGCCGATACCGCCCCGCTTGCCCTGCTCGATCCGCTAAAGATTCAGTGCGCGGCGGCTTTTGGATTCGCTATCGGCTAGGGCGTGTCGTCATAGGATATGCCGTCGCATTGCCCGTGCCGGGCGTGTCAGGCAAGGCGCGGGCCGCCGAGCGTGGCCAGCCACGGTCAAGGCCCGTAACGCCGCATGGCGCGTCCGGCGCGAGCAACCCGAATGGGCCGGTGGCCAAGCCCCGGCAATCCTGCGTTATCGCCCGTTTACGTGGAATAACCACGCTGCACCTGCGATGCCTTGTCTTGCCACGGCTTGGCCGCCGGTGCGCCGGCTTATCTTATGACGACACGCCCTAGTTCACCATTCGGCGAAACTGCCGTCGGCGTGGCGCCAGATCGGGTTGCGCCAGCGATGGCCGATCTCGGCCCGCTCGCGTACGTAGTTTTCGTCGATCTCCACGCCCAGGCCCGGCCCGTCAGGGATAGCCACATAGCCGTCGTTGTAGGCAAAGACGTCGGGATTCTTGATGTAGTCCAGGATATCGTTGCCCTGGTTGTAGTGAATCCCCAGCGATTGTTCTTGAATGAAGGCGTTATAGCAGACGGCGTCGAGCTGCAGGTTGACCGCCAGCGCGATCGGCCCCAGCGGACAATGCAGGGCCACGGCGACATCGTAGGCCTCGGCCATCGCTGCGATCTTGCGGGTTTCGGTGATGCCGCCCGAATGCGAGGGGTCGGGCTGGATGATATCGACATAGCCGCCTTCGAGGATCGGCTTGAAATCCCAGCGCGAGTAAAGCCGCTCACCGAGGGCGATCGGCGTACTGGTCAGCGCCGCCAGCTCGGGCAGCGCCTCGCGGTTTTCCGATAGCACAGGCTCTTCGATGAACATCAGCTTATAGGGTTCCAGCTCGCGCATGAGGACCTTGGCCATGGGCTTGTGCACCCGGCCATGAAAATCCACGCCGATTCCGAAATGCGGCCCGCAGGCCTCGCGGATGGCTGCGACGTTATCCAGCACGCTATCGACCTTGGCGTGGCTGTCGACGAACTGCATCTCTTCCGAGGCGTTCATCTTGATCGCGGTAAAACCCAGATCCGCGCGTTCCTTGGCCATGGCCGCCGTATCGCCCGGCCGGTCGCCGCCGATCCAGGAATAGACCTTGATCGAATCACGCAGCCGTCCGCCCAGCAGCTCGTGGACCGGCACGCCGAGTGCCTTGCCCTTGATATCCCACAGCGCCTGATCGATACCGGCCAGGGCACTCATGTGAATAGGTCCGCCGCGATAAAAGCCGCCGCGATAGAGCACGGTCCAGTGATCCTCGATACGCCGCGGATCAGTACCGATCAGATAATCAGCCAGCTCCTCGACCATGGCGGCCACCGAATGCGCCCGGCCCTCCACGACCGGCTCGCCCCAGCCGACAATGCCCTCATCGGTAGAGATCTTCAGGAGACACCAGCGCGGCGGGACGATGAAGGTTTCGAGCTGTGTGATCTTCATGCGGTTATCGCTCCTTTGAATACAGGCATTCATCCGCAGATGGACGCAGATTACGCAGATGTGGGCTTGGTGGTCTTTTGAAGATTACGGCTGAACGACGAAATAGCGGTTTGGTTTACACCGAGAACGATGATCCAAACACCGCTCATTATGATTTCTCTATCCTTTCCCATTCGGCGAGACGCACGGCATGCGCATACAGCCGTCATCCGCGCGAAACGCCAAGTCCACATCTGCGTTCATCTGCGTCCATCGGCGGATTGTTTTGTTTTTCGCGGCGTTCATTCGCGGACGGTTGTCTAAAGCGCTGAACGAAGCCCGGCAAAGGCGTTGGCAAAAGCCTGGGCGTTGGCAGCCACGGTGTCGGCGTCCATGCCGGCCTTGTAGAGCGCGGAGCCCAGGCCGAAGCCGGTGGCGCCGGCCGTCATGTAGGGCTGCATGGTATCCGGCGATATGCCGCCCACCGGCATCAAGGGCACGTGGTGCGGCACCACGGCGCGCCAGGCCTTGACGATGGCCGGCGTGATCGCCTCCGCGGGAAAGAGCTTCAAGGCGTCGGCGCCGGCATCCAGCGCGGCAAAGCCCTCGGTGGGCGTGGCCACACCGGGCGCGCTGAACAACCCGGCGGCCTTGGCGGCCTCGATCACCGAGGGCTTCATGTTGGGCGAAACGATCAGCCGGCCGCCGACCGCGCCCACGGAGGTCACGTCATCGGTGCTGAGCACCGTACCCGCGCCCACGACCGCCGACTCGCCCAAGTGCGTGGCGAGGCGTTCGATGCTATCCAACGGCTCGGGCGAGTTCAGCGGGATTTCGATCACGCGAAAACCCGCCGCGACCAGGGCATCGCCCACGTCGATGACCTCATCCGGCTGGATACCGCGCAGGATCGCGATCAACGGCAGATCGGTCAGATAATCGTTCAATGTCATAGCTGTTCCTTGGCCAGAAGACCGGCCTGTTCCGCGATCCGCCATAGACCGTGGCGGGCAGCATCTTCGATGATTCGTGCGGGCGCGCGATCGAAATGCCCCAGCGCGCGCTGGTAGCGTGCGCATAGATCGGCATCACCGATGAGACAGATCGGTATCTTGTGATCATCGTGGCCCAGCGCGCTGCGCAATTCCTCGCCGATCAAAAGCCCGGACAGATACGCCGTGGTATCGGCGGCCGACAATTCACCGGCCAGCCACCGGCTACGCGCGGAGAACAAGGCGCGCATGCCGCCGGTCTCACCCGTATCGCGCGCTGTGGCCACACCCAGATCGAAGGCCGCCGGGTCGGGCGTCTCCGCGCATGCCTGTGCCGGGCGGCCGAGAATCGAGTGGGCGGTAAGCAGCGCGTACAGCTCACCGGTCATATAAGTGGCGAACGTGCCAAGACGACCGTCTTCGACCGTAATCCATTTGCTGTGCGTGCCGGGCGTGATGAGCCGGGCCGAGGCGGCAAGCGTTGGATCCAGCGCCAGCGCGCCGAGACTCTGGGTTTCTTCACCGCGCATGACGTCGGCAAGCCGCCCCGCGGCCGGAGCCTGCATCACGCCGGGCACAATATGAAACGCACCGGCCTCGGTATCGATGACCGCCAACCGCTCGGCCAGCGAGGCCGGGGCAGCCGGTGTTTCGATATAAGGCACCTCGTGCCAGCCGCCCTGGCTGCCGATCATGCCGCAGGCGATCGCCGGACATCGGCCGTGGGCCCTGACCCAGTCGTGCACCAAGGCGTGATACGTGCCTGCAAAATCGCTGTTTGCCACCTGCATGAGGCCTTGATCACTGCGGCGCGCGTCCAGCACCTGGCCGTCGGCATCGAGCAACCAGGCACGCAGTGACGAGGTGCCCCAGTCCACGGCGATCAGGGCCGCCGGCGATGTGTGATTATCTGTCATACGAAACGAAGTCTAAGCCATTTCGTCTCTGGTGACGGGCACAAAAAAGCCGGCGAGGACCCCGCCGGCTCGTTGGCTCATGCCGCGCCGTTACTCGCCGCGGGGGAAGCGCTGGGCTTCCTCGACCTCGTTGAGGTCCATGTGGTTACGCATGTAGCGCTGGGACGCATCCTGCAACGGCTGGTGATCCCACGGGTAGTAATGGCCGTTGCGCAGGGCTTCATAAACGATCAAGCGCCGCGCCTGGGACTCGCGCACGTCGGCGTCGAAGCCGTCCATATCCCAACGATTGCGCACTTTGGCCTGATACTGAGCCAGCACCTCGGCGTACGCGGAGTCGCCCGCCAGGTTGGTGGTCTCGCCCGGATCGGCTTCCAGATCAAACAGCTGCGGCGGATCGATCTCGCAGTGGTTGAACTTGTACTTGCCCTCGCGGATGGTCACCAACGGCGCATACGTGCCCTCAGCGGCGTATTCCATGTAAACCGGGGCATCGCGGGTCTCGCCCTTGGCCAGCGGCACCAGCGACTGACCGTCGGTCCAGGGTTCGATATCGGCCAGGTCGATACCCACGATATCGGCCAGCGTGGCGTTGATATCGATGGTGGACACCGGCGCATCGACATTGGCCTGCGACAGACCGGGCGCTGCGAGCATCAAGGGCACGCGCGAGCTGCCCTCGTACGGGCTCATCTTGAACCACAGGCCCTTCTCGCCAATCATGTCGCCGTGGTCAGAGCAGACCACGATGATCGTGTTGTCGGCCATGCGCGTACGGTCCAGCACATCCAGAATGCCGCCGATCTTGTCGTCGACATAAGAGATGTTGGCGAAATAGCCCTGGCGGGCGTTACGCACGTCCTGGGGCTGGATATCGAACTTGGTGTAGTCGTTGGCCTCGAACACGCGCTGGCTGTGCGGGTCCAGATCATCAAAGGCCACTGCGCCCTGCGTGGGCTCGAGCTGGTCACAGTCGTTGTACAGATCCCAGAACTTGCGACGGGCCACGTATGGGTCGTGCGGGTGAGTGAAACTCACACACAACGCCCAGGGCCGTTCGTCGTGGCCGCGCGACAGATCGAAGAGTTTCTGCTCGGCCTGGAAGGCCACGTCGTCGTCGTATTCCATCTGGTTGGAAATTTCAGCCACGCCGGCCCCGGTGACCGAGCCCAGGTTGTGATACCACCAGTCGATACGCTCACCGGGCTTGCGATAATCCGGCGTCCAGCCGAAATCGGCCGGATAGACATCTGTCGTCAGCCGCGACTCGAAGCCGTGCAGCTGGTCGGGGCCAACGAAATGCATCTTGCCCGACAGACAGGTTTCATAGCCGGCGCGGCGTAGATGATGAGCCCAGGTCGGGATCGAGGACTGGAACTCCGCGGCGTTGTCGTACACACCCGTGCGACTGGGCAGCTGGCCGGACATGAAGGCCGCCCGCCCCGGCGCACAGAGATAGCTAGGCGTATAGGCGTTGTTGAAGTTCACCGCGCGCTTGGCGAGTTTTTTCAGGTTCGGCGCATGCAGAAAATCTGCCGGGCCGTTCTCGAACAGCGTGCCGTTGAGCTGGTCAGCCATCAGCACCAGCACATTGGGTTTGTCGGCCATGACGTCGGTCCACGAGTTGGGTTAACGAGCGCGAATCATGCGTGTGCCACCCCGCCCGCGACAAGCCGCGATGATTCAGATTACCGTCGAGGCGCGCTTGTGACCGGCTCGAACCCGGCGCGATGCGTGAGCCAGCGCGCAAGTGGCGGCCCGATGAGTGTGACCGCCAGAAAACGGGCCAGCTGCATGGCCATGACATACGCCACATCGACATGCGTTGTACTGGCGATGATGCCCACCGTATCGGCCCCGCCGGGGCTCGTCGCCAGGAATGCCGTCAACGGATCGACATCGGCAAACACCACGAGCAGGCCGGCAATGCCGGCACAGACCACAATCAACAACACGATCGATGCCAGCACCGCCGGCAATGCCTTGATGGCATAGCGCACTGTCTCGCGCGTGAAACGCAGCCCAATGCCCCAGCCCACGACCATGAAGCTAATCGCGAATATTGATGCCGGCAACGTGAGCGTCAGCCCGCCGATATCCTGCGCAACGGCCCCCGCCACCAGGGCAACGATCAGCGCACCGGCTGGAAACCGCCACCAACGCGCGACTAGCCAACAGGCCAGCCCCAGACCGATCGTAAGCGCCAGCGCCGTCGTATCCAGGGCCACGAACCAATGCGCGAACATCGAGCTTTCCTGTGCCGGCACGCCCACCCAAGCCGCCACCAATGACGCCGAGGACACGACCAGCACCACGCGTAGATACTGCATGAAGGCGACCAGGCGCTCATCGGCGCCGTAGGCCTGGGACATCAGCGTCATAGCCACGGCGGCACCGGGTGACGTGCCCCAGATCGCCGTGGGCCCGGGCAGAATCTGACGCGCGGCCAACCACCAGCCCAGCGCGAAGCTCACCCCAATCACCGACAGCACGCCGGCGGCGAACACCGGCCATTCCAGCGCGATCTCGCCCAGCAGATCGGTGGTGATGCTGCGCGCGATCATCAGCCCGATCACGACCTGGGCCAGCTGGAACATGCCGGGCGGCACCGAAAGTGGCGTGCCGGCCAGCGCGAAGGCCACCGCCACGATCATCGGCCCGAGCAGGAACCCCGCCGGCAGGCCCGCCGCTGAAATACCAAGGCCCGCCGCGGCCGATACGATAACGAAGACAACGAAGGCCCCGACGGTGCGGACACTTGGCCTCATGAACACTCGCTCACCAGCCGATAAAAACGTCGCGCCAGATCAAACAAACAGCGCATCCGGTCAAACATCATGACAGGCACGCGGCATACTTCGTTTTTCACCGATCCATCGTCAAAGCCGTGAATACAGACATCATTCTAACCTGTGCCGTTACCGGCGCCGGTGATACCCCGCCCAAGAACCCCAACGTGCCGGTTACCCCGCGTGCCATCGCCGACGACTGTGTGGCCGCAGCCCGCGCCGGCGCCTCGATCGCCCACGTGCATGTCCGCGATCCGGAAACCGGCGCGCATCGCCACGACACCGCCTATTTCGCCGAAATCGTCGACCGCGTACGCGATTCGGATACCGATATCGTGCTCAACTTCACCGCCGGCGGCGGCGGGGACCTGATCCCGGAACTGATCGGCACCGCCGACGACGATCGCCAGATTCGGGCCGCGGCCGGCTCTGACCTGCAAACACCCTCCGAGCGCCACGCACCGATCGGCGAACTATTGCCCGAAATCTGCACGCTGGACTGTGGCTCCCTGAACTTCGGCAACGCGGTGTATCTGAACACCGCCGACTGGCTGCGCGAGCACGCAGCCCTCGTGCGTGATGCCGGCGTCAAGCCCGAGCTGGAATGCTTCGACCTGGGCCATGTCTGGTTCGCCCGCCAGCTCATCGACGAAGGGCTGATCGCCGGTGATCCGTTGTTCCAGCTGTGCCTGGGCATTCCCTGGGGCGCCGAGGCCGATCCGGCCACCCTGCTGGCCATGCGCGACAAGCTGCCGGTCAACGCCCACTGGGCCGCCTTTGCCATCGGGCGCATGCAGATGCCCATGGTCGCCCAGGCGATGATCGCGGGCGGGCATTGCCGCGTTGGCCTGGAAGACAATCTCTATCTTTCGCGCGGGGTGAAAGCCGACAACGCCGAGCTGGTGGCCAAGGCCGTGGACATCATTCAGGCGCTGGGCGGTGATGTCGCCACCCCGGCAGCCACCCGCGAAACACTTGGCCTTCGAGGTGCCCCGTGAACACACAAACCGATCAATCCGTCATCACGCCCGAACACGTTGCCATCGTCGGCGGCGGCGTTATCGGCTGCGGCTGGGCCGTGCGGTCACTGGCCGCCGGCGCCCGTGTCACGGTCTTCGATACCGATGTGGCCACCGCCGAGCGTCGCCTGAAACAGGCCATCGATATCGCCTGGCCGTCGATGGAAAAACGTGGCCTGGCCGCGACCGCCGATAACACCGCTTGGCGCGTGACCGATGACCTGGCCGACGCGCTGGCCGGTGCCGATCTGGTCCAGGAGAACGTGCCCGAGCGCACGGCACTCAAACAACACGTGCTGGCCGAGATCGATGCGCTGGTGCCTAAAGACGTGCTGATCGGCTCATCAACCTCCGGCATCAAGCCGAGCGAGCTGGCCGAACAGGCCACGCGTGCACCGGGGCGTATCGTGGTGGCGCATCCGTTCAACCCGGTCTATCTCTTGCCGTTGGTTGAGATCGTGGGCAACACGGCCACCGACGAGGCGACGATCGAACAGGCCCGCGCGCACTATCGCGGTCTGGGCATGAAACCGCTCGTGGTGCGCGCCGAAATCGAGGGTCATATCGCCGATCGGCTGATGGAAGCGCTCTGGCGCGAAGCCCTACACTTGGTCAACGACGGCGTGGCCACAACTGAAGAGATCGATGCCGCCGTGGTTTATGGCGCCGGGCTGCGCTGGTCGCTCATGGGCACGTTCTTGACCTTTCACATGGCCGGCGGCGAACAAGGCATGCGCCACATGCTCGAACAGTTCGGCCCGGCGCTGAAACTGCCCTGGACCAAGCTCGAAGCGCCCGAACTCACCGATACGCTGATCGAGCGCGTGGTCGCCGGCTGTGAGCACCAGGCGGCCGGTCGCACCGTGGCCCAGCTCGAAGACCGTCGCGATGCGTTTCTCACCGATCTGCTGAACCTGGTCGAGCGCTACTGGCCGGAGTCCGAAGGCTTGGCTGGACGAATCTAGGGGCTGTTGCCGTTTCGTACGAGCGCCGCGTTGGCGCCCAAAATCTGGCCAGGCAAGGCGCGAGCCGCGGCTCTGGCTGTGCCACGATCAAGGTGAGCCAGCGGCATGGCCAGATTTTGGTCCCAACCCTTCGGGACAAGCGCTGTTTTGCGGCAATACAGCGTTCTAGCCCACTGGCGCAGAATGACTGCGCGGCGTGGGCTACGCCTCGTCTTGCCGTAAAACAGCGCTTGGCGCGGACTCGTACGAAACGGCAACAGCCCCTAGGCGTCTTAGACGTTTCTGTTTTCCGGGGATTTGAGATCCCCGTTTATTGCCTGCAAGGACAATCCATATGGGTCAGCTGATATACGACACCCGCGTGGCCAGTGCCTGGGTCGACTACAACCAGCACATGAACGACGCCGAATATGCGCGAGTCTTCTCCTATGCCGTGGATGCCTTCTGGGACGCGCTCGGCCTGGGCGATGCCGAGCGCGACACCGTGGGCGTGACCACCTTCACGCTCGAGTCGCACGTCTGTTTTCTGGCCGAATGCGTCGAAGATGAAGCCCTGCGCGTCACGCTCGACGTTCTCGATCGCGATGCCAAACGCTTTCATCTGTTCTTCTCGCTCTATCGCGCCGACGACACGTTGGCCGCCACCAGCGAACAGATGCTCATGGCAATCGACCCGGCCACGCATCGTGGGACCGCGTTTCCTGAGGCTGTTTCGCGAGCTGCCGATGCTTATGGGCAGGTTGAGCGGTCGGATTGGCCGTCGCAGGCGGGGCGACAGATTGGCATTCGGCGGAAAGCTGGTTAGAACGCTTCCGGGAATGGCTTGAGCGCCGGCAGGGGCGCTAAGTTTCTGAGTCGAAACGCTCACGAGCTGCTTTAGGCGGGCGTTTTCGCACTGCTGTGCGAGCCACTTTTATCCGCTTGTCCAAATTAAAGTAGCCAAAACAAAGGACCCCGTCCTCGGCGCCGGCTTCGCCGGTCCACTCCGATGCTCACGTCAACGGGACGCACAAAAACCTACATCGCTTTCGCGATGCTTAAACATCTCTGTGCGCCGGACACCCGCCGCCGCTCCGCGTCTCCGTCACCTCAGCAACGGACGGAATACAGCACGGGCGGCCTGGGATCGAGAGTTGGGCCAAAGCCATCGGCGTTTGCCGGGCGTCCTGGAACGACTCCCTACCTACCGCGCCGCGCCTGTATTCGCAGTCCCTTCAGAGCCGGCGCAGACGCGTAAGTTGCATGGGTGTCTGGCGCACCGCGCCAGCGCGGCCAGTTGTCTGAGCATCGCCAAAGCGATGCGAGTTCTGGCCGTGTCCCAGGCAACCTGTGCGGCTGCGCGTACCCGCGTAGCGGGCGGATATGTAGGGGGTCCTTTCCTTTGGTCAGGCGGTTTCAAGCATCAAGTGCAACACTCGCCTTGTCTGGGGCTTGGAAGCAGTACTCGAAGAAGACTTCAGCGGGCGTGCGAAACGCCAGGGTGGCGCGAGGCCGGGTATTCATCTCCCAGGCGATCGCATCGAGTTCGCGCTGCGAGTAGATACTCAGATCGCTGCCTTTGGGCAGGTACTGGCGCAGCAAGCCGTTGGTGTTTTCGCAGATGCCGCGCTGCCACGGGCTGTGCGGATCGGCGAAGTAGATCGATAGCCCCGTGCTCTGGGCCAGTTCGGCATGCAAGGCCATTTCCTTGCCCTGGTCATAGGTCAGCGTCTGGCGCATCTCCACCGGCAAGGGCGCGAACGCCTGGCTGAAGCCAGCCAGCGCGGCCTGCGCTGAGGCGCCTTCCATGCGTACGATCATCAAAAACAGCGTCCGACGATCGACCAGCACGGCCCACTGGGCTGCGGTTGGCAGCGCCTCGGATCAGATCGCCTTCCCAGTGGCCGGGAAGCAGCCGTTCATCTGCGGCCGGCGGGCGCAGATGAATACTCGGCAGATCGCGCATCTGCCCGCGTCGGTCGGTGCCCCGACTGCGCGGTCGGCGCCGAGCGCGGCCTTGGCGCAGCAGGCGCGTCAATTCCCGACGCAGCGTGCCGCGCGGCATGGCGTAGATGGCGGTATAGATCGTTTCGTGCGACACACTTTTCAGTCTGCCCGCGATCTGCTGCGGCGACCACTTGAGCTGTAACAGGCGTGCGACCTCGGCCCAGAGCGGGCCGTGTCGATCCAGCTTGCGCACGACATGTCGCTTGCGGCGTAGGCGCCGTGCGCGCGCACCGGCATGCCGCGCATCGTAACCGGGCAGGCGCACCGGTCGTCCCATGACGGGCGTGCGCCGACCAAGCTGATCGCCGTTACGACGCAACTCGCGCAGGATCGTGCTCGGGGCGCGAATCAATATTCGTGCGATCTCACGAACGCCTGCCCCTTGGCAGCGCAAGGCCATAATCGTGCCGCGCTCTTCGGCACCCAGATGCTCATAATGATTGCCCATCTCCAACCTCCGTGCGTGCTGTTGCACTTCAGATTAGAGACCGCCTCACTTTCGTTTGGACAAGCAAACGAAAGTGACTCGCGCTACAGCGCGAAACCGGCGTTCAAAGCAATCTCGAAAGCGTTCCAACTCGCGAAGTCAGAGCGCCCTGAGCCAGGTTGAAGTGTGCACGAAACGATCAGGCGTAATCCGCCGCCATATCATTCGTGATCTTCAAATCCTTCTTCGTATGCTTGGCGATCGGCCCGGCGACGGCTTTTTCGACCTTGCCGCCGATCAAGGGAATCGAGGCGTCGATCTCGTAGGCCAGCGTCATGCGCGACCCGCTGCCCTGGTTTTCCAAGTGCATGTCGGCATGAATGGCCACGGGCGCTTTTTCGATATCGATATCGATGCGGCCGCGGGCCTGGTCGAGCTGCCAGGCGTCGGTCTGCTTGAGATACAGGCTGTCGCCGAGGCGGCTCTTGATGAAGTCGGGGAAGCTCATGCGTGAGGCATCAAGCGCGTGGCGCACGGTGATGGAGAACTTGTCGCCTTCGGCATTGGTGTCTAGCACTTCGGGCGCGTCGCCGCCCATCCGTTCGTATTTCTTCAGGTAGTAATCCTTGTCGCCGAACATCTTGAGGATGGTCTCGGCGGGATAATCGAAATCGAAGGTTTCCTCGAACTTCATACGTCGTCCTTTGAAGCTTCAGATCCGGCGTCCGGCCGGATGCGTCCGTGTTCTTGATAGAGATAGTGCGCGAGCATGTCGTGGGCGTTGTATTCGGCATCGAGTACCGACATGAGCACGAACACGCCACCCAGCCGGCGATGCAGAAATACGATTTCACGCGGCGGGATACGGAACCAGCGCGAGATGGCAGCATCCTGTACCGCCCGCGAGACGCGCCAGAACAGATCCGACTCGCCCCATTTGTACTGGTGATCCGCGGTGGCGAATTCGGCCGGGGGTTCTTTCGTGAACGGCTCGATGATCAGCATGCCCACCTTGGCGAAGTCATCGAAGACCTGCTGCGGTGAGTCGCGGCGTAGCAGGCTGATACCGATCGCCCCGTCGATGAGTTTGTCCTGATCGTATTCGAAGGCACCGGCCACGGTGTCGTAATAGGCGCCCAGAAAACGCGGCGCGAACTCACGCGTGGCACCGAAATCCAGCAGCACGAACTTGTCGTCGTCGCCGGCCTCGTCCACGCGAATCTTGTAGTTGCCGAAGTGCGGATCGGTCTGGACGATGCCCCAATCAAAGAACTCGAGAAAAAACAGCTCCAGCGCGGCGCCGCCGAGACGATTACGCCGGGGCTGGGCCAACGCCTTCACGGCCTCGCTCTGGACGTGGCTGGCGGCCTCGAACGAGGTGACCAGCACGGTCTCGGTCGAGTATTCGGGGAAGACCTCGGGCACGACATAACGATCGTCGTGGGCCAGACGCTCGCCGAACTCGCGCGTCATGCGCAGCTCGCGGTCGTAATCGACCTCGCGATAGATCATCTCGCGCACTTCTTCCATGATCGCGTTGAGCTCGATGCCCTTGGGCACGAGCCGCGCCAGGCGCACGATATTGGTCAGGGTGCGGATATCCGAATCGATGGCATCGGCCAGCTGTGGATACTGGATCTTGATGCACAGCTCGCGCCCGTCGGATTTGCGCCGTGCGCGATGCACCTGGCCCAGCGAGGCTGCCGCCAGCGGCTCTTCGTCGATCTCGAGCTCGGCCAGGCGCTCGGCGCCCAGACGTTCGCGCACGACCGGGGCCAGATCGTCCCAGGCCACCGGCGGGCTGTCGTCCTGCAGGCTGCGCAGCACTTCAATGGCTTCCGGCGGCATGAAGTACTGGCCATAGACCGAGAGCATCTGGCCCACCTTCATGACGCTGCCCTTCAGCTGGCCGAGCTCGTCGGCCAGGAACTGGGCCTGGCGCACGTAGAACTCGCGGTTACGGGCCTCACGATCGGACTTGTTGCGAAACAGGTTACCGAACGTGTGCGTGGCGTACGACGCACCGGCCATCACGCCCATCCGGGCCATCGCGGCATTGCGATCGAACGAGCCGGTCTTGAGTTTGAGCGGCTTGCGCTTGTCGCTCTTGGAGTTATTCGCCATGGCGTGTGCTAGCTGTCGGCATATCACGAAGTCTAGCAGTTAGTATGCGCAAGACCATCCGAACAATCACCGGCGGGCGAAAACAAAAAAGGCCCGATCTTCGACCGGGCCTTTTCTCCGACAATCGGGCGATTGCCGGTGCACGTCAACCAAGCATCGTGCGGGCCGATGAATACGAGGATTCATCAGTGTCTGGTGGCCATGGCTGGAATTGAACCAGCGACACCAGCATTATGAATGCTGTGCTCTAACCCCTGAGCTACATGGCCTTGGAAAGCGCGAGATTATGTTCGCCCGAGGCTTTTTCGTCAAGGCGAATCTGGCAATTCATTACAGTGATCAGACGTTGAAGCGAAAGTGCACGACATCGCCTTCGGCCATGATGTATTCCTTGCCTTCCAGACGTTGCTTGCCGGCTTCCTTGGCGCCTTTTTCACCGCCCAGATCGACATAGGTATCGTATTCGATGACTTCGGCACGAATGAAACCCCGCTCGAAATCGGTATGGATCACCCCGGCGGCCTGGGGCGCGGTCGACCCGGTGCGCACGGTCCATGCGCGCACTTCCTGCGGGCCGGCGGTGAAGAAGGTCTGTAGGCCAAGTAAGGCATAGCCGGCACGGATCACACGGTTCAGGCCGGGCTCGGCCAGACCCAGATCGGCCAGGAATTCGTTCTTGTCGTCGCCTTCCAGCTGGGCCAGCTCGCCCTCGAGCGCCGCACAGACCGGCACGACGCGGGCATTCTGTGCCTCGGCGTGTTCGTGGATACGATCCAGCAGCGGGTTGTTCTCAAAGCCCGATTCATCGACATTGGCAACGAACAGGGCCGGTTTGGCCGTAATCAGGTGCAGCTCACGCAGTGCCAGCTGCTCGTCTTCGGACAGCGTCATCGCCCGAACGGGCGCGCCCGTGTCCAGATGATCGCGCACACGCTCGAACAGTTCGACGTTGCGCTTGGCGGCCTTCTCGCCGGATTTGGCTGCCTTGGCCGCGCGTTCGGCTGCACGCGTCACGGTCGTCAGATCCGCCAGTGCAAGCTCGGTATCGATCGTTTCGACATCAGCAATCGGATCGACACGGCCGGCCACGTGCATCACGTCGTCGTTTTCAAAACAACGCACCACGTGGAGAATGGCATCGGTCTCGCGGATATTGGCAAGAAACTGGTTGCCCAGCCCTTCACCGGTTGATGCCCCGGCGACAAGCCCGGCGATATCCACGAACTCGATGTTCGTGGGCAGCACCTTGGCCGGCTTGACGATCGCGGCCAGCTTGTCCAGCCGTGGATCCGGCACGGGCACCACACCCACATTGGGATCGATCGTGCAGAACGGATAATTCTCGGCCGGGATCTCGGCCGCCGTGAGCGCGTTGAACAACGTTGATTTGCCGACGTTCGGCAAACCGACGATACCGATCTGAAGCGCCATGGCCTGACCTCTTGATGATTGCGCTGGCCCACAGCACGCGGGCAGCGATACTGTTTAGGGCTTGCGCGAGTTGAGTTGTTGCGCGCCGCGCATCCAGCCACTGGCCAGCGCGGTTTCCACGGCTTCAATGGCCGCATCGATGGCTTGGTCTATAGCGATGCCATCGTCCCGCGACGGCTTGCCCAGCACATGGGACAACACGCCGGCACTGCTGCCGGGATGCCCGATACCGATACGCAGCCGACGATAGCCCGGGCCGATCACGCGATGCGTATCGCGCAGGCCGTTATGCCCCCCGTGGCCGCCGCCGTCTTTCAGACGAGCCGTGCCGGGGCCCAGATCGAGCTCGTCGTGCACGACCAGAATCTCGGCCGGCTCGATCTTGTGAAACGCGGCGAGCGGCTGGATTGCCTGGCCGCTGGCGTTCATGAACGTCATGGGCTTGAGCAACCAGACAGTGTCCTCACCGCGGCCGGCACGCGCCAGATCGCCCTTGAATTTCTTCTCGGACGAAAAACCGGCGCGCCAACGCTCGGCAAGCCGGTCGATGAACCAGAAGCCGGCGTTATGACGATCGCCGGCATGGTCGGCCCCCGGATTGCCCAGTGCCACGATCGCGCGCAAGCGCTCACTCATCTTGCGGCTCGCTCAAGCGTTGACAAGCGCGTGACGCTTACTTGTCCTCGTCCTCGCCGTCCGAGTCGCCGTCGTCGGCACTTTCGCTGTCTTCGCCTTCGGCTTCCTCGGCAGCAGCGGCCTCGGCCTCGGCTTCTTCTTCGGCCTCGAGCTCGACCGCGGCACGCGGAATCTGGACGGTGACCACGGTCTGGTCGTTCTGCTCGTCTTCGTCGCCCATCAGGTCGACGATCTGCACGCCGGCCGGAACGACCAGGTTAGACAGATGCACCGAATCGTTCAGGTTGAGCTTGGAGCAGTCGACCTCGATGTACTCGGGCAGATCACGCGGCAGGCACTCGATCTCGACATCGTTCATGTTGTGCGAGATCACGCCGTCTTCGTCGACCACGCCCGGCGAGACTTCTTCACCGATGAAGTGCAGCGGGATGCTCATGCGCAGGGCTTCGCCGGCCACGATGCGCAGGAAATCCGCGTGCTCGATGAACGGCTTGGCCGGATGACGCTGGAGCGCACGCAGCACGGCTTCTTCGGTCTCGCCACCTTCGACGTTGATCTTGATGATGTGCGAAAAGAACGCCTCGTTGTCCAGATGATGGTTGAGGTCGTTATGGTTGAACGACACCATCTTGGGATCGCCGTTACCGCCGTAGATGATGGCCGGCACGCGGCCTGTCTTGCGCAGGCGCTTGTTCTCGGCACGGCCGGTGGACTGACGTTTCTCGGCGTTGAGCTCGAAGGCTTCCATAGTCTGGCTCCAGCTGGCTATGAGGCCGCCGGGAATTGCTCCGCGGCCGCGGTTTGAAGGTGTTCATGGCACTCGGCCATTCGGGCCGAGGGCGTTAAAAGACCGCGTAGTATACGCGTTTGATCGGGTTTTGCACGAACTGGGCGCTCATCGACGCTCGCCTTGCTATGCGTCCTTGTACAGCGTCGACACCGATTCTTCCGCACTCACGCGACGAATCGTTTCCGCCAGCAAGGCCGCGATATGCAGCTGGCGGATCTTGCCACAGGCCGCGGCATCGCCGGACAGCGGAATGGTGTCGGTGACCACCAGCTCGTCGAGACGCGAGTTGCGGATGTTTTCGACCGCCTTGCCCGAGAGCACGGGGTGCGTGACATAGGCCCGCACTTTGGTCGCGCCCTGATTCTTCAAGGCGTCGGCCGCAGCACACAGCGTGCCGGCGGTATCGACCAGATCATCGACCATGATGCAGCTCTTGCCGTTCACGTCGCCGATGATGTTCATGATCTTGGCTTCGTTGGCCCGCGGCCGGCGCTTGTCGATGATGGCCAGATCAGCCTCGTCGAGGCGCTTGGCCAGCGCGCGGGCGCGCACCACCCCGCCCACGTCCGGCGAGACGACGACGAGATTGTCATCCCGTTGCTTCTGGCGCCAGATATCGCCCAGCAACACCGGCGAGGCATAGACGTTGTCCACGGGCATGTCGAAAAAGCCCTGGATCTGGTCGGCGTGCAGATCGACGGTGAGCACCCGATCGGTGCCGACCGTGCCGAGCAGACTGGCCGCCACCTTGGCCGAAATCGGCACGCGCGCACTGCGCGGACGCCGATCCTGGCGGGCATAGCCGAAGTACGGCACGACGGCCGTGATGCGACCTGCCGATGCGCGATGCAGGGCATCGATCATCATCAACAGTTCCATCAGATTGTCATTGGTGGGCTGGCAGGTCGACTGGACCACGAACACGTCGCGCCCGCGAACGTTTTCCTCGATCTCGACCTGGCATTCGCCATCCGAGAAACAGCCCACGGTCGCCTTGCCGATCGGCAGCTTCAGATAGCCCGCAACATCACGCGCCAATGCCGGGTTGGCATTGCCGGTAAAGACCATCAATCGGGTATCCGCCATGGGAAACTGTCGGTTGGGGAATTGGCCATGATGCCCAAGGCGCGTCTGCGCTCGGGCATCAAATTGATTTGGCTGGGGCGGCAGGGATCGAACCTGCGCATGACGGGATCAAAACCCGTTGCCTTACCGCTTGGCTACGCCCCAATTAAGAGTCGCGTATTCTCTTTGCAACGCCTTGATGTGTCAATTCACCGCAACCGGTTTTTCGGTCGTGGCGCCGGGCAGATCAAACCATCGATCGACGACCAGCCGGATCCGGGTCTCGTTGTTGTCGAGCACGATCTTTCGGGGCAGCGCGGTCGGCGCCCCTGCCGGCGTGGTGTAGGCCTCATAAGACACGCGCCAGCCGTCCTGTGTGATCGACTGCAGGCGCCCGTCTTCATCGACCGAGATACGCGCATAGTCGCCCGGTGCCGGCAGACCACGTGCCCAGTAACGCAGCGGCGCCAACGGAAACGACCAACCCAGCGTGCGCTCGACCAGCACATCGGGCTGACGGGTGACCAAATGCTCGCCCTTGTCGGTATCGATAGTGACTTGATCGAGCGTGCCCTGAGCACGCATGCCGCCGGCACCCAGTGGCCCGGCGAGGCGCACGTCGAAATGCTCGCCGCGCTCACGCCAGCTCAGATTGCCCGTCCAGCCCAGCAACTGGCCGGTGGCCACCCGGCCCTGGAGCGACCAGGTCGTGAAATCCGTCAGTTCGGCGCGATGCGCCTGCCAGGCGGTGGCGTTGGCGATCCCGGCCGTACGCTGATCGGGCTTAGTGATGACCGCACAGCCAGGCAGAACAGCCGCCACGGCGATGATGACGGCAACAATGTTGATGAGTCGTTTCATGAGCGATGCGTTTTCAAGGTCTGTTTCAGGTCGGCGTCGTCCGGGTGGGCGGCCAACGCCTCCTGCCAGATCTGGCGCGCGGCCTCGTGATCCCCCTGGGCCCAGCGCACTTCACCCAGATGACGGGCAATTTCAGGGTGGCCCGCACTTTCATACGCCCGCTCGAGATGACGACGCGCGGCGGCCAGATCGCCCTGTTTGTACTCCACCCAGCCCAGGCTATCGAGCATGGAGGCATCCTCGGGCTGTTGCTTTAAGGCGCGACGAATCAGTTTTTCGGCCCGGGCATAATCACTCGAATGATTGGTCAGTAGATAACCGAGCGCGTTCAGCGCCATCGCGTTGTCCGGCTCGATCTTCAATATCTGGTCGAGATCGGCCCGGGCGGCATCGATATCGCCCATCGATTCGTGCGCCAGCGCCCGGCCGTACAACAGGTCAGGCTTGCCCGGGCGATGCGCCAGCGCCTCGTTGTACAGCGACAGTGCGCGATCCGCCTGGCCGGCGTTCGTGAGCAGTTCGGCCTTGGCCGAGAGCAGGTCGTCGGCCTTGGAGGGCGTTTGTTCGGCCAAGGCGTCCAGCGTGTTCAGGGCCGCGTCCAGCTCGCCGCTGCCGGCCTGGACGACGGCCAGACGCAGGCGCGCCTGAAACAGATAATCGCCGGCGCCGACCTGTTCGTAGCGCTGGCGCGCGGCATCAGCCGCGCCCTGCTGCTCAGCGATCCGGCCGAGATAATAGCTGGCGGCATCGCCGTGCGCAGCATCGTCGGTCAGTGCCTCGAAGGCCATGCGCGCCTTGTCCGGCTCCTCGTTGCCAAGACGCGCCAGGGCCAGCCCGAAGCGGGCATCGCTATCGCTGGGGGCCAGAGAGACCGCGGTTTCGAACTCAGACAGCCCCGCCGTATTCTTGCCGATGGACAACAGATACCGCGCCAGCCGCGCGTGATAGGTGGCCTTCTCATCGGCCGAGCCGCTCAGTGCGGCCAGCGTGTCGCGGGCGCGCGCCACATGCAGATCACGCGCTTCGATGAAGGCCGCCAGCAGGTGGGCATCGGCCCACTCGGGTGCGGCAGCGATCACCGGCGTGATCGCTTGCCGTGCCGTGGCCAACTCGTCGTAACCGAACGCCACCAGAGCCAGCGCATAGCCGGCTGCCGTCTTGTCGTCGGCGGCGGCCTGGATCTGTTTTGCCAGCGCGATGGCTGCTGCCGATTTCGCCGGTTTGCCCGACAAGAGATCGGCGATTCTCTGATACGCCTGACGCGTCTTGGCCGTCCCCGGCCCGACGGCGCGCGCGAATCGCGGTGCGAACTCGATCACGCCGTCGGCATCGTCATTGACGAAAGCAAGCTCGAGCGCGGCCTGTTGGGCGGCGATATCGTCGGCCTGGCGGGCCGCCCAGAGCTTGACCGCCGGGTAAGCCAGGTCCGGTCGGTCGGCGGTGATCGCCACCTTGGCCGTACGCTCGGCCAGATCGGTTGGCGCATCGACCGGCTGATCCACACGCGCGTTCAGCGCCAGCGCGGCCGCATATTGTTCCGCGGCCTCGCTCATGTTGTCGCGCGACAACGCCATCTCCCCGGCCAGCACGTGATAGGCGATCCGCGCGGCCGGCGCGTTCGCCGCCGTGGTCATCGATCGTTCAATGGCTGCCTGCCAGCCGGGGATACGCGCATCATCAGCGCGCAGTGCCGCCTGGCTCGGCGCGGCCACGACAGCGATGGCGAGCATCGTTGCTGTGGCCCCCAGCCGGCCGGTCCT
>NZ_AYKG01000028.1 GCF_003788585.1 Salinisphaera japonica YTM-1 | reverse complement strand
CCTCGTCTTGCCGCAAAACAGCGCTTGGCGCGGGCTCGCATGAAACGGCAACAGGCCCTAGTTACGTCGTAGCCCGTGCAGTGCTACTTTCGGATAACTGTTTCATACGACAGCATTCGAGGCATCTCCATGCAAAAGCGCACCCTGGGCCGTACGGATCTGGAAACCGCGCCGCTGATCTTCGGCGGCAATGTTTTTGGCTGGACGCTAAACGAAAAAGAAAGTTTCGACATGATCGATGCCTGGCTGGACGCCGGCTTCAACATGATCGACACGGCCGATGTGTACTCGAAATGGGCCGAGGGGCATACGGGCGGGGAATCCGAGGCCGTGCTGGGGCGTTATTTCGCCGCGCGCGGTAATCGCGATCGCATCACGCTGGCCAGCAAGGTCGGCATGGAGATGCCCGAGGCCGGGCGCGGGCTGTCGCGCGACTGGATCACGCGCGAGGTCGAGGCCTCGCTCAAGCGGCTGAATACGGATTACCTGGATCTGTATTTCGCGCATACCGACGATCAGAACACGCCGCTTGACGAAACCATGGCTGCCTTTGATCGGCTCGTCCAAGACGGCAAGGTGCGCTATCTGGGTGCTTCGAACTACGACGGATCGCGGCTCATGTCGGCGCTGGGCTCGGCGCGTGATCTGGAGGTGCCGCGCTACGACGTGCTCCAGCCGCATTACAACCTCTACGACCGCCACGACTTCGAGGATGATCTGGCCGAGATCTGTCGTGAGCACGAGCTGGGCGTCACGCCGTACTTTGCCCTGGCCAGCGGGTTTCTGACCGGCAAGTACAAGAAACACGCGGGTATCGCCGGCACGGCTCGCGAGCCGTTCCTGGGCGATTATTTCGATGACCGGGGCATGGCGATTCTCGACGCCCTCGACGAGGTCGCAAATAGCCACGACACCACGCCGGCCGCCGTCGCACTGGCCTGGCTGATGACACGTCCGACCGTCACGGCGCCCATCGTCTCGGCGACATCCAACAATCAGCTCAATCAGCTGATCGCCGCGACCACGTTGGAGCTGGACGACACGGCCATGACACGTCTGGACGAAGCCAGCCGGGGATGAACCCGATGCCTCGGCATCTGTCGAACCCGCCGACACTATCGCAACAAGACCACGATTCATGACCGATTTCACGAGCCGTTTTTCGTACCTGGACGCTGTTGGCTTCGGCGGCGCGCCGCTGGGCGATATGTTCAAGACCATCAGCCAGGCCGATGCCGCGGCCACGCTGCAAGCCGCCTGGGACGGGGGCATTCGGTACTATGACACCGCACCGCACTACGGCGCCGGCCTGTCGGAGCAGCGTTTCGGCCATTTCCTGGCCGACAAGCCGCGCGACGAATACGTGCTTTCGAGCAAGGTCGGTCGGGTGCTGGAGCCGGCCGCCGAACCGGGCGTGGCGCCCCCGTTCGTCAACGGCCTGTATTTCAAGCGCCGGGTGGACTATGGCTATGAAGCCGCGCTGCAAAGCGTGCACGACAGCCTGCAGCGCCTGGGCACCGGCCACCTGGATATCGTCTATATCCACGATATCGCGCCCGATCATCTCGGTGATGAATGGACTCAGCAGTTCGAGATCGCGATGCAGGGTGCCGCCCGTGCATTGACCGAGTTGCGTGACGCCGGCCACATCGGTGCCTGGGGTCTGGGCGTCAATCGTATCGAGCCGTGCCTGCGCGCTCTGGATGAAGCCGATCCGGATGTCTTCCTGCTGGCCACACAATACGATCTGCTCAACCCGGCCGGCTCGGAGACCCTGTTTCCCAAATGCCGCGAGCGGGGCGTGGGCATCGTCGCGGGCTCACCGTTCGGCTCGGGGCTGTTGGCCGGCGGGGATCATTATCACTACAACACGCCCACGGACGAGATCACGGCGCGTCGTGATCAGATGGCCGCGGTCTGTAAACGCTATGGCGTGGATCTGAAAGCCGCGGCGCTGCAGTTCACCGCGTTTCATCCGGCTGTTTCGTCGATCATTCCCGGGGCCAGCCGCCCGAGTCGGATTGAGGATAATCGAGCGTTGATGGCCGAGACGATTCCCGTGGATGTCTGGGCCGAGTTCAAGGCCCAGGGGCTGTTGCCGGAATCGGCGGTGGTGCCCGAGTAATCGGGTAAGCCCGAATGGGCGTGTCGAAATACGTCTGTCGGCCGCGCTATAGTGCGATGCACCCAGCTTGTTTCGAGTGATCTATGCCGCCGCGCCTGTTTCGTAACGCCCTGAGCCTGTCATTGGCCGTGCCGCTCTGGGCCGGCCTGGCGACCGGGGCGGTCGCCAAGGACAACACGGCCGAGATCGATAGCCGGGCCCTGGACTCCACGGCCGCCAGCACGACCCGGCAGGCATTGGCCGACGACGTGCCCGTCGTGGCCGACAATGCGATGGTCGTCACGGCCCAGCATCTGGCGACCCGCGTTGGCCTGGGCGTGCTGAAGGATGGCGGCAACGCTGTGGATGCGGCGGTGGCCGTGGGCTATGCCCTGGCGGTGGTGCATCCGTGCTGCGGCAATATCGGCGGCGGCGGCTTCATGGTGGTGCATCTGGCCAAGACCAAAGAGGCGCCCGCGAAGGATCTGTTCCTGGATTTTCGGGAAAAAGCGCCCGCCGCGGCTACGCCCACGCTGTTTCAGAACGAGGACGGCGAGGTGGTCGACGGCCTGAGCACGGACTCGTATCGGGCCGTGGGCGTGCCGGGCACCGTGATGGGCCTGGAGACCGCGCGCAAACGCTTGGGCACGATGTCGCGCAAGCGGTTGATGACGCCGGCGATCCATCTCGCCGAAAACGGGTACACGCTACAGACCGGCGATATCAATATTCTGAAGACGCGTACCCAGGATTTCGCCGACCAGTCCAACGTGGCCGATATCTTCTTGCAAGACGGTGCGCCCTACGCCGCGGGCGACACGCTCAAGCAGCCCGAGCTGGCCACAAGCCTGAAGGCGATCGCCAGGAAAGGCACGGATGCGTTCTACAAGGGCCATATCGCCGACGAACTGGTCGCGGCGAGCCACGCCCACGACGGCATTCTCACCCGGGCCGATCTGGCCAACTACACCGCCGAATGGCGGGCGCCGATCCGCTGTGACTATGACGGCAAAACCGTCGTATCAGCGCCGCCGCCCAGCTCTGGCGGTACCGCGATCTGCGAGATTCTGGGCATCGTCGATCCGCTGCCGCTGGCCGATTGGGGTTATGCCTCCGCCAGGACATCGCACTATCTGATCGAGGCCGAGCGGCGTACGTTTGCCGACCGCAACACTTATCTGGGCGACCCGGACTTCGTCGACAACCCGGTCGATGCGCTGCTGGCCGATACGCATCTGGACAAGCGCCGTGCATCGATCGATGCCGAGGCAGCCACCCCGTCGTCGGATATTCAGGCCAGCCTCGGCCCCGACGAGGGCACCCACACCACGCACTACTCGATCGTGGATTCGGCCGGTAACGCCGTGGGCGTGACCTATACGATCAATTACCTGTTCGGCAATGGCAAGATCGCCGGCGATACCGGGTTTTTCCTCAACAACGAGATGAACGATTTCACCGCCAAGCCGGGCGTGCCCAATGCCTTTGGCCTGGTGCAGGGCAAGGCCAATCAGGTCGAGGGCGGTAAGCGGCCGTTATCCTCGATGTCGCCCTCGATGCTGCTAGACGACGACGGCGACGTGTTCATGGTCACCGGCAGCCCGGGCGGCTCGACCATCATCTCCACCACGCTGGAGTCGATGATCAACGTACTGGATTTCGACATGAACATACAACAGGCCGTGAATGCGCCGCGCCTTCATAACCAATGGCTGCCGGACGTCACGCGCGTGGAAACCGGCTATCTCACCCCCGACACGCGTAAAGCGCTCGAAGCCATGGGGCATTCCTTCAAGGAAAGCGATTCCTGGGGCGCGGATGAAGCGGTTCTTGTGGATCCCGCCACGGGCAAGCGCCACGGCGCCAACGATCGACGCCGGCCGGCGGGTTTGGCCGAAGGCTTCTGAGCCGAAACCGGCCGCCGGACCCTGCGGCCGGGCCCATTACCACATCAGATCATCGGGCACTTCGTAGCCGGCATAGGGATCGTCGGGATCAGTCTCGGGCGGGGTGTCCTCGACCATGCATACTCGATCGGGGATACGCTCGATCAGCCGTTCGGCGATACGACGCTCGACCAAAAAGACCTGTTCGCCGCGGGCCACGATCGCCAGCCGGCCGTTAGCCAGCTGTGTGCGCTGATTACGGCTGACCGGTAGGCGCCGAATCCGCCCGCCCATCGTGTAGCTATAGGGCGGGTCGGCTTCGGGGGCCGGCTCACGCGCGACGCGATGCCGGTCGATGAGCTGCTCGGCCGCGGCTTTTTCCTCGCGCGCGGCACGCTCGGCGTTGGCCTTCTCGGATTGGGCCTTGTCCTGCGCGCGCTTGGCCTGGGCCGCCTCGGCGGCCTCGCGGGCGATCTGCTCCTGCTCAGTTGGACCTGTATTGGCGCCGCTCTTGTTCTTTTTCTTGCGCGTGTTCTTGCTCTTTTTGTCCTGAACGGCCTTGCGAGCCTGTTTCTTGTTAGCGAGGCCGCTGTTGAGCAGCTGGTCTTGAAGTGACTGTCCCATGAGGCAGGCAATCCACGGTTTGAAGCAATAGTGCTAGTTTAAAGGCTGTGCGACAGGCAAGGGATAGCGTTCGATCAATCGATCGCGCCGCCCTCGCTGTCGAGGCTGCATTCCGCGCTCGCGGGATCGGCATCACACCGAATCTTTTTCAGTAGTCGCTGCATGCGGTGGTTGTACCAGCCGTCATCCCAGAGTTGCTCGCGTACGCTACGGAATAACCGGTTGTAGGCGCTTTGTTGCTCGTCGGAAATCGTGACCCAGTATTCTTCTGGCACGGCGTTTTCTGCGCCGCGCGCTTGTTGGGCGGCCGGCTCGAACAGGTTATTGGCCACCCACGTCCGGGATTTCTGGCCAAAACCGTCGGCAAAGCGATCCTTGCGAATCAGTATCTGGTTCGACAGCATGCCGAGCGGAAACTGAGCAATGCCACCGTTGTTATTCACGCCTTCATAAAGCTCGAGCGGTTTGAATGCCAGGGCTGGCGCATAAGCGATAGAGACGCTGCCGCTGGTGAACATGGGGCCAAAAGACGTCGTGCTGGCCGGCACCGGTGACAAACCGGCCTGATCGGCCAGGGTCACGGCTTGCTTGTCGTAATTGAGTACGGCCACGCGCTTGCCGGCCAGATGATCGAGATCCGTGAGGTCGTCTCGATCACGGGCCAGCAGATACGAGCGGCCCAAGGGCGTTACGCCGGCCACTTCGTAGTCGTCTTGTTGCATGTATTTGGCCGCCTTCGGGGCCGAAATGGCATCGATGGCTTCTTTTTCTTCCGCGTAGCTTTTCACGCCGCCCACCATATCCAGGCTGCCGGCAAAACGGACGAAGCGAATCGTGCGCAGGCCCGTGAGGATCGCCATATCGCATTGTCCGGCACGAAAATCGCCGGCGGCGACGGATTCGTCGGCATAAACACGTGTTTCGACCTCATAGCCCCAATCAGCGACCTGTGCCACATAAGGCTGGAACAGATCGTATAACGGGCCCGCCTTGCCGGTGGGGTCGAAGATACAGGCCACGCGCGTATTGGCGCCGGATGTCTTGGCCGTAGCGCTCGTGTTCGAGTCAGCCTGCGCCTGGGCCACTACGGGCGCGGCAAATACCGATAAACCAAGAGCTATAAGAGAAATAACACGCATGTCCGTCAACCTTTCGATGAGCGCTCGCGAAATGATGGCGACGCCGCGACCTTTATCAAACCACAAACAGCCGCCAATGGCATGTTCGGGCCAGGCCGTCCGCGCATCGGCGTGAAAAACGAGGCGGTGGCACACAGATGCCTCGTGCGATAAAAGACACGCCGAGCGGTGCTTGATTCGTATCAAAGCGATGCTATCTAGTAACGATAGGATCGCATTTCGCATTTCGCGCGATCATCGTTCCACCACGGGCACGATTATGAACTTCATCAAGACAACCGTTTTATTGGCCGGTCTGACCGTTCTGCTGGTGCTGGTCGGCGGTGCGCTGGGCGGCCGGGCCGGCATGTTGATCGCTTTTGTGTTCGCGGCACTCATGAACTTGGGCAGCTACTGGTTTTCGGATCGCATGGTGCTGAAGATGCACGGGGCCAAAGAGGCCACGCCAGCTGAGGCGCCCGAGCTGTATAACCTGGTGCGCGAACTGGCTCAGAACGCCCAGCTGCCCATGCCCAAGGTCTACGTGATGGAATCGGATACGCCAAACGCGTTCGCGACCGGGCGTAGCCCCTCGCACGCGGCCGTAGCCGCGACCACCGGGCTGATGCGCCTAATGAATCGCGACGAGCTGCGCGGGGTACTGGCGCACGAACTGGCCCATGTGCGGCATCGCGATACCTTGATCAGCGCCGTGGCGGCCACGTTTGCCGGCGCCATCGCCATGATCGCGAATATGGCGCAGTGGACGATGCTGTTCGGCGGGTTTCGTGGCAACGACGAGGATGGAGAAGGCCCGGGCATGCTGGGCGGGATTGCCATGATGATACTGGCCCCGATTGCCGCCACGCTGATTCAGATGGCGGTCTCGCGGGCGCGCGAGTACAGCGCCGACAAGGGCGGGGCAGAAATCGCCGGCAGCCCGATGGGTCTGGCCAACGCCTTGCGCAAGCTGGAGTCGGCCAATCAGAAACAGCCGATGGAAAGTGCGGCTCGTAACCCGGGCACCGCGCATCTGTTTATCGTGAACCCGCTATCGGGTCTGAATATCGGCAAGATGTTTTCGACTCATCCGCCGACGGCCGAGCGGATCCAGCGTCTTGAGGCGATGCACGGCCAAGCTCGGATGTAGCACATCGCCCAGTGCGGCGTCTGTGAAAGCCCCGAGCCATCATTGGCTCGGGGCTTTTTTATGGGGATTGGCGTCGGACTACTGGCCCGAGATATAAGATTCGAGCTGTTCGATCATGAACTGCTTCTTTTCGATGATGGCCTTGACCAGATCGCCGATGGATACCAGCCCGACGACCCGGCCCTCATCCATGACCGGCAGATGACGAAAGCGCTTGTCAGTCATCAGCGCCAGGCATTCCTCGACTTCCTTCGAGGGCGCGACATAGGCCACGCGCGTGGTCATCACGTCGCGTACCGCGGTATCACGTGAGGCCTTGTTGGCCAGTATCAGCTTGCGGGCATAATCGCGCTCGGACAGCAAACCCACCAGATGCTTGTCATCCATGACCAGCACCGCGCCGATGTTCTTGTCGGCCATCAGTTGCAATGCGTCGTAAACGGAATCGTCTGGCGAGACGCTCCAGATATCGCGTGGCTTGTCACGCAGCAGGTCGTTGATTGTGGTCATCTCTCCTCTCGTCACGCGTGATCGCGTGTTGTTGTATTTCGAGAGAAAGAGTAGCGCGGCCGTGGCCGGCCGCGCCAACGTCCTGGCTTATTGCGGCGTTTCGGTACGCACCGGCGCCGAGTCGTCGGTAACGGGGGCCGTGTTGAAGGTCTTCTTGTCGACCTTGCCTTGCAGCTCGTCCTGCATTTCCTCGGGCACGAGATTCTGCGCCCGCCAGCTCACGCCGAACAGGGTGGACTTGTTGTCGTGCGAAAAGCCGTAGACCGGGCCCACGACGTCCTGCATGTTGCCGGTCTTGGCGTCGTAGAACGACACCAGAAACTTGGCGACACCGGTACGACGCGCCTTCTTGTAGGCCGCCAGCTCGGGCGTGGATACCGTGCCGGTCAGCGGAATCGGGATCGGAATGCTGGGTATGCCGAATAGCGTGTCCGACTGGTTGATTGACAGCGCGCCGGTACTGATGCGGGCGATGGTGTCGGCCTGATCGACCGAGCCCACGATCTTGTAACCCTCGTCCAGCAGCCGTGACTGAATGCTGGACATGGCATAGCCGGTGCGATATTCGCCGTCGGCCAGGAAATCCGTGGTGTCGACGAAGATCGCGTTACCGCGCGGCACATTCGGCGTGATCTGTGCGCTGGCGTAATCGGCGGCACTCGACATGACGAGCTGCTGTCGCGCGGTCTGGGTGGGTTGGGTCTCGCGCACCGTGGTACAGCCGGCGGCGGCAACGGCGACAAGCGCGAGTGCGGTGCACTGTTTGAACATGGGCAGACATGAAAGAAAGCGAGTGGGACCGGCCATGCTAGCAGATGCCTTGCCCGCGATTGACTCGGGCACAAGCGCGCACGAGCGCACAAAAAAAGCCGGCACCCCGAAAGATGCCGGCCTGTTTCACGCTGCCGCGCCCGATGGCCTGACCTCATGGCCAGGTCATCGGGCTGGTATCGTCAGCCCTTCGCACGCTCCGCCACTTTCTTGATGGCGTCGTTGAGCGTGGGGCTCGGGCGCATGATCTGGCTCACGCGCTCGTCGTCGGGGTAATAATAGCCGTGCAGGTCTTCCGGCTCGCCCTGGGCGTCGTTAAGTTCCTGCAGGATCTTGTCTTCGTTGGCTTCCAGCGTATCGGCCAGTTCGCCGAAGATCTCGGACAGCTCGCTGTCCTGGTCCTGATCGGCCAACGCGCGGGCCCAGTACATGGCCAGATAGAAATGGCTGCCGCGATTATCAATCTCGCCGACCTTGCGCGAGGGCGATTTGTTCTCGGTCAGGAACTGGCTGTTGGCCTTGTCCAGCGCATCGGCCATGGCCTGGGCACGCGGGTTGTCGTAGGTCTTGGCCAGATGCTCCAGCGAGGCCGCCAGGGCCAGGAATTCACCGAGCGAATCCCAGCGCAGATGGCCTTCGCGCTGCAGCTGACGGACATGCTTGGGCGCGGAGCCGCCGGCCCCGGTTTCGAACAGGCCGCCGCCGGCCATGAGCGGGACGATCGAGAGCATCTTGGCACTGGTGCCCAGCTCCATGATCGGGAACAGATCGGTGAGATAATCACGCAGCACGTTGCCGGTGACCGAAATCGTGTCCTTGCCGGCACGTGCACGCGCCAGCGCGTGCTTGATCGCGGCCACCGGCTCCATGATCTGGATATCCAGGCCGTCGGTGTCGTGATCGGCAAGATACTTGTTGACCTTGTCGATGATCTCGCTGTCGTGGCCGCGTTTCTTGTCCAGCCAGAACACGGCCGGCATGCCGGAATCGCGGGCACGCGCCACGGCCAGCTTGACCCAGTCGGCGATGGCGGCATCGCGGGTCACGCACATGCGCCAGATGTCCTCGCGCGCCACGTTGTGCTCGAACACCACGTCACCGGCGGTGTCGGTGACCTGGATCACGCCGCGGCCCGGGGCCTGGAAGGTCTTGTCGTGCGAACCGTATTCTTCGGCCTTCTGGGCCATGAGGCCGACGTTGGGCACGGTGCCCATCGTGGTGGGGTCCAGCGCGCCGTTGTCGCGGCAGTCGTCGACCATGGCCTTGTAAATGCCGGCATAACAGCGGTCGGGGATCAGCGCCTTGGCGGCGTGCTGATTGTCGTCAGCGCCCCACATGGTGCCTGAATCCCGAATCATAGCCGGCATGGAGGCATCGATGATGATGTCGTTGGGCCAGTGCAGGCAGGACACGCCGCGATGCGAATCCACCATCGCCAGCGGGGCGGATTCGTTGTTTACACGGGCTATGTCGGCCTCGATGGCAGCCAGCTTGTCGTCGGGTAGCGACTGGATGTTCTTGTATAGATCACCCAGGCCCGAGCGCGGATCAAAACCGACCTCGTCGAGCGTCTCGCCGTGGGCGTCGAGAACTTCCTTGTAGTACTCACAGACCACCCAGCCGAACATGATGGGGTCGGAGACCTTCATCATCGTGGCTTTCAGGTGCACCGAGAACAGCAGATCCTTTTCCTTGGCGTCGGCGATCTCCTTGCGCACGAAATCCCGAAACGGCTCGGCGTGCATGACCGCGGCGTCGATGACGTCGCCGGCCTGTACCTTGACGCCCTGCTTGAGCACCGCGGTTTCGGCGGCATCGCCGAAGTAGGTGACCGTGAGCTCGGCATCGTCCTCGAAGGTGTGCGAGTCCTCGGTCTGATAATAGTCACCGGCGTTCATGTGGGTGACTTCGGCACGGTTGTCCGCGTGCCACTCGCCCATGCTGTGGGGGTATTTGCGGGCATAGGCCTTGACCGAGGCCGGAGCGCGCCGATCCGAGTTGCCCTGGCGCAATACCGGGTTCACGGCACTGCCCTTGACTTTTTCATAGCGCGAGGCGATTTCTTTTTCCTCGTCGCTCTGCGGGTCTTCGGGATAATCGGGCAGGTCATAGCCCTGATGCTGCAGCTCGCCGATGGCTTCCTTGAGCTGCGGCGTGGAGGCACTGATGTTCGGCAGTTTGATGATGTTGGCCGAGGCCTTGCCCGTCATCTCGCCGAGCTCGGCCAGATGATCGTCGACCGCCTGATCATCGGAGAGATAGTCCGGGAAATGCGCGATGATACGCGCCGCTAGCGAGATATCTCGTGTCTCGACCCGGATGCCGGCCGAATCGGTATAGGCATCGATGATCGGCAACAACGAACGTGTCGCCAGAGCGGGCGCTTCATCGGTAAGCGTATAGATAATCTTCGGCGTATCAGACACGGGCGTCTCGACCTCGCTGGAGCAAATGATTCAACCCAATTTTAGATTGGGATGGTGACAGGTTTTCGCAAGCCGCGGCACACGAGTGTCGAACAAAGTGCTGTCATTTCGTAACGCAGCAAGCACGACGATGATGCCGTTTCAGCCACCACAAGTCTGATTATTCTAAAACGCGCGCTTTTCTCAAAGACGAGGCGCTCACGTCGGCGCCACTTCGGGCTCGGCGGGCACCGTAACCATCGCCTGCGCCAGGGCATCTCCCAGCCATGCCGCGACAGCTTGATGCACATCGGTGCGTGTCGCGCCCTGGCGAAGCTGAACCTCATAGACGCCGCCGGTCGGAAAATCCAGACCGAGCGGGGCGACAAGCCGTCCGCGTTGCAACAAATCGAACACCAGTGGCTCGCGACCCATGGCAATACCATAGCCCTGGGCCGCCGCTTCGAGCGTCAGGTTGGAATCGGCCAATCGTTCGCGCCGGCGGGAAAGCTCGAGCGGTTCGGCTAGCGCCGCGCGCCAGAGACGCCATTCGTCGATCTGTGCCTGGTTGACGAGAATACGGCCTTCGGCGAGCGCGCGGCGCATTTGATTTTCGGTGGTGGCAACGGCCGGGCTACAGACCGGAAACCCGCGTTCTATGAACAATCGGTTCGACGGGCCGCTCGGGCGGCGGGCGTGATAGCGGATCGCGATATCGATGCCATCACCGGCCAGATCCAGCCAGCGATCAGTCGTGACGAGCCGTAGCGAGAGATCATCAAAGGCGGCTTCGAACTCGGCCAGGCGCGGTACCAGCCACAGGCTGGCCAGTACCGGCGACAGCGTAAGCGACATGCTGCGGCGCGTGGCCGGCTCGAACAACTGTTGCGTGGCGCGTTCGATGTCGGCGAACGGCCCGCCAAGCCGTTCGGCATAACGTGCGCCCAGGGCGGTCGGGCGAATACCCCGGCGCAGGCGCTCGATCAACGGGGCATCGAGCTGGCGCTCCAGCGTGCGCAGCTGATGGCTGACCGCCGACTCGGTGCGATGCAGGCGCTCAGCCGCCTCGCGAATACTGCCTGCATCCACAACGGTAACGAATACGTGCAGCGCCTGGAGCGATGGCGTTGTTCGGCTCACCCGCACAGCCCCAAACAGTGTCGAGGCCAGACCTCGAATTTTTCAGCGTGTGACATGGCGATCGCGCCTTCAGTGTATATCGCCCGTCGGCGGCTGCCGGCGGTGTTTTCGATTCTGTCATATTCCGCTTGGATCGCCGTCATGAAACCGCTCGCCCGACAGGCGCCGGTGGCCGTGCTCTTGCTACGTGTCTTCGCGCCGTTCACGACCGTTTATATGCTGTCTGAAATGCTGCGTAACGTTGGCGGCGTGGCGGCGCCGGCCCTACGTGAGTCGTTGTCTCTATCGGCCGGCGAGCTGGGTCTTTTGAGCGGCGTTTTCATGGTCGCCATCGCGGTGCTGCAGGTGCCGGTCGGCATACTGCTCGACCGGTTCGGCTCGCGGCGTGTCGTCAGTCTTTTCTTGTTGCTGGCAGCTGCCGGTACCGTCCTTTTCACGGCCCACAGCTATGCGCTCGTGTTGATGGGCCGAATGCTGACCGGCGCCGGCCTGGCTGCCTGCTGGGTTGGCGCTTACAAGGCCAATGCGCTGTGGTGGTCGCCGCAGCGGGCCACCCTGGTCAACGGCGCGCTGCTGGGTATCTCGGGGATCGGTGCGCTGGCGGCCACGCTGCCCACAGCCATTGCTCTGGATTACATGAGCTGGCGTACGCTGTTTCGTGGTATCGCCTGCATCATTGCCGTAATGGCCGTGTTGGTGTGGTGGCTCGTACCCGATCATCCGGACGAATGCGCCCACGACGATGAGCCAGCCAGTGCACAACCCCGGCTATCGGCCGTGTTCGCCGAGCCGCTGTTCTGGAAGGTCGCGCCCGTGGTGCTGCTGTGTGAGGGCGTCTGGATGGGGTATCAGGGGCTCTGGGCCGGTGTCTGGCTGCGCCAGGTCAACGACATGGGCGACACACTGGCCGCCACGCATCTGATGTGGCTGGCCGTTGCCGTGATCGTGGGCCAGCTCGGCCTCGGCGCCTTCGCTGATCAGCTCACCCGGCGCAGCCTGCGCCTGGATCACGTCATGGCAGCGATCGTGGCTGTTTTCGTGGCGGCCCAGGCCGGCATCGTCTTTGCGCCGGCCTGGCTCGTGGGTCCGCTGTGGGTGGTTTTCGGCCTGGCGACCGCAGGCTCGGTGATGGCTTATGCACGAATCGCTCAGGTGTTGCCCGGTCGGCTCATGGGGCGGGCGATCGCGCTGTTGAACATGTGTGGGGCGGGTGCGGCGTTTGCTATCCAGAACGGTGTGGGCTGGTTCGTGGGGCTGTGGCCGGCCGGGGCCGACGGTACGCCGCCGGATACGGCCTACCAACTGGCGCTCGGCGGATTAGTCTGTGCCCAGTTCATTGCGCTTGCTTGGATGATCGTGCCGGTTCGGCGCGGACTGCCGGCTGCTGTCGTCGAGGGCTCATGAGCCGGCCACAGGCGTACCGCGTTCTTCGATGAAGGCACGATAATCGCGCCGCACGCATTCGGCATAGGTGAAGGCAAAGTCGGCGACGACGTTCTTGAAGGCTTCGCGGTCGGCGCCGATACGGGCTGTGACCGCACGATGAAAATAACCGGGATCATCCGGGCGTAGGCTGGCCGCGCCGCGGATATGTTCGCGTGCCAGGATACGGCCCCACTGGGTGGTAAGCGCTCGATAATCCTTGAACCCGTTGATCTTGTGGGTCGGGAAATCTTTCTTGTACGGCGAGCGCCGGCGTACCGAGAACCAGTTATCGCCGAGCGACAGCCAGCCCAGATAGCCGTCCGGATGCTGCGACAGCGCATAAAAGGCCTCGAAGTGACGATGCGCTTCGTGCTTGAACGCTTCGCGCCAGCGGCGTTTTTCGCGCGTCGTCATGCAGTCATAGGCCGGCGGGCGGGTCTGCTGTTTGATATCCAGCAGCACGTAGGTATCGATATCGTCGTCCATGGACTCGACCAGCGCATAGAAACGATCCAGGCCGAGTGAACCGGTACCGGCATTCAGCCGGCGTGCGACATCCAGCACTCGAAAATTGGCCCGCTGATGCTCGCCGGCCTCATGCAGCGTGGCGGGGTATTCCTTCTCCAGAGCCTTGACGATCTGACTGCGCTGGGCCGCTGATACGCCGCCGAGCTTGTCGGACTCGAGATCGAAGACCGGCCCGCCGTTGGCGTCCTCGACCAGCCACTTGCCCAGTTGTCGCGACACGCCGCGTTTGTCTTCGACCTTCTTCATGAAGCGGGACAGCGGCTTTTCCTCGTAGGCCACGTGAATATCGTCGGGCGAAGCGCCCTCGGCGGTCTGTGCCAGCGTGTCCAGATAGCTGGTCAGGAAATGACGGATCGCGCGTTTGGTCTTGGCCGGCGACAGATCCGCATTTTCCTCGGCGTCGAGCACCATCGAGGCGGTGTGTCGCCAGAGGTCGTACTGATAATCCGCAATCACGGCATCGTCGAAATCGTCCATGCCGTAGTGCATGCCCTGGCGATCATCGCCGTAAGCGCCGTGGTTGTAGACGTGAGCATCGCCCTGCAGCCAGGTCTGGGAGTCGAGCAGGCCGCCGAACAGATACGAACGCCAGTCGTTCCAGACATCGGCCCAGAACAGATGATTGGTGCCACGAAAGAAACGATACGGTGAGCGCGACATCTTGGCGTACTTGCGGGCCCGGTCGATATCGGACAGTGACGCATTGGCGTTATCGATCGCGTCGATCACGATCTGGCGGCGGCTGGCACGCCGAAATTTAAAAGTCATCGAGCAGGCCGGGTTCCGGGAGCAGCGTTCGACTCTACGCAATCAGATAAAGCAGAACCACCGCGCCTGCTCGACGACACGGCCTAAGACTTTAGTATTAGAATGTGGGGCCGGTTATCATGGAACCGGTTTCGTCCGGTGGCCCACGGTGGGCATCGACGGCGTCTTCTCATTCGCGCGGAGTGTCCATGCCCAGTCGTTTGCTACAGATTCTGGTGTTCATCGCACTGGCAACCGGCGGTTTTGCCATCGGCACCACCGAGTTCGGCACCATGAGTCTGTTGCCGTTGATTCAGGATGCCATGGGCATTGATGCCGCCACGGCCAGCCACATCATCAGTGCTTATGCGCTGGGCGTGGTGATCGGCGCGCCGGTGATCACCGTCATGGCCGCGCGTGTCTCGCGCAAGCCTTTGTTGATCGGCCTGATGGTGGTCTTTGCGCTGGGCAACGGTCTGTCCGCGCTGGCGCCGTCCTATGGCTGGCTGATGTTGTTCCGGTTCATCAGCGGGCTGCCGCACGGGGCGTATTTCGGCCTGGCCTCGTTGGTCGCGGCCTCTATCGTCAAGCCGCATCGGCGCACCCAGGCCGTGGGTTACGTCATGCTGGGCCTTACCGTGGCCACGATTCTCGGCGTGCCGGCGGCGACGTGGCTGGCGAGCCTGCTGGACTGGCGCGCGGGTTACTGGGCGGTCACGGCCATTGCCGCGGCTGCGTGTCTGTTGATTCTGATCTTTGCCCCTTATCAGGGCGCGCAGAGTGATGCCCATCCGCTGCGCGAGCTGTCCGCGCTGGCCCGGCCGGACGTATGGCTGACGCTGTCGATCGGAGCCGTCGGCTTTGGCGGCGTGTTTGCGGTCTATACGTACCTGACGACCACGCTGGCCGAGGTGACGGGCATGTCCACGGCCCTCGTGCCGATCGTGCTGGGTGTGTTTGGCCTGGGGATGACCGTGGGCAACATGGTCGTGCCGCGCTTTGCCGATCGTGCCCAGATGCCCACCGCCGGGGTGATGCTCGTCTGGTCGTTCCTGGCGCTGCTGGCGTTTCCGCTGGCCAGTCACAACGCGGTCGCCGTGACGATCGATGTGTTTCTGATCGGCATCAGCGTGGCGTTGGCCGCGATTCTTCAGACCCGGCTGATGGACGTGGCCGGGGATGCCCAGAATCTGGCCGCAGCGATGAACCATGTCGCCTTCAACGCCGCCAATGCGCTGGGCCCGCTGTGTGCCGGCATGGTGATCGCCTACGGCCACGGCGCCGAAACGGCCGGCTACGTGGGGGCGGGGCTTTCTCTGGCCGGGTTGGTGATGTGGGCCATCACCTGGGCGTTCGAGCGCCGCGGCATGAATGCCGCCACCGCCTAGACGATTGGTGTTTATCCGCGCAAGGCGCACCATAACGCCTCACGCATCTGGATAATTGATCGCTCATGGACAATATTGTCTCGATTCAAAGCCACGTGGCCTATGGCTATGTCGGCAACCGGGCGGCTGTGTTTCCGCTGCAGCGTCTGGGCTATGACGTCACCGCGATCAATACCGTGCAGTTTTCCAACCACACCGGTTACGGGCAGTTCACGGGCGAGGTGTTTTCGCCCGAGCACGTGGCTGATGTCTTTGCCGGCATGGCCGAGCTGACCGGGCTTGCCGGCGTGCGCGCTCTGTTGACCGGTTATATGGGCGATCAGCGCAGCGGCGAGGTCATGCTCGATGCGCTGGCGCGTATTCGCCAGGCCCGCCCGGGCGCGCTGTATTGCTGTGACCCGGTGATGGGCGATACCGGGCGCGGGTTTTTCGTGCGTGAGGGCATTCCCGAGTGGATGCGCGAGCTCAGCGTGCCGGCAGCGGATATCGTCACGCCCAACCAGTTCGAGCTGTCCTGGCTGGCCGGGCGCGAGATCACCACGCGCGCGGACGCGCTCGCCGCGGCCGCGGATCTGCGCGCGCTGGGCCCGCGTGTGGTTCTGATGACCAGCATGGCCGTTGAAGACACGGCAGCGGATCGGATCGCCATGCTGGTCGATACCGCCCAGGGCAGCTGGCGTGTGTCCACGCCGCGAATCGACTTCGCGACGGCTCCCAACGGTGCCGGAGACTTCACCACGGCCGTGTTTCTCGCCGGCTGCCTGGCCGATGGCCTTGGCGAAGATGGCCCGGCGCGGGCGCTGGCCCGCACGGCGGCGGCGGTCGAGATCCTGTTTGCGGCCACCCGGGATGCCGGCACGCGCGAGCTGGCACTCATCCCGGCCCAAGACGAGATCACAGCCGCGCTGCGCGGACCCGTGCCGGCGCATATTGAGATCGAGCGATTGCGTTAGGGCTGCTCAGAGCGCCTGTGCCGGGCCGAGCCCGAAGCGCGCCAGGGTCTCGACGAGTAGCGTGCACTCGGCCGGCTCACCCGTGGTCAGCGTGATGCCGGTCGGTGCCTGGGCCGGCCAGGACTGGCCGGTGGTTAGTGCCTGACAGCGACGGGCGATGCCTTCGGTGCCGTCGATGAATCGCAGCTGCCGCGGGGCCGTCTCAACCAGGGCATCGCGCACGAGCGGGAAATGCGTGCAGGCCAGCACGATCGTGTCCAGCCGATCGCCGCCGGGCTGAGCCAACAACGCGTTGATCGCGGCTCGCGGCGCATCGCCGTCTCCGGGTGCGCCGCGTAGCCGTGCCTCGGCATAATCAACCAGCGCGGGCGCGCCGTGGCGCAGCACGAGCCGATCAGCGGCGAAGGCCGCGCTCAGGCGATCGACATAGGCCTGGCGCACCGTCGCGGCCGTGCCCAGCACGCCGATCACGCCGGTTTGTGTCATGCAGGCGGCGGGTTTGATGGCCGGCACGGTGCCCACGATCGGGACCTGAAGCGCTTCGCGCACGGCCGCCAGCGCCACGGTCGAGGCCGTGTTACAGGCCATGACGATCAAGCGTGGGCGATAACGCTCGGCCAGGCGGCCCAGAAGCGCGGGCACGCGAGCCAGTAATGTGGCCTCTGCCTGTTGGCCATAGGGATAAGCCGCCCGATCCATGGCATAAACCAGCGGCGCCTGTGGCAGCGCAGCGCGAATACCCTGCAATACCGACAGACCGCCCACGCCGGAGTCGAACACGATGATCGGGGCATCGCGATCGACGAGCAAAGCCTCAGCAGGGGGCGACACGGGCGCAGCATCAGACATGCCGCCCAGTCTAGCTTCAGCGGGCGTGTTCGGGCAGGGAATAACGCCGGTCGGCCTTGCCGGCCTTGACCACCTGGCCGGGGGTGTCGTGGCCGATGAGCGCGGGCAGGGTGGCGCTTGCGGCGATGAGCCTATCCAGATTACAGCCGGTGGCGATGCCCATGCACTCGAACATGTGTACCAGATCCTCGGTACAGATATTGCCCGAGGCCCCCGGCGCGTAGGGGCAGCCGCCCAACCCGCCGAGCGCGGCATCAAAGCGCATCACGCCGACCTGCCAGGCCGCCAACGCGTTAGCCAGGCCCATGCCGCGGGTATCGTGGGGGTGCAGGGTGAGTTGCAGCCCCGGGTGGCGCTCGCCCACGGCTTCACAAAGCGCGGCGACCTGTAGCGGGTTGGCCATGCCGGTGGTGTCACAGAGCGTGACCCCGTCGATGCCCAGATCGGCAATCGCGGCCACGATTTCCAGCACGCGCTCAGCGGGCACCGGGCCTTGGAACGGGCAGCCAAACGCCGTGGAGATCGAGGCGTTCAGGCGCGTGCTGTGGCCGGCCATGTCCACCATATCGGCAAAACGGGCCAGCGACTGCTCGGCGGTCATGCGCAGATTGGCACGCCCATGTGAATCCGAGGCCGACATGACGAAGTTGAGCTCGTCGGTACCGACGTCTAGGGCGCGTTCCACGCCTTTTTCATTCGGAATGAGGGCGACGTAATCGATGCCCGAGACGCGTGTGATGCCGCTCATGACCTCGCCGGCGTCCGCCAGGTTGGGGATGGCCTTGGGCGAGGTGAACGAGGTGGCCTCGATCTTGGCCAGGCCGGTGGCCGACAGTGCATCGATCAGCGCGATCTTGTCGGGCGTGGGGATCCAGGTCGGCTCGATCTGGAAGCCGTCACGGGCGGTTACATCGTTGATAGTGACACGTTGTGCGCTCATGCCTCATCTCCGGCGTCTTCTAGCAGGCCGCGCTCGGCCATCGCGTCCTGGGTGGCGCGATCGATACCCAGCTCGTCGAGTACGGCGCGGGTATGCGCGCCCAGCTGTGGGCCGCCGCCGCCGATGCGCCCCGGCGTGCGTGACAGGCGCGGCAGCACGCCCGGTACTTTCAGATCGCGGCCCTCGGGGGTCGTGATCTGCTGGATCATCTCGCGCGCGGCGTAGTGCGGGTCGGCCACGATATCGGCGGCGTTGTACGGGTGGCCCGAGGGCACGCGGGCGGCTTCGAGTGCGGCCAGCACGTCCTCGCGGGTGTGCTGGGCCGTCCACTCGCCGATCGCGGCATCGATTTCGGCCGCGCGGGTGTTGCGCCCGTCGTTGTGGGCCAGCTCGGGGTCCTCGCCCAGATCGTCGCGGCCGATGACGTTCATCAAGCGCTTGAAGATCGAGTCGCCGTTGCCGGCGATCAGCACCTCGCGCCCGTCGGCGCAGCGATAGGCGTTGGAGGGCGTGATGCCGGGCAGCGCCGAGCCGCCGGGCTCGCGGATCACGTCGGCGGCGTCGTACTCGGGAATGAGCGACTCCATCATCGCGAACACCGACTCATAGAGCGCGACATCGATATACTGGCCTTTGCCCGAGGTGTGACGTTCTTGCAAGGCCAGCAGGGCGCCGATCACGCCGTAAAGTGCGGCCAGCGAATCGCCTAGCGACACGCCCACACGCACGGTCGATTCGCCCGGCTGGCCGGTGAGATACCGAATCCCGCCCATGGCCTCACCGATCACGCCAAAGCCCGGCCGATCGCGATAGGGCCCGGTCTGGCCGTAGCCGGAGATACGCACCATGATCAGTCGCGGGTTGAGTGCGGAGAGCACCTCCCAGCCCAGGCCCCATTTCTCGAGCCGGCCGGGCGAGAAGTTCTCGATGACGATATCGGCCTCGGCGACCAGGCGCTTGACGATATCCTGGCCTTCGGCCGATTTCAGATCGAGTGCCACCGAGCGCTTGTTGCGTGTCTGGACATGCCACCACAGCGACGTGCCGTCACGCATCACGCGCCAACGCCGCAGCGGATCGCCCGTGCCGACGGGCTCGATCTTGACGACATCGGCGCCGAACTCGCCAAACATCTTGGCCGCGAACGGCCCGGCGATCAGCTGGCCGAGTTCCAGTACCTTCAGCCCGGCCAAAGCCTGGGGCGCATCCTGCAAAGTAGAACCGCTCATGACGAACTCGATGGAGGCGATATCTGCACGCTAAGACGCCGTGCAGCGTGTCGCAATCAATAAACGGACAAGACAGCGTTCGTCGTTTGGAAAGGCTTGGCGTTGGGTTCTTCAAGGCAATCCGCCGATGGACGCAGATGAACGCTGATGGCGGATGGGCGCCGAGGCGTAGTGGCTTTTGTGGGCGCCGTCGTTTATCGGGGCCTGGTTCTTTTAGGGCTATCCGCAGATTTCACAGATTACGCAGATTGTGGACGCGCACGAGGGGCGATAGATGATGTGGGCGCTACGGCTTTTATCGGCTCCGTTCTTTAAGGCAATCCGCCGATGGACGCAGAAATACGCTGATGGCGGATGGGCGCAGAGGCGTAGCGGCCGTTGTGGGCGCCGTCGTTTATCGGGGCCTTGTTCTTTCAGGGCTATCCGCAGATTTCACAGATTACGCAGATCGCGGACGTGCACGAGTTGTCGAAAGATGACGCGGGCGTTACGGCTTTTATCGGCTTCGTTCTTTAAGGCAATCCGCCGATGCACGCAGAAATACACAGATGGCGGATGGGCCCAGAGACGTAGGGCCTTTGCGGGCGCCACCGTTTATCGGGGCCCGGTTCTTTGAAAGCGTGTGGTCAGGCTTTTAATAGCGAGATAGGCGCGACCGTGTCTTGCGACGGAGTCATCAATAAAGGTGGCGCCAACCACTCGTTGCCTCGCAAAACCCGTTCGCCATCCGCGTTCATCCGCGGACAGTGCGAAGCAAACGAAGCTCGAAAAACCGATAGCGCCCCGTATCCGAAATGGCGCAAGGCCTATTCGCAATCTGTGTAATCTGCGGATAGCTTGAAAGAACGAAGCCAACAAAGCGGTTGCGCCCCGTGCGTGTAACGCCTCGCGGCCAGCCCGCCATCGGCGTTCATCGGCGGATAGTCTTGAACGAACGAAGCCCAGCAAACCAACAGCGCCGCGAACCTGCAACGCCTCAAAACGCATCCGCAATCTGCGCAATCTGTGAAATCTGCGGATAGTTTTAAAGAACAGCGCCCCATACTCGGAGGCGCCTAGAACGTACTTGTGTCTCGTGACACAACCGCCATCTGTGTTCATCGGCGCCCATCGGCGGATTGTCTTGAAGAACGAAGCCTAAGACCCACCCGCACGCAAGTGAGCGACCATTTCGCGGGCCAGGACGGGCAGGGCGTCCATGTCGCGTACGGCGATGCGCAGGTCGCGGCGGGCCCAGGCGTCGGTCAGCGGGATACGCGCCAGGCCCAACGGGTGGAGATGCCCGGTCACGGCGGCTTCGGGCAATACGCCGATGCCAAGACGAGACGCGATCATGCGACAGATGCCCTCGAAGCTGCGCACCTGAATACGCATGCGCAGGCGTCGATCCGCGGATTCCGCAGCGGCGGCGATCAGCCGATGCAACGAGGTGTCTTGTTGCAGGCCAACGAAATCCTCGTCGATGGCTTCGACGAGTGCGACCTCATCCAGTGCGGCCAGGCGATGATCGGCCGGGGTGACCAGCACCAGCCGGTCGCTGCGCCAGTCGAAGGTCGCCAGTCCGTTGGCGGGCACGTGACCGGCGTAGAGCCCGATATCGGTCAAGCCATCGCGTACGGCGGCAATCACCTCGGTCGAGATCTTTTCTTCGAGATCGATCTTCACCTCCGGATGGGCGCGCGCAAACGCGGCCAGCTCGGCGGGCAGGAACTCGATGATCGCCGAGGTATTGGCATGCAGCCGCACATGGCCACGTACCCCGCGGCTGTACTCGCTCAAATCCGCGCTCAAGCGTCCGGCGGCGTCGAGCAGGGTGCGGGCATGATGTAAAAGCGCATCCCCGGCCGGCGTGAGGGCAACCCCGCGGGCCTGGCGATAGAGCAGTTTCGTGTCCAGGCTGGCCTCGAGATCGCTGATGCGCTTGCTCACGGCGGCAAGGGCGGTGTGCTCACGCTCGGCGGCGGCGGTCAGGGCGCCGGTATCGGCGATGGCCACGAACAGCCGCAGGGTGACGAAATCGATACGTTTCATACGGTGAGCCGTCGGACGGTCGGCAACGTGGCGGTTTGATGATGCCAGATTGTCGCGTCAGCGTTCGTGAACCACGAAGGCAGCCTTGGCCATCGTCTGATTGTGGCGGCCCCGCGCCTCTGGGCATGCTCAAGCGATAACAAAATCACGGCGCACGTCGACCGTGATATCCGGCGCATCGGGCTCGATGCGTCTTGCGACAAGAGGAGTCGGTCATGAGTCGAAAGCCCGTGGGCAACGCGCCTCGGCGTGAGCCTATTCGTACGCGCTGGATCTGGGGCGTGTTCGCTGTTCTGTTCGTGTTGCTCAATCCCTGGTATTTCCCAGCAGGTTCAAGCCGCCTGGTTGGCGGCGTGCCGCTCTGGGCCTGGGTGATTCTGGCGGTATGCCTGGCATTGTCCGTGTTCCTGCATTTCGTGTGCGCGGTGTACTGGCAGACCGGGGATGAATCCGATGAATGATTCCGGCGTGGAGCTGGCGTTTGCCGGGGCATCAGGCATCACGGTGCTGGTGGCCTATGGTCTGTTGATGCTCGGCGTTGGCGTGATCACGTGGCTGGCCAATCGCGGCCTGCACCAGAGCGTGGATGAATACTATCTGGGCGGGCGCGGCCTCGGCGTGATGGTGTTGTTCTTCACCTTTTTTGCCACGCAGTACTCGGGCAACACGGTGGTGGGGTATCCGCCACAGGCCTATCGCGTGGGCTATGCCTATCTGGTGTCGATCCCGTTCTTCATCACCATCATTCTGGCCTATCTGGTCTTTGCCCCCCGGCTGTACACGCTGGGCCGGCGGTTGTCGCTGGTCACACCGGTGGACTGGATTCATCATCGCTTTCAGTCGCGGGCGCTGACGACCGTGGCCGCGATTTTGATGCTTTATGCGCTGGCCAATTACCTGCTCGAACAGTTCGTGGCGATCGGCCAGGGGGTGTCCGGTCTGACCGGCGGCACGATTCCCTACCAGGTCGGCGTCGTGTTTTTCATCGTGATCATGGTGGTCTACAGCTGGCTGGGCGGCATGCGTTCGGTGGCCTATACCGACACCATGCAAGGCATCGCACTCCTGTTCGGCGTGATCATGCTGCTGGTGGGCTCGTTGATGTATTTCGGCACCCCCGGTGACGCGGCCGCGATCATGGCGGCCAACACGCCGGAAAAACTGGCGCCACCCGACGGCCCGGGGCTGCTGCGCTGGCTGTCGTTGTTACTACTTGTAGGCGTGGGGGCCGCGGTCTATCCGCACGCCGTACAACGGATATTCTCGGCGCGCTCCGAGGCCACGTTGAAGCGCTCGTTCATTCGCATGGCCTATATGCCGTTTGCCACGGCCGGGGTGGTGTTCGTGGTGGGCATCATCGGTATCGCGGCGTTTCCGGGCCTGGATACGGCCGGCTCCGAGCAGCTGGTGGGGCGTATGGCCAGTGCGCTGGCCAACCAGAGCGCTATATTCTACTGGGCGATGGTGTTGTTGTTCGGCGGCGTGATCGCGGCGATCGTCTCCACCGCGGATTCGGTGTTGCTCACGTTCTGCTCGATCGTCTCGCACGATCTGTATGGGCGCTTCGTCAATCGTGATGCCGCGCAGTCGCGCCAGATCATGGTGGGCAAGCTGGTGGGGCTGGTGGCTGTCGTGGTGCTGGTGATCATCGCCTGGTATCCACCGGCCACGCTGTATCAGATCTTCGTGCTGAAGTTCGAGCTGCTCATCCAGGTGGCCCCGGCCCTGATGATCGGTCTGTACTGGACGCGCATGAGTCGGCGCGCCACCCTGGCCGGCATGGTGATCGGGGCCATCTTTGCCTCGGCGTTGACGCTGGCCGGCCTGCGCCCGCTTGGCCTGTTCAACGGTCTGTGGGGCTTTTTGCTCAACCTGGCGATCTGTGTCGGTGGCAGCCTGCTGTTACCGCCGAGTATGGCCGAGCAGAACCGCGCGCGTGAGCTGACGCACGTCTGATCGGCGGCGTGGCATGCAAAGACACAAGGGCGTGTCGTCATAGGATATGCCGGCGCGGGCAACCCGAATGGGCCGGTGGCCAAGCCCCGGCAATCCGGCGTTATCGCTCGTTCACGTGGAATAACCACGCCGCACGCGCGATGCCTTGTCTTGCCTCGGCTTGGCCGCCGGTGCGCCGGCTTATCCTATGACGACACGCCCTATGACCGGCGATCGCCCCGGTCGCAGCTTCATCCGATCCACCCGTTGATCGGGTGTCCGGCTATTCCGGATACCAGCTGATCGTCATGGCAAAGGTTTCGCGGTTGTGACAGCGGTCGTCCACCCGGAAACCGCGGCGCTGGAAGTGACGCTTGATCTTGTCGAGATCCTCGGCGTCGATGTTATCGCGCGACAAGAACGCCACCGTGTGTCCGCGATGTTTCTGCGAGGCATCGCGAATGGCTTCGTTGAGCGCCTCAACCGCCTCGGCCGGGCCTTCGCTGGCGGTCTGCATGTTGTTACGGGCCTGTTCGGCATCGATCGTGTGGGTCTGCATGACGGACTCCTGTATCCGCGTCGTTATCATCAGACGATGTCAAACATGGTGCGCGCGCCAACAGGCATCCAACAATTAGCCAAAAGGGTTACGTCGTTTTCCGGATAGAGAATCGCCGATAATCAGCGCGCCTGCTCTGTCAGGCGTTCGTCCAGCATGGCCAGCACGGCCCGTTCTTCCGGGCCGGCCCATGCCTCGCGATCCAGCTGATCCTCGACCAGCTCGGCAAAATGACGCAGCGTGCGCCCATCGAGATAATGTTCGATGACCTGCGGGTGGATATAGCTTTCGCGGGCGATCGCCGGTGTGTTGCCCAGCCGTTCGGCCACGCGTTTGACCGCATCCACGACGTTCTTTTTACGGCTGTTCTCCTCGTCGACGGGGCCAAGCTCGTCGAGGGCCAGGGCGGCCAGTGACGTGCCGGCCCAGGTGCGGAAATCCTTGGCCGAAAACGCGCAGCCCATGATCTCGTGGATATAATCGTTCAGGTCGGCGGAATCCACGTCCACTCGTTGGCCGTTGTCGTCGTAATACTTGAAGATCTCGTAACCCGGCAGCTCGTCCAGCTCGGCCACAATCTCGGCCAACCGTTGGTCGGCGATCTCGCGATGCTGGGTTTGGCCGGACTTGCCCTGATAGTCGAAGATCAGCGTATTGCCGTCCACGCTCAGGTGCTTGGAGCGCATCGTGGTCAGGCCGTAAGAGGCGTTCTCGGCGGCATATCGGGCCGAGCCGGGCCGGAAATAGGCGGTATCGATCAGACGCACCATGCAGGCAAGCACCTGTTCGCGATTATGGGCCTTGCGGCGCAGATGCTGGCCGGTGACACGTCGCATATGCGGCAGGCGCCTGGCGAAATCCAGCAGCCGATCGAACTTGGCTGCCTCGCGCGCCGAACGCCACGCCGGGTTATAGACATACTGCTTGCGCCCGGCGCTGTCGCGCCCACTGGCGAATACGCGGGCCTCGGTATCCAGCGTGATTTCGACGGCTTCCCAGGCCGGTGGGATCGCAAGGCGCTTGATCCACCGCCGCCACGGCTTGTTCGTCAAGGTCTGGCCGTTTTCATCGCGATAGGTATATCCCTGACCCCAGGGTTTGCGATAAACGTGAGGGGGCAGATCACCACGGGCCGGCGTTTGGGGTTTGTCTTTACGCATCGAGTCGACAATAGTTGGAGCCCGCGGCTTCAGATGCACCGGCCTTAAGTGTCGCGCTTGTCCGGTCCCGGGCGGGACGGGTCATGGGCGGCGAACACCCAACGAAACAGCACGATATAACCGGCAAAAAAGCCGGCGGCCACATAGAACGGGGCCGCCAGATAGCCGGCGCCGAAGAAGACCCCGGCGATGACCGGCCCGGCGGCGCGTGGTAGCTGTATCGCCAGGCTGGACGTGCTGGCAGCCGTACCGCGCCGGTGCCCGCGGACCAGGCTCACGGTGAGGGCCTGGCGTGCGCCGGCCGTGCCGCGATTGAGCGCCGAGCGCACGATATGGAGCGCGGCAGCCAGCGCGAAACTCGGCATCAAGGGCAGAGCCAGAAGCATCAACAGACTGGCCCCGCGCATCCAGACCACGGCAGCGACCGTGCCGATACGATCCACCAGCCGTGCGGCGGCGACCGAGGCGCCCGCGGTCACGAAGTACCCGATGGCCATCACCACGCCGATATCGGCCGGCCCGCGATCAAAGCGCGCGGCAAACCAGTACGCCATCAGCGGGCCCACCAGCCCGATGCCGACGCCGTTGAGCGTGTTGATGCCAAACAGTTTCACCAACAGCCAGTTCTCGTCGCGCTGGCGGGTATCGCCGGGCCGAGCGGCGTGCGCCGGTGCGGGGTCGGGCCGGTCGTTGGCGGCCAGCAACAGCGCGATACAGATCAGCGAGCCAGCAAGCGTGAATACGAATAGCGGCCGATAGGCCAATGCGCCGGGTAACGTATCGCCCAGCCAGCTCGGCAATCCCGCCAGCAGTGCGCCCAGGCCCATGCCGGTGAAGCCGATCGCCATGTTCAGGCTATAGACCGGCCCGCGGGCCTGGCGGGGCAACGCCTGCGACAGCCAGGCCAGCTCGACGGGCGAAAACGGCCCGCTGCTGCCGTTCACGCCGCGCCCGAAACCGCCGACCAGCGTGGCCACGATCAGCCAGGCGGGCTGGGCGGTGGCCAGGGCGATGACCGCCGCGCCGGACTGGGCACATTCGAAGATGATGAGAAAGCGTTTGCGTCCGAACCGATCCGAGGCCGGTCCGGAAACCATGACCAGAAGCGCATCGAGCAACAGGCCGGCGGTGAACAGCCCGCCGATGGCCACGGGCGACCAGCCAAGGGCTGCCAGATACAGCGCAAACGCCACGATCAGCGCGCCCTGGCCGATACTGCGCGCGGCCCGCGCGCTTAAGAGCAGCCGTGTATCGCGCGGCAGGCGCGTGAACGCCTGGATCATCGGGCGTGCCGGATGACGGCCACGCTCAGGCTGCGGCCGCGCCAGCCGGCACGATGACCTGACAAGCCCCGCAGCTGGTGATGGCCTGCTTGCCACGCGCGGTCATATCGCTGATGAACACGAATTGATCGCGCATATCGAACGGATAGGCGCGGATCTTGTAGTGGGTGCCGTAGGGCGTTTCCTTGAGCACGACGGTCACGGCGTGGTCATAGGATAGAAACGCACTGGTCAGTGCCACGTCCGTGAGTGCAGCGCGCAGGGCGATGGCATCGTGTTCGGGCGCGACATAGAACTCGGCTACGCATTGCAGCGTGCGCGCGCCATCGTTGCCGTTGACGATATTGGATGTCCACAGCGTTTCATGGGGCACAGTGACAACATTGTCATCGGGCGTGTTCACCGTGACCGCTCGCAGGCCCACGTTGGTGACTTCGCCGTAATCCTTGCCGAACTTGACCCAGTCGCCGGGGCGGTAGGGCCGTTCCACGATCGCCACGATGCCGGCGATCAGGCTCGAGACATAATCCTTGAAGGCAAAGCCGATCGCGACACTGGCCGCACCGGCGATGACGAGAAAGTTCTGGAACGTGACGTTGAACACGAGCGGCACGATCCAGCCGATCGCCACGATCAGCAGGCCCAGGCGAGCCACCGGCACCCCACCCAGCAAGAACAGCCGTGCCCGGCTCGGCCCGCGCTCGGCCAGATAGGGCAGCATGCGCCGGGCCAGAAATATCGTGGCCCATGTGCCGATAACGATAAGCGCGATCTTGACGAAGTTGATGTCGCCCAGGCTGCGCATGAGTTGATCGGCCTGGGCGGCGGTGGATGTCTCAGCCATGGGTCATACCGGGGCGATGGGAAAACCGGCCGCGCTCAGCGCGGCGCGAATCGAGGGATAGGCCGCCGGCGCACAGGCCAGTACACGGTTATCGTCGGCCTCCACGATCCCGGCATGGATCAAGGCCGGCAACAGGCGTTGGGCATGTGGCTCGGGAACGGTGCGTGCCAACAGGGTCTGTGGCAGCCGGCCGTGGATGAGCAGGGCCTGTAATAAAAGCAGGGTGACGGCATTGTCGGTGTCGGGCAGCAGGAACTCCTCTAGCGCGATCACCCAGAGCGTCTGATCGGCACTGGCGCGTTGACTGTCGCCGGTCTCGTCGTCGGCGCCGCTGCTGTTTGGGTCGTTGTCCTGCTCGATCTCGGTGCGGCGTCGCAGGCTGCGCCGCCATAATCGCCAGGCGACCCATGGAATGCCGTGGCTGCGTGCGGCCAGGCTTTCCAGCAACTCGTGTGGCTTGCCGTCCTCGTCTTCGGCCATGATGTCATCGCCGCTTTTGGCATCACGAAATGCCACGCTGCCCGGCCCATCGTGTTCGGCGATCTGGCCCAGCCAGTGTTTCAGCCGCTTGGCATCGAAGGGCTTGAAGATAATCGGCGTGGGCAGAATTGCATCCGCCTGTACGGCGCGTACGAGATACTGCCAGGCCCAGCTGTTACAGCCCACGACCACCGGGCGTTTCAGGCGGTCGAGCCGATCGAGCAGGGCGCGCACCAGGGCCAGGCCGTGCAGGTCTCTTATGAACCAGTCTTCCAGCGCGGCCACCACCAGCAGCCGATCGCTGTCTTCGATGACGGGAAGGTCATGCGCATTGGCCCCGATGATGTCCTCGCGGGCCGGCCGGGCCAGCACCTCATGGCCGCGCGCACGCGCCCACTCGGCGATGACGTGGTTACGATCACCCGGCGGCAGGACGATCAATTGATGCAATAGAGCCCGCTCCGGGTCGCTCCGCCAGTCGGCCAGGGTGGCCTCGAGTTCAGCGACCAGCGGCCCGCAGGCCGGCGGTGAAGCGATCTCATCCAGGCGTTCGAGCGTGGACCGCCGCAGCCGATCGTTGGCAATCATCGGCTCGGCGGGCTTGCGTCGAATCATCTCACGCAGGCGCGTCCACCACGTGCTAAACGCATCGCGCGTGGGCATTGACGGCACGTCGTAGTCGGCCAGCGCGATGAACGGTGCCAATGCGTCATCGTCGGTCGGATCGTCTGCCTGCGAAGAAGCCATGCGCGGCTGTTTATCGAATCAGACCCGTGAGTATACCGCTGCCGTGCGACTTGCAAGCCGACCCGGTTATCGACATTTTGAACTATAGATGGCACGCAATAGGAGCACAGGCATGGCCAGCGGTTGGGCTCAGGAAGGGGCCGTTCAGGAGCAGATCGATTCAACGGTCAATGACGCGGTGGCCGATGCCCGGGCCAGGCTCGCCCACGCCGGGCCGAGCCTGGCGTATTGCGAAGCGTGCGATGAGCCGATCCCGGAACGTCGCCGCGAGCTGATCCCCGGCGTGCGTCGCTGTGTGGCCTGCCAGGCCGACCTCGACGCCGATGAACGCGGCAACGGTATGAATCGACGTGCAAGCAAGGACAGCCTGCTGCGCTGAGCCGGCTCGGTCCTGTCAGAGCCGTCGAAAGGCTCGTTTCGAAGCTGGTGTACGGGTCGTGCGCCGCGTTGGCGGAGGCGCGGCCTCGCATGAAACGGCAACAGGCCCTAGACTACGCGCCGCCGCGTTGTTGCGGTATTCCTTATATAAGCGTTTTACCGCGCGGCAGGGGGTGGCGTGTGCCAGGGGCACGGGCCGGCCATACCCTGTCGAGCGGTTTTGGTTCGGGGCGACATGCTGCAACTGATTCGAGAGCACTGGTTTTCCAACATTCGGGCCGACGTGCTGTCAGGCCTGGTGGTGGCTTTGGCCTTGATACCCGAGGCGATCGCGTTCTCGATCATCGCCGGCGTGGATCCGAAGGTGGGGCTGTATGCCTCGTTCTCGATCTGTGTGGTGATCGCTTTCACCGGCGGCCGGCCGGCGATGATCTCGGCGGCCACCGGGGCCATGGCCCTGGTGCTGGTGACGGTGGTGGCCCAGTACGGACTGGACATGATGCTGGCCACCACGCTGGCCACGGGCGTGTTCCAGATTCTGGCCGGGGTGTTCCGGCTGGGTAATCTGATGCGTTTTGTCTCGCGCAGCGTGGTCACGGGCTTTGTCAACGCGCTGGCGATTCTGATCTTTATGGCCCAGCTACCCGAGCTGACGGGCGTGACCTGGCCGGTGTATGCGATGTGTGCCGGGGCCCTGGGTATCATCTATCTGTTTCCCTACGTGCCGGTAATCGGGCGCATCTTTCCCAGCCCGCTGATCGCCATCGTGGTGATGACCACGATCTATATGGCCACCGGCATGCATATTCATACCGTGGGCGATATGGGCGAGCTGCCCGACAGCCTGCCGTATCTGTTGATTCCCGATGTGCCGCTGAATCTGCATACGCTGTCGGTGGTGGTGCCTTACGGTCTGATGCTGACCGTGGTGGGCCTGATGGAGTCGATGATGACGGCGACCATCGTGGATGACCTGACCGATACCGGCTCCAACAAGAACCGCGAGTGTGCGGGCCAGGGCATGGCCAATATCGTGACCGGTTTTCTGGGTGGCATGGCCGGCTGCGGCATGATCGGCCAGACGGTCATCAACGTGAAATCCGGCGGGCGAACGCGCCTGTCCACGCTGACAGCCGGCGTGGCGCTCTTGATCATGGTGGTGTTTCTGTCCGATTGGGTGGGCCAGATCCCGATGGCCGCGCTGGTCGCGGTGATGATCATGGTGTCGATCGGCACGTTCTCCTGGGAGTCGATCCGTGATCTGCCCAAGCACCCGCCGAGCACCAACATCGTGATGCTCACGGTTGTGGCGGTGGTGGTGGCCACGGGCAATCTGGCGATCGGTGTGTTCGTGGGCGTGCTGCTCTCGGCGCTGTTTTTCGCCAACAAGGTGGGCCGGCTGCTGTATATCGACAGCCGCCTGAGCGATGACGGCCGCACGCGGATCTACGACATCACGGGCCAGGTCTTCTTTGCCTCGTCGACGACGTTTCGTCATGCCTTCGACTTCGATGAAGCCCTGCCGGCGGTGACGATCGACGTACATCGCGCCCATTTCTGGGATATCTCGGCGGTCGAGGCTTTGGACCGGGTCGTGATGCGGTATCGTCGAGAAGGCACGGCGGTTGAGGTCATCGGCTTGAACGAAGCCAGCAAGACACTGGTCGACAAAGTCGCCGTTCATGACAAGCCCGACGCCGAAAAACTCATCGAGAACCAACACTGAAAGGCCAAGCCATGACCGATCGCACTATCGCGGCCTGTATCGATGGCTCGGCCTATGCCGCGGCGGCCTGTGATGCTGCGGTATGGGCGGCGGCTCGTCTGGGGGCGCCGTGCACGTTCGTGCACGTGATCAGCCGGCGCAAGCACAGTGCGGCCCAGGATTATTCGGGCCAGATCGGCCTGGGCTCGCGCGAGCATCTACGCGACGAGTTGGCCGAGTTGGACGGACATAGGGCACGCCTGGCCCGAGAGCGTGGCACCGATCTGCTGGACGGCGCCGCCGAACGGGCCGAGGCCGCCGGACTGGCCCAACCGGCGCGTATCCAGCGTAACGGCGAGCTGCTTGATGCCCTGCAACACGTCGAAGACGATATCCGCCTGCTGGTCATCGGCAAGCGCGGTGAGTCGGCCGGTGACGATGATCATCTGGGCTCCAACCTCGAGCGGGTGATCCGCGGCGTATCGTGCCCGGTGCTGATCACCACGCAGGCGTTCACACCGCCCAAGCGCGTGTTGATCGCCTACGACGGCAGCCCTACCGGTGAAAATCTCATCCAGCGCGCTGCGGCCACGCCGCTGCTTTCGGGCATCGAGGCACATCTGGTGTTTGTCGGCCACGCCGATGACAAACGGCGTGCCGGACTCGACAAGGCCGCCGACACGCTGACGCGCGCCGGGGCGACCACGCATACCGCCGTGCTCTCTGGCGAGGTCGAGCCGGCCTTGCATGCCTATCAGCACGAGCAGGGCTGTGATCTCATGGTCATGGGCGCCTATGGCCATACCCGCATCCGGCATATGCTCGTGGGCAGCACCACCACCGATATGATCCGTCGGGCCGAGGTGCCGGTACTGATCACGCGCTGATCGCGCTTGACGAGCGAAGAGCCTCACGATGGCAGACAACGATAACGATGCCCGCGCGGCCTGGGCCCATCGCGGCCATCATCGGCCGGTGTTTGCCCGGGTGCCCGGGCCCGGCGAAGAGTCGGTCTGGGATTATCCGCGCCCGCCCGACATCAGGCCCGAATCACGCGCCGTGCGTGTCATTGCAGGCGATCACGTCGTGGCCGAAACACACTCGGCGGTGCGGCTGTGCGAAACCGCAAGCCCGCCCACGTTTTATATTCCGGGTGCGGATATTGATCCCGGCGCGCTCGTCGCGAGCCGGACGGCCTCTTTCTGCGAGTGGAAGGGCCGGGCCGCGTATTGGCACGTGATGACAGGTGATACCCGCGTGGCGGATGCGGCCTGGGGCTACCCGGATGCACGAGCGGCCTACGGTGCGTTGGCTCATATGTTGGCGTTCTATCCGGGTAAACTCGTCTGTTTCGTTGGCGACGAACGCGTGCGTGCCCAGGCCGGTGGCTTCTACGGTGGCTGGGTAACCGCCGAGATCGTCGGCCCCTACAAGGGCGAGCCCGGCACGCAATCCTGGTGAACGGTTCAGCAAGACAGGCGGTCAAAAGGCTATTATTTCAGGCATTCAATCGAAGGCGGAACTCGTCATGGATGATCTGAAAGATCGTGTCGCTCTGGTGACCGGCGCTTCACGTGGCATCGGCGCGGCCACGGCCGTGGCACTGGCCCACGCCGGCTGCAATGTGGCCATCGGCTATAACAATTCGCGCAAGGCCGCCGAAGACATTGCCAACCGGATACGAGAAACCGGGCGCCGAGTTGCACTCATTCCGGCCGATGTATCGGCCCATGCCGCCGCCGAAACGCTGGTCGGCACGGCCGAGGCTGAGCTGGGCGGGGTGGATATTCTGATTAACAACGCCGGCATCAACCCGGTTCACGGCATCGATGACCTGACGCTGGAAGCCTGGCAAACCACGTTGCAGACCAACCTCACCTCCGCTTTCATGATCTCGCAGCGGGTCATCCCCGGCATGCGACGTCGTGGCTGGGGCCGGCTCGTGATGATGTCGTCTGTCGCGGCCCAGATCGGGGGCGTCATCGGCCCGCACTATGCCGCCAGCAAGGCCGGTCAACTCGGCCTGATGCGCAGCTATGCCGACCTGCTGGCCGGCACGGGCATTACCTCCAACGCCATCGCCCCGGCGCTGATCGAAACCGACATGATCAACGACAACCCCAACATCACGCCGGACCTGATCCCCATCGGCCGGTTCGGCCGTGTCGACGAAGTCGCCTCGCTGGCCGTTCACCTGGCCGGCAATGGCTACATCACCGGCCAGACGTTCAACGTCAACGGCGGCAAGGTCATGAGCTGATCGGCTTTAATCACATATTTTGTGGATAACCGCGTGAACAGGTCGCCCGTCGCGCCGTGGTCAAAGGCCTGGTCCGGCCTGGTCATGTTTTAACCAGGCCCGCCCTAGCTGTCCAGTCCCGCCAACAGGCGATGCCGCATCAATCACGACCGAGGCGAGTGTAATCGTTAGAATAGCGGCCCGATTCGTTCACCGCCCGACTCCGAGACCTGCACTCATGCTTCGTACTGTCGTCAACGGAAAGATCCACCGCGCCACCGTCACGCAGGCCGATCTGCATTATGTCGGCTCCATCACCATCGACCGTGATCTCATGGACCGCGCCGACTTCGTCGAAGGTGAAAAAGTGCTCATCGTTGACGTGACCAATGGCGCGCGCCTGGAAACCTACGTTATTGAAGGTCAGCGTGCCAGCGGCGTCATCGGCATCAACGGAGCGGCCGCTCATCTGATCGATCCCGGCGATCTGGTGATCATAATGAGCTTCGTCGCCGTGTCCGAAGACGAGCGACAGACCCACGGTGCCAACGTCGTGCACGTCGACGCCCAAAATCGCATCGTCGAGCAGTCCGAGGATCTGGCCGCACCCGCCTGCGGTAGTGACGAGATCGACGGGCGTCTGACATGACACGCCTATGGGAATGCGGTCACTAAAACCGTTGCTCGCGAGGTGTGCACTCGATTATCACCCCTACAGTACGCGATCAGACCAGACCGCGCGCCCGACGATATCAAGCGATGCGATCTCGCCGGCTGGCACCTCGATCTCTCGATAATGCTGGTTGCCCGAGTGCAGGTACACGTTGTCGTGGTGATCACGCTGAACTTGCATAAGGCTGAATCCGTGGCCGAGTCTCAATAAATAATACCCGCCGGCCGTGAGACAGGTGCGGGTCGTGTCCACGACGACGAATCGGCCATCCTCGATATAGGCCGAACCGGTGTTGTCGGACACCTGATACAGCCTCAGCGCGTCGATGCGTGTGCCAAGCTGCCGGAGGAAACTGAGATCAAACGCCATTGGCGGCGATTGCATTTCTTCAACGGGATTGAGCATTGGCAGCGTGTGCCAGTCCGGCTCCGTCGAGCCATAGACCGCGCGTGATTCGGACACGCCATGCCCGGCACGTGGCCCGTCGTTACGAGAAAACATGTCGCCGGCGCCCGTGAGCAGCCAGTTCACGTTCACACCCATCCCAATCAGCGTATGAAGCACGCGCCAGCTGGGTGAGCTGCGGCCCGTTTCGTAGTTCTGCCAGGTACGCAAGCCGCCGCCGATCAATTCCCCAGTTTCCTTCTGTGTTTGTCCGAGCACCTTTCTTAGTGCCTTGAAGCGATTCGGCAGCTCTTGGTCGCTATCGTCCTGCATAAATGGTTATCCGGATTACTAATGACACGAATAATCTGTCACGGCCTTGCGAGGCGCACCTTTTTTGGTATTCTTGACCGGCGTTATTATTGCGGTTTCTACATGAAGAGTCGCTTACCAGCGGAGTATTTTACCGCAGAAGACAGGCATCCGGCGGACGTCAAGGCAGCGCTTGAAAAGTCGGGCTGGTCGTTGCGGCGTTTATCCGTGCATCACGGCTTCAAGCCGGAATCATTGGCCAAAGCGCTGTATCATTCGTGGCCGCGTGCTGAGCAAATCATCGCGATGGCTATACGTGAAACGCCAGAGCAGATCTGGCCCAATCGCTATGGCAAGGACGGGGAATCCAGTCGACGTCTGTTGAAACAGGGTAAGCGTGCAAAAAACGAGGTTGGGCGTGATTAATCGGGGGGAATTCATGAATAAGACTAAATGTCCGAGCTGCAACAGCCATGGCGTATCACTTGTGCGGCGCAGCGCGTTGCAACGAGTGTTGGGTTTGGCCAACAAACGACGCTGTATCGACTGCGGCGCTGTATTCACATTGAACGAGGCACGAAAACGAGCGGTGAACAACGGACAGGCGAGAAATTAAGAGCAGCCAACATGCTACCGCGTCAGTCTGTCTCGTGTACGGGCGAGAGCGTCGATGATCGCGGATCATGACTTGGCTTATCGCTGATACGAACGGGCGCACCCAATGACCAGGCTTGGTTAAATCGACCATGGCCGATCGGGGCCTGGTCGAACAGGCTGACACGATCAGTGTCGACATGATCCTGCACCACGCTTAAGAAAGAGGGCATGCCGTCGGGCAAGGCACAGCGGTAAAAATCGCCCAGAACGACGGCGTTCACCCGGGCGAACCAAGGCGCTCTGACGATCTGATGAAAGCAGCGTTCCAGCCGGAAAGCGGCTTCGCCGACATCTTCGAGCAAAAGCGTGATCGGCCCGTCGCCGGGCGGCGCCAGCCGGAGATCGGCGATGCTGGCCAGAACGGTAAGATTGCCGCCCCAAAGGCAAGCGCATGTCGTCTGTTGAGGGCCGCTGTGATGAACCAGCGTCATGGTACTGAAACGGCCACGCAGCGCCGGTGCCAGGCTTGCCACGGATGCAGCGAATGACTCGGCTTCATCAGCGCCCCATGCACGGAGTAGGTCGACCGCCACCGGCCCGTGAATTGCCTGTTTGCCGCGCGCGGCGAACGCGCTCGCCAAGGCGGTGATATCCGAGTGGCCGATCAACGGCACATGGTCCGGGATAGCCTCCCAGTCGATACCGTCCATGAGATGCGCGCTGCCGTAGCCGCCGCGCAGGCACCACACGGCATCGATATCAGGCCGGGCAAAGGCGGCGTGTAGATCAGCCAGCCTTGCGGCCGCCGTACCGGCGAGATAACGATGATGATCGCGAATATGGCGGCCCGGTATTGCCTCGACCCCGGCATGGCCCAGCACGCGCAACACGGCGTCAATCCGCTCATCGCGCACGCCGCCGGCGGGGGCGATCAGGGCGATACGCCTGCCTCGCAGTGTTTCCAGCGCGTCGGTGATCGCCGCCGAGACTTCGATTGCGTGATTAGAGTTCATGAATACACACGCGATCCCCCAGGCGCTCGGCGGCCATGTCTTTCAAGTGGGCATGATGGGTGAAAAACAGCACCTGGGTCTGGTTGGATAGCTGGGCCAGGACGTCCAGACCGGCCAGGGCGCGTTCGTCGTCGAAATTGATGAACAGATCGTCGGCGATCACCGGCAGGGGCGCGGCTCGGGTGAGGTAATCCTCGATCGCGGCGACACGCAGTGCCAGATAAAGCTGGTCGAGTGTGCCCTCGCTCATGGCGGTGGTCGGCAGATGCGCGCCGTCGGCGCGTACGCCGACGATGGCCAGTTCATCGTTGTCATCGAATTCGCCGGTCAGATGCGCGAGCGAGCCGCCGGTCAGGCGCTGGATGAGGGTGCTGCTGCGGGCCAGCAGCGTGGCGTGCTTGTCCAGGGCATAACGCTGGCCCGCCCATTTGAGCAGCAGGGCGGCCAGGCCGGTACGCAGATAGCGCTCGGCGGCACGCGTCATGTCGGCCAGTGCCGTCTGGCGCGCGCCGGCGGCGATGACCGCGCGCTCGTCGCCGCCGATGGCATCAAAAGCCGCATGAGCAGCGTTTCGCTCGTCGCGCGCGGTGCCGATCCGTGTTTCCAGATCGGCCAGCTCGGTATCCAGCGTATCAACCTGCTCGGCCAGCGTGTCGGCGTCGCTGGCCTCGGCGGCGGCGATGAGCGCGTCCACCGGTTTGTCGTCGCCCTGGCGGGCGATCGCTTGTTGGGCCTCGGCCTGTTCGCGCTCGGCTGCCCGGCGTCGATCCGCGCGTGTGATGATCTGATCCAGCGCCTCGAGATCGGCCGTGGCCGCCTGCGCGGCCAGTTCATCAAGCCGTGCCCGTGCCTGCTGGCGGGTCCTGGCCTGTGCCGCGGCGCGCTCTTGGTCGGATTCGCGATCGGCTTCCCGGGTGAGGCGGGTCTGGTGGGCGCGCCGGGCCGCATCCAGCGCGTCGGCCAACATCGCCGCGGTATGCTCGGGCATGTCCTGGGTATTTGAGACATGCCCCGTGGCGCTGACAACTTCGGCCACCGTGTCGGCGAAACGACGGCGCCGGTCACGAATATCGGCTTGTTCGCGCTCGTTGGCGGCCCGTTCGTGTGCACGCGCATGGCCGGCCGCCAGCGCATCGAGTGGAGTATCGATGGTGTCGACCGGCAGGTCAGGATCGAGTGCCAGCCGTGCCATTGCGGCGTGCCAGTCGTCACGCCAACGCGCCAGCCTCGTGTCGGCGTCCTGTTGGGCGGTCGCGAGCTGGCGACGGCGGGCAGCCTGCTGGTCGGCGTTTGTGTTGACTCGCTCGATCGACTCATCGCGCCGCTGTTCGGCCGCGATTACGCGACGGGCGCGTTCGACCAGTGCGGCCAGCGATGGTTCGGCCAGAGGTGTATCGTCAACGCCGAGCGCGGTGAGATGGGCCTGTCCGGCCGTGTGTTCGCAGGAGATGGTCCGCTCAAGGGCCGTCGCCCGGGACAGGGCATCATCGCGGGCCGCGCTTGCGCCAAGGATTTGTTGGCGTTCGGCCAGCCACTCACGCATCGTCGCCGGTGTGCCGGGGGCGAAATCGGCGTCTGCCCAGGCGTGTTCCCAGGCCGCCTCGTGTTCGGCCAGGGTCTGTTCACTGGCCGTCAGACGGGCCTGCCCCTGGGCCAGCGCCTGCTCGCGCTCGGCGAGATGTCGCGCGCTCTGGGCATCGGCCGCGATGGCTGTCGCGGCATCAAAACGCGCATCGGCCAAGGTGTCGGCTTCGTCGGTCAAATGCGCCACGGCGGCCACCGGATCGCGCCGTGCAGTCGCGTCGAGATCGACTTCGTCGTCGAACAGATCGGCCCCGCGGCCTTCGATATAGCGACGCTGCACGAGCCGCCAGGCAGCATCACGGTGGGCACGCAGCGTGAGCAGTGTCTGGCGGTCCGGCAGTTGGGTATCGGCCCGACGCCGAGCCAGGGCGTCGCGCTCCCGGGTGACGTCGTCGGTTAATTGAGCCACATGGTCGGCGTGGCGTTGGCAGGCCTGGCGGGCCGTCGCCAGATCCCGCTCGGCGGCCTCGACGCTCGCGCGATCGGGTGGCTGCATGGCGGCCAGCGCTTCGGCAGTGGCCACGCTTGGCACCAGGTCGGCCAGCCGCCGGCTGATATCGCGGTCCTGGGCCGCGGCCGTTTCGTGTGCGCGCTGGGCCTCGAGCTCGAGATCGCCGTTGCGGGTTGCCGCGGCCTGCCAGGCCGCCAGCGCGGCGGTGTCCCGTGAGTGACCCAGCCGCTCGGCCTCGCGCCGGGTCGTGGTTTCTTCCTCGGCCAGGCGCGCCAGATCGTCGGCGGCATGTGTCTGGCGTTGCGCCAGCGCGCCGTAGTGTCCGGCCAGGCGACGCACGACATCGATCGCGGCCGGTTCAGGCCAATGCTCGGGAGCGATAACGCCGGCTGTGGCCAAGCGCTCACGCGCAGCCTCCAGGTCGGCTGTCAGCGCGTCGTGGGCACGAGCTAGCTCGGCTTCACGCTCGCGGTCTTCGGCGATTTGTGCGCGCCGGCCGGCCAGTCGGTCGACCGTTTCGGCCTGCGCCCGCAGGGCCGGCGCCTCTATCAGCCCGGCCAGTTCTTCGTCGATGGCCGCGATTCGCTGATTGATATCGGCTTCGGCGGCCTCGGCGCTATGAATAGCCGCACGGGCGGTATCGAACGTCTCGCGCGCCTCGGGAGCCATGACCGGCGTATCGGCCAGCCCGGCCAGCGCGTCGCTGAGTTCGCGATAGCGACGCACGGGCGGTGCCACACGACGGATACGCTCGATCTCGCGATACTGGCGCTGTAAATCGGCGCGGCGCGCGGTGAGTTCGTCGTAGTGGGCCTGGGCTGCGGCCAGGGCGTCGCGTTGGCGTTGCCAGTCGCCCACGGTGACCGCGTGCTCGCGTATCTCGGCCTCCGCGGCGGCAAGCCGATCGGCGGCCTGGTAATAAGCCCGGTGTTTCGAGCGATTGGGCGCCCATAGGGCATCAGCCTCGGCGGCCAGTGCCGTGCGGGCGGCGGCGACGTCCGCCAGGCCCGAGCCGGCCGCGATCAGCGCCGTGTCGGCGCCCGTATCGGCGGCGGCCAGCTGCTGGCCACCGGCCCGTAGGGCGGCATGATCGAGGCTGAACATGCGAGTGAAAAATGTCTCGTCCACGCCGGCCAGCTCGCGGGTCAGGCTGGCTTCGCGTTCGGCGTCGGCCTGGCCGTCGCTATCGAGCACCGTGTTCTTGTTGCCTTTCTTGCGCACGGCCTCGACGGTTTCATCGCGCATGTCCAGCCGCGCGCCGATGCGCAGATCCCTGTAGTTGTGGATGAAGGCCGCCCGCTCGGCGCGCAGCGGAAAACCGAACAGAAAATGCGCGACCGCGTTGCGCGCCGTTGATTTGCCGGCCTCGTTCGCGCCGTGGATGAGATGCAGATCGGTGTCACCCGGCGCCAGATCCAGACGGCGATCGGTGAAGTGCCCGTAGGCGAGAAGTTGAAGTTCGGCAAACCTCATGCGTTACCCGGCGCCTGTGACAATCGAGCCAGCAGATAGCGGCTGGCACCGCGCACGAGTGTGGCCGTGTCGCCTTCGATGGCCGCGGCCAGCAGCGCGTCGTCCACGTCGGCCCGGATATCGTGCGGCAGACGCTCGATCAGTGGCCTGATATCGGCCGCCACCATGGATTGAACGTCATCGTCATCGGCGGCCGACTCGAGCAGGCGGGCCAACTCGCCCAGGGCGTCCTCGCGTTCGGCCCGGTCGCCGGCATGCGCGGTCGGCTGGCAGGCCAGGCGCACGGCCTCGACATAAATCTCGGCGCTGCCCGTGCCGGCCGCGCTCGTGCGGGCCTCGGCCAGAAGACGCTCGGGGTCGGCGAGCAGCGCCTCATGCAGGGCGGTCTGTCCGGTCAGGCGCAGACGAATCGCCAGCAGGCGCCCGTCGGCCTCGGCCGCTTCGGCGGCCAAGGCCTGGCGCATGACAGCCAGCACATCATTGAAGTCCTCGGCCGCACTGATATCGATATCGGTCACGGCCCACCGGGCGACATCACAGTGGATGGGCGTCATCTCGACCACGCGGCCTTCTTCGACGACCACTTCAAACGCCTGCTTGGCGCCGGTCTCACGCACCGAGCGGCCCTGCAGGTTGCCGCAGAACACCACATGAGGCTCGCGCGCCAGCACTTCGGCGCCGTGGACATGGCCCAGCGCCCAGTAGTCGTAGCCCTTGGCCGTGAGTTCGGCCAGCGTGCAGGGCGCGTAGTTGGCGTGTCCGTCGCGCCCGCCGAGTGCGGTATGCAGCAGGCCGATATTGAAACAGCCGGGCTTCGGTGCCGGATAGCCGGGCACGAGATTATCCGTGACCGCGCGCTCGGCATAACTCATGCCGTGCAGGGCCACGTCCAGCCCGGCCACGGTCTTGGTTTCTGCACTTTCGGCTGAAAAGACGTGCACGTTATCCGGCAGTTTCAAGGCCCGCGTCATGTGGTTCTGGGCGTCGTGGTTGCCGTGGATGAGATAGACCGGAATGCCGGCCGTGGCCAGGCGCTGCATCTGGGCGACGAAGAACACGCCGGTCTGATAATCGCGCCAGTCGCCGTCGTAGAGATCCCCGGCGATGAGCAGAAAATCCACGCCGCGTTCGATCGCCGCGTCGACAAGATGCGTCAGCGCCTCACGCGTGGCCAGGCGCAGCCGACGGGCGGTGTCGGGCGCGTCATCGGAGAGCCCGCGCATGGGGCTGTCGAGATGGATATCGGCGCTGTGGATGAAGCGACAGGTGGCCAAGACGTTCCGGCGGTCGTCGACAGGGGCCACTCAGTCTAAGCGGGTCCGGATCATGATAAAACGATGACCATGAAACGCGTTGCACATACGCATCAGTCCGCGATAATTCACCGCATTCACTCGGGCCAAAGGATACGACATGACCGACGAACACGAACTGCGCTATATCTGCGAATTGGCGGGCGATGAGATCATCCTGGAGGCCCGCAGCGCGCAGGAGGCCGCCGAGCGGGCGGTCAATCGCCATGCGGCGGTGCACGGTAACGGCACCTATACCGTCACCGTGTCCGAGGCCACCGACTATGATCTGCCGTTGATCGCCGGCGACGATTATGTGGTGACGGTATGAACGGGCCGGCTCGGCGAGGGGCCGCTGCTGGCCTCGTGCTGGCCGTACTGCTGTCGGGCTGCGTGATCGATACCACCACCCCCGAAAGTGATCTGAACGCAGACAGCGCTGATGCGCTGGAACAAAGCCCGGATGCCGGCACGCCCGAGGCGCGCCTATCGGCCGTCCTGGCGCTGATCTATGCGGATTCGCCCTATGCCGGGCAGCTGTCGTACAAGTCGGCGTTCGTGGATCTCAACGACGACGGACAGACCGATGCCGTGGCTTACGTCCAGGGCCCGAACGGCTGTGCCGAAGGCTGTGATCTGTTCGTGTTCCAGGGCCGGGATAAGCGGTTCTCGGCACTCAACCGGCTGCCACTGGCCAGGCCACCGCTGACCCGCGCCGACAGCGATTCGGGCTGGGCCGATCTGGTCACGCAAGCCGCGGCCCCTTCGGGCCAGTCAAGCAGCGCACAGCGACTGGTTTTTGGCGGCACTGCCTACCAACCGGCAGAACGCACCGCCACGAGCGTCCAATCACAGGTGCTTATCGAGGATATGGACAGCGCCCAGCCGGTACCGACCCCGAACACCGCCGATTGAGCGTTACACGCACATCGCTGGGGTTCGTGCTCGTCGATGGCTTCTCCATGATGGCTTTTGTCGCGGCGACCGAGCCGCTGCGTATCGCCAACCGGCTGTTGGGCCGTGCGGCCTACGCGTGGACGGTGATCAGCGAAGACGGCGCGGCGGTCACGGCCTCCAACGGCATGCGCGTGCTGCCCGATGCCGATATGCGCACAATCACGCATCTGCCCTGGCTGGCTGTGTGCAGCGGTTTTCGCTTCGAGGCCGGGCGTAGGGCGTGTTGAGGTTTCATACGAGTCCGCGCCAAGCGCTGTTTTGCGGCAAGACGAGGCGTAGCCCACACCGCGCAGTG
>NZ_AYKG01000027.1 GCF_003788585.1 Salinisphaera japonica YTM-1 | reverse complement strand
ACAGCGATAACTCGCTGTTAATGCAGCGCTATTTGTGGGGAACCCTCAGGGTCTGTCCCTGAGGGTTATGCCCCATCATTATTACTCCTTACTCAGTTATCTTGCTCCATTCCTGAACTAATTCTTCGCATCCTGCAGCCTCCAACAACGCAGGCAAGGTCGCCGGAATATCTCGGCCTGCGAGAATGCTTCTTATATACCGAGCGTCATCCCGATGTTCGCTGACCTGTATGTCGCCTACATAGATATTGTACGAGAAAGCAAAATACCCCCGAAAATTGCTGCCTCGACCGAAAAGCCTTTTCTGTTCTGCCGGAATTGCCGCGTACACTTTAGGATTATCAGTCTGGAGACATCGTATGAGCGCAGGGTCGTCAACCATGATAAATCCCTGACGCGAACCTCCGGTATAGCTACAGCGCGCATTAATATTCCATCCAGACGTCGGCGCAACTCGCTGCCTTTTATGATGAGCGAGTTGTTTAATAGCATTTTCGGCCGGTAGCATTTTTTCAAGGCAATAGCATATAACATTCGACGCCCTGTTCAGTCTCCCAATGAATTCGCTCACGTCACGCGCCTTGGCTTCCTGAGTCTTTTTTAAATCCTGTTCTTCAGGATTGCTCTCCTGGGCGATATAATCAGTTATCTGTCCATTTTGTATTTTATGCGTCAAATCATCCGCTTCTCTGCGATGAACAAACAAAATGTCGCCATCGTCTACCGAAATATTAAGAACTTCCCCGGCATCAATATATTCCTTCATTCGGCCCAAAAAGCCGCTATTGACCGCGTTTGCGTCCTGCAGATGATTATGCCTAATAAACGACTCCATTCCCGATAGTGTCGCGTATTTCTTCCTCTTCAATCCGCTCTCAAAAAACTCGTCAGCTACAATTGCCCCAACACGCTGCCGGCGTTCCAGCATTTGAGAAATAACGCCCATGCCATTATCACCGTGCTTTTTATTCATCGGAGAATCCTCAGGCCAGAAAATATTCGGAATTTATCAGTACTTATTTAAGCGTCGTGGACTGATTATGTATTTACGACGCCGACGATAAAATAATATGCGCCTGCCGCGTATGAAATAATTTGCATCCAAAAGCAGCCCCAAGTGATGGGGCCACACCACTTAGCCATCAGAGCATTAAAGCGCCCGCCATCTTTTATTTTCTTTGTTGTGTATCGATAGTCCAGGAGTCGCGATATCGTAGCTAAACAGCCCGACGCGGAAGAGGTCGACCAAAGTACGATTACGCCTTCTAGCGATATGGCAGCAAGTGCCGTACCTTCTAGCTTGAGGTTAATCGCATAAGCTAACGAAGCCACAGCGAAGCCTAGGAAGAGGTTTATAGAAAAAGATAGCTGAGTAATGCGGTAGTTTTGCCACCGTACGTATCGCTCTCGCTGGTCTTGGTCCATATCTTCCTCATGCATAACGCCCAAGCTCAGTTGACGCCGGAGTGGCCGCAGTCCACGGAGGGAACCCGAAACGCGGCAGCGCTTTGGGCGGTCGGCTGCAGCGCCTCGTTGTGCGTGAACTGCATCGGTTGGCGCGCCCCTAAGCTGGCCTGCGGACCACGGAGCCCGACGCGCCGAAAGAAAAAATTCCCAAAACCCGAACTTATCGCGAATGGCCGCTGACGGGAAGGCTCCGAAACATATCGGAGGCCATTGAGTTCAAAATCAGCGGGCGGCGTGAAAGACGGGCTAAGGCCCGGCTACCGTCTGCACTCTGCTAGCCGACTTTGAAGCTCAACCGCTATACCAACCGACCGCCGTACAACGCCTCCCGGTTAAGCGGCGTCCGGAAAAAGCCGGCCGGCAGCACGTCCCACCTGAATTTCCCTTGACCATAAAAAGACCTTGAAATATCAGACGTCTGCTTCAACGGGCTGTTAGATGACACTGCACGACTCGCAAGTAGCTAATGCCGAAATAACCAGATCAAGACTCGAAAGTCCGTTAACCGAAGTGACTGCGTGATGTCGCATGAACTCCGTTATGCGCCAGCTCGCTGTCACTTCGTAAGTATCATGCTTTTGTGGCTTTATCTACCCTAAATTCGTCGAAATAGGCTTCAAACCCGAGTGTTGTTTAACGCCTAAGCTCAGCTGCCGCCGGAGCAGCCGTAGGCTGCGGAGGGAACCTTAAGCGCGGCAGCGCTTAAGGCGGTCGGCTGCAGCGACCTGTTATAGCGCCTTATATAAGATAACTATAGCCGCGAGGAACACGACTATGTGAAATCCGACCTTGAGGAAAAGTAGGCCGTTTCGAAGTGATCTTTTCTGAATTTTACGCTCTACGGACTCTAAGGCATCTAGCTTCTTTCCTCTAGCTTTCAGAAACTTATATTCTTCTTCCCTCTGAGCTCGAATTGTTTCGTATGCCTGCCATTCATAGTAGGAATGCCGAAGCTGTTCGGACTCTTCGTAGTCCGGTCGGAACTGAACGTCGCGCATGATCCATTCACCAGCCTCTGGGACTGATTCGCGTGATGCCTCGCTAATACCTCGTTTTCCAACTTTCTCGAACAAAGACTCAAAACGGCTTTTGGCACCATGAGCAGCACTATCACTCACTGACAAATGATCCCATGCGGTCTGATATGTTTCAGACAGCTCGTCTTCATTCAGATTTCTAGCCATCAATCCACCCTATAACGCCGAAGCTCAGCCGCCGCCGGAGCGGGCGAAGCCCGCGGAGGGGACCCAAAACGCGGCAGCGTTTTGGGCGGTCGGCTGCAGCGCCTCGTTGTGCGTGAACTGCATCGGTTGGCGCTCCCCGAACTGGCCTGCGGACCACAAAGCCCGACGCGCCTAAAGAAAGAATTCCCAAACCCGAACTTACCGCGAATGGCTGCTGACGGGAAGACGCCGAGCTTGGCAAAGCCGACAGAGGTGCGTCGATTTGCCGAATATCGAACAAAGGGGCCAAAGCCCAGCTACGTGCTCGAATTCGCTACCCGACTCCGCTACCCAACCGCTATACCAACCGACCGCCGTACAACGCCGAAGCTCAGCCGCCGCCGGAGCGGCCGAAGGCCGCGGAGGGAACCCGAAGCGCGCCAGCGCTTTGGGCGGTCGGCTGCAGCGATTCGTTGTGCGTGAACCGCATCGGTTGATGATCCCCCGAGCTGGCCTGCGGACCACGGAGCCCGACACGCTGAAAGAAAGAATTCCCAAACCCGAACTTACCGCGGATGCCCGCTGACGGGAAGACGCCGAGCTTGGCGAAGCCGACAGAGGTGCGTCGATTTGCCGAATATCGAACAAAGGGGCCAAAGCCCAGCTACGTGCTCGAATTCGCTACCCGACTCCGCCGCCCAACCGCTATACCAACCGACCGCCGTACAACGCCAACTCGACGACATTCTGAGTCCTAACACGCAATTTATTGTCGATATAGCGCCGCCGTAAAGCCATTCTTAATCAAGGCGTCGCTTATTCACAGAGCGTTAGGTAGACACGAATGCGTCACGAATTACCTACATCGCCGAAATACGCGACGACCTTCCTTTCGAATATCGCACTTCTAACGCAAACAAAAAACCCGCCTTTTGGCGGGTTCCTTGGAGCTTCTGCGGAAGCCAAGCGATCAGATATCCGGCTGGTCCGTCACCGCACCATAGGCGGCACTCCCAACCAACCGAGCGTACTTGGCCAGCACACCACGCGTCGCCCGCGGCGGGCGGGCTTCCCATGCTGCTTTTCGACGTGCGAATTCGTCATCTTCGACGTGCAGGTGTAGTTTGCGCTCATGCGCATCGATGGTGATGGTGTCGCCGGGCTCGACGAGGGCGATGCCACCGCCGACGGCGGCTTCGGGGGCGACGTGGCCGACGACCATGCCGTAGGTGCCGCCAGAGAAGCGCCCGTCGGTGATGAGGCCGACTTTTTCGCCGAGGCCGCGGCCGATCAGCGCGGAGGTGGGCGAGAGCATTTCTCGCATGCCGGGGCCGCCTTTGGGGCCTTCGTAGCGGATGACGACGATATCGCCGGCGACGATGGATTCGTCGAGAATCGCGGCCATGGCTTCTTCTTCGGAATCGAAGACACGAGCCGGGCCGGTGATGGAGGGATTCTTCAGGCCGGTGATCTTGGCGACGGCGCCCTCTTCGGCCAGGTTGCCCTTGAGGATGGCCAGGTGGCCGGATTTATAAAGCGCTTCTTCCATCGGAAGAATGACTTTCTGATAAGTCGGCGGCTGGTCGGGCACGTCGACCAGGGTTTCGGCCAGTGTTTGGCCGGTGATGGTGAGCGTGTCGCCGTGTAGCAGGCCGGCGTTCAAGAGCATTTTCATGACCTGCGGGATACCGCCGGCGCCGTGGAGCTGGGTGACGACGAAACGACCGGAGGGTTTCAGGTCACAGAAGACCGGCACCTTGGCGCGGATACGCTCGAAATCATCCAGGCTGAGATCCACTTCGGCGGCCTGGGCGATGCCCAGCAGATGCAGCACGGCGTTGGTGGAGCCGCCGACGGCCATCATGAGCGTGATGGCGTTTTCAAACGCTTTTTTGGTGAGCAGGTCGCGCGGGCGGATGTCTTTTTCGATGGCCTGAATCAGCACGCGGGCGGATTCGGCGGCACTCTCGCCTTTCTCGTCGTCCTCGGCGGCCATGGTGGAGGAGTACGGCAGGCTCATGCCCATGGCCTCGAAGGCCGAGGACATGGAGTTGGCGGTATACATGCCGCCACAGGAGCCCGCGCCCGGGCAGGCGTTGCACTCGACCGCGTGCAGGCGCTGTTCGTCGATCTGGCCGGCGGCGTATTGGCCCACGGCCTCGAAGGCCGAGACGAGGTTCAGATCCTCGCCGTCGAGATGGCCGGGTTTGATGGTGCCGCCGTAGACGAAGATGGCCGGCACGTTCATGCGGGCGATGCCGATCATCGCCCCCGGCATGTTCTTGTCGCAGCCGCCGATGGCCATGACGCCGTCCATGGACTCACCCTGCACGGCCACCTCGACCGAGTCGGCGATGACCTCGCGCGAGACGAGCGAGTATTTCATGCCCGGCGTGCCCATGGAGATGCCGTCGGAGACGGTCACGGTGCCAAAGACCTGCGACTTGGCCCCGCCGTCTTCCAGCGCGCGCTCGGCCTGGCCGGCCAACTTGTTCAGGCCCATGTTGCAAGGCGTGATGGTGGAGTAGCCGTTGGCGATGCCGACGATGGGCTTGTCGAAATCGACGTCGGTATAACCCATGGCCCGCAGCATGGCGCGGTTGGGCGCGCGCGAGGTGCCCTGAGTGACGACTTGGCTACGGCGCGGCTTGGGCGTGTTGGAATTCTCGTCGGCGGCCATGACAGCTCCGGCTGGCAGCAAATTAGCGCGGTATTATGCCGCTGCTTGTTGTGGCATACAAAAGCCTTCGCGATAGATTGATTGAGCGTTCATTACCAGTCCGCGAATAAACGCTAACGCGCGCGAATATGTGCAAGCATTTTGCTCGCGGACAACGTAGCCCGCTTTAATCAAGTTGAGACGTTGCCAATCGATAGCGCGGCGCGCGAGCCTGGATGCTCCCGAGGGATTCTGGCGGTGTTGGCTTATCCAGAGATGCGAGCGCCAATCGCCAAACGGTTTTGATCGTCGATGACGCGGACTTGATGTGGCGGCCGATCCGTCCATCGCCAGAACACGATATTTGTCGTGTGGGCCGCAGCCCCCGGCGCAAACGACGGCACGAGAATGCCGCCAACGCCGTCGGCGATCAGCCGTGCGGCGAGCGCATGGCTGGGCGGCACTTTGTGTTCAAGAAGCAGAAGCTCCCACGGGCAGTCCAGCTCGGCTAATGAAATACCGGCGGCACCCCGGGCGTCCGGCGTGGATAGATCCTGAATCGATTCGTGATTCACGTCGTAGCTGACGAGCGTAAGCGGTTGAAGTTTGTTGGCCGACATGCCCTGTTGGGCTTCTGTTACGGCGCCAATGGTGCTGCAACTGACATATAAAGCGGGCTGCCCTGGCGGATTGAAACGCCCGCCGTATCGCGCCGCCCCCGCACCGGAACCCGGGGCGAATGCCCAACGCGGATCATGGGCACGATAGGCCGTACCTTGGAACCCTCGCAGGTTCACGCAAAGCCGCCAATATTGATGCGTGCAAGATACTGTTTGACTGCGTCCGCACGTCCATCTTTGACCAATTCTTCGGCCGTCATGCCGCCGAATGAGGGCAGGCCCTGCGAGCGATACCACGCAAACGCCTGATTGACCGTGCCGGCCCACGGCTGTACGCGGTTGATGATCTCGATCATGTCGCGCATACGGGTCTGCACGCGCGCTGCGCGTTCACGATTCTGTCGCCGCAGGGATTCGGCACCGACGCCCAAGGCATCGGCCAGCTGGGTCTTGTTGACACGTAGCTGTTCGGCCAACGACTTGGCGCTTATCGCACCGTCGCCTACCAATCGGAAAAACGCGTCGCTTTGTTGTTGCACGGTGTCATTCTTTTGAACGCCTTGTACGTCACAATACCATGACAACCGTACGATGCTGAATCGAATCCCGCGGATCACCCGACGCCGGGTTTGGGCGTCTTCACCAACGTTTCGATCATCAATCAACATCGATAAGACAAAAAAAAGCGGCGCTCCGAAGAACGCCGCTCCATACCGTTTAGCCGCGCGGGCTTACTTGGGCTGCTTGACCATCCGCAGGTACGGAGTCAGCTCGTTCCAGCCTTCGGGGAACAGGTCCTTGGCGTCGTCGTCGGACAGCGCGGGGCTGATGATGACGTCGTCGCCGGCCTGCCAATCGGCGGGCGTGGTGACCTTGTGGTTGTCGGTCAGCTGCAGCGAGTCGATGACACGCAGGATTTCGTTGAAGTTACGGCCCGCGCTCTTCGGGTAGGTGAGCGTCATGCGGATCTTCTTGTTCGGATCGATCACAAACACGCTGCGCACCGTCGACGTATCACCCTGGTTGGGGTGGATCATGTCGTAAAGCTCGGAGACCGTGCGATCGGTATCGCCAACCAGCGGCAGGTTCAGGCCCACGCCCTGGGTGGCCTCGATATCCTTGGCCCATTTCTTGTGGTCTTCGACCGAGTCCACGGAGACGACGATGGCCTTGGCGCCGCGCTTGTCGAACTCGTCCTTCAAGCGCGCGGTGGCCCCGATTTCCGTAGTGCACACCGGCGTGAAATCGGCCGGGTGGCTCATCAGAACGCCCCAGCCGTCGCCGAGCCATTCATGAAAATCGATGTTGCCTTCCGTGGTGTCCGCGGTGAAGTTCGGCGCGGTATCGCCCAGTTTCAAACCCATAGCTGATCTCCTTGTCCTTGATGCGGCCGAGTATAACAACCGTGTTGAGCGGCCGGCCGGCCCGGTATCGGACCGAACGTGTCTTTTATCTGATCGTTTTCTTATATGGTCTGCTCGTTCGCATCGTTCAAGGCTCGATCATGCGCAAGGCCCGCTCTTCACCCGCCGTATCACGGCACGCAACACGCAATGGCCCGGCTCATGGTCGCGGCTGACAACAAGCGCGGCCTGCGGTGGCTGCCACGCCTGGCGCTGACGGCCCTGCTCTGTCTCGTGGCCGTTATGGCATGGGCCCAGCAGCCGGATCTGTTGCCGGTCGATGAGGCGTTCGTGCCCCACGCCGAGCGCGTGGACAGCGATCATGTGGCGGTCCGCTGGCAGATCGCCAACGGCTATTATCTGTATCGCCACGCGTTTGATTTTGCCCTCGCCGGCGCCGACCAAACACAGCTGGGCGAGCCGATCATCCCGGCCGGCAGCAAGCACGAGGACGCCTATTTTGGCCCGGTCGAGACGTATCGACGCTCGGTGACGGTTCGCCTGCCCGTGGCCGGCGACCGTAAAGACGTGCGGCGTATCGAGGTGCAGTACCAGGGCTGTGCAGACGCCGGGCTGTGTTACCCGCCGCAAACAAGGACGCTGCCAATCGCCGCGCCTGGTGAGGCCGCACCGGCCGACCCCGGCCCGCCGGCCGCCGATGGCTTGCCGCCACCCGAGGATGCGTCGGCCACCGGGCGGTCTGGGCCCGACATCGCCCCGACGGCGCCCGCCGATAACGCGGTCGACACACTGGCCGGCCGACTGGCCAATGCCCCGGCGCTCACCACGCTGGCCCTGTTTACCTTGCTGGGGCTCGGGCTGTCGCTTACGCCCTGTATTCTGCCAATGATTCCGATCGTGGCCGGGCTGATCGGCAGCCGCGACGTCTCGCGTGGCCGGGCGGTGACGCTCACGCTGGCCTACGTCCTGGCAATGGCTGCGGCCTACGCGGTGTTCGGCGTCGTAGCCGGCTATTTCGGCGCCAACCTGCAGGCCGCGCTGCAGCGCCCCTGGGTGCTGTGGCCGTTTGCCGGGCTGTTCATTCTGCTGGGCACGGCCAGCTTTGGCTGGTTTGATTTCCAGATGCCGGGCCGTTGGCAGGGCGCCCTCTCGCGGCTTGGGCAAGGCCAGCGCGGGCTGGCCGGCGCGGCCGTTCTGGGCTTTGCCGCCGCGCTTATCGCCGGGCCCTGTCTGGCCCCGCCATTGGCGGGCGCTCTGCTTTATATATCGAGCAGCGGGGATCTGCTTCTGGGCGGCGCGGCATTGTTCTGTCTTGGCCTGGGCATGGGCCTGCCGCTGATCGGCCTGGCGGCCTTCGGCGCCACCGTGCTGCCGCGGGCCGGGCGTTGGATGCAGGACGTGCGCGTATTCTTTGGCGTCATGCTGATCGCCGTCGGGCTGTGGCTTGCGCTGCGCCTGGCCGCGCCGGTGGTCGCGCTTGCGGCCTGGGGCAGCCTGGCACTGATCTATGGCTGTTATCTGACCACGCGTGCCAGCGATGGCACCACGGGCACCGTTGTGCGACGTCTGGTTTGCGGCCTGCTATTTGGCTATGCGGCCCTGGCCGGCCTGGGGTGGGCCGTTGGCGATGGCCGGCCCACGCAGCCGCTGGCCGGGCTGGCCGGCACCGGCGCATCGACGACCGGCCAGGCGCGAGCGCAGTTCAAGCGGGTGACAGACGCCACCGGGCTCGCCAACGCGCTGGCCGCCGCCAAGGACCGCGGCCAGCCGGCGCTCGTGGATGTCTATGCCGACTGGTGCGTGGAATGCGTGCAGATGAAAAACGGGCTGTTTCAAGTGCCTGGCGTGCGCGCGGCATTGGACGATGTCGCCGCGATAGAACTCGACATCACGGCTTATACCAAAGACCAACGCGCGCTCCTGGCCCGGCTGGATGTCTTCGGCCCGCCCACGGTGCTGTTCTATAGCCGCGATGGGAGCGCCCGGGACGATCTGAAATCGGTCGGCACGCTCGACGAGGATGCGCTTGTGGCGCGGCTGGCCGCGATCAAATAACGCCAACGTGTCGCGATCGTCTGACAAAGAACCGCAATATCCGCGTTGAAGGCTGCCTGTGCTTGCTGAGTCCGTTTTGCGCCGATTCTGCTCTCTCATAGCGGACAAACACGGCCCTCACGGCCACCATCGCACGTTTTCTGGCCCGGATCGGGCCGATGTCTGCTGGCGATCATCGGCGAAATATCGGCAATACGGTGGCGAACGGTCGCGAAAGCCGGCCGTGCGCTGTTGTGCAGGGCCACCCCTTGGGGCAAACTTGGCGCCACGAGTCAGACGGGCGCCCGCAACACGTTGACGCGGCGGCCGATCTGCCAGCAACTAGCCCAACGAGCCGCCTGCCACAGGAGCTGCCACGCGATATGGATATCCGCAAACTCAAGAAGTTGATCGAGCTGGTCGAGGATTCGGGCATCGCCGAACTCGAGATCACCGAGGGCGAGGAATCGGTTCGTATCGGGCGCTACCCGCCGGCCAGCAGCCAGCCGGCCCAGCCGCCGATGAATTACCAGATGCCCCCGCAGCAGGCCCCGGCAGCGCCGGATACCGCGGCCGGTGGCAGCGAGGCCGGTAGCGCGGGCGCTGGCGATGAAGACCCGGCCGAGTCCGGCCACGTGGTGCGCTCGCCGATGGTGGGCACCTTTTATCGCGCCCCAGCACCGGAGGCCAAGGCGTTCGTGGAAGTCGGCGACACCGTGGGTTCGAGCGACACGCTGTGCATCATCGAAGCGATGAAGATGCTCAACCAGATCGAGGCCGAAGTCGCCGGCGAGATCGTCAAGATCCTGGTCGAGAACGGCCAGCCGGTCGAATACGACCAGCCGCTGTTCGTGGTGAAGTAATGCTCGAAAAAGTACTGATCGCCAATCGCGGCGAAATCGCGCTGCGTATCCTGCGCGCCTGTCGCCAGCTGGATATCCCGGTGGTGGCGGCTTATTCCTCGGCCGATCGCGACCAGAAGCATGTGCTGCTGGCCGAAGAGGCCGTGTGTATCGGCCCGCCCAACGCCACCGCCAGCTATCTGAACATGGCCTCGCTCATGTCCACCGCCGAAGTGGCCGGTGCCACGGCTATCCATCCGGGCTACGGCTTTCTCTCGGAGAACGCGGACTTCGCCGAGAGCGTGGAGCAGTCGGGCTTCATCTTCATTGGCCCGCGCGCGGAGACGATCCGCTTGATGGGCGACAAGACCTCGGCCATCCAGGAAATGATGGCCGCCGGCGTGCCCTGTGTGCCCGGCTCGGGCAAGCCGCTGACCGCGGACGACGTGGAAAACCGCCAGATCGCCGATCGCATCGGCTATCCGGTGATCATCAAGGCCTCCGGCGGCGGCGGCGGCCGGGGCATGCACGTTGTTTACGAGGCCGATGATCTGGCCGGTGCCGTGGATCTGGCACGCCGCGAAGCATCCAGCTTTTTCGGCAATTCATCGGTCTACATGGAGAAGTATCTCGAGCTGCCCCGGCATATCGAGATTCAGGTATTGGCCGACGAACACGGCAACGCGATTCATCTGGGCGAGCGCGACTGCTCGCCCCAGCGTCGGCACCAGAAAGTGGTCGAGGAATCCCCGGCACCGGGCATCACGCAGGAACAGCGCGACGAGATCGGCGCGCTGTGTGTGGCCGCCTGCAAGCGTATCGGCTATCGCGGCGCGGGCACGTTCGAGTTCCTGTATGAAAACGGCGAGTTCCATTTCATCGAGATGAACACCCGTATCCAGGTCGAGCACCCGGTGACCGAGATGGTCACGGGCGTGGATCTCGTCGCCGAACAGCTGCGTATCGCCGCGGGCGAGCCCTTGCGCTATACCCAGGACGATATCGTGCTGCGCGGGCATGCCATCGAATGCCGCGTGAACGCCGAACACGCAGAGACGTTCGCGCCCTCGCCGGGCAAGATCGAGCAGTATCATGCCCCCGGCGGGCCGGGCATTCGTATGGACAGCCATATGTATGCCGGCTATTCCGTGCCGCCCCACTACGACTCGCTGATCGGCAAGCTGCTGGCCCACGGCGATACGCGCGATGCCGCGCGTGCGCGCATGGATATGGCGCTGTCCGAGATGGTCGTCGAAGGCATCCACACGAATCTGGCACTGCATCAATGGATCATCAACGATCGCGACTTTGCCAAGGGCGGGACCTCGATCCATTGGCTGGAGAAGAAGATCCGCGAGCGCCTGGGCGGCTGATCGGTCGATGAGTATCTCCTGGCTGCAAATCACCGCAACCACGCATCGCACGGCCATCGCCGAGGCGGTTTTCGAACAGTTCGGGGCCGAGGCCATCACCGAACTGGACGCGGGCAGCGAGCTCACCGTGGAGATGAGCCCCAACAGCACGCCGGCCTTCGAGCGGGCACGCATGTTGGGGCTGTTCACCCAGGGCACGCTCGCCGAGCCGATCATCGCCGCCCTTCACGAGGCGCTGGGCGACGACGTGATCGTGGATACCCAGACCTTGGAAAACGAGGACTGGGCCAGCCGCTGGCTGGCCGAGCATCCGCCGATCCGCTTCGGTGAGCGTCTTTGGGTGGCCCCGCATAACGCACCGGTCGAGGCAGGCGACAATGCCATCGTCATGCGCCTGGACCCGGGCCTGGCGTTTGGCACCGGTACTCACCCAACCACGCGGCTATGCCTCGGCTGGCTGGCCGAGGCTGATCTGGCTGGTCGGCGCGTGGTCGACTACGGCTGTGGCTCGGGCATTCTGGCGATCGCGGCTGTCCTGCTGGGCGCCCGCGAGGTTGTGGCGGTAGATATCGATGAGCAGGCCCTGCAGGCCACACGTGAAAACGCAGCGCACAACGGCGTGGCCGACCGGATCATTACGCCGGCCATGAGCGATATCACCGGCGGGCCGTTCGATATCGTGCTGGCCAATATCCTGGCCAAGCCTTTGATATCGCTGGCCCCCACGCTGACCGAGTTGACCCTGCCGGGCGGCGCGCTGGTGATGGCCGGACTTTTGACGCGTCAGATCGAGGACGTGCGCAGCGCCTACGAGCCGGCGTTCATCTTCGACGCGCCGGATATTGAGGACGACTGGGCGCGCCTGAGTGCTCGCAAGGCGGATGCCTAGCACAACAAATCCGGCTTTGGTCGTCTTTTTCTTCACCCCGTAACTCGTTATAGTTGCGCGCTTGCCACTCTCCCGACGGTCTTTCGGATGCGTTCAGACGACGCCGACGACAACGCTCAGCCGCTCAGTCATTACGTCGGGGCCAGCCTGGATCGATATTTCGAATCCCTGAACGGCAGTGCACCGCCCAATGATCTGTATCGGATGATTCTCGAACAGGTCGAACGGCCGCTGTTCGAGCGGGTGCTTGCCTACAACCAAGGCAACCAGTCGCGCACCGCGGCCATGCTCGGCATCAATCGCGGCACGCTGCGCAAGAAGCTGCGCGCTTACAACCTCGATCAATAACGCCCTGATCTATAACCCGTTCTCGATATCGCCGGCCGGCGGTATCGCCCAGCCGGATCGTCCTGTTTCATGACCCAATCCTCTGCCTCGCCCGCCCCGATTCGTCGCGCCCTGATCAGCGTGTCCGACAAACAAGGCGTGGCAGCGTTTGCCAAGCGCCTGGCCGATGATCACGGCGTCGAGATCCTGTCCACGGGCGGCACGGCAGCCGCCCTGCGCGAAGCCGGTGTCACCGTCACGGACGTCTCGGCCCATACCGGCGCGCCGGAGATCATGGACGGGCGCGTGAAGACCCTGCACCCGAAGATCCACGGCGGCATTCTGGCCCGCCGCGGTCTCGACGATGCCGTGATGGCCGATAACGATATCGCCCCCATCGATCTCGTCGTGGTCAATCTCTACCCCTTCGAGCAGACGATCGCCAAACCCGAGACCGATCACGCCACGGCCGTGGAAACGATCGATATCGGCGGCCCGGCCATGCTGCGGGCGGCCGCCAAGAACCACGCCTTCGTCACGCTCGTGGTCGACGGTGCGGATTATCAGGCCGTGCTGGATGATCTGGCCGAGCACGGCGGCACGCTTGAGGCCACACGCAAACGCCTGGCCGCCAAGGGCTTTGCGCATACCGCCGGCTACGACAACGCGATCGCCAATTATCTGGCGGCCGATGAGACCGTTGAAGCTGTTGACACGTTGCCCGCCCGCTTCGCTCCGGCCTACAAGAAAGTCAGCGATCTGCGCTACGGCGAGAACCCGCACCAGCGGGCCGCGGTCTATCGCGATAGCAGCGCGCACGGTGTCAGCCTGGTCGATGCCCGAATCTGCCAGGGCAAGGCGCTGTCGTACAACAACCTGGCCGACGGCGACGCGGCACTGGCCTGCGTGCGAGCCTTTGACCAGTCGCCGGCCTGTGTGATCGTCAAGCACGCCAACCCCTGCGGCGTGGCGGTTGCTCCGGACCTGACCACGGCCTACCAGCGTGCCTTTGCCACGGATCCCGTGTCGTCGTTCGGTGGCATCATCGCTTTCAACCAGCAGCTGGATCATGAGACCGCCCAGGCCATCATCGACAACCAGTTTGCCGAGGTGATCATCGCCCCCACGATCACCGAGGCTGCGCTGGATGTGTTCAGCGCCAAGAAGAATCTGCGCGTGCTGGTCACCGGCAGCTGGGCCAAGGCCAACGAGGCCGGGCTCACACTCAAGCCGATCACCGGCGGCCTGCTCGTGCAAGACGAGGATACCCCGCTGCTCGATCGCAGCCAGCTCAAGGTTGTCAGCCAGCAGGAGCCCGACGGCACCCAGCTACAGGATCTGCTGTTTGCCTGGCGCGTGGCCAAATACGTCAAATCCAACGCCATCGTCTACGCCAAGAACGGCGCGACCGTGGGCATCGGCGCCGGTCAGATGAGCCGCGTGGACTCGGCGCGTATCGCGCGCACCAAGGCCGCCGATGCCGGGCTGGACGTTGTGGGGTCGGTGATGGCCAGCGATGCCTTCTTCCCGTTCCGCGACGGCATCGATACTGCGGCCGAAGCCGGCGTGGCCGCCGTCATCCAGCCCGGCGGCTCCATCCGCGACGACGAAGTCATCGCAGCGGCCGACGAGGCCGGCATCGCCATGCTGTTCACCGGCATGCGCCATTTCCGGCATTAATCGGCGGCCCGGCGGCCAAGCCGCGGCAAGACAAGGCACAGCGAGTGCAGCGTGGTTATTCCACGTAAGCCCGCGGAACCGATAGACGATGACGCCGGATGGTGCCGGGGCTTGGCCACCGGCCCATCGTCATATTTCGGATTTGCCCGCGCCTGACGCGCCATACCGCTGGCGAGCCATGAGCTGGAACGTCACGCTCGCTGGCCCGCGCCTTGCCTGATGCACCCGGCGCAGGCAGTGCGACGGCATATCTCATGACGACAGGCCCGAAGCTCATCCACGGTGCCGTCTATCTCGTGGCCCGAGCCAGACATGAAAAAAACCGCCCTGAGGCGGCTTTTCGCCCGAAGACAGCGATATAGCCACCGCCGTCAATCGAGACGTTGACGCGGGTATTGATTACGTAAGGTTATCGGTCAACGCGGCTCAAACACTACGCAGCGTGATCACAACCTGACGACTATGCGGCGAGGTGCGGTGCTCGTAGAGATAGATGCCCTGCCAGGTCCCAAGATTCAGTCGCCCGTCGGTGATCGGCACCGTCAGATCCATGCCGGTGAGGATCGAGCGGATATGCCCGGACATGTCGTCCGGGCCTTCCATGTCGTGCTCGTACATGAGGTCGCCGTCGATAACGGTGGCCGTGAGCCAGCGCTCGACGTCGCCGCGTACGTCGGGATCGGCGTTTTCGCAGATCATCAGCGAGGCCGAGGTGTGCTTGATGAAGATATGGGCGATGCCGGTGTCGATGCCGGCATCACGCACCATGGCACCCACCTCGCGGGTGATGTCGCGCGTGCCGCGGCCGGTGGCTTCAAACGTCACGGTATGTTGCATAAGCGCTTGCCCGGTTACTTCATGGCATCGAGCTTGGCCACCAGACGCTGATTCACGTCCTTGGGGTTGGCCTTGCCCTGCGAGGCTTTCATGACCTGGCCGACGAGAAAGCCCACGATCTTGGTCTTGCCGTCCAGGTATTGCGCGACCTGATCGGGGTTGTTGGCGATCGCGTCATCCACCAGAGATTCGATCGCGCCGGTATCGGTGATCTGCTTGAGGCCTTTGTCGGCAATGATCGCATCCGCGGACTCGCCCTCGCCGGCCACCAGGGCATCAAAGACCTGCTTGGCGATCTTGCCGGAGATGGTGTCGTCCTGGATGCGCGCGATCAGCCCGCCCAGCTGGGTGGCGGTGATCGGCGCATCGGCGATGCTCAGGCCGTCGCGGTTCAATACCCCGGCCAGTTCGCTGTTGATCCAGTTGGCGGCCGGCTTGCCGAGCGCGGCCTTATCGTGTCCGGCAGCCGCCACCGTGGCCTCGAAGAAGTCGGCCAGGACGCGCGATTGGGTCAAGGCCGTGGCGTCAGCCGTATTCAGGCCGTACTCGTTGGCAAAACGCGCGGCCTTGGCATCGGGCAGTTCGGGTAGATGCCCGCGCTGGGTGTCGATGAAGGCCTCGTCGATGACCACCGGCAAGAGATCCGGGTCCGGGAAGTAGCGATAATCGTGGGCTTCTTCCTTGGACCGCATGGCCCGCGTCTCGCCGGAATCCGGGTCGAACAGGCGGGTTTCCTGAGTGATGCTGCCGCCGGCTTCCAGCACGTCGATCTGGCGCTCGACCTCGAACTCGATAGCTTTTTCCAGAAACCGAAACGAGTTGACGTTCTTGGTCTCGGTACGCGTGCCGAACTCGGTGCTGCCCGCCGGGCGCACGGAGACGTTGGCATCGATCCGGAAGCTGCCCTCGGCCATGTTGCCGTCGCAGATGCCCAGATAGGTCACCAGAGCGTGCAGCTTCTTGGCATAGGCCGCGGCCTCGGCCGCGGTTCTGATCTCGGGCTCGGACACGCACTCGATCAGCGGCGTGCCGGCCCGGTTCAAGTCAATACCGGTTTCTCGGTCGAAGGCCTCGTGCAAGGACTTGCCGGCATCCTCTTCCAGATGCGCACGGGTGATGCCGATTCGGCGCGCGCCCTGCTCGGCGGTTTCGATATCCAGATGCCCGCCGGCCACGATCGGTAGATCGTACTGACTGATCTGATAGCCCTTGGGCAGATCGGGATAGAAATAATGCTTGCGTGCGAACACGGAGGCCCGCGTGATATCAGCCTCGATGGCCAGGCCGAAGCGCGTGGCCATGGCGATCACGTCGCGGTTGATGACCGGCAGCACCCCAGGCAGCGCGATATCCACGGCGTTGGCCTGTTCGTTGGCCGCGGCCCCGTAGGCGGTCGGCGCGCTGGAGAAGATCTTGCTGGCGGTGGCGAGCTGGATATGAACTTCCAGGCCGATGACGGTTTCCCAGTTCATGACCGCTCCTTATTCAAAGCCGGCCGGGCGGGCCGTGTGCCAATCGGTGGCCTGTTGATAGGCATGGCCGGCGTTCAACAGCCGCCCCTCCTCGAACCAGGGCGCGAGCAGCTGCAGGCCCACCGGCAGCCCGTGGGCAAAACCGGCCGGCACTGACATGCCGGGCACGCCGGCCAGGCTGGCCGGCAAGGTATAGACATCGTTCAGATACATCGAGACCGGATCATCGGCTTTCTCGCCAAGCTTGAACGCCGGGGCTTGGGTCACCGGGGCAGCGATGAGGTCCACGTGCTCGAAGGCACGCTGAAAATCCTGGGCAATCAGCCGCCGGGTTTTCTGTGCCTTGATGTAGTAGGCATCGTAATACCCGGCAGAGAGTACGTAGGCGCCGATCATGATGCGCCGCTGGACCTCGGCGCCGAAACCTTCACCGCGTGAGCGGGTATAAAGATCCTCAAGATCGCGCGGGGCATCACAGCGATGGCCATAACGCACGCCGTCAAAACGCGCCAGGTTGGACGAAGCCTCGGCTGGGGCGATGACGTAATAGGTCGAGACCGCCAGATCGGTATGCGGCATATCGATATCGACGACTTCGGCGCCCAGCGCTTCGTACTGCTTGACCGCGGCATCGATCACCGCCCGGCTGTCAGCCTCCAGGCCGTCGGCGAAATATTCGCGCGGTAGCCCGATACGCAGGCCGGCCACATCGCCGCTCAGCGCCGCGGCGTAGTCGGGTACGTCGCGCTCCACGCTGGTCGAGTCGCGCGGGTCAAAGCCGGCCATGGCTGAAAGCACGTGCGCACAATCGGCCGCCGAACGCGCAAAACAACCGCCCTGATCCAGGCTGGAGGCGAACGCGATCATGCCGTAACGCGAGACACGGCCATAGGTCGGTTTGATGCCGGTCACGCCACAAAGAGCCGCTGGCTGACGGATCGAGCCGCCGGTGTCCGTGCCGGTGGCCGCCGGTGCCAGCCCGGCCGCAACGGCCGCCGCGGAGCCACCGGACGAACCACCGGGCACATGCGCCAGATTCCACGGGTTTTTCACCGGTCCGTAGAAACTGTTCTCGTTGGACGAGCCCATGGCGAACTCGTCCATATTCGTCTTGCCGAGCATCACCGTGCCGGCCGCGGCCAAGCGCTCGACCACGGTGGCGTCATACGGGGCCACGAAATTATCCAGCATGCGCGAGGCACAGCTTGTCTTGACGCCCTTCGTGCAGAAGATGTCCTTGTGCAGGATCGGCAGCCCGGCGAGCGCGCCCGGCGATTGTTCGTCGAGGCCGTCGGCCACGGCATGAGCCGCCTCAGCGGTGCGCGTGATCAACGCATTCAGCGAGGGCTGGAGACGCTCTATGCGGTCGAGGTAGTGATCGGTCAGCGCGCGGGGCGTGGTCTCGCCGCTGCGCACGGCGGCAATGAGCTCGGCAATGGATCGGTCGTGCATCATTCGATCACCTTAGGTACGCGATACACACCGTTGGCGGTGTCCGGCGCCACGCTTTGGAATGCCTCACGATCGATGGTCGCATCGGGCACGTCATCGCGCAGGCGCGCGGCCAGATCCAGCGGATGCGACATGGGCGCGACATCGGTGGTGTCGGCTTGGCCCAGATGATCCACGACGTCCAGTATGCTGGACAATTCACGGGCATAATCTTCGAGTGCGGCGTCATCCAGGCCCAGGCGGGCCAGATGCGCAACCTTTCGTACGTCGTCTGTGGTCAGACTCACGATCGTCTCGCTGCTGGTGATGAGTGATGGCCCGGCGCTGTCGGCGAGCGGCCGGGCTTTGGAATGTTCGCACGGGCGCGCAAAACTAGCATAAAAAGACAGCGCTCTCGTCGCATACGCCTCGGAGTAACGCCCTGACAAGACTGACTGCATGCATCGTTGCCGGGTAACGCCCCGGTTGCTAGCATTGCCGATCTTCGAGGGCCCATGAGCATGGACGCAGCGCGTCCGTGGCTCGAAATCTTTTAGTCGGACGCGCGACGCGTCGACGACGCGAACCCGCTTTCGCTCGGTGAGCATCATGTTGGAAAACTTTCGTGGCCTGTTCGTCAACGATCTATCGATCGATCTCGGCACCGCCAATACGCTGGTCTATGCACGCGACCAGGGCATCGTTCTCAACGAGCCCTCTGTCGTGGCGATCCGTATGGATGGACGCGGCGGCAAACGTATCGAGGCCGTAGGTACCGATGCCAAGCGCATGCTCGGCCGTACGCCGGCGCAGATCAGCACGATCCGGCCGTTGAAGGACGGCGTGATCGCCGACTTCAAGATCACCCAGAAGATGCTCCAGCACTTCATCCGCAAGGTGCACCAGAAGCGTTTCTTGCGGCCGATGACCCGTGTGCTCATCTGTGTGCCTTATGGCTCGACCCAGGTTGAGCGCAACGCGATCCGGGAGTCAGCGTCGAGCGCGGGCGCCCGGCGCGTATATCTGGTCGAAGAGCCGGTGGCCGCAGCCGTGGGGGCCGGCATCCCGATCTCCGAAGCCCGCGGCTCGATGGTTCTGGATATCGGCGGCGGCACATCGGAGGTCGCGGTCATCTCGCTCAATGGAATCGTCTATGCCGAATCGGTACGTACGGGCGGCGACAAGTTCGATGAGGCGATCGTCAACTACGTGCGTCGCCAGTACAACATGCTGATCGGTGAGGCCACGGCCGAGGCGATCAAGCACCAGATCGGCACTGCGTTCCCCGGCCACGAAATCAAGGAGATCGAGGTCGTGGGTCGGCACATGTCGGCCGGCGTGCCACGCAGATTTACGCTGAACTCCAACGAGATACTCGATGCGCTGACCGAGCCGTTGGCCAATATCACAAGCGCGGTGCGCCTCGCGCTGGAATCCACTCCGCCGGAATTGGGCTCGGACGTCGCCGAACGCGGGATCGTGCTCACCGGCGGCGGCGCGCTGCTGGCCGATCTGGACAAGCTGATCTCGGAAGAAACCGGTCTGCCGGTCATCGTGGCCGATGATCCGTTGACCTGTGTGGCCCGCGGCGGCGGTATTCTGCTCGAGATGATCGACCGCAAGTCGGGCGCCCTGCTCGCGCTTGAGTAAACAAGGGCTGCGCAATCAACGGCGTGCCGCTTGATCGCTGCTTTTGTGACTCCATGGCTAGCCTTTTCGTGCCAACCCGCCTTGTTCTTGTTGTGTTGAACCGGGCCCGGCGTCTTTCCGGGCGCGCGTCTGTGCGCGTGCGCCGCGCGTGAAGATCGAAGACGACAACAACAACCACGCCCTCACGCGGCGTATCGCCCCGGGGCTTGGCATCGTAATGATCGCGATCATCTCGATCGGGCTGATGATCGTCGACGATGCCGGTGAGAAGCTCTCACCCGTGCGCGATGTGTTGTCGGTGATGGCCCAGCCGATCGAGATGGCCGCCGAATGGCCCGGCCAGACGCTGACCACGCTGGATCGTTACTTCGACCGAGGGGCGCTGCTGCGCGAAAACGAACGCCTGCGTCAGAATAATCTGCTCTTGCAGGGCCGCTTACAGCGCCTGGCCGCGCTCGAGGCTGAGAACGAGCGTATCCGGGCGCTGCTGGCCTCGGCCAGCGTGCTCGATCAGAACGTGTTGATTGCACGCATCATGTCGGTCAGTCCGGATCCGTATCGTCAATACGTCAAACTCAACAAGGGCAGCACCGACGGCGTGTTCGTCGGCCAGGCACTGATCGATGCCCACGGCATCATGGGCCAGGTCACCGATGTCACCCCGCTGGGCTCGCGGGCGATTCTGATCTCTGACCCGAACAATGGCGTGCCGGTGGAGATCAATCGCACCGGCCTGCAGACCATTGCTCAGGGTACCGGCCACGCCGAGACGCTGACGCTGCCGTTCTTGCCCAATAACGCCGATGTCGAGGTTGGCGATTTGCTGGTGTCCTCAGGCCTGGGCGGGCGTTATCCGGCCGATTACCCAGTGGCCAAAATCACGTCGGTACGGCATCGCCCGGGCGGCGAATTTCTGGACGTGGATGCGGCGCCGACCGCCGAGCTCGAGCGCGGGCGTGAGGCCTTGTTGATCTGGAGCACGCCGGAACCTGCCGAAGACATAGCCTCATCCGAGGAAACGTCGTCGCCAGACGACGGGTCGGCCGAGGAAAACGATGACGCCGAGGCCGACCGGCCGTGATTGTCGGCGCACGCATCAGCGCGCTGATGATGATCGCCACGCTGGCTGCTGCGCTCGTTCTGACACTTATTCCGGTACCGCCGGTGGTGGCCAGTGCGCGTCCCGCCTTTTACACGATGACGGTGTTGTTCTGGATAGCCAATCAGCCCTATCGTTTCGGCCTGCTTGCGGCCTGGGTGGCGGGGCTGATGATCGATATTGTCTATGGCACGCCGCTGGCCGAGCACGGCCTTGCCATGGCGGTCGCGGCTTACGGCATGATCAAGATCCGGGAATGGCTATGGGGCCTGCCCTTGATTCAGCAGACGATTCTGCTGGCGCCGGTTTTGCTGGTTTACGAGTTCGTGCTGTTCTGGATCGACGGCGTGGCCGGTCTGAACGTAGACCCCTGGTATCGTTGGCTGCCCGTGGTTTCCTCGGCGCTACTATGGCCGGCCTGGGCTTACCTGCTCGAACGCATCGCCCGCGTGGAAATTCGGCGTAGCCGTTGATGATGGGTTGCCCACAGTTTTGCCACGGGGCGTGTCTGCTCCGATCAAGATCCACCATGTCAGGAGTCTGTAACGCACCATGAGCGGCGATGACGCCATCAAGAATCACGGCGCTGAACGGCGTCTGTTTCTGCGACGCACGATCGCAGCCGGCGTTCTGTTGCTGGTGCTCATTGGTTTGTTGCTGGCCCGGATCTATTATCTGCAAGTGGCCAAGCACGGCTACTACGAAACCCGCTCGCAGGATAATCGCATGCGGGTCGAGGTCGTCTCGCCGGTCCGCGGGCTGATCTATAGCCGCCACGGACAGTTACTGGCCAACAACCAGCCGGCCTACCAACTGGAAATCGTGCCCGAACAGGTCACCGACAGCGTCGAGGCCACGCTCGACCGGCTGAACGCTATCGTGACGATCACGGCCGCAGACCGCTCGCGGTTCCAGGCCCGCATGCGCCAGACGCCGTCGTTTCGTGGCACACCGATCAAGCTGAGCCTGACACAGCGCGAGGTCGCCCGGTTCGAGGTCAATCGCGAACAGTTTCCCGGCGTGGATATCCGCGCCGGGCTGACGCGCCATTACCCGATGGGCAAATATGCCGCCCATGTGGTGGGTTATGTCGGCGGCATCACCGAGCGTGATTTGTCCGATATCGATCGCAAGCGCTATCGCGGGGCCTCGCATATCGGCAAGTCCGGCGTCGAGCTGTCTTATGAGTCGGCACTACACGGCAACCCCGGCTCACGGGTGATCGAGACCAACGCCAGCGGCCGCGCGCTGCGCCAGCTTGATGAATCACCCGCCGAGGCGGGACAGAGCCTGGTCTTGACGCTGGATGCACGCCTGCAGCGCGCTGCCTATGACGCGCTCGGTGACAAGGACGGCGCGATCGTCGCACTCGATCCTGAAGACGGCGGGGTGCTGGCCCTGGTGAGCAAACCGGGCTATGACAGTGATCTGTTCGTGGACGGCATCAGCCACAAGAACTATGCCCGGCTGATCAACAATCCGCACAAGCCGCTTTATAACCGTGCGTTGCAGGGCCAGTATCCGCCCGGCTCGACCATCAAGCCGGTCATGGCTCTCGGCGCGCTGGAGTCCGGGCTGATCGATCCGGATAAACGGGTGTGGTGCCCAGGCTATATCACCCTGCCCGGCTCCGAGCATCATTATCGTGACTGGAAACGCTCGGGCCACGGCTGGATCAATCTCACCCAGGCCATTGAGCGCAGCTCGGACGTGTATTTCTACAAGCTGGGCATGAAGCTCGGCATCGACGATATCCACCGCTACGGTGCGTTGTTCGGGCTGGGCCACAAGACCGGCATCGATCTGCCGCGGGAAAACCCCGGCATCATGCCTTCGCGGGAATGGAAGCACGGGCACCGTAGTCAGCCCTGGTATCCGGGCGAGACGCTGATCACCGTCATTGGCCAGGGCTATATGACTGCGACCCCGCTGCAACTGGCGGTGGTGGCCTCCCAGATCGCCGAACGCGGCCATGCCTACAAGCCACACGTATTGAAAGCCCGCCGGGACACACAAACCGGGGCCACGACACCGGTGGCCCCCGAGGCGCTGTCGCCGATCCAGCTGACCGATCAGCGCCACTGGGAGACGGTAATCAACGCCATGAAAGGCGTGATCAACGATCCGCGCGGCACCGCCCATCATTACGTGGGTATGAATCTCAAATATCCGATCGCCGGCAAGTCGGGCAGTGCCCAGGTCGCCGGCCTGCCGCAGAACGAGGTGGCGCCGGATCTGGCCAGCATCCCCTACAAGCTGCGTGAGCATGCGTTATTCATTGCGTTCGCGCCGATCGAGGATCCCAAGATCGCCGTGGCCGTGCTGGTCGAGCACGGCGGCGGCGGCTCGAGCGTGGCCGGGCCGATCGCCCGTGACGTGATCGACAGCTATCTCGACAGTCTGCAGGGCGAGCCGCGTGGCCCGATCACCGCAAAAACCCGGGACGCGCCGCCCCGGGTCGCCGAGGATTCATGAGCAGCACGAGCGAACAGGATGCGCCGACCACGCTCTCTGGCTGGCTGACCTACTGGCGTATTGATCTGCCGCTGGCCGTGGCGCTGGTGTGCTGCGGGCTGCTCAGCCTGTTCGTGCTCTACAGTGCGTCGGGCCGCTCGGAGGTCATTGTCTTCGATCAGGCCATCCGTCTGGGCATCGGCCTGGCTGGCATGATCACGCTGGCCCAGGTGCCGCCGCACTGGTATCGCCTGGGCGCACCGTGGGTCTATGGCTTGAGCGTATTACTGCTCATCGGCGTGCTGGTGCTGGGTGATGCCGCCATGGGGGCCAAGCGCTGGCTCGATCTGGGCGTGGTGCGTTTTCAGCCCTCCGAAATCACCAAGCTCGTGGTGCCGCTGACCGTGGCGGCCTATTTTCATAGTCGTAGCCTGCCGCCGCGTCTGTACGAGGTGCTGGCGGCCGGGCTGATCATGGCGATTCCCGTGGCGCTGATCGTTCAGCAGCCGGATCTGGGCACCGCGCTGCTGATCGTGGCCGGCGGGAGTTTCGCGTTGTTCTTCGCCGGGCTGCGCTGGCGCATTATTCTGTTGCTCGTCGCCGTGGGTGCCGCGGCCCTGCCGTTGATCTGGTTCAACCTGCACGGTTATCAGCAACAACGCGTGATGACGTTTCTCAACCCGGCCAGTGACCCACTGGGCGCGGGCTATCACATCACCCAATCCAAGATCGCGATCGGCTCGGGCGGGCTGTTCGGCAAGGGCTGGCTCAACGGCACCCAGGCCCATCTGGATTTCCTGCCGGAATCCGATACCGATTTCGTCTTCGCCGTCTATGCCGAAGAGACCGGCCTGTTCGGCGTTCTCGGATTAATCGCCATCTATGGTTTCATCGTGGCACGCGGGCTGTTCATCGCCCTGGCCAGTCAGGACACGTTTCAACGCCTGGCCGCGGCCAGTCTGAGCCTTACGTTCTTCTTCTATGCCTTTGTCAACATGGGCATGGTGGCGGGGCTTCTGCCGGTGGTGGGCGTGCCCCTGCCGCTGATCTCGTTTGGCGGCACGTCGATGGTCATGCTCTTGGCTTCCTTCGGCGTGCTGATGTCGATCCATACGCACCGGAAAATGCTCGTCACATGAAAACGCTATTCGCTTGCCTGCCGCTTGGCCTGGCGCTGTTCTGCTCGATGCCGGCCGGCGCGACACAAACCGGCCATTACGCCGAGCGCGATGCCGGCAAGGCCCTGATCGACAAGCTGGCTGCCGAGCACGACGTGCCCCGCGCCACCACGCGCCGCCTGCTCGAGCAGGCCCGCTACCAGCCCGAGATCATCGAAAAGATGACCCGTCCGGCCGAAAAGACGATGACCTGGGGCCGGTATCGCCAGATCTTCGTCAAGCCCGACCGGGCCCACCAGGGCGCGGATTATCTGGCCGCCCATCGTGATCTGTTCGAGGCCGCGGAAAAACGCTATGGCGTACCGGCCTATATCGTGGCGGCCATTCTGGGTGTGGAGACACGCTATGGCGGGTTCATCGGCTCGGATCGCGTGATTGATGCCTTGTCGACCCTGGCCTTTGATTATCCGCCCCGTTCAACGTTTTTCACCAAGGAACTGGGCGCCTTCATCCAGCTCTGTGTGGATGAAAAACTCGACTGCACCAACGACGTCGGCTCTTACGCCGGGGCCATGGGTCTGGGCCAGTTCATGCCGTCGAGCTATGCCGCCTATGCCGTGGACGGCAACAACGACGGCAAACGCGATCTCTGGGATCAGCCGGCCGATATCATCTTCTCGGTGGCCAATTATCTGGCCGAGAACGGCTGGCAGCGCGGCGCGCCGATCGCCCAGCCGGCCACCCTGGCCCGCCCGGACTTGATCGACGAGCTGACCCCCAGCACGCGCCATACGCAGTATCGCTGGGCCGAGCTGGAACAGATGGGTGTATCGGCCGAAGACTCGCCCACTCAGGATACCCAGGTCGGCCTGCTGGCCTTCGTTGGCCCGCACGAGCAACCGGAATACTGGATCGCCGAGCACAACTTCTTCGTCATCACCACGTACAACACCAGCCCGCTGTATGCCATGGCGGTCTATCAGCTGGGCCGCATGATCCATTCCTTCGATGTGGATACGGCCTCTTGATATGACCGGCCGGCCGTTCATGCGCGCAAGCGCCGGCGCGGCGGTGCTTGCAACGATGCTTATCGTGGCCGGCTGTGCCTCGCATCCGGCCAAAAGCGGCGGCAAGGCCACGAACGGCGGCGGCTATTATCAAAACGATGGCCCCCCGGATAGCCACGACATCGATATCTCAAAGATCCCCGATGCCGTGCCGCGTAACGCACCGCCCTCGAAGTATGGCAACCCGACCAGCTACAGCGCACTCGGCAAGCGCTATTACGTGCTCAAGAGTGCGGCCGGCTTCACCCAGACCGGGCGCGCCAGCTGGTACGGGCGCCAGTTTCACGGCGAGCGCACCTCCTCGGGCGAGCCCTACAACATGTTCTCGATGACCGCGGCCCACAAACGCCTGCCGTTGCCGACCTGGGTCGAGGTGACAAACCTCGCCAACGGCCGACACTGTGTGGTCAAGGTCAACGACCGCGGGCCGTTCCACGACGGGCGCATCATCGACCTGTCGTATGTCGCGGCCCGGCGCCTGGGGGTGGTGGCCCATGGCAGCGCGCCAGTGCGGATTCGTACCGTGACACCGGCCGATTATCGCCAGCCGCAAGCAGCGCCACCCAGTCCGGGCCCGGCCCCGCCGCTGCGCGCGGCCGGAAACGACAATACGCCGGCCCGGTCAGCCACGCGCGGTACGCCACCGAATCCGCCGGCCGCAGCTTTGGGGTATCTACAGGTCGGTGCGTTTTCGGTGGCACAAAACGCCCGACAACTGCACGATAAACTCATCGCGGCCGGGCTGGGGCCGGTTCGGGTTGTCACGCCCGACGCGCGTACGGGCCTGTATCGTGTCCAGGTTGGCCCGTTCGCCAATATCGAGGCCCGGCGGCGCACGGCACGCACGTTGATCGGTCGTGGCCTGGCCGTGCGTCAGGTCGATGGCTGATGCCTGCTGTCACGGCGGGCATATGCCGGGCCGAATCGTTCGCCGCCGATGCCGACAGACGCTAAACTGCGGCGACACGCCGTATTTCATCAAATAGTCACGAGTCCGTTGCCGATGCTCCACATCAAACGTCTAGTTCTGGCCACCTGTGCGCTGTTGGCGAGTATGTCCGTCATGGCCGCCGATCTGCCGATCCCGAGCGCGCCGTCGCTGGGGGCCAAGACGTATGTTCTGGTCGACTACGGCTCCGGCCAGACCCTGGCCGCCAAGAATCCCGATCAGCGTGTCGAGCCGGCCAGCGTGACCAAGCTGATGACGGCTTATATCGTGTTCGACGAGATCGCCAAGAACAATCTCTCGCCGGATGACATGGTCACGGTGAGCAAGAAAGCCTGGGAGATGAAAGGCTCGCAGATGTTCTTGAAAGTGGGCGACAAGGTCTCCGTTGACAAGCTCATCCACGGCCTGATCACGGCCTCGGGCAATGATGCGGCGGTCTCGCTGGCCGAATACGTTGCCGGCACGACGTCCACGTTCGTCGACTACATGAACCAGTACGCCAAACAGCTGGGCATGGGCAACAGCCGGTTTCAGGACGTAAACGGCCTGCCCCAGGAAGGCCATTACATGAGCGCGCGTGATATCGCCACGCTCTACGCGGCCATCGTGCGCGAGTTTCCCAAGCTGTACGACACCTATTTCCATAACAAGAAGTTCGCCTACAACGGCATTCAGCAGTACAACCGCAACACCCTGCTTTGGTCGGATGATCGTGTGGATGGCGGCAAGACCGGTCATACCGAAAGCGCGGGCTACAACCTGGTTGCCTCGGCCAAGGCCGACGGCATGCGCGTGATCTCGGTGGTCACCGGCACGAATTCCGAAAACGCGCGCAAGAGCCAGGCCGAGGCGCTGATCAGCTATGCGTTCCGTTTCTATCAGGAAGCCGAGCTGTTCGGCGCCGACAAGCAGATCGCCCAGATCCGGGTCTGGAAAGGCGATGAGACCCAGGTGCCGGTCGTGGCACAGGGCGCGATCAACGTGGCTTACCCGCGCGGCAAGCGCGACAAGCTGACCACCAGCGCCGAGCTGCCGGCCACGCTGTCGGCCCCGGTGGAAAAAGGCGAGCGCCTGGGCACGCTGGCGATCAAGTACAACGATCAGGTCCTGAAAGAAGAGCCGCTGTATGCCGGCAAGACCATCGCCGAAGGCGGCTATATCCGTCAGGCGATGGACGAAATCCTGATGATGTTCCAATAGCCGCGGACTGTTTGATGATCCGTGATCTTTTCGGCGCGTGACCCCTATGAGCGATGAGCCCGATACGCTGCTCGAGTTTCCCTGCGACTTCGATATCAAGACCTTCGGTCGTCAGGGAAGCGACTTTGAACAGACCGTTTTCCGTCTGGTCAAGGCCCATGCGCCCGAGCTGGAAGAAAACGATCTACGCGCGCGGGAATCCAGCGGCGGCAAGTATCTGTCGGTCACGGTCTCGATTCGCGCCCGCAGCAAGGCCCAGCTGGATTCGATCTATAAAGCCTTGACCGACAGCGGCGCGGTGTTGATGTCGCTGTGAGCGCGCCTGCCCTGCATATACGGCGTTTTGGCTGGCAGCCACAGCCCTATCGCCCGGTCTGGCAGGCCATGCAAGAGCTGACCCGGACACGCGACGAAACCACGCCGCAACAGCTCTGGTTGCTCAACCACACGCCGGTATTCACCCAGGGCCGCAACGGCCGGCCCGAGCACTTGCTGGCACCGGGCGATATCGAGGTGGTGCCCATCGATCGGGGCGGACAGGTCACCTATCACGGGCCGGGCCAGCTGATGGTCTATGTGCTGCTCGATCTGAAGCGCCTGGGCATCGGTATCCGCAGCCTGGTGACGGTTCTCGAGCAGGCCATGGTCGATACCCTGGCCGGCTACGATATCGACGCTTATGCCAGACGCGATGCCCCGGGGGTCTACGTCGGCGCCGACAAGATCGGCTCGATCGGGCTGCGGGTATCGCGCGGTTGCAGCTTCCACGGCCTGGCCTTGAACGTGGACATGGATCTATCGCCGTTTTCGCGTATCGACCCCTGTGGCTATCACGGCCTGGCCATGACCCAGATCAGTGCTCACGGCGGGCCGAGCCATCTGGCCCCCGTAGCTAGCGATCTGTCACAGCAGCTGGCCCGGCATCTGGGCTTGCCCACGACTTCATACGAGGACGCGCCGTCGCGTCTGATAGGCTAACGCCACATCCCCCCGGTTTCTTACCGAATGGCTCACGATTCCGACGATACGCCTGACAATCTTGTCACCGTGCGCGATCTGCACTACGCGATCGATACACGCGTTATCTACAAGGGCGTGGATATCGATATCGCCCGGGGACGGATCACCGCCATCATGGGCCCTTCGGGCACCGGCAAGACCACGCTGTTGCGCCTGATCAGCGGCCAGTGGCGGGCCATGTCCGGCAGCGTCGATTTTGACGGCCAGCGTATTGCCAAACTCTCGCAACGCCAGCTGTTCACGTTGCGCAAACGCATGGGCATGCTGTTTCAGTCCGGCGCGCTGCTGACCGACCTATCGGTCTACAACAACGTCGCCTTTCCGCTGCGCGAGCATACCCGGCTGCCCGAACGCCTCATCCGCGACATCGTGCTCATGAAGCTCGAGGCCGTGGGTCTGCGCGGGGCACGCGACCTGTTCCCGGCCCAGCTGTCCGGCGGCATGGCGCGACGTGTGGCCCTGGCCCGGGCGATCGCGCTCGATCCGGAAATGATCATGTACGACGAGCCGTTCGCCGGCCAGGATCCAATTTCGATGGGCGTGCTGCTACGCCTGATTCGTCGCCTGAACGACGTGCTGGGACTAACCTCTATCGTGGTCAGCCACGACGTGAAGGAAACACTGGGCATCGCGGACTATGTCTATGTGATTTCCGATGGTGAAGTCATCGATCACGGCACCCCGGACGAGATCCGAAATTCCAGCTCGGACTGGGTGCAGCAGTTCATCCAGGCCTCGGCCGACGGGCCGGTGCCGTTTCATTATGCCGGCACGTCCTACGCCAAGGATCTTCTCGGAGCAGAGCCACGATGAACGCCCTGGGCAACGTATTCATGCAAACCTTTGGCTGGCTGGCCAAGCTGGGACGCAGCGCGATCTTCCTGGCCCGCGTGCTGGCCGCCCTGCCGCGGCTCGTCACCAAGCCGCGCCTGCTGATCGAACAGGTCTACTCGGTCGGCGTGCTCTCGCTGCTGATCGTCGTTGTGGCCGGGGTGTTCGTGGGCATGGTGCTGGCGCTGTCGGGCTATCGCGCGCTGGCCGATTTCGGCGCCGAGAACGCGCTTGGCACGTCGGTAGCGCTGGTGGTCGTGCGCGAGCTCGGGCCAGTGGTCACGGGGCTGTTGTTTGCCGGGCGCGCCGGCAGCGCACTGGCTGCGGAAATCGGGCTGATGAAAGCCACCGACCAGCTATCCGGCATGGAGATGATGGCGGTCGATCCGATTCGTCGCATCGTGGCGCCGCGTTTTCTGGCCGGGCTGATCGTCATGCCGCTATTGACCTCGATTTTCTGCGTCATGGCCATCGGCGCCGGCGGCGGTTATTTCGTCGGCGTGGATATCCTGGGCGTAGACGCCAGCGCTTACTGGAACGGCATCCAATCCAGCGTTGAATTCGATCGCGATATCGTCAATATCTTCATCAAGAGCGGTGTATTCGGCGCCATCATCACGTGGGTGGCCGTATTCCAGGGCTACTATGCCCCACCGACGTCGGAAGGCGTATCCAGAGCAACCACGAACACCGTGGTGATCGCATCGCTTGCGATACTCGCGGCCAACCTCATGCTGACCGCGTTCATGTTCAGCAACTGATATGCCCACGCATCACGTCGTTTCTTATTTTCGAACCCACCGATCTTTTGTGCAGCCTGTGCGCGCATCGCGATCGCTGCCCAGAAGTCGATAGAGGTCATCTATGCAATCCAGAGCCGTCGAAATGTTGGTCGGGCTGTTTGTCTGTCTCGGCATCGCAGCGATCTTCCTCCTTACTTACCGCGTGAGCGATCTGGCCGGTCAGAGTGCCGCCGAGGGCTATACCGTCACGGCTGCCTTCAATGATATTGGCGGGCTGAAAGCCGGCGCGCCGGTCGAGCTGGCCGGCGTACGCATCGGCCGTGTGATCGATATCAAGCTGGATCAACAGACGTATCGTGCCGTGGCCACCATGCGTATCGATGATGCCTACAAGGTTCCCGAGGACTCGGATGCCTCGATTCTGACCTCCGGCCTGCTGGGCGATCAGTACGTGGGGGTGGGCCCCGGCGGCGCCATGGACAACATGAAGGACGGGGATTCGTTCATCCTGACCCAAAGTGCGATCGTGCTGGAAAACCTGATCGGCCAGTTCATGACCTCGTTTGCCGACAGCGGTGGCGGTGGCTCGGATAATGCGGGCGGCGACGACAGCCTCGGCGGTGCGCCGACAGACGACGATCAAGCCGCACCGGCCCAGCCCTGATTTGGCGCCGCGGCGCCTGCTTTAAGCCACCATTCAGGCGCGCGGCGCAGACTCAGCTGTAACTGATTTCTTCCCAACATAGGCTTCAAGGCAATGCGCTTGACCCGTGCTTTCATTTCCTTCGTAACGCTTGCGCTGATGCTGCCCGGGCTTGCTGCCGCCGAGCCCACGCCGCCGCAACAGCTGGCCAAGCAGACCGTGCAAAAAGTGCTGTCCGACATGGACGGTCGCCGCGACGAGCTGCGCAAGAATCCGCAAGAGCTCTATCAGCTGGTCGATCGCGATCTCGTGCCGCTCATCGATCTGCCTTACATGTCGCAGCTGGTGCTCGGCCGCTACTGGCGCGAAGCCACGCCCGAGCAGCGTGATCGCTTTCAGACCGCGTTCAAGAACATGCTGATCCGCACCTACGGCTCCGCCCTGCTCGGCTTCAACGATAACGTCGATATCGAGTACATGCCGGTGCGCGCGGCCGACGATGCTGAAAAGGTCACTTTCAACGCCGTGATCCACGCCGACAACGGCCAGGACACGCCGATAACCCTGCAGCTGCATCTGGTCAACGACCAATGGAAGGTCTTTGACGGCAGCGTTGGTAACCTGTCGTTCGTGACCAACTATCGCGGCCAGTTCAATTCCCAGATCCGTCGCAACAGCCTTGAGAAGCTGATCTCGCAGATGGAAGCCCGGTACAACCCGAAATAACGGTGGCTGACAGCAACGACACGACGCGCCGCGTCGAAGTGAAGGGCGAGCTGGACGTCGACAACGTCCCGGCTCGCCTCAAACGCTCGGCCGACTGGTTCGAGAACGGCGGCAAGACCATCATCGATCTGGCCGACGTGACGCGCGCCGACAGTGCCGGGGTGGCGCTGTTACTGGAGTGGATCCGGGATGCCAAGCATGAAGGCGCCACGCTCAGCTTCATCAATGCCCCGGAACAGATGCGCGCCATCATCAATTTCTGTGGCCTCGACGAAGTGATTACCCTGGATGACGACGCGGCCCGAGCGGCGTAGATCGCCGGCGGTTATCCGATCGAGAACGGCCGGGCCTTGCGCTCGGCTTTTTTCGTTTGCGGGCTTAGTTCTTCAAGACAATCCGCAGATTTCGCAGATTGGGCTTGGTGGGCGGCGCTGATGGCGGCTGAATCCTCTCACCGGGTGCGCGCGTTAATGTGATAGCCGCTTATCAAGATGGATACATTGGTTTGCGCGTCTTTGCGCGCTTGGGCGGCGCTGCCTAGAGCAATCCGCAGATGGACGCCGATGACGCAGATGGGGACTGGGCGGGGCCTCGATATCGCGGCGATATGCGCGTTGGGCAGTCGCGGCGAGCTTGTCGACAATGACCTGCACGCGGTGAGATCACGCGAGCGATCGCGCCAGGGTTCGACGCTTGGCCGCAGTGATCAGTCACCCGTAAACGACGCATGCCACCTAGCCCCTATCTGCGTCATCGGCGTGCATCTGCGGATAAAACCAAACCAGCCCAGCGCGCTGAAATACAGGCGTGCCAAACAAGCAACGACTAGGCGCCGCAGGGGCAGGTTTTTTACCCAGGCAGCCGCGGTTCGCGAGCCGGAATCCAGCCGTGATTCACGCCTGCCCCCCAATCCCAAATCTGTGTAATCTGCGACATCTGCGGATAACAAAAGAACGCGCCTCCAAACCTCATCAAACAGCAGACGCTAGCAACCCCGCTTCCTGCAAGACGGCTTCAATGGCTTTTAAAGTCTCCGGGTTGGCCAGTGCCTCGGTATTGTCGACGGTTTGGTCGTTGAGGATCTTGGCCACCGCCACTTCGACTTTCTTGCCGCTGCGGGTATAAGGCAGCGCCGGTACGGCCAGGATGTGGGCCGGTACGTGGCGCGGGCTGGCTTCGGTCTTGAGCCGGCGCTTGATCCGATCGATCAGCGCATCGTCCAATATCGCGTCGTTCGCCAGCACCACGAACATCATCATGCGATCGTCGTCGCCGCTGCTCTGGGCAGCGACCAGGCAGTCCGCGATTTCAGACATCGGCTCAATCTGGCGATAGATTTCCGCCGTGCCGATGCGCACGCCGCCGACGTTCAGGGTGGCGTCCGAGCGGCCATAGATGATCGCCCCGCCGGCGGGCGTGAATCGAATATAGTCGCCGTGGGCCCAGACACCGGAAAAGCGTTCGAAGTAGGCCGCGTGATAGCGCGCCCCGTCCGGGTCGTTCCAGAACGCCACCGGCATGGACGGCAGCGGCTTGCGACAGACCAGCTCGCCCTTGTCGTCGTCGAGCGCCCGACCATGGTCATCAAAGGCCGCTACATCCGCCCCCAGCAGCCGGGCCTGAATCTCACCGCGGCGCACGGGCAGGCTTGGCACGCAGCCGACAAACGACGAAACGATATCGGTACCGCCGGAGATTGAGCCCAGCAGAATATGCTGGCCAACGGTGCGGTAGAACCAGTCGTAATCGGCGTCCAGCAGGGGCGAGCCGGTCGAGAACACGATCCGTAGCGCCGACAGATCGTGTCCGCTGCCCGGCGATAGATCGGCGTTTCGACAGGCCGCCAGCCATTTGGCACTGGTGCCGAAATGGGTCACGCCCTCGCGCTCGGCCATCGCCCACAGCGCGTCCAGATCCGGCGTGGCCGGGTTGCCGTCGTAGGTGACGAGCCGCGCCCCGGTAGCCAGGCCGGACACCTGCCAGTTCCACATCATCCAGCCACAGGTGGTGAAGTAGAAGAAGACGTCGTCGGCGCGTATATCGCCGTGCAGGACCTGTTCCTTGCCGTGCTGCAAAAGCATGCCGCCCGCGCCGTGGACGATGCATTTGGGCTTGCCGGTGGTACCCGAGGAAAACAGGATGGCCACCGGTCGGTCGAAAGCCCCCCGTACGAATGCGGGCCGGTCGTGGTCTTTCGTGGAAAGCGCATCGCGCCAACGTGTCGTGCCCGTGTGGGCGGACAGATCGGCCGGGCTGTCGGTGTTTTCGATGACCACGACCGCCTCGACCGAGGGCATGGCCTCGGTGAGTGCCTCGATCCGGTCGAGCCGATCGAAGCGCTTGCCGCCATAGACATAGGCATCGACCGTGATCAGCACGCGCGGCTCGATCTGGGCAAACCGATCAACCAGCCCGGACACCCCGAAATCCGGCGAGGCCGAGGCCCAGATCGCGCCGATGCTGGCACAGGCCAGCATGGCGATGATGGGCTCGGCGGTATGGGCCACCACGCCGGCCACCCGATCGCCCTCGCCCACGCCCTGTGCCCGCAGCCAGGCTTCGAACGCGCCCACGGCGGCCAGCAGCTCGCCGTAGCTGTATGTCTCGCGTGCCCGGCCTTCCGACAGACACACGAGTGCGGTCTTGTCGGCCCGACCCCGCCAGGCCGGGGCCAACAGGTTTTCGGCGTAGTTGAGCCGGGCGTCGGCAAACCAGCGCGCCTTGGGCAATGGCGCCTTATCGACCGCGGGGGCGCTGCCACGCTCGCCCACCACGCCGAGATAATCCCAGAGCGTGTCCCAGAACGGGGTGTCATCGGCGACCGACCACGCGTGCAGGGCCGCGTAGTCCCGGGCATCGGTGGTCGGCGCCTGGCCGCGGGTATCCAGCCAGGCCAGATAATCGGCCAGCCGGCTGGCGGCCACGGCATCGTCGGCGGGTGTATGAACGATCGAAGACATGGAAAACAGATCGAAAGAACGGGCACCGCTAGGATACCGGGCGCGTGCGCCGATCACGACGCCCGGTGCGACTATTGTCGGATAATGCTTAGCGAGCGGTCTTACCCGACGAAACGTCGTGCGTTGGCAAACAGCCGGGCCCAAGGGCTGGACTCGCCCCACTGCGTCGGGGCCCATGACAGATTGACGGTCCGCGTGACGCGCTCGGGGTGTGGCATACAGATGAATACCCGCCCGTCGGCGTTACACAGGCCGGTCACACCGCCCGGCGAGCCGTTGGGGTTGGCCGGATATCCTTCGGCGGCGCCACCGGTGTTCGCGGTATAGCGCAGGCCGATCTGGCCGGCCGCGGCCAGGCGGTCCATATCCGCTGCGTTGGCAAACTGGGCCCGGCCTTCGCCGTGGGCCACCGCGATCGGCACCCGGCTGCCGGCCATGCCGTCGAGCAGCACCGCCTTGGACGCCATGATCTCCACGCCGCTGGTCCGGGCTTCGAACTGGCGCGAGGCATTGGCCACGAACGCCGGCCAGCCCTCGGTGCCGGGGATGATTTCGGCGAGTGCCGAGAGCATCTGGCAACCGTTGCACACGCCCAGTGAAAACGTGTCCTCACGAGCAAAGAAATCAGCAAACGCGGCCCGCGCGCGCTGGTTGAACAGGATGGATTTGGCCCAGCCCTGCCCTGCGCCCAGCACGTCGCCATACGAAAACCCGCCACAGGCCGCCAGGCCCTGCATGGCGGCGAGATCCACCTTGCCGGCCAGCACCTCGGACATATGCACGTCGATCGCATCGAAGCCGGCACGCGTAAAGGCAAAAGCCATTTCGTTATGGCCGTTGACCCCCTGCTCGCGCAGGATCGCCACCTTCGGCCGTGCGGTGTTGATATAAGGCGCGATGATGTCGTCTTCGGTATCAAAGCTGGCCTCGCCGGGCAGGCCGGGGTCCTGTCTATCCAGCAGGGTGTCGTACTCGGCATCGGCGGCCGCCGGCGCATCGCGGCGCGCGGCCATGGCATGGCTCACCGCGGCCCAGCGGCGATGCAGATCGATACGATCGGCGGCAAACACCACGTTGTCGCCGTGCCGGATCGTCAGGCGATCATCACCGCTCACGTGGCCGATTTCCGTGGCGGCCACGCCGGCCTGGCGCAGGCTGGCCAACGTGGTCTCGACATCATCGACGTCCACCTGCACGACGGCGCCCAGTTCTTCGGCAAACAGAGCTGCGGTGGCATCGCTATCGAGTGCGGCGAGCTGGATATCGGCGCCCACGTGGCCGGCGAAGCACATCTCGGCCAGACAAGCCGCCAGGCCGCCGTCGCTACGATCGTGGTAAGCCAGCAGACGCTCGGCGGCGGCCAGTTCCTGGATCGCGGCAAAAAAGCCGGCCAGATGCGCGGGCGTATCCAGATCCGGTGCGGTGTCACCCAGCGCGCCATGGACCTGGGCCAGCGCCGAGCCCCCCAGGCGATTCCGGCCCTGGCCCAGATCGGCGAGGATCAGGCGGGTATCGGCGATATCGCTGGCCACGAGCTGCGGCGTGGCCGTGCCGCGCGCCGAGGTCGTGGGCGCAAACGCCGAGACCACCAACGAGACCGGCGCAGCCATCGTGCGCGGGCCGGCTTCACCCGACCAGCTGGCCCGCATGGACAATGAATCCTTGCCCACCGGAATCGCCAGGCCCAGCTCGGCACAGAGCTGCTCGCCGACGGCACGCACCGTGTCGTACAGCCGGGCATCCTCGGCCGCATCGCCACAGGCCGCCATCCAGTTGGCCGAAAGCCGGATATCGCGCAGCCCGGCGATCCGTGCCGCCGCGATGTTCGTGATCGCCTCGCCGACCGCCATACGGCCCGAGGCCGGCGCGTCGACCAAGGCGATGGGCGCGCGCTCGCCCATGGCCATGGCCTCGCCGGTGTCCCCGGTGAAGGCTGTGGTAGTGACTGCCACATCCGCCACCGGCACCTGCCAGGGCCCGACCATCTGATCGCGGGCCGTCATGCCGCCCACGCTGCGATCGCCGATGGTGATCAGAAACGATTTGCTGGCCACCGTCGGCAAGGCCAGCACGCGCTCAAACGCCTCTGTGATGTCCAGATCAGCATGGGCGAACGCCGCCGGGCGCACCGGGCTGCGCGTGGCCTCACGCGTCATGCGCGGAGTACGGCCCAGCAACACCGCCATCGGCATATCCACCGGGCGTGCGTTTTCTGCACTGGTGGCCTCGCAGTCTTCGACCACGAGCCGGGCATCGGCCGTGGCCCGGCCAACGACCGCATAGGGGCAACGCTCGCGCGCGGCCAGTTTCTCGAACACCGGCAACGCCTCGGCAGCGATCGCCAGCACATAGCGCTCTTGCGACTCGTTGGACCAGATCTCCATTGGCGACAGGCTGGGATCGGCCGACTGGATATCGCGCAGGCGCACCGAGCCGCCGCGGCCGTCGGCATCGATGATTTCGGGCAGCGCGTTGGACAACCCGCCTGCGCCCACGTCGTGGATCGAAGCGATGGGATTGTCACCGCCGCGGGCGATACAGCCCTCGATGACCTCTTGCGCGCGGCGCTGCATCTCCGGATTGGCACGCTGCACGGAGGCGAAATCCAGCTCGGCCGAATCCGCCCCGCTGGCCATCGAGGAGGCCGCGCCGCCGCCCAGGCCGATCAGCATGGCCGGGCCGCCCAGCACGATCAGACAGGCTTCGACCGGTACCGTATGTTTTTCCACGTGGCCGGGGCGAACATTACCCATGCCGCCGGCGATCATGATCGGTTTGTGATAGCCCCGCAGGCCGGTGGCGGCTTCTTCGTGCTGGAAGGTACGGAAATACCCGCCCAGCGCCGGCCGGCCGAACTCGTTGTTATAGCGTGCGGCCCCGATCGGGGCTTCGCGCATGATGTCCATGGCACTGGCCAGGTGAGCCGGCGCGTCGGCATCGGTTTCCCAGGGCTGCTCGTGGCCGGGAATACGCAGATCGGCCACGGAAAAGCCGACCAGCCCGGCCTTGGGCTTGCCGCCGCGCCCGGTCGCGGCCTCGTCGCGGATTTCGCCCCCGGCGCCGGTGGCCGCCCCGGGCGCCGGGGCGATGGCCGTCGGGTGGTTATGCGTTTCAACCTTCATCAACAGATGAACCGGCTCCTCGTTGAGCCGATACGTGCGTTTGGCGTCCACCGCCAGGCGCGTGGCCAGCGGGCCTTCAACCACCGAGGCGTTATCGCGATAGGCCGACAGCACGCCCTCGGGCGCGGCCTTGTACGAGGCCCGGATCATGTCGAACAACGAGGCGGGCTGCGCCTGGCCGTCGATGACGAACTCGGCGTTGAAGATCTTGTGCCGGCAGTGCTCGGAGTTGATCTGGCCGAACATCATCAGCTCGACGTCGGTCGGGTCACGCTCGAGAGCAATGTACTGCTCGGCCAGATACGCGATCTCGTCGTCATCCAGCGCCAGCCCCCAGTCACGGTTGGCCGCGTGCAGGGCCGCCTCGCCCTGGTCCGCCAGCGGCACACGACGCAGCTTGCGCGGTCTGGGCACGTCAAAGATCGTGGCCAGCAGCGACCAGTCGTCGGTCAGCGTCTGGGTCATGGCATCGTGCAGAACGCCGCAATCAGCCAGCGCGCGGCGATCCGGGGCCGCGCCCTCGAAACGATAGACCACGCCGCGATCCAGGCGCTGCAACCCGACCACGCCGGCGTTGCGGGCGATATCCTCGGCCTTGGTCGACCAGGCCGACACCGTGCCAAGCCGCGGCAAGACCAGCACCCCGGCTTGTTCCGGCGCATGGCCGGTGACACCGAGTACGTCCTGCAGACGTTGCGCGCTGTCGTCGTCGACCGTGTCATCGAAGCCGGCGATATAGATCGCCTGGGCCGTGACGCCAGAGGCCTCGACGCCGGCCGCCGCCAACCCGGCCAGCAGGCGCTTGCGTTCAAAATCAGCCAGGGCCGGCTCGCCGGCATAGATCGCGGTTTGGTTCATCGGTTGCTCAGACTGCGCCACGCCAGCCCCTCGCGTTGGTGTGCGACATGAACCCAGTCGGGCGCGCAGGTCAGCGCTTCAGCAAGCGCGGCCTGGGCCAGTTCCGGGCGATTGTTGGATTCAGACATATGCGCGACCACGACGTGCTGCAGGCCACGGGTATCGATCTCGGTGAGCAGGGCCGCGGCCTGAGCATTGCTCAGATGCCCCAGCCGACCGGCCACCCGCGCCTTGAGCGCAGCCGGATACGGGCCCGAGGCCAGCAGGTCCGGATCGTGGTTGGACTCGATGATCAAGCCGTCGCAGGCATCGATCATGGCCCGCACGTGGGGCGTGACCACACCGATATCCGACAGCACGCCCAGGCGCTTGTCACCGTTGCCGATCACCAGCTGCGCCGGCTCGCGCGCATCATGCGGCACCGGGTAAGGAAAAAGTTCCAGATCGCCGATAGCGAACGCCTCATGCGGCGAGTACAGCTCGGTGGCGGCCAGCGCGTCGCCGGCCTTGGCCGCCCTCGTGCCCGGCGTCAGCCAGACCGGCAGGCCGTGGGCGCGTGAAAAACGCGATACGCCTTTCCAGTGATCGTCGTGCTCGTGGGTGATCACGATGGCATCGATATCGGCGGGTACCAGCTCGATACGCGCCAGGCGCCGCTCGATCTCGCGGGCCGAGAAGCCGCAATCAACGAGCAGGCGCGTGGTGCCACATTGCACGACCAGCGCGTTGCCGCGGCTGCCGCTGCCCAGCAGCGCAAACGACAGCGTGGCGGCGGTCACGTGCCTGAGCCGCTCGGCCCGCCGCGTGTATAGACCGGAAACGGGCGCACCTTGGACTCGCTCTTGCCTTCGCCCGGCGTGATCTTGGCCTTGCCGCGGCGATCGACTTCGTCGATACGGATGATCGAGTGCATGGGGATATAACTGCGCGTGACGCCGGCAAACTCGTCAGCGAGTTTTTCTTCGGCCGGGTCGATCAACACCGTGGTGTGCTCGTGGAAGACGAGCTGCTCGATCTCCACGAAGCCGAACAGACCGCCCTGGGCGATCTGGCGCGCATAGATCTCGTAGACCTCGCCCTGATTATGGAACGACACACGATACAAACGATGCTTGGAATCGGCGTCGGCCATAGGCGATTAAAGCGAGACCGGGGGGAATTAATGGCGGAGAGGGTGGGATTCGAACCCACGTGGGGCTCTCGCCCCCAACCGATTTCGAGTCGGTGCCGTTGTGACCGCTTCGGTACCTCTCCGGCGCTTTTCATCGAGGCCGGCTGCCTGCCGGCGTCAACGAAGTCGCGTATCTTAAACGAATGTTTGCTGCGACCCAATAGGCCCACGGGATTAATTTCACGTCTGTCACGCAACGTCCTGTATCACGCATGCCTGGCGCCCAACGGGTGGCCCGTACGTGTGCGCTGGGCGCGCTCGTGCTCGTTGTGGCCGGGCTTGTCACCTGTCAGCGCCGGCCCGGGGCCCTGGCACAGATCCAGGCGACGGGCGAGCTGCGCGTGGCCACCGTCAACGCCGTGGATACCTATTACGCCGGGCCCGAGCGTGCACGTGGCTATGAGTATGATCTGGTGCGTGGCCTGGCCGAAACACTGGACGCGCGGCTCAATATCATCACCGTGGCCGATCGCGAGGCCGTGCTGGCCGCGGTGGCCAGCAATCGAGCCCAGCTCGGTGTGGGGGTGGCCGTCAACGAGCCGCGGCGCCGTCGGGTGCGCTTCACGCCGGCTTACAAGACGATTCCGCTGGCCGTGGTGTACAAGCGTTACACGCCCCGCCCGCGCACGCTGGCCGATCTATCGGGCCGGTTGACGCTCTCGGGCGATACCGCCATGGCCGACTGGCTGCGCCGTGTTCAGCCTGATCTGGTCTTCAAGCAGGCTGCAAAGACCGATATCGAAGGTGTGATGGCCGAGATTGCGACCGGGCACGTACGTGCGACCGTCGCCCCGGCCAACCTGGTGGCACTGAACCAGCGCTATCACCCCAGCCTTCGTGTGGCCTTCGAGCTGGGCGAGCGCGAGCGCCGCCTGGCCTGGGCCCTGTCGCCGGCGGATCGCGCGGGCCGGCGCGACGGCCTTTACAACCAGACCATCGCTTATCTGCACGCGGCCAAGACCAGCAACCTGCTGGCACGTCTGGACGAGCGCTACTACGGGCATGCCTCACGCCTGGGTTTTGTCGGAGGCGCTGAGTTTGCGCGTCAGGTCAAGGATCGTCTGGCGCGCTGGCGGCCTTATTTCAAAAGTGCCGCCAACGATTACGGCATCGACTGGCGACTACTGGCCGCGATCGGCTATCAGGAATCGCGCTGGGATCCGTCAGCCCGTAGCCCGACCGACGTGCGCGGCATGATGATGCTCACCGAATCCACCGCCGAGCGGATGGATATCGACAACCGGCGCAATCCACAGCAATCCATCGACGGCGGCACGCGTTATCTGCTCCAGCTCATGGAGCGCCTGCCCGAGACGATCGAGCGCCCGGATCGCATGTGGTACGCGCTGGCGGCCTACAACATTGGCCTGGGGCATGTCCTGGATGCGCGTCGACTTTTGATCGGCGCCGGGCGAGATCCGGATATCTGGGTCAACCTGGCGGATGCCCTGCCCGACCTGGACGACGTTCGTTATGCACGCGTACTGCGTTATGGCCTGGCCAACGGCGACATCGCCCTGGCCTACGTCAGTGATATCCGTGCTTATTACGATATTCTGCGCTGGATGAGCGACCGACGCGTGGTCGCAGCTGACGACAAGCTGGAAGTGGCCCCGGCCCACGGCCTGCACGATATGGCACCGCAGAATCCGGCCGCCGCGGCGCCGGTGTTTTGAATCTTCAAGCCCGACACGGGCTCGGCGCATAAAAAAACGCACGGGACAAACCCGTGCGCTTGAATGCCAACCGGCAGGCGTTTAGGCCGTAAAACGGTTATGCAGCCCGCACTCACGGTTGCCCAACACCTTGGTCGGGTCATAGTAATTGGTTTCGTTGGGCAGGCTGTGCTCGGCCAGATACTGATCCATCTGGGCCTCCGTCCATTCCAGCACCGGTGCCACCTTGACCACGGCACCCGGCTTGTCCTGGGACACGATATCCATGCCCTGACGGAACGCCGTCTGGTCACGGCGCACGGCGGTCAGCCAAACGTCGGGCGCCATCTCACGCATCGCGCGGCCGAACGGCTCAAGCTTGACCTGATTGGTGAACTCTTCGTGCTGCGGATCATCCACGTCGGGAATACCCATCAGCGCATCACGACGAGCCGCCGAGCTCAACGGATTGAACACGGTCAGGTTCAGGTTCAGATCGGTGATCAGCTTTTCCGCGAAGAGATACGTCTTGCGGGTGGCATAGCCCGAGTCGATCCACACCACGTCAATATCCGGCTTGGCCTGTACCGCCAGATGCAGGATCACCGCCTCGTAGGGCCCGAAGTTGGTGGTCACGATCGGCTTGCCACCCAGGCCCGTCGCCCAGTTGACGATTTCCTGTGGATGCTTGCCGGCAAGTTCTTTGTTGGCGTTTTCGGTATCGACGTTCATGAGCAACTCCTCATCGCAAACCACGACCGCTGGATCGGTCTTAATTGACGGGTATTCTAAACGCTCAAAAGTTATTTAGAATCGGCGACGCAATATCGATTGGTTATATCTTTAGTATCGCCGCTGGCCCGCTGAGGATGTTGTTACCCCGGTATTC
>NZ_AYKG01000026.1 GCF_003788585.1 Salinisphaera japonica YTM-1 | reverse complement strand
CGGCGTTGCGAGTCTTGATCGTGGCACGCCACGACGCGGCGACTCGCGCCTTGCAGGACACGATTTGCGGTCTCCAACGCGGCGCTCGCATGAAACGGCAACAGGCCCTAGCCCACGAGTAGGCGCCGCGCCGGGGCGGCCACCCGTGCCAGCCGCGAAGCCGGCGCGATATCGGCCCAAGCGCTTGCCGGCAGGCGCTCAAGATTAGCCAGAAACCGCTCGGCACAGGCGGCCCAGGAAAACGCCAGGGCATGGGCACGGGCGGCCTCGGGCGATAATGAAAGAGCGCCGTCGATCGCGGTGTTCAGATCGTTGTGCAGGCAGGCGACATGCGGCGCATCGCCCAACACGTCCTGTGGCCCCGGCACCGGGTAGGCCGCCACGGGCAGCCCGCTGGCCAGCGCCTCGAGCAGGACCAGCCCGTAAGTATCGGTTCGGCTGGGAAAGACGAAGACATCGGCCGCGGCGTACCAGCGCGCCAGATCGGTGCCGGTCTGCCAACCGGCAAACACGACGTCCGGATAGGCCGCCTCCAACGCGCGCCGCGCAGGCCCGTCACCGACCACGACCTTGGTGCCGGGCCGGTCCAGTTCGAGGAACGCACGGATATTCTTTTCTACCGCCACCCGGCCGACGTAGATCATCACCGGGCCCGGCCCGTCGATGCGCACGCCGTCGTCTCGCGGGGCGAACACGCGGGCATCCACGCCGCGCGGCCAGAGCACGGTGTTGTCGATGCCGTGGCGGGCCAGCTCGTCGGCCAGCGTGGGGGTGGTGACCATCACCCGCGCCGCGGCCTTGTGAAACCGCCGGATCACACCATAGGTCAGCCGTTTCGGCACGCCCAGACGCATTTTCAGATACTGCGGAAAATGGGTGTGATACGAGGTCGTGAAGGCCAGCCCGTGTGCCCGGCACCAGGCCCGGGCGGCCGTGCCCAACGGGCCCTCGGTCGCGATATGAATCGCCTCCGGGGCGATGGCGGTCAGGCGCTCGCCGATGGCCGCCGGGGTGGCCAGCGCCAGCCGGATATCCGGCTCACCCGGACAGGGCAGACCGCGAAAATCCCCCGGCGTGATGGTCGCGACCGCATGACCGGCGCGGGCCAGTTCATCGACCACGATCGACCAGGTCCGCACCACACCGTTGATCTGTGGGTGCCAGGCATCGGTGACCAGCGCGATCGTCATGCCGACACCGCCAGGCCGCGATCAGCCTCGTTTGTCGTCGCCGCACCGTCCCCGGCTTCTCGCCCCCAGTAAAGGAGCTGCATGTTGCCGGCATGGTCTTCGGTCAGGGCAGTACAGGACTCGACCCAGTCGCCGTCGTTGCAGTAGTCGATGCCCTCGATGGTGCGCCGCGAGGGCGTATGGATATGGCCACAGATGATGCCGTCCACGCCGCGGCGCCGGGCCTCATCCGCCAGCGCCTCTTCGAAGTGGCCGATGAAGGCTACGGCGTTCTTCACCTGGTATTTCAGAAACGCCGACAGCGACCAGTAGGGATAACCCAGCCGGCGCCGTACGGTGTTGAAATAACTATTGGCACGAATCACGCCGCGATAGGCCACATCGCCCAGCACCGCCAGCCAGCGCGCCTGGGTACACACGGCATCGAATTCGTCACCGTGGATCACGAGATACCGCTTGCCGGTGGCGGTCTCGTGGATGCACTCGTTACAGACCTCGACCCCGGACAGGTCGATCGGCAGGTAATCGCGCAGTACCTCGTCGTGGTTGCCGGGCACATAGACCACGCGCGTGCCGCGCTCCCGGTGTAGATCCAGGATCGCCCGGATCACGTCCGTATGGCTGGCCGGCCAGTACCAGGCTTTCTTAAGCGCCCAGGCATCGATGACGTCACCCACGAGATACAGGGTGTCGCAGTGCACCTGGGCCAGAAAATCCAGCAGGCGCTCGGCGCGACAGCCGCGCGTGCCCAGATGAAAATCCGAGATCCATACCGCGCGATAGCGGTGCACCTCGGGCGTGCTGCGGGTTGGCGGACGACGGCGCGGCGTGGCCGCGGGCGGAATATTGGCCAGGGTATCGGCCGAGCGATCGATCAGGTCATCGTCGAAGCGCATGGTTGAGCCTCCGTGCAATCGGGACTCCTTGCAGCGTGGCCCTGCCCGATGACGGTTTGACGACCGTTTATTAACGATGCGATGACAGGCGCCCGGCAACGAACACCCAGCGCCGGGTGAGTCCGTAGTTGAGCCCCATGGCCAGCACCCCGCCCGGCACCACCGCCCATAACGGATGGGTCTTGCCGAACACCGTGCCGGCCACGATGAGGGCATAGACGGCGTAGTTGAGCCCCATGCCGATGGCGTTGACGGCCAGATAGCGCGCCCATTCACGGCCCCAGCCGGGCCCTGCCCGGGCCGCGAACGTGGCATGCCGGTTCACGAACCACGAGCTGCTGGTCGCCGACACGATCGAGACGATACGCGAGACGAGACCGGGCCAGCCCAGACCGTGAACCAGCAGGGCCAGCACACTCATGTCCACGCCAAAAGCCAGCCCGCTCACCGCGGCAAAGACCAGGGCCCGCGGCAGGCGATGCCGCCAGCCTGTCGTGCACGACAACTCGAGGATGCGTTGGCTCATTCCCCGGTGCTAACACGCGCGCCTGACACGTGGATGACGGCCGGCGATGACAGCGGTCATGAAGCCGTCATCGCGGCGTCACCCGAACGTCATCGCCGCTGGCCAGTGTGAGGTCAGGCTTTTATGAACAGGCGTTCGCTCATGTCTGCAACCGCGCTTCCTTTCCTGCCGGCCGGGCGCCACGCCGCCCAGCGTGTGCTCATCCTCGGCGGCGACGGCTTTTGTGGCTGGCCGACCGCGCTGCATCTGTCAGCCGCCGGCTACGATGTGGCCATCGTCGACAATCTCTCGCGGCGCAAGATCGACGTCGAGCTGGAGGTTGACTCGCTCACGCCGATCCGGCCCATGAGCGAGCGCCTGGCCGCCTGGGAAACGATTTCGGGCCGGCGTATCGCATTCCATCGTTTCGACGTGGCCCGCAACTATCAGCGCCTGCTGGATCTGTTGGTGGACTGGCGCCCGGAAGCCATCGTGCACTTCGCCGAGCAGCGGGCCGCGCCCTATTCCATGAAATCGGCCTGGCACAAGCGCTATACGATGGATAACAACCTGGGCGCGACCAATACCCTGTTGGCCGCACTGGTCGAATCCGGTGTGGATGCGCATATCGTTCACCTGGGCACCATGGGCGTCTACGGCTACGGCAGCGCGGGCATGAAGATCCCGGAAGGCTATCTAACCGTGCACGTCGAGGCCGAAGACGGGTCGTTGAGCGCCGACGAGATCCTCTACCCGGTCAATCCCGGCAGTATCTATCACCTGACCAAGACCCAGGATCAGCTGGCGTTCGCCTTCTATAACAAGAACGATCACGTGCGCATCACCGATCTGCATCAGGGCATCGTCTGGGGCACCCAGACCGAACAGACCGCACTCGACGAGCGCCTGATCAACCGCTTCGATTACGACGGCGATTACGGCACCGTGCTCAATCGGTTTCTCATGCAGGCGGCCGTGGGCCATCCGCTGTCCGTGCACGGCACCGGCGGGCAGACACGAGCTTTCATTCATATCCAGGACACCGTGCGCTGTATCGAGCTGGCCATTGCCACGCCGCCGGCCGCCGGCGAGCGAGTCCGTATCTACAACCAGATGACCGAGACCCATCGCGTGCGGGATCTGGCCACGCGGATCGCCGCGCAGACGGGTGCGGCCATCGAATACGTCGACAACCCCCGCATCGAGGCCGCGGAAAACGATCTGCACGTCGCCAACGATGCCCTGATCGGCCTGGGCCTGCGCCCGACCACGCTGGACAACGGCCTGTTCGAGGAGGTCACCGATATCGCCGCGCGCTACGCGCATCGCTGTGACGCCCGGCGCATCGCCTGTGTTTCGCAGTGGCGGCGAACACGGTCCGAAACAGCTGATATGGCGACCGGAATGGTTGTCTTGTAGTCGCCGGTTAGCCGGTGGGCCAACAGGACTGGGATCCCTGCCGGGCCGGCCCGCAGGTCCAGGCCGCCGATCCGGCCAAGCCGTCTCACGAATCAAAGACAACAACGCCTGGTATCGGTCACAAACCGAGGCTTTCTGCAGTCAAGGCGAGGCGTTCAAGCTATATCCCTCATTAAGCGGGTCTATTCAATTCGAGACAGAGAACAGGCACCGCCAGCCGGTCAGGAGCAGACAATCTGCGCAGCACACCGGTCAGCCAGGCTGTGCCCCGGCGTGCCGGGGCTGTCGTGCGCCATAACCTGGCCAAATCACGGCCCCAAACCGTTGATTTAGAAAGATACTGAACGATGGCCGACCGGTTGGAAATTTTTTCTTAGACAAAGGTTGTAAAAGTGGTTTTCGGGCGTAGAATTCCGCGTCTCAGCAGTTGCAGGGCCGGTGATCGAGACAATTCTCGGCGCCGATCTCGTCATCGAGACATTCTGTAGCGGTCACACGTTTGAACCACTGCAACGTCAGAATCAGCTGCTGAATCCGGGCTTGTTCCCTAAAGGCATAATTTGTTTTTTATTCCGCGCCATCGATATCGGTCGAGCGCGGACTGAAACCGGGCAATCGACCGTTTCAGTTCGCCTCGAACGGGTGTCGAAAGCCATGCACAGATGCTTCGGGCATCTGGCACTCGTTTTCAGGAGAATTGAAATGAACAACGTGAAGCTCAACGTTGTGAACGCCCTCGTGGTGCTGGGCCTAGTGGCCGCCTCCATGGCCATGCCGCTGGTCGCCGCGAATCTCGCGGATTCCCAGAGCGTGTCCCAGACCACGATCACGCAGAGCAGTACCGATTACGCCAGCTGATCGTCTGATCAGCCTGCGTTACCGAAAGAGCCCGGCCATCGCGCCGGGCTTTTTTGTGCTCGGCGTTCGTGCGTGGCGACCAGCGCGTACGTGCCAGAATCACGCGACAACTCGCGCATCGTCGGCACGGTTTGTGCTATGCGTGTCACACCATGTATCCGGGCCAACCATGATGTTGTATCGCAACCGATCCACCGGTTTTGTTCTTGTCGCACTTGTGATCGCCGGCAGCGCCGGCGCGGCGACTCCGCCAGACAACGACGACGCGCCAGCGGCCGATATGAAGCTCTCGGCGGCCCGGGACGTGTTCGACACCAAGGAACTGGACACCTCGACCAGCGCCTGCAAGAACCTGGATGACTTCGTCAACGCCAAGTGGATCGCCGACAACCCGATTCCGGACGACCAGACCCGCTGGGGCGCATTCAACGTCCTGCGCGAAAAAAGCCTGGCCGATCAGCACACGCTGGTGAAAGCCGCGGCCGATGACGTGGCCCGCGACGATGCCGACCTGGATCCGCTGCGGGCCAAGATCGGCACGCTGTTCGCCGCGGCCATGGATACGACCGCGATCGAAAAAGCCGGCCTTCGCCCGGTCGAGCCACGCCTGAAACAGATTGCCGGCATCGATAGCCGTGATGCCCTGACCGATTACCTGACCCGGGCATTCGCCGACGGCCAGGGCCAGGTTTTCGATCTCGATGCCAGCCCGGATTACAAGAACGCCGAAAACGTCATCGCCTATGCCTATCAGGGCGGGCTGTCGTTGCCCACGCCGGCCTACTACAGCGGCAAGGCGCACGCCGACGAGCGCACGGCCTATGTCGCCTATCTCACACGGCTGTTCAAGCTGGCCGGCCAGGACAAGGAAACGGCGGAGCAGAACGCCCGCCACACCATGGCCTTCGAGACGGCTCTGGCCAAACACTCGCTCAGCCGGGTCGAAATGCGAGACCCGGACAATCAATACCATTTCGTGAGCCTGGCCGAAGCCGAAAAAGCGACCCCGCACTTCGACTGGCAAGCCTTCTTCGCAGCCCAGGACGCCGATATCCAGAACGGGTTTTCGTTATCCGAGCCGAAATTCTTCAAGGAATTCGACCGGCTGCTGGCCAAGGCCCCGCTGGATCAGTGGCGGGCTTATCTTGCTGCCCACGCGCTCGATGACGCGGCCCCGTTGCTGGCCAAGCGTTTTCGGGATGCCCACTTCGATTTCTATGGCACCACGCTGGGCGGCCAGCCCGAGCAGAAAGCCCGTTGGAAACAGAGCCTGGAAGCCGTCAACGGCGCCATGGGCCAGGCGCTGGGCCAGCTGTATGTCGCCGACTACTTTCCGCCCGAGGCCAAGGCCCGTGCCGAGCAGCTGGTCGACAACATCCGCGCCGCGCTCAAGATGCGGCTACAGAACAACGACTGGATGAGCGACGAGACCAAGGCACGGGCGCTGGATAAATGGGCCAAGTTCCTGCCCAAGATCGGTTATCCGGAACAGTGGCGCGACTGGTCGGGGCTTGCGATCGAACAAGACGTCTTCTACGGCGACATGGAAGCCGCGGCCCGCTACAACCATGCCTATGAGATGGCCTATGTCGGCAAGCACCGCGACCGTCAGCGCTGGTCCATGACGCCCCAGACCGTCAACGCCTACTACAACCCCACCGACAACACCATCAACTTCCCGGCCGCGATCCTGCAGCCGCCGTTTTTCTATGCCCACGGCGATGATGCCGTCAATTACGGCGGCATCGGTGCGGTCATCGGGCATGAATCCAGCCACGGCTACGACGACCAGGGCAGCCAGTTCGACGGCGACGGCAACCAGCGCGACTGGTGGACGGCCGCGGATCGCGAGGCGTTTGATGCGCGCACGGCCAGGCTGGTCGATCAGTTCGCCGCCTACACGCCGCTGCCCGACAAGCCCGAGTTGCATATCAACGGCAAGCTCACCCTGGGCGAGAACATCGCCGACCTGGACGGGCTGACGCTGGCCTACGACGCGCTACAAAAAGCCCTGGCCGACAAACCGGCCGAGGCCAAGCAGACAATCGACGGCTATACCCAGCCCCAGCGTTTCTTCATGGCCTGGGCGCGCGTCTGGCGCGGCCATTCCCGGCCCGAGGCCCTGGAAGTGGCCCTGAACGCCGACCCGCACTCGCCGATGACCTATCGCGCCATCGGCGCGCCCTCGAACATGAAAGCCTTTGCCCAGGCCTTCGACTGCAAGACAGGCGACGCCATGGTGCGGCCGCCGAAAAAACGGGTCGAGATCTGGTAGCCCGCCGCGCCGGGCCTGGCGTCACGGGCCGGCGTTGGCCGCCGGCCCGTGCGACCAATCGCCTAGGGCCCTGGAACCGATTTCATCCTAGTCTAGCCGCCCTGTTTCGCATGGCCCGCTCGACATGACCCCGGTTTTATCCACGCCTGCCCTGCTATCGATCGCGATCGGCGCGGTCGCGGTGCTGCTGTTTCTGATCATCCGCCTGCGGGTGCATGCCTTCGTGGCTCTGACGTTGGTCAGCCTGGCTACCGCCCTCGTGGCTGGCCTGCCGGCCGATCAGGTCATCGATGTGCTTTACGAAGGGTTTGGCAGCACGCTGGCGGCCGTGGCTCTGCTGGTGGGCTTCGGGGCCATGCTGGGCCGGCTGGTCGAGCATTCCGGCGGGGCGCGCGTACTGGCAGATCGCATGGTCGCGGTTTTCGGGGAAAAACGCGCCCCCGTGGCCCTTGGCCTGGCCTCACTGGCCATGGGCTTTCCCATGTTTCTGGATGCCGGGCTGATCGTGATGCTGCCGATCATCTTCGCCGTGGCCCGCCGCCTGGATGGCCCGGTGCTGGCCTATGGCCTGCCGGCGGCGGCCGCGTTTTCGGTCATGCATGTCTTTGTCCCGCCCCACCCGGGCCCGGTCACGGCCACCGCGCTCTACGGGGCCAATCCGGGGCTGGTGCTCATCACCGGGCTGGTACTGGCGATTCCCGTGTGGTGGGTTTCGGGCGTGCTGTGGAGTCGTATTGCCGCGCGCCGCCACCCTTTTGGCGTGGCCGCCGATCTGTTCGCGACCGGCGACGACACGCCCGTGACACAGCCGCCGGGTTTCGCCACGGTGCTGGGCGTTCTGGCGATACCGCTCGTGCTCATCGGCATGAGTGCGGCGCTGGATTTCGCCATTCAGGCCGGCACGGTCAACGCCGACGATGCGCTCGTAGCCGGCCTGCAACTGCTGGGGGCAACGCCGGTGGCCCTGCTCATCTCGTTGTTGGTGGCCGTTTATGTGCTGGGGCTTCGTCGGGGCACGCCGGCCGGCGAGCTCGAGGGCTTGATGGACTCGGCCCTGCCGGCCATCTGCTCGGTGGTGCTGATCACCGGGGCCGGCGGCATGTTCGGTGGCGTCCTACAAGCCACCGGTATCGGCGATGCCTTGTCACAGGCCATGTCCGGCCTGGGCCTGCCGGTCATCGTGGCGGTCTATCTCGTGGCCGTGGTGCTGCGCCTGGCCCAGGGCTCGGCCACCGTGGCGCTGGTCACGGCATCCAGCCTGATGGCGCCCACGGTCATTGCCGGTGATTATTCGGCCATGCAGGTCACGGCCATCGTACTGGCCAGTGCCGCCGGTTCGGTGTTCGCCAGCCACGTCAACGACTCCGGCTTCTGGCTTGTCGGCCGGCTCATGGGCATGGATGTCGCCACCACGCTCAAGACCTGGACCGTGCAGCAGTCATTGCAGTCCGTGATCGCCTTCGCGCTGACGGTGCTGATCTACGTGATTTTCTAGCTGCCGGCCTCGGGATCATCGAGATCAACCTGCACCCAGCGCGGGCTCATGTGGATGTCGATGCTCTCCAACGGCCCGGGGCCGGTGTTCTCGAACTTGTGCGGCACGTTGGCCGGTCCCACGACGACATCGCCCTCACCGGCCTCGATGACCCGCTCACCGATGGTAAAGCGCGCACTGCCCCGACGAATGATGAAAATCTCTTCATAGTCGTGGACATGCAGACCGGGACCATCGCCGACGTGTTCCTGGGTGAAATACAGCACGGTGATGTTCGTGCCGATATCCACACCCTCGAAGAAGCCATGCCACGGCGAGCGGCTTGTCAGCCAGTCATCGGCGGCCAGCATCGCGGTGGATTCATCAGTAACCTGCTTGCTCATGCGCCCTCCACGGCCCATACGCCAGAACGTGTACGCCATACCGTGGCCACCAGTCGGGCCACTAGAAAGACGGTCAGGCCGAACCAGATGCCAGTGAGGCCCCAGCCGAAGAACCAGGATGCCCAGATCAGCGGAAAGAACCCGCCGAGTGCGGCGGCCAGCGTGGTGGTGCGCAGAAACCGGGTATCGGCCGCTCCCAGCAGCACGCCGTCCAGGGCGAACACGATCCCGGCGATCGGCTGCTGAACGACGAAGAACCACCAGGCCTCGGGGATACGGGCCAGCACGGCGGTATCCGAGGTGAACAGCCCCGGCAGCACGAGATAACCCAGCGCAAAGGCCAGGCCCAGCACACAGCCCAGCGCGAACGAATAACGCGTGATCTGCCAGGCCGCGGCCATGGCGGCTTTGGCCCGATGCGCGCCCAGCTCGGCGCCGATCAACGCCTGGGCGGCGATGGCCAGGCTGTCCATGACCAGCGAGAGAAACGCCCAGAGCTGGTAGACGATCTGGTGCGCGCCCACGGCGGCCGCCGAGCTGCGCGCGGCCACGGCCGCGGCCGACAGGAAACAGATCTGGAATGAGGCACTGCGCAGGATCAGATCGCGCCCCAGCACCATCTGGGCCCGCATGATGGCCGGACTGGGCCGGCGAAACGCCCGCTCGCGCGCGATGGCCGCCACGAACATCGCCGCCGATAGATACTGTGCCACCACGTTGGCGATCGCCGAGCCGACCAGGCCCAGCCCCACCGGATAAACCAGCACCGGGCAGAGCACGGCCGATATGGCGTTGGCGATCAATACATAGCGCAGCGGGCGCACGGTATCCTGCACGCCGCGCATCCAGCCGTTGCCGGCCAGGGTGATGAGAATCGCCGGCGCCCCCAGCAGGGCGATGCGCAGCCACTGCGCTGAGCGCGCCGCTACGTCGGCGTCGCCGGCCAACAGCATCGACAGATCATAGGCAAACACCTCGCCCAGCCCGAACACGACCAGCCCCACGAATATCGCCAGCCAGGTCGCCTGGCCGCCCTCGGCCACGGCATCGGCCCGCCGATCGGCCCCGTAGAGACGCGAGGTTCGGGCGGTGGTGCCATACGACAGAAACGTCAGCTGGCTGGTCATCACCGATAGCATCGTGCCGCCCAGCGCCAGGCCCGCGAGAGCAAGCGCCCCCAGATGGCCGACGACCGCCGTGTCGATCAGCACATACAACGGCTCGGCGGCCAGCACGCCAAGTGCAGGCACGGCCAGACCGGCGATCCGACGGGCGGTGATCGGCGCGCCGGCGGCCACCCTAGGTCGTGTCGTCATGAGATAAGCCGGCGCACCGGCGGCCAAGCCGCGGCAAGACAAGGCATCGCGCGTGCGGCGTGGTTATTCCACGTAAACGAGCGATAACGCCGTATTGCGGGGGCTTGGCCACCGGCCCATTCGGGTTGCTCGCGCCGGACGCGCCATGCGGCGTTACGGACCTTGACCGTGGCTGGCCACGCTCGGCGGTCCGCGCCTTGCCTGACACGCCCGGCGCGGGCAATGCGACGGCATATCTCATGACGACACGACCTAGACTCACTCATCGACAACAATCGCGGAAAAAACCAAACGATGCGAAGTGTGCCACAGCGCCGCGCGGCCTTTGGCATGGCACACTTCGCCGCCTATGCAATGGTTGAAACATCGCTCGTTGGTGCAATGGATCGGCGTGGCCCTGGTGGCCGGCGTGGCCGCGGGCCTGATGTTGCCCGAGGCGCTGGTGCCGGTGGCCGCCACGCTGGGCGATATCGTGCTGCGCCTGCTCCAGATGCTGATCCTGCCGATCGTGGTGAGCACGATCGTTGTAGGCATCAACCAGAGCGGGCCCGCCGCGCTTGGCCGAACCGGGGCCGCGCTGGCGGTGTACTACGTCACGACCACGGCCGTGGCGATGAGCATCGGCCTGGTCGTCGCACTTGTCTTCTCCCCGGGCGACGGTCTGAGCCTGCCCGCGGCCGGTGAGGGCTCTGCCCCGACACATCCCGGTACGGCAGCCCTGCTGGCCTCGATCGTACCGACGAATATCGTTACGGCCTTTGCCCAACTGAACATGCTGGCCGTGCTGTTCGTGGCTATCGTGTTCGGCCTGGGGATCGCGATCGCCAGACGCCGTGCTGACGATCCGGACGGTGTCGCCGCGCTCTATCGGGCGGTGTCCGGGCTGGAGACGGTCACCCTGCTGCTGATGCGCTGGGTGCTGGCCGTGCTACCGATCGGCATTTTTGCGATCGTTGCACATACCGTGGCCACCCAGGGCACGAGCGCGCTTGCCGCCCTGGCCCGCCTGATCGGCGTGTTTTATCTCGGCCTGGCCGGGCAGCTGGTGTTCTATGGTGTGTTGCTGCTGATGGCTGGCGTGGGCATCACGGGCTTCGTACGCGGGGCACGCACGGCCACCTTGACGGCATTTGCCACACAAAGCTCGACCGGCACCCTGCCCGTCACGCTGGCCGCCGCCCAACGCCTGGGGGTATCACGCGCGGTGCGCGGCACCGCCCTGCCCTTGGGCGCGACGATCAATATGGACGGCGCAGCTTTGCGTATTGCGGTTTCGGCGGTTTTCGCCGCCAATATCGTGGGCCTGGACCTCGGACTGGCCCAGTTGGCCATGATCGTGGCCGTCGGCACCCTCATTTCGATCGGCACGGCCGGCGTACCGGGGGCCGGCATCGTGATGATTGCGACCGTGTTCTCTCAGGTCGGCCTGCCGATGGAGGCGGTCGCGCTGCTGAGCGCTATCGATGCGCTGGTGGGCATGGGGGCGACCGCCCTTAACGTCACCGGTGATCTGGTCGGGACGGTGCTGATCGAGCGCTTCACCAGACGCCAAACGAACGTGGCCGAGCCGGAGACCGCCGATTAGACGGTCTTTTGCAGGCCCTAGCAACGGCCCTTCTTGGCCAGCCCCGGCGGGCAGCCGTGGCCACGGCGGTCGTGGTCATGATCGCGATAGCGGTGGTCACGCCGGTCGTAGTCGTCGTCATCGCCGAGCTTGTCGGCCACGACCGCGCCACCGGCGCCGCCCAGGCCACCGCCGACGATAGCGCCTGTCTGGCCACCAACCTCGTTACCGATCGCGGCACCGGCCGCGCCGCCCAGGCCGCCGCCAATGGCGTTTTCGAGCGTGTCATCAGCCAGCGCGGCACCGGCCGTCATGGCCAGGCCCAAACCGAGTACAAGCGACGTGATCTGTTGTTTCATGACAATCGTTTCCTGTCTGTTTGTTTTGATCGTTTTGCAGTCGCGCCCGATTCGATTCATGCGCGTTTCGCCGCGGCCCGGCGCATGCCGGTAACGACGCTCAACGGGGCACGGGCACCTCAATCGTCGTCGTCATCATCATTATCGTGATCGTAATCATCGTGGTCATGATCATGGCGGTCGTAATGGTCGTCGTCGTCGCTGAGCTTGTCGGCGACAACCGCACCGCCGGCACCGCCCACGCCGCCACCGATGGCAGCGCCGGCCTGACCGCCGATCTCGTTGCCGATGGCCGCACCGGCCGCGCCACCAACACCCCCGCCGACCGCGTTTTCCAGCGTGTTGTCGTCTGCCAACGCGGGCCCGGCGATACCGAGCAAGCCCAGCAGCAGAACAGTCACGTATTTCATGCAATGCCTCCTTTATCTGGTGGACAACATCGCATGCCCAAATGAATAGCACTTGAATCTTGCCCAACCGATGTATGCGTCATCGGGCCAATCAGGCCAAGATAGGGAGATCGAGAACGCCAGCCGATTCGCTAGATGACTGAAGACAAATCCACTGCCAGCACGCTGACGCTGACAGAGTTCACCCGGCGCAGCCTGATCGTGGGCGCCTGTGCGCTGGCGGTGATCCTGCTGGCCTGGTTCTCCTGGACGACCGCCCACGCCGCGCTGCTCATATTCTCGGCCTTTCTCGTGGCCGTGGGTTTGAACGGGCTGGCGCGCCTGCTCCAGCGCGTGTTGCCGATCAGCCGCCATGGGGCGGTGGCCGTGGTGGCCACGGTGCTGGCGCTGTTTCTGGGCCTATCGATCACCGCCACCACGATGAACATCGCCAACCAGGCGCCCGAGCTCAAGCAACAGGTCGCCCAGTCGATCGACCAGCTGCAATCGCGCCTGGACGACTACAAGCTGACCCAGACGTTTCTGAGCGGCTCGATCATGGGCGAGTCTGGCCAGGGTGAGTCCGGCCAGTCGATCGGCCAGCGCCTGACCGGCGAACTCTCCGGCGCGGTGTCGGTCACCATGAGCACGCTCACGGATTTCTTCGTGATCGTGATCATCGGTCTGTATCTGGCCTTGCAGCCGTCGCTGTATCGCGACGGCCTGTTGCGGCTGTTCCCACCCGGCCAGCGCCAGCGCGCCTGGGATATCTCCGAAGAGGCGGCTGATGCCGTGCGCCGCTGGCTGACAGGGCGCGTGGTGTCGATGACCGTGACCGGCATCGCCAGTGCCGCCGGTCTGGCATTGATCGGCATCCCGTTTGCGTTCCTGCTGGGCCTGCTGGCCGGGCTGTTCACTTTCATCCCGTATCTGGGCGCGCTGGTTTCGGCTATCCCCGCGCTGCTGGTGGCCGGGCTGCACGGCTACTGGCCCATGGTGTATGTGGCCGTGCTTTATATCGCGCTGCACACGCTGGAAGGCTATGTCCTGGCGCCCATGATCCAGAAACGGGCCGTATCGATCGCACCGGGGTTTTTGCTTTCGGTACAGGTCATTGGCGGGGCCATCGCCGGGGTACTGGGGGTCGCACTCGCCACGCCGATCGCGCTGGTGATTGCGGTTATCGTGCAACTGGCTTATGTACGGGATGTCATCGGCGACGAGCCGCATCTACCCGGTGCCACGCACGACACCGATTAATTGATCTTGAGGCCAACAGGGCGAGCGACTATGCAACGACAAGTACTGATCACCGGCGGTAACAGCGGCATCGGCTACGAGATGGCCGCCGCCCTGGTGGAAAACGGCGATCACGTGATCATCGCTTCGCGCGATCTGGCCAAGTCGCAGGCCGCGGCTGACGCCATCGCCAAGGCCGCGGGAACGACCGGCGAGCTGGGCACCATCGAAGCACTGGCGCTCGATCTGGCGGATCTGGGCGATGTCGATCGATTCGCGGCTCGTCTGAGCGAGCGCCTGACGCGCCTGGACGTGGCGATTCTCAACGCCGGGCTTTACACCCACGGCACCCGCGCGCTTGACAACGGCCTGGAGGCGATGATCGGCATCATGCATTTCGGGCATTTCCGGCTGATGCAGGGCCTGCGCGGCCTGCTGGAGGCTACCCCGGGCGCTCGCGTGGTTGTCACGGCCTCGATCGCGCATCGCATCGGGCGTATCCGGTTTGACACCTTCGAAGCACCCAACAAGCACCGGGCCGCGATTCAGGCGTATGCCCAGGCCAAGCTGGCCAATATCCTGTTCACCCGCGAGCTGGCCGAGCGTCTGGGCGAGGCCGATGTCCGCGTGAACTGTTTTCATCCCGGGGCGATCGCCACCGGCATCTGGACCGAGCTGCCGGGGCCGATCCGTAAATTGTTTGGTGCGGTGCTCACCGATACCAAGTCCGGCGCGGACACGGGCATCTGGCTGGCCCGCGACGATGACGCGCTGGCCCATCAGGGCGCTTATCTCGTGGGCCGCAAGCCGGCGACGATCAGCAAGGCCGCCGCGGACAAGCGCCTGGCCCGCACCCTCTGGAGCGAAACCGAGAAACGCCTGGCCCGTCTTGTGGGGTGATGACGGGCGTGTTGAATCAGGCGGGCCGCGAGCGCATATAAGACGATATCCCCACGCACGCGCAGGCAGCGATGGCCACCGATCAACTTCAACGCTTTCTCTTTGACGGCACCGCCGTACGCGGCGAGATCGCCCAGCTGAACACCACCTATCAAGAGGTGCTGGCCAACAACACGTATCCCGAGCCGATTCAACGGCTGCTGGGCGAGCTGTTGGCGGCCTGTGCCCTGCTCACGGCCACGGTCAAGCTCGACGGCACGCTCTCGATGGAGGTGCGCGGCTCGGGCGCGCTGAGCTTGTTGATGGCCGAGTCCAACCCCGGCAACCACGAGCGCGCCCAGCAGCTACGGGCCATCGCCCGCTTCGACGAGGCCGCCTGGGCCGAGCTGGCCGGGCATTCGCTGGAAGAACTGTTCGGCAACGGCCGCGTGGTGATCACGCTGGACCCTCGGGAGGGCAAGCGCTACCAAGGCATCGTGCCGCTCGAGGGCGACTCCCTGGCCGCCTGCGTGGAAACCTATTTCAACCAGTCCGAACAGTTGCCGACACGGCTGTGGCTGGCCGCGGACGACGACAACGCCGCCGGCCTGCTGCTGCAGAAACTGCCCAAGGCGGTCGAGGCCGAGGACACCGATGCCTGGGAGCGCATCAACCACCTGGCCGATACGCTGACCGATCACGAGCTGACGGGGCTTGGCGCCGGTGACGTGCTGTATCGTCTGTTCCACGAAGAAAACACGCGGCTGTTCGACCCGGCACCGCTGATGTTCTCGTGTACCTGCTCGCGCGAGCGCTTTGGCGCAGCGCTGCACCAGCTGGGCGCCGACGAGCTGCGCAGCGTGCTCGAGGAGCAGGGCCAGATCGAGACCCAGTGTCATTTCTGCAACACCACCTATGTCTTCACCCCGGCCGACGTCGAAGCCCTGATCGACAACCCCGACGCCGAGCCGCCCACGGTGCATTGATCGGTAACAGTCCGGATAAAGTTGCACGCCGCGGGCTGTTACCGTCGCGGGCGTGAATTGGACAACCGGTGCCGACATGTCGCTCTGGACCGACCAGACCTTCATCGACGGACAATGGCAGCCTGCCGACAGCCCGGCCGCACGTATCAACGTGATCGACCCGGGCAACGAGGAATCGCTGGGCCATGTGCCTGATGCGGATGCCACGCGCATGCAACAGGCCATCGACGCGGCCGCCACGGCGTTTACCGACTGGCGCCACGCCGCGGTGGGTGAGCGTGCCGACATCCTGCTGGCCTGGTATCAAGGCATGCAGGCCAATCGCGAAGATCTGGCACGCCTGATGACCCGCGAGCAGGGCAAGCCGATCGCCGAGGCCCGCGGCGAGGTCGATTACGCGGCCAGCTTCCTGCGCTGGTTTGCCGAAGAGGCCCGGCGTACCTACGGCGCCACCATCCCGCCGGAAGACCCGACCATGGCCATCGGCACCCTGCGCGAACCGATGGGCGTGGCCGCCATCATCACGCCCTGGAACTTTCCGCTGGCGATGATCACCCGCAAGGTGGGGGCCGCCATTGCCGCCGGCTGCACGGCCATCGTCAAACCAGCCTCACAAACGCCGTTCTGCGCCCTGGCGCTGGCGCGCCTGGCCGACGATGCGGGCATGCCGACCGGTGTGTTCAACGTGGTCACCGGCGCCGGCCGGCAATTCGCCGATACCGTCTGCGCCGATGATCGCGTGCGCGCGCTGTCGTTCACCGGCTCGACCCACGTCGGGCGCAGCCTGTTGGCCCAGGCCGCCGACACGGTCAAGGCCACCTCGATGGAGCTGGGCGGCAACGCGCCCTTCATCGTCTGCGAGGATGTTGATATCGATGTGGCGGTCGAGGCCGCCGTCGCCGCCAAGTTCCAGACCTCCGGCCAGGATTGTGTCGCGGCCAATCGTATCTTCGTGCACCGCTCGATCTATGACGCATTCGTGGATCGCTTCGTTGCCCGCATGGACGCCATGCCCGTCGGCTACGGCCTGGATGAAAACAACGAGATCGGCCCGTTGATCCATACGGATGCAGTGGCCGACATGCAATCGCTGGTCGACGATGCCCGTGATCACGGTGCCGTCATCCACGGGCGCGACCAGAGCCAGGCCCCGGGGCCGCAGTTCTTCATGCCCCAGGCCATCGCCGGCTTCACGCACGAGATGCGTATCGCCACCGAAGAATCGTTCGGCCCCGTGGCCGCCATCGCTGCCTTCGATGACGACGCCGATGCGATCGCCGCGGCCAACGACACCATCTATGGCCTGGCCAGCTATATCTACACCCACGACGATGCCCGTATCCGCACGTTCCTGCGCGGGCTGGATTTCGGCATGGTCGGCATCAACACCATGGATATCACCGGCCCGCACGTGCCGTTTGGCGGCGTGAAGCAATCCGGCCTCGGCCGCGAGGGCGCGCATGTCGGCATCGAGGAATATCTGGAAACCAAGTACTACTGCATCGGCAACGCCCACCGCTGAATACGGCAGCCGGCCGCACGTGCCGCACCACCAAGAGCAGATCTGCATGTCCGCAAAAGATACCGATCTAGGCAATCTCGACGCCGGCGATCTCGTCGGCCTCTACCGCAATGGCGATGCCTCGCCGCTGGAAGCCACCCGCGCCTCGCTGGGGCGTATCGACAAGTTCAACGACAGTGTGAATGCCTTCGTTTATGTCGATACCGACGGCGCCGAAGAACAGGCCAAGGCCTCGGCCCGGCGCTGGGGCCGCGGCGAGCCGCTCTCGCCCATCGACGGCGTGCCGGTTTCGCTCAAGGACCTGACCTCGTGCGCCGGCATGCCCTGTCGCGAGGGCTCGGCCACCACCTCCGACGAGCTGTGTGATTTTGACGCGCCGCCGGTCTGTCGTCTGCGCGAGGCCGGTGCCGTCATCCTCGGCAAGACCAATACGCCCGAGTTCGGCTGGAAAGCCGTCACCGACAACCGCCTGTTCGGCGCTACCTCCAACCCCTGGGACACCAGCCTCACCGCCGGCGGCTCCTCGGGCGGTGCGGCCGCCGCGGCCACGCTCAACATGGGCGTGTTGCACCAGGGCGGCGACTCGGGCGGCTCGATCCGTATCCCCTCGGCCTTCTGCGGCGTGTTCGGCTTCATGCCCACCTTCGGGTGGACCCCGCAATGGCCGCCGGCCAAAATGACCACCCTCTCCAGCATCGGCCCGATCACGCGCCACCCGCGCGATGCCGCGCGCATGCTCAACGTCATCGGCCGCTATGACTATCACGACCCCTACGCCCTGCACGGCCAGCCCGACGACTGGGGCGTGGATCTGAACTGTGACCTGACCGGCCTGCGTATCGCCTACTCCCCCGATCTGGGCTATGCCGACGTCAACGATGAGATCGCCACCCGCGTCAAGGAAGCCGCTTCCAACCTGGAAGCCCTGGGGGCGGAAATCGTCGAAGTCGACCCCGGCTTCGAATCACCGATCGAAATCTTTCGCCGGCTCTGGTTCACCGCCTCGCAGGAAGTCTATTCCCAGTGCGACGCCAACCAGAAAGAACTGCTCGACCCCGGCCTGGTCGACAACGCCCGCAAGGCCGAACACTGGGCCGCCATCGACCTGTTCCGCGCCTACGCCGAGCGCGCCGATCTCACCGCCAAGCTCGAGCACTTCAACCAGGATTATCACCTGTTGATGACCCCCTCCGTGCCGATCCCGCCCTTCGAGATCAACCAGGAAGTCCCGCCCGGCTCCGACCTGCACGACTGGGAAGAATGGGCCCAGTTCTCCTACCCCTTCAACCTCTCCAACCAGCCCGCTGCCTCTATCCCCTGCGGCTTCACCCGGGCCGGCCTGCCCGTGGGTTTCCAACTGGCCGGCGGCCGCTTCGACGACATCCGCGTCCTGCGCGCGGCCAACGCCTACCTCGACGCCTATCCCGCACGCTTCCCCACCGTGCCCAACCCGGCCGAGTTTGCGTAAAAACGGAGCACAAGCACGCACATAAAGAAAAAGACGAGTCCGCGAAGGACTCGTCTTTTTTACGCCTGCAGCTTGCAGGAACTGCGGCCTGCTAACTGACTTTCAGTTAACGAACACCGGACAGTTTTAAGCCACGCAGCTTGTGAGGACTGCCGCCGCGGGGGGGGGGGGGGGGGGGGGCAAGGCCCTCCGGCGGCATTGAACCGCTTGCTCTCTTCATAGGTGGCCACACAACATGCTAGCGTCAGCCCCTCTCGGGGGAGGGGGACACAATGCTGATTGATAACCGCAAGGGGGCCACGGTCGGGGCACTGCTTGAGTCTTGGTTAACGGGCAAAGCCAACCTGAGCGTGCTTACAGCGACCGTATCGCTCTTTGCCTACGCGCCGCTGCGTCACGTGTTGCAAGATGCCGCGCAATCCCGTCTTTTGCTTCCAACACCAAACGACGACAGCAAGCATCTCGTCGAAACTCTCGGCCTGATCGGCGATCACAACGAGCGCGTTTATCGCAACGAACTCACGACCGCTGCCTTGGCAAAACATTTCAGCAACTGGGTTTCTGCAAAAGTCACGGTACGCGCCATGCCGCGCCGTGCAGGGCACAGCCTTTACCTCGTAGAAAATGCCGCAGACACGCGATTCGCGCTACACGGAAGCTCGCCGTTCACGGCGACCGGCCTTGGCCGTTTGCCGGGCGATCATTATGAGATGAATACGGCTTTCGATACGCCCGAGCAAGCATCCGAACTGGCCGATAATTTCAACGCGATCTGGGCGGAGGCCAGTGCAGAAGCCGACATGAAGCCCGCGCTGTTACAGGCGCTCGAAACGATCCACGGCGATAAATCACCGGAACAGATCTACTTCCGTATTCTCCACGCCCTGTTCGAGGACTACCTCGGCGAGCTGGACGAAGAAAACATCATCAAAAGCCGTACGGGCATTAAAGACACAATCGTCTGGAACAAGCTCTATCGCTTCCAGCGCGACGGCGTGCTCGGCGCGATCGACAAGATCGAGCGCTTCAACGGCTGCATCCTGGCGGACAGCGTGGGCTTGGGCAAAACATTCGAAGCGCTGGCGGTGATCAAGTATTACGAGCTGCGCAACGACCGCGTACTTGTGCTCGCACCCAAGAAGCTGCGCGAGAACTGGACCCTCTATACCGTCAACGACACGCGCAATCTGCTCGCCGATGACCGCTTCAACTTCGACGTGCTCAACCACACGGATCTGACGCGCGAAGGCGGATATTCCGGTGAAATCAACCTCGAGACGGTCAACTGGGGCAATTACGACCTCATCGTCATCGACGAGTCGCACAACTTCCGCAACAACCCGCCCCGCAAGGATGGGCTCACACGTTACGGCCGGCTCATGCGCGACATCATTCGCGCCGGCGTGAAAACCAAGGTGCTCATGCTGTCGGCCACGCCGGTCAATAACCGCATGAACGATCTGAAGAACCAGATCGCCTTCATCACCGAAGGCCGCGACGATGCGCTATACAACGAAGGCGTGGCCAGCATCGACGCAACGCTGCGCGGTGCGCAAAAACGCTTCAACGCCTGGCTGCGGGAAGACGAAGACCAACGCACGTCCACCGGCCTGCTGGACGCGCTCAACTTCGACTACTTCAGCCTGCTCGATCGCCTGACCATCGCGCGCTCGCGCAAACACGTCGAAAAATACTACGACATGAGCGAGATCGGCAGCTTCCCGCGCCGTCTCTCGCCCCACAATCTCTACCCCGCCATCGACAGCGAAAACCAGTTCCCCGAGCTGCGCGAAATCAATCGCGATATCCGGCGCCTGAACTTGAGCGCCTACGCGCCGCTGAAATACGTGCTGGCCGAAAAACTGGGCGAATACAGCCGCAAGTACGACATGACGATGGCCAGCGGCTCGGTTTTCAAGCAGATCGACCGCGAGGAAAGCCTGATCCATCTCATGCGCGTGAACCTGCTCAAGCGCATGGAGAGCTCGATCCACGCCTTCGCGCTGACCGTGAACAAGTTGTTGGAGGGCGTACGCGAACTCAAAGATCGCCTCGACAACCACGACGCCTCCGAAATCGAGGAATGGGGCATCGAGGACATCGCCGTCGAAGACAACGCGTTTGATCCCTACCTGGTCGGCAACAAGATCAAAGTGCTGATTCGCGACGTGGACCGCATCCGCTGGCGCCAGGAGTTGGAAGAAGACGAAGCGCTGCTGGTGAAACTCGTACGTGAAGCACGAGACATCGGCCCCGCCCGCGACGCCAAACTCGCCGCCCTGCGCGCGTTGATTGCGGATAAAGCCAGCAACCCGATCAACGCCGGCAACCATAAAGCGCTCGTTTTCACGGCCTTTGCTGACACAGCGGAATATCTCTACACCCAGATCGCGGATTGGGCGCAGAGCGAGCTCGGCCTGCACGTCGGCAAAGTCACCGGCCAGTCGAGCGGCAACCGCAGCACAGTCCCCGGCTTGCGACGCGATATTCCGTCGATCCTGGCTGCCTTCTCGCCGGTCTCCAAGGAGCGCGGTGGCAATCCGAATGACGGCGCCATCGATATCCTCATCGCCACCGACTGTATTTCCGAAGGCCAGAACCTGCAGGACTGCGACCTGTTGGTGAACTACGACATCCACTGGAACCCGGTGCGCATCATCCAGCGTTTCGGCCGCATCGACCGGCTGGGCTCGACCAACGCTGTCATCCAGCTCGTGAACTTCTGGCCGAACATCGAGCTGGACGAATACATCGATCTCGAAGCACGCGTGGCCGGGCGCATGGTGCTGCTCGACATCTCGGCCACCGGCGAAGAAAACGTCATCGAAACCGCTGAAGGCGACGTGATGAACGATCTCGAATACCGCCGCCGGCAGATGCACCAGCTACAGCACGACGTACCGACGATCGAAGATTTGTCCGACGGCATCTCGATCACCGATCTCACGCTCAACGACTATCGGATGGACCTGGGCGAATACTTAAAAGAGCACGGCGATACGCTCGCCCAGATGCCGCTTGGCGCCTATGCGGTCACCGCCATCGACGACCTCATCGCCGACGAAGGCCTGGCCCCCGGCGTGATCTTTTGCCTGCGCAACATGAATGCGCGTGTCCAGGGCGACCCGGCCTATGCGCTGGCACCGCACTATCTTGTCTACGTGGGCGATGACGGCAGTGTGCGGCGCAACTTTACCCATGTGCGGCCCATACTCGATGCGCTGAAGCGCCTATCGCTCGGCCGTGGGCGGCCCGACCGCGCCGCCGTCGCCCGTTTTAACGAGGCCACGAATCACGGTTGGGAGATGGCGCGCTACCGCGAGCAGCTGGCGCGAGCGGTCACCGCCATTACGGGCAAAGCCGAAGAACAAGGCGTAGCTAGCCTGTTCCAGCCCGGCGGCACGGTAATCAGCCGCGATACGTTTCAGGGCATCGACGATTTCGAAGTCGTCGCGTATCTCATTGTCCAAAGCGAATCGAAAGCCGCCTGATGGCATTCGACTACGCCCCGCTCGGACTGCCCGACGCCGCCTGGCTGGGCAAACGCGTCTACAAGAAGCTGTTTCTGGACAACGCCGACTTGTCGGCCGCCGATCGCCGCGCTTTTACCGAGGACGTCGATACCGTCACCTGGCAATACACGCTCAAACCCAGCACGATCAACGTCAACGCCTACCGCGACGACGAGCGCGATTACGGCGAACTCGCCGTCGTACACGCCACGCTCAAGAGCACAAAGCACGCCGCGCGATTGGCCGAACGGATTCACCGCGCCATCCCGTATCCGCTGCTGCTGGTACTGACCTACGATGCCCAATGGGCGTTAAGCACCGCGGACAAACGCGCCAGCCGAGCCGAAGCCGGCGTGACGGTGGCCAAAGACATCCGCACCACGCGCTGGATCGACTCGGACACGCCCACCGACGTCGAACAGGCGTTTGTCGCCAGCCTGGCGCTTGACGAACTGCCGCAGACCGACTTTTATGCGCTCTACGCCGCCTGGCACCAGCGCCTGATCGCGCTCGCCTGCGCCCGACTGAGCGGCCGGTTTCATCTACCGACAGAACACAACACACGCAGCGCGCAACGCGAGCGGCTGGCCGAATGCCACCAGCTCGAACACGACATCGCGCGGCTGCGCGCCGCGATCAAGAAAGAGACCCGCTTCAACCGACAGGTGGAGCTCAATACACGTATCAAGGAGCTGCAGGCGACGCTACGCGACACCGCCGCCGCCCTGTAACGCCCAACAAGACACGCCATGGACAAGCTGGACCCCAAAACCGACGGCACTTCGCAAGACATCGTCGCCGACAATATCGACAAGCTCCGCGAGCTCTTCCCGGACGCGTTCACCGAAGGCTCGGACGCCGACGGCCCGCGCTGGAAAGTGGACTTCGACGCGCTCAAGGCCTGTCTTGGCGAGTACGTGGAAGACGAGCGCGAGCGCTACAGCTTTACCTGGAACGGCAAGGACCGCGCCCGCCGCATCGCCCAGACGCCGTCCACCGGCACGCTACGCCCCTGCCCGGAAGAATCCGTCAACTGGGAGTCCACACAGAACCTGTTCATCGAAGGCGACAACCTGGAGGTGCTCAAGCTCCTGCAGAAGTCGTATCACAAACAGGTGAAGATGATTTATATCGACCCGCCCTATAACACCGGCGGCGATTTCATCTATCCGGACCGGTTTCAGGACAATCTGGATACCTACCTGCGTTATACCGGCCAAGTGGACGGCAACGGTTTTAAAACATCCTCCAACTCGGAATCTGCCGGCCGGTATCACACCAACTGGCTGAACATGATGTATCCGCGCCTTCGGCTCGCGCGGAACCTACTGAAGGACGACGGCGTGATCTTCGTCTCGATTGACGATCACGAAGTGCAGAACCTTCGGCAGATTATGGATGAGGTTTTTGGACCTGAGAACTTTATCACTCAGTTTACCTGGAAAACAGATGGCAACTTCGACAATCAAGCACGTATTAAACGGTGTCATGAATACATACTTTTATATGCAAAATATGAAAGTAATTTCCCACTACCCCCGGTAGTAGATCCAAGCGTTCCAAGAAACAGCAAAATATTCCGAGAAGAAATAAGAAACACCATTGTTAAAAACGGGCCTAAAAATCCAGTTTCATCCATTACACTGCCCGAAGGATTCCCAGCTGCATTCAGCTCAGGATCAATTCGCTGCGAAAAATCGGGGTGGCCACAATATGCGTCCGACGCAAAAATAGCCAACGGAAAACTATTTAAAAGCGTATCAGTTTCGAGCGGATGGAGTTCTCGAGACCTTCTAGAGCAATTTATAGACAATAGATGCAATGCGATTACCGACGCTAAAGGACAACTTACATCGTTTGAAATAAGTCAATCTGGAGCGATTGAGGCGGTCAAAAAGCGATCTGACAACCCAAGTCATGTTATATCGGTAATTTCTGGGCTAGGAGGGTCTCAAAAAGCAACTGCTGAGCTAGAAGAAATTGGAGTGCCTTTCGATGATTACCCTAAACCATCGGAGTTATTGAAATACCTAATCGCGATGGTGGCGGGTAATGACTTTATCGTCTTGGACTTTTTTTCAGGCTCTAGCACTACAGCGCATGCGGTGTTGAAAGCCAACGCGCAGGATGAGGGTGCGCGGCGATTTATTATGTGTCAGCTTCCGGAGCCTTGTAGCAGCGACACAATAGCTGCTAAATCTGGGTTTGACAACATCGCTCAGATTGGTAAAGAGCGTATTAAGCAGGCTTTAAATTCATTGGGCGTGAACCAGTGTGGCTTCAAAGTTTTCAAGCTTAGTGACAGCAACATCGTTCCTTGGGTACCAAGCGATGATGATATTAAAACGTCGCTATTCGACAATGTAGACAACATCCGTCACGACCGCAGCGAGGCCGATGTTCTAAGCGAGCTATTGCTGAAATACGGTCTTGATCTGGCCGTGCCAATCGAAGCGCGTGAGATCAACGGCAAAACCGTGCATATCATCGGCGCCGGCGCCCTCGTCGTTTGCTTGGCCGATGCGGTCGATCTCAATCTCGTCAACGGCATCGCCGCACTCAAGGCCGAGCTTGCCCCGGAAGTCATGCGCGTGGTGTTCAAGGACAACGGCTTTGCCGACGACGTGGTCAAGACCAACGCCGTGCAGATTCTTCGCCAGGCCAGCGTTGAAGACGTGAAGAGTCTTTGAGCACCGCCGGGACGTCGACGTTATGACCCACGATGAACGCAATGATGCAGCAGAAACGAGCGACGAGGAACTCGCCTCGGCCCGCGGTGAAATTCTGGTCTACCAGACCGAAGACGGGGCTACGCGTATCGAATGCCGATTTGAAGAGGACTCGATCTGGCTCAGCCAGACGTTGCTGGCCGAGCTGTACCAGACGAGCAAGCAGAACATCGGCATGCACCTGCGCAACCTGTTCCAGGAACAGGAGCTCGACGCCGCGGCAGTTGTAAAGCATTTCTTTACAACTGCCCGCGACGGGAAACGCTACCGCGTGCGGCATTACAGCCTCGACGCCATTATTGCTATCGGCTACCGCGTGCGTAGCCAGCGCGGCACACAGTTCCGCCGCTGGGCCACCGAGCGGCTGCGGGAATATCTAGTCAAGGGCTTCGTCATGGACGACGAGCGCCTGAAGAACCCGCCCGGCCCCGGCGTGCCCGACTATTTCGACGAGCTGCTGGAACGCATCCGCGATATTCGCGCCAGCGAGCGGCGGATGTATCTGCGGGTGAAGGAGATTTTCACGCTGGCCGCAGACTACGATACGAGCGATGCCGAAACCACGCGATTCTTCCAGCATATCCAGAACAAGCTGCATTACGCGGCCACGGGGCATACGGCAGCCGAGTTGATCAGCCAGCGCGCCGATCACAGGCAGGCCAATATGGGGCTCACGAATTGGGAGGGCGACACCGTGCGTTCACGAGATGTCACGGTCGCCAAGAACTACCTGAGCGCCGGCGAGATCGATGACCTGAACCGCATGGTGGTGATGTGGCTCGATTTCGCCGATAACCAGGCCCGCCGCCGCCAGCAGATATTCATGCAGAACTGGCAGGACAAGCTCGACCAGTTTCTGGCGTTCAACGACTGGCCGGTGCTTGATGGCTATGGCCGTATGCGCAAACGCTCGGCCGACGACAAGGCCAAGGGCGAGTACCGGCAATTCGATGCACGTCGGCGCGCGCTCAAGGAGGCCGAGGGCGAGGCGGATACGCTACGCGCGCTCGAAGACATCGCGCGCCAGGCGCCGCAGCGCGACGACGACAACGGGGATAACCAGGGATGAAGTTTCAGTTCGACGCTGAGCTCGACTATCAGCGCGAGGCCATCGACGCCGTCGCCGATCTGTTCGAAGGCCAGGAGATCTGCAGTACGAATTTCACCGTCGCGCCGCTGAAAAACGAGCCGCAGATGGGTTTGAGCCTGGGCCAGTCCAGCGGCGATCTGGGTGTGGGCAACCGGCTGCGCCTGCTGGACGAAGATCTGCTCGACAACCTGCAAGCCATTCAGCTGCGCAACGGCCTGGCCCCGGCCAGCGAGCTGGCCTCGCGTGATTTCACGGTCGAAATGGAGACGGGTACCGGCAAGACCTATGTGTATCTGCGCACGCTGTTCGAGCTGAACCAGCGTTATGGCTTCACCAAGTTCACCATCGTGGTGCCGTCGGTGGCGATCAAAGAGGGCGTGTACAAATCGCTCCAGATGACAGAGCCGCACTTCAAGGGACTGTACGACAACACGCCGTTCGATTACTTCGTCTACGACTCGCAAAAACTCGGGCAAGTTCGCAATTTCGCGACCAGCGACACCATTCAGATCATGGTGATCAATATCGATGCGTTTCGTAAAAGCTTCGATGATCCGGACAAGGCCGACAAGGCCAATATCATCCATCGCCCACACGACCGGATGACGGGCAACAAGCCCATCGAGTTCATTCAGGCCACGCACCCGGTCGTGATCATCGACGAGCCCCAGAGCGTGGCGAATACCGAGAAAAGCCGCGAGGCGATCGCCCAGCTCAACCCGCTGTGCACGCTGCGCTACTCCGCCACCCATCTCGACAAACACCACATGGTGTACCGGCTCGATTCCATCGACGCCTACGAACGCAAGCTCGTCAAACAGATCGAGGTGACGGGCGTCGAGGTGCGCGACAGCCATAACAAGGCGTACATCAAGCTGCTCCAGACCGATAACCGCAACAGCCCGATCCGCGCGCAGGTGGAGCTCGACACGCTGCAGAAAGGCCTGGTCAAGCGCAAGAAGAAATGGGTGCGAAGCGGCGAGGATCTGTTGGACACCACCGGCGGCCGGACGGTCTACGACGGCTATATCGTCGACGACATCTACTGCGAGCCAGACAACGAGTACATCAGCTTCACCAGCAAGCCAGAGGTCATCCGCCGCGGCGAGGTGATCGGCCAGGTGGATGAAGACGAATACAAGCGGCTGCAGATCCGCAAGACCATCGAAGAGCACCTGGACAAGGAGCTTCAGCTCACGCCGATGGGCATCAAGGTCTTGAGCCTGTTCTTCATCGATCGCGTGGCCAATTACCGCAACTACAACACCGACGGCGAGCCGCAGCCCGGCAAGTACGCGCGTATGTTCGAGGAAGAGTATATCCGCGCCGCCCGGCTGCCGAAGTATCAGTCGCTTTTCGGCGAAGTGGATATCGAGACCGAGGCACACGCTGTCCATAACGGCTACTTCGCCGCCGACAAGAAGAAAGACGCGCGCGGCAACGTACGCCTGAAGGATTCGAAAGGCGAAGGCAAGACACAGGCCGACGAGAGCGCCTATCAGCTGATCATGCAGGACAAGGAACGGCTGCTGAGCTTCGAATCCCGGCTCAAGTTCATCTTCTCCCACTCCGCGCTGCGCGAAGGCTGGGACAACCCGAACGTGTTCCAGATCTGCACGCTCAACGAGACTGCCTCGGTGATGAAAAAACGCCAGGAGATCGGCCGCGGGCTGCGGCTGGCGGTAAACCAGAGCGGCCAGCGTGTGCACGGTTTCGAGGTGAACCGCCTGACGGTAATGGCCAACGAATCCTACGAGGATTTCGCGCGCCAGCTACAGAAAGAGATCGAGCAGGACGAAGGCATCCGCTTCGGCGTGGTAGAGAAGCATCTGTTCGCCAGCATTCCGATCACCGATGACAACGGTGAGCCGGGATATTTCGGCACCGAACTGTCCGAGACGGTCTGGCAGCATCTGCTGGAACACGACTATATCGATGCCAAGGGCAAGGTGCAGGACGCACTCCGGGCCAATCTCAAGGCCAACACGGTGTCCCTGCCTGACGAAACCGCCGAACACGCGGGCGCCATCACTGCCGTGCTGCGCAAGGTGGCCGGTCGCTTGAATATCCAGAATCGAGACGACCGGCACGAGGTCAAGCTCAACAAGGCCGTCTACCTGAGCCCGGCGTTCGAGGCGCTCTGGAACCGGATCAAGTACAAGACCACTTACCGCGTGGATTTTGATGTTGAGAAGCTCATCGAATGCTGCGCGACGGAGATGCGCGATCAGCTGCGGGTGGGCAAGGCCAAGTTCATCACGCGCACCGCGCGCCTGGACGTGAACCGCGGCGGCGTCGAGGCGACCGAAGTTAACGAAACACCGGCGACCTATGACCGGCGCGACTTTGCCCTGCCCGACATCCTGAGCTTTCTGCAGAACGAGACGAATCTCACCCGCCGTACGCTGGCCCGCATTCTCGTAGACAGCGGCCGGCTCGATGATTTCAGGAACAACCCGCAGAAGTTCATCGAACAGACGTTACAGATCATCCGCAATCAAATGCGCCTGTTCATCGTCGACGGCATCCAGTACCACCGCATCGGCGACGACAGCTTCTATGCCCAAGAGTTGTTCGACTTCAACGACAAGGACATAGCGCCACTTGCCGGTTATTTATCGAGCAATATGCTCGAGGCCGAGAAGTCGGTCTACGACTATGTGATTTACGACTCTGAGGTCGAGCGGGACTTCGCCCGTGCCTTCGAGCGCAATAAGGAAATAAAGCTCTACGCGAAGCTGCCGCCATGGTTCCAGATCGATACGCCCCTTGGGTCGTACAACCCGGACTGGGCGGTCGTCGTCGAAACTGCAAGCGTCGAGAGACTCTATTTCGTCGTCGAAACCAAGGGCAGCCTGTTTACCGACGCACTCCGCCCGGTCGAGAAAGCCAAGATCGAATGCGGCAAGGCGCACCTAAGCGCGCTCGATGAAAACGTCGCCTTCCGTGTTGACGATCGCTTTGAAAGCTTCATGGACGCCTTCACTGACTGACGCCGGCGAGATTACTTGTCGTCCCACCCGTCTTCATCAAGATCGTTGAGCTTGCTGTAGTCGATATCCTTGAACGACTCGCGGGCGCGGCGGTTCTGGTACCAGACATAGAAGCCCCAGACCGCGACGATAACCACTGCGATGGCGAAGATGATCCAGAGGGCATTCATGGGCGGTATCGATGGTGGTGTTCTTGGCGCTTGAGAGGATGCCACGTCTGGCGAGGTGCCGGCGATCGGCTTTTATGCACGGACTTGTCCACAGATCGTTGATACTTATCGACAGGCTCATCTGGCCTGGCCAAGCCTGTTTTGGCGTGCCGTTACCGTGCCGCGCGGTGTGACTGTCGGTGATGTGCTTGCCCGGCGCGCACGGTACGTTTGGGCCTTGTCGTTGCCTTGATGTAGCGATGGCAAGGCAGCATGCAATCCGCGGGTTGTTTTTACGCGCTGTTTTAATCGGGTACGACCTTGGTCGATCGACTCAGGTTTGATATTTACGTAAGCATTTGATTTATAACAAATTACTTCGATTTATTGATCAAGTTGGGGCGTATTGAGCGCATACGGCATGTGCGGCGCTTCGTGCGGGTTGTCCGTACGCTCTCGGCGCGCGTGTGAAAGCCATTGGCGGTGTGCCCGGTGAGACATGCGCGACACAGTTGGGTTGTTTTGATGTCCGTGCGCGTTGGTGACGATTGCGGTTTGGCCGCCGGGAGATACGTCGACGGAGCGCCCGGGCTTGTGATTTCCCCACAGTTTTATCCACAGGTGTTGCATGTGAAACAAGCCGGTCGTTTTCGTGCGTTCATTTGCCTGCTCTGACAGCTGGGCGCGCGCTTCGCGGGCTGGCGTTCACCCCGATGCGTCAATCAGCGGTTGTATACGATACGACTCGCCTCGATATAGATGCCATCGTATTTCCAATGTATGGAGTCTGGATCGTGTCATCTGTTCTTTTCGAGCCTTACGACATGGCCGGCCATCGGCTGAACAACCGCGTCATCATGGCGCCCATGACCCGCGCCCGCGCCCGCGGCGATGTGCCCGACGAGCTGGGGGCGCTGTATTATCGCCAGCGCGCGAGTGCCGGGCTGATCATCTCGGAGGGCTCCCCGATCTCGCGCGAGGGCCAGGGCTATCTGTTCAACCCCGGCATCTTCGGGCCTGATCAGATCGCGGGTTGGAAGAAAGCCACCGCGGCCGTGCATGAACGCGGCGGGCTGATCTTCTGCCAGACCTGGCATGTGGGTCGGGTGTCGCATACGTCGATTCAGATGAACGGTGGCGCGCCCGTTTCGGCCTCGGCCAAGCAGGGCGGCATGGCCTTCGGCTGGAATGAGCAGGGTCAGCCGGACATGCTGGCGGCCAGCACGCCGCGCGCTGCCACCACCGAGGAATGTCATCGCCTGGTGGCCGAGTTCGGCCAGGCCGCGGTCAATGCCCGCCAGGCCGGTTTCGACGGCGTGGAGGTTCACGGCGCCAACGGCTATCTGTTCGAGCAGTTCATCAACGCCGAGCTCAATGATCGCACCGATGCCTACGGCGGCTCGCGCGAGAACCGCTGCCGGCTACTGCTGGAAGCCATCGATGCCTCGATCAAAATGATCGGCGCGCATCGCGTGGGCGTGCGGCTGACGCCCTACGGCACGTTGTTCGATATGCCGCACTACGACGATACTGAGGCGACCTATCTGTATCTGGCCGATGAACTGTCCAAGCGTGATCTGGCCTATGTACACATCATGGATCAAGGCGCCCAGGGCCAGGACGCGCTGCCGCGTGAATTCCTGAAAACATTCCGCCAGGCCTATACCGGCACGCTGCTGTTCGCCGGCAACCTGGACGAAGCCGAAGCCAAGCGGCTGATCGAGGACGAGGTGATCGATCTGGCCGTGTTCGGCCGGCCCTTCACGTCCAACCCGGATCTGTTCGAGCGTTTGTACAACGGCTGGCCGCTGGCCGAGTTCGACCCGGACACCTTCTACGGCGGCGATGCCCGCGGCTACGTCGACTGGCCGACGTATCCCGAGGAGCAGGAGCGCAAGGCTCGCTTTAACGAGGACTAAACGCCTGCCCTCGCCGTGATGTTCAGTGCGCATGTCTTCCAGGCATGCGCATTTTTTTTGGATGACAGACCGGTATGATCGAGCGCATGAGCAAAACCTTATCGGCCGAGCCACAGGCCATTGTCGACGACGCGGTGCTGGAGGCGGCTCGCGCGCTCGTTCGACCGGGCCAGCGCACGCTGCTGGGCATCGTGGGCGGGCCGGCGGCCGGCAAGTCCACGGCCTGTGCCGCGCTGGTCGCTGCACTCGGCGCCACGGCCGTTGGCGTGCCCATGGACGGTTTTCATCTGTCACAGCGCGTGTTGGCCGCCCTTGGCCGCAGCGAGCGCAAGGGCGCGCCCGATACCTTTGATGCCAGTGGCTATTGCGCGCTGTTATCGCGTATTCGACACGCGCCCGGCACCGCGGACACGGTGTATGCGCCAGATTTCGATCGCGGGCTGGAAGAGCCCGTCGCAGCCCGTATCGCGGTGGCACCGGATGTTCCGCTGGTCGTGACCGAGGGCAACTATCTGCTGCTCGATGAGGCGCCCTGGCCCGAGGTTAGGGCCCGCCTGGATGCCGTGTGGTCGATCGATATCGATGATGCCCGGCGCAACGCCTGGCTGCTGGCGCGCCACATGAAACACGGACGCAGCGAGACCGAGGCCCGCGCGTGGATCGCCGACAGCGATGCCCCGAATGCAGCCCGTATTGCGGCCCGTGCGCATCAGGCCGACCGGCACCTGACCTGGCGCGGGGCGCGGCTTTGTTTTGCCTGAGCGAGGCTCTCGGATACGTTCTATGGCAGCTCCTCGCCCCGGGCGGTCTCCCACAGCGAGTACCAGTCTTCACGCAAGAGGCTGATATCGGTTGCCTGGCCACAAGCCGCGATACGTGCGGCGTCGGTCGTGCCGATCACGGGCTGGATTCGTGCGGGGTGACGCATGAGCCAGGCCAGGACGATCGCCTCGCGGCTGGTGGCATAGCTGCGAGCTAGTTGGGCGACACGCTCGGCCAGGCGCTGACGTGTCGGCATCGCCCCGGACAGGTTGCGCCCGGACAGCCAACCGCCGGCCAGGCTGCCCCACGCCTGGAGTTGTATCTCGCCGGCTACGCCCTGCTCGATCAGCCCCGGGCCGAAGTTGACGCTGGCCCCGCCACGATGCCCGGCCAGCACCTCTTCTTCGAAGGCATCGCGCGCCAACAGGCTCATCTCCATCTGGTTGACGACCAGCGGCTGGGCGATCGCGCGTTGTAGCAGCGCGATCTGTGGCGCGTTCATGTTCGACACGCCGAAGTGGGCCACCTTGCCCTGGGCCTGTAGACGCGAGAACGCCTCGGCGATGGCATCCGGTGCCATTAACGGATCGGGGCGGTGCAGCATGAGAATATCGAGCTGCTCAATGCCGAGCCGCTGCAGCGAGCCGTCCACTGAGGCCATGATCCACTCGGGTGATAGATCATAGCGCTTGGTCCCTTGCGCATCGGCGAACCGAATTCCGCATTTGGACTGGATGATCATCCGCTCCCGCAGGCCGGGCGACTCGGCCAGCGCGGCACCGAAGGCGCTTTCGGCCTTACCCAGGGCATAGATATCGGCGTGATCAAACACCGTGATGCCAGCGGCCAATGCGGCCTCGATACAACGGCGCGCCGTGTCGACGTCGGCCCGCGTGATATCGCCTGTATCCCAGGGCCCGCCCAGGCCCATACAGCCATAGACGATCGGACTGGCTGAAGACAGCGCGCGGTGAATAGGCAGATCAGACATGCGACAAGCAGCGATGGAAAAACCTGATAACCAGCGTATTCGATAAAAACCGGGTGTGTCATGACCTCGCCGGACGCAGCGCACGTCGCACAGGCAGGCCAGCATCACGTTTTTACGCCGGCGTTATCCACATCGCGTGAAAACACTGTGAAACGCTTTTATGGCAAGGGATTCACGTGGAACCGGGCCGGCTGTCCACATGAGTTGTACACAGTGTTATACAGAAAAGACGCCGTATGCAGCCCGTTCATCGGCTGCGCGCTCGACCAGGCAATCATGACGGTGTCGCAGCGCGTGATGTCGCTGCTATGAGAAGACCGCCCCGGCGACGGGTTCACTGGAAACCGATTTCAGATAGGGTCGGGGCTTTCATCAGCGAAGGCAGCGTCATGAGCAAACAGGCGATCGGCGTTATCGGCATGGCCGTCATGGGTCGCAATCTGGCCCTGAACATCGAATCCCGCGGGTACGCGGTCTCGGTCTATAACCGCTCGCGAGAGAAGACCGAGAGCGTGGTCGAGGATTTTCCGGATCGGAATCTGGTGCCCAGCTATTCGATCGAGGATTTCGTCGCCTCGCTCGAATCGCCGCGGCGTATCCTGTTGATGGTCAAGGCCGGTGAAGGCACCGATCACGTCATCGAAGAGCTGCGCCCGCTGCTCGACGAAGGCGATATTCTCATCGACGGCGGCAACACTTTTTTCAAGGATACGATCCGCCGCTCGAAAGAGCTGTCCGAGCACGGCTTGAACTTCATCGGCACCGGAGTTTCCGGCGGCGAGGAAGGCGCGCTGCGTGGGCCCTCGATCATGCCCGGCGGGCAGAAAGAAGCCTACGAGCTGGTCGCGCCTATTCTCGAGCAGATCGCGGCCAAGGCCGAAGACGGCACGCCGTGCACCACGTATATCGGCCCGGACGGCGCCGGTCATTACGTCAAGATGGTGCATAACGGCATCGAATACGGCGATATGCAGCTGATCTGCGAAAGCTATGCCGTGTTGAAGCATATCGTTGGGTTTTCCAACGCCGAACTGGCCGATATCTTCGCCGAGTGGAACAGCGGCGAGCTCGACAGTTACCTGATCGAGATCACCGCCCAGATCTTCACCAAGAAAGACGACGAGACAGGCGAGGATCTGGTCGACAAGGTGCTCGACCGCGCCGCCCAGAAAGGCACCGGCAAATGGACCAGCCAGTCGGCACTCGATCTGGGCGTGCCGCTGCCCTTGATCACCGAATCGGTCTTTGCGCGCGTATTGTCGTCGCTAAAAGAACAGCGCGTGGCCGCATCCGAGCAGCTCACCGGGCCGAGCGATACGCTCGATATCGGCGACAAGGCTGCCTTCGTGGAAGCCGTGCGCAAAGCGTTGTATCTGTCGAAGATCATCTCGTATGCCCAGGGCTTTGCCCAGATGCGCGCCGCGGGCGAGGAATACGACTGGCCGCTGGACTATGGCCGGATCGCCGCGATCTTCCGCGAAGGCTGCATCATCCGCGCGCGCTTCTTGCAGAAGATCACGGATGCCTACTCGGCCGAGCCGGAGCTGGCCAATCTGCTGCTGGACCCGCACTTCAAGGATATCGCCGATCGTTACCAGAGCGCGCTGCGCGAGGTGGTGGCCACGGCCGTGAAAGCCGGCGTGCCCGTGCCCGGTTTTGCCTCGGCGATCGCTTATTACGACGGGTATCGCAGCGCGCGGCTACCGGCCAATCTGCTCCAGGCCCAGCGCGATTTCTTCGGCGCGCATACCTTCGAGCGCACCGATCGCGACGGCACGTTCCACGCCCAGTGGAACGAGCAGTGATCAAGGGCTGATCATCGACCGATCCGCCCTGCCCGGCGCCTGTTCGCAGCGCGCCGGGCGGCTCGGCTCGCTCAGGCGCGCTTGTCGCCCATGAACCAGCGCATGAGCGGCGGCTCGATACGCCGACGCACCGCGCGCACGAAGCGCTCCTGAAAGACGACACAGAACGCGATCGTGCCCGCCAGGAAAATCGGATACGCCCAGAACGATAGCGTGATCTCACCGGCCGCCTGCGTACAGGCCTGCCAGTGTCCGGTCAGGCACAGCGTCGGCTCGCCGCGCACGATCTTTTCGACCCGCGTGTAGAGCGTGTACAGCGGAATATGCAGCGCGAACATGGGCAGCGCGGCCCCGCCAAGTTTTACCGCCCAAGTGTTCACATTTTCCGAGCCCGCTGCCGGGGCCCGTGCGGCCAGATACACCGCGGCCAGACAGGCCGGCAAGAGCAGGCCGTCGTGCAGCAGGTAATAGAACGCCGAGCCAAAGGTCAGAAACCACTGGCCGAGACAGAACGAGGCCACGATCAGGGCCAGCAACCCGGCGACCTGACCGCGGGATAGCGCCAGGCCAGCATCACGCCGCCGGGCATAGAGCGCATACAACAGGATACCGGCCACGAATTCCGGCATGCGGATGATCGGGTTACGGTGCAGGATGCCGGTTTCGGGCGTGTCGAAATTGGTCGTGGCGATAACCACCAACGCCGGCACGATATAGATCAGGCAAGTGATCGCCAGTGCGCGAGCGTAGTGCTTGAGCCGTAGCAAGGCCGGGCCGATCCACGGGAACCAAAGATAGAAGAAGAACAACACCGAGATCGACCAGGCCGGCGGGTTGAAGGTCAGATAGAACGGGTTCCAGGCCTGGAGCATCACCAGATTCAGGCCCAGATTCACGAACAGCTCGGTGTTGCCCATGAGATGACGCATCTCACCGGCAAACAGCACCGGACGGTTGATGTCGTAAGACACGAACCGGAACGTACGCACCGCATCCCCCGGCGTGATCGCCAGCCAGGCCACGAGCTGGACCACCACCACGGCCAGGATCAACGAGCCGATATGGATCGGATACAGGTTCGAGAACCGCTTGATCCAGAAACTACGGGCCGGCTCGCGCATGCCGTAGTGCCGGTCGGGTTTTAGATACACATGGCTGAGCAGAAACCCCGACAGCACGAAGAACGTGCTGGTGGCGAAAAACCCCAGATCAGTGATGTAGTGGGTCCACACGCGCAGCGGCTTGTACACATGCAGCGTGTGAAACAGGATGATGAAAACGCCCAGACCGAAACGCAGCCACTCCAACCCCATGAAACGCTCGCGCGCCGGGCGCGCCGGGCTTGATGACAGCGTCAGGCTTTCTTCCGCATGGCTTGCCACAATGTCTTCCCCCGGTGATTCCTTGATCGGTGCGATCAATCTCGCAACCCCTGGCGCCGTTATGCCCCCGCCATGGTGACCCTGGCTGAACGCCGGCTCAGCGCGGGGTGAGCCGCCACCAGATCACCACGCCGATTGTAGCTGTCACCCGTATCGCGATGCCGGTCGCCACGCTGTGGCGCTGCCATAGCGTCAGCGCTCTGGTGTGACCGCTCGGTAGATCGTTCATCCGAGCCGCGTTCCCTGAAGCTGACGGGTGCTGAAATCCGTCAGACGTAAGGAGCAAACCCGGATGAACACGCACAAGAATGCGCGACTCACGGTTCACAGTCGACAGGCGCTGGTGCAGCGCACGTATCGTCGAGGCGCGTCTTGCGCGCGCGCCGCGATGAGGCAGGCGATGGCATTCAGGCCGGTCGCGCGCGTCGCCGGCGGCTGGGCGACTCGTTTGTCGGTGCGTCGCGACGCGATGGGGCCAACCGGCTTATCACGGCTTTCTCGTGCGCCTGCCAGTCCGCGCGTGTCAGAGGCGCCAATCCGTGCGCGGCCCGCGCACGATCACACTGATCGCTTGGCACCCCGTTCTCCCCGGCCGCCATGACTTCACGACACACGCTCGGCCGGCGGTCGTAGATACGGCACGTTGTGCAGCCGCCGACATGACCTGTCAGGGCCACGCAGCGCACCGGCGATGACTTTGTACCCACCATGACCAATCGATGGGCATCGAGCGGCTGGGTCAGGGTCTCGGGCACACCGGGGCCGACCGGCCCGTGGATCGTTTCTATCCAATGAAACGCCACGCGATAGGTCGCACAACAGGCCCCGCAGTTCATACATGGATGCATAGCCAATCTCCCGCGCCTTACCGTCGACGAGCACGGCGCGTCTCGATCTTATACCGGCTAACGACGCAACGGCGCCAACAACCCGCGTAGATCGTTATGATCGATCTCGTACATCAGCCGCAACAGCCGCCCGATCTCGCCCTGCGGCACGCCCTGGCGCGCAAACCAGGCCAGATAATGCCCCGGCAGATCCGCGATCACGCGCCCGGCGTACTGGCCGAACGGCATGGGCGTGGTCACCAGCCGTTCCAGATCATCCTCATTCATCGCACAACACACGACACGTCATGCATCGACTCAACCCCGACAAGTTGTACCACTCGAAATGGACGGCCGCCGAGCCGGCAAACGGCGAGAAGCATTTCATCGTCATCGAACTTATTCGCGATGATGACGAGCACGTGGTGCAGGTGATGCTCCAGGCCGTGCTGACCAAACGTAGCTTCACCCTCGCCTGGCGCGTGCTGCAGGACGACACCCGCTGGCGCATCGGCTGGCAGTAGCCGGCACCTCTAAACAACGGATCGCGCGAACGCCGGACATAAAAAAGGCGGGCTACAAGACAGCCCGCCCGGTCTTGCGCAGTCTATGCGCGCTTTACAGCGGCACGACCTTGGTAGCGCAAGGGCCCTTCTTGCCCTCGCCTACTTCGAATTCCACTGCCTGCCCGTCCTCAAGCGAGGCGAAACCCTTCATCTGGATTTCGGAATGATGAACGAACAGATCCTTGCTGCCGTCTTCAGGAGCGATAAAGCCGAAGCCTTTCTCGGAACTAAACCACTTCACTGTGCCTTTGGCCATACTTAACTCTTGGTCTTAATTAATAAATGCAGTTACCTGCCCTTGCAGCATACCTGTCGTGGGCCTCGTGCATAGCAGAAATTCACTCGTCGGGCGTTGGCGACGGCGTTTCGCCGGGCCACAGGCCGGCCAAAACATGGCTAACCGCTGCCCTTGGCCGGCTTAAAGCCAATCAATTCAATGCCTTGCGTCTTGTTCCGCGGGCGCGCTCAACCTGTCTGGCAGCTGTACAAGCCGCACAAAAATAGTTGCGGCCCCTATGCACGAACAAGCCAAAACATCGTGATGTGCGCGTTATATACGCGATTGGGCCGGCCGGGCGGGCCATTGGCCCCCGGAAAAACGCGTGCTTGATACAGACACCAATAGAGCACGGCCGGCGTGTGAGCTAGGTTAGCGCTGCGGCAGTGCCCATACTGCCTCTGATTTCCGTTACCGTCGTCGAGACCGATATGTCCGAACCCGTTCCCGTGTTGCCCGATGCCGTGGGGGGCAGCCGTCAGGCCCTGGATGCCGCCGTATGGCCCTTGTCCTATTATCTGGATACGTCGGCGGGCTACGAGGCGCCGCCGGTGCTGTTAATTCATAGCGTCAACGCCGCGGCCTCGGCCTATGAGATCAAGCCGATCTATGAGTATTTTCAGGGCCGGCGCACGGTGGTCGCACTTGATCTGCCGGGCTATGGTTTTTCGGCCCGCCATGCCAAACGCTATACGCCGGATCTCATGACCGCGGCTATCCAGGCGATGGTCGATCATCTGATCGAAACGACCGGGCACAGCGCCGTCGACGTGCTGGCCTGTTCGGTCTCCTGTGAATACCTGGCGCGCGCGGCCCAGGCCCGGCCGGACGCCTATCGCAGCCTGGCGCTGGTCAGCCCCAGCGGCTTCAATCGCGATCCCAACGAGGTCGGGCCCAGAGCCTATACCCGGGGCAAGCCCTGGCTGTATCGACTGCTGACCCAGTCGTCGAACTTCGCCCGCTTTGTCTTCAACGGGCTGGCCAGCGAGAAGAGCATTCGTTTTTTCCTGGAAAAGACATGGGGCGAGAAAGACGTCGACCCCGGCGTGATCGACTATGCCTGGAAAACGGCCCACCAGCCGGGCGCGCGTCATGCGCCGTTCTCTTTTCTATCCGGCTATCTGTTCTCGACGGATGCCGCCGATCTGTATGTCGACCTGGCGCCGCCGATCTGGCTGGCCTATGGCACGAAAGGCGATTTCACCAATGATGCGGTCAACAATATGCTGAAACAGCACGCGGCCTCCACGCAGCAGGCGTTCAATGCCGGGGCCCTGCCGCATTTCCAGCAGCCTGAAGCGTTCATGGCCGGCTACGAGGCGTTTCTGGATCAGGTGGGCTGATCGGTCAGCGTTTCGGCCCGGCTGCGCAGCGCGTATTTCTGGATCTTGCCGGTCGATGTCATGGGCAGCGCCCCGAAGACCACGCTTCGGGGCACCTTGTAGCCGGCCAGATGCTCGCGACAGTAGGCGATGACCGCCTCGGCCGTGACCGACTGGCCCGCGCGCAGGGCGATGAAGGCACAGGGCGTCTCGCCCCAGCGCGCATCCGGACGCGCCACCACGGCCGCGCTGGCGATCGCCGGATGGCGTGACAGCACGGACTCGATCTCCAGCGAGGAGATGTTTTCGCCGCCCGAGATGATCACGTCCTTGGCCCGGTCCGCGATACGGATATAACCGTCGGCCTCGATCACGCCGAGATCGCCGGTGTGATACCAGCCGTGGGCAAACGCCTTGGCCGTGGCCTCGGGATTCTTCAGATAGCCCTTCATCACGATATTGCCGGCAAACACCAGTTCGCCCAGCTGCGCGCCGTCGCGGGCCACCTCGGCACCGGTATCGCGATCGATAACGGTCATGGCCTGCTGCGTGGGATAACGCACGCCCTGTCGGGCGTTTCTTGCCACCCGCGCCTCCAGGCCCAGCTCGGCCCAGTCGGCCTGCTTGGCACACAGAGCGGCCGGGCCATAGGTTTCGGTCAGGCCATAGACATGGGTGAGCGATACGCCCACCGCTTCCATGCCTTCGATCATGGCGGCCGGCGGTGCCGCACCGGCCACCAGGCCGTACACGGTCTGGGGCAAACCGGCAAACGCCTCGGGCCCGGCCTCGATGAGCATGTTGTGCACGATGGGCGCACCGCAATAGTGGGTGACGCCATGCGTGTGCAGCGCCGCGATGATCGGCTCGGCGGCCACCTGACGCAGACAGACGTTGGTGCCGGCCTTGGCCGCCAGTGTCCAGGCGAAACACCAGCCGTTGCAGTGGAACATCGGCAGTGTCCACAGATAGACCGCGTGGGTGGGCATGTCCCAGACCAGCGCATTGGTCATGGCGTTCAGATACGCGCCGCGATGATGATAGACCACGCCCTTGGGGTCGCCCGTCGTGCCCGAGGTGAAGTTCAACGAGATGGCATCCCACTCGTCGCTCGGCGGCGCCCAGGCGAAATCGGCCTCGCCCGTGGCGATGAAGGCTTCGTAATCCATCTCGCCGATCAAGGCTTCATCGCCGTCGTATTCGGCGTCGTCGATATCGATGACGAGCGGCGGCTCGTCCAGACCGGCGATGGCCTCGGCCATCACCGGCGCGAAAGCCCGGTCCACGAACACGATGCGTGCCTCGCCAAAGCCCAGCATGAAGCCAAGCGTTGTGGCATCCAGACGCACGTTCAGCGTATTGAGCACGGCGCCGATCATCGCCGGGCCGAAGTGCAGTTCGTAGGTGGCCGGGATATTGGGTGCCATGACAGCCACCGTATCGCCGGCACCAATACCTTGTGCGGCCAGCGCACCGGCCAGGCGTCGGCAGCGCGCATAGGTCTCGGCCCAGCTCTGACGATAATCCCCGTGAATCAGCGCACAGCGCTCGCCGTAAACCTCGCCGGCCCAGGCCAGAAACGCGGTCGGCGACAGCGCCACGTGATTGGCGGCGGTCTTGGGTAGATCGGCATAGGCGCCCGACATGACAACTCCTGTTCGTTACTGCCTTATTCAAGCCGATAACAGCGCTGTTTCACAGACGACGATCGACGTAGACGCCGGGGTTTCACGTCGCTGTCATGAACACACTCTAGCCTGCACGGCGCATTTCTTATCCATAGTCATCTTGCGTGCCAGGGGGCCATCATGAGTTCAGAGATCGAAGACCACCGGTTGTTCAACGACAGCGAGAACGAGCCGTTCTCCACCGTGCTGGAGCGTCGCGTATCGCGTCGCAACATCATGCGCGGCGGCCTGGGGGCGGCTGCGGCCACGATGTTCGCGGGTTTCGGCGCCACCGGCTGCAGCGATGACAACAACGTCGATACTGACAGCGGCGGTAACGATAGTGCCGGCGGCGGCATGAATCCCGATACCGGCATGGACGACAGCGATCTGTCCGCCGCCATGGCCCTGGCCTTTCGCGCCGTGGCCGGCCAGAACGGTGATCGGGTGAGCGTGCCCGACGGCTACTCGGCCCAGGTGCTCATTCCCTGGGGCACGCCGATCAATGCCTCGGCCCCCGAATTCTCGGCTGATCTGGCCTACACGCCAGAGATTCAGGCCAACACCGTGGGCATGAACCACGACGGCATGCACAACTTCGCCCTGGCCGAAGACACCGCCTCGAGCGATTTCATCCTGGCGCTGAACAACGAATACATCGATCAGAGCGCGCTATGGGCGCCCCAGGGCGGGCCCAGCGGACGCGAAGACGGCGAAGGCGGGCGCCCGCCGGCCGAGGTACGCACCGAGATCAATGCCCACGGCGTGACCATCATGCGCGTAACCCGCGACGACGACGGCCAGTGGGCACCGGCCGACGACACCCGTTATAACCGCCGCATCACCAGTGCCACACCCTGCAAACTGGCCGGCCCGGTGGCCGGCTCGGCCTATGCCATCACCGCCTATTCCAACGATGGCACGTCCACCCGCGGCACCAACAACAACTGCGCCAACGGTTATACGCCCTGGGGCACGTATCTGACCTGCGAAGAAAACTGGCCCGCCGTCTTTCGCAAGGATGCCGGGCGAGAGGCCGACGACGACCGGCTTGGTATTCTGACCGGGGGCACCCGCTACGGCTGGGAGACCGCGGCCAAACTCGCCGACGACACCGACGGTGAATTCAGCCGGTTTGATGCCACCCCGCGTGCCGAGACGGCCGCGGGCGATTATCGCAACGAGCCGCGCACCTTCGGCTATATCGTGGAGATCGACCCCTATACCCGCGAATCACGCCCGGTGAAGCGCACCGCCCTGGGCCGGTTCCGTCACGAAGGCTGCTGGCCGGGCAAGCTGGTTGCCGGCCAGCCCGTGGTCTTTTATACCGGGCACGACTCGCGCAACGAGTATATCTACAAGTTCGTCTCCGACACGCCCTGGAACCCGGCCGATGCCCACATGATCGGCGGCAGTTATGATCGCCTGGCCATCGGCGACAAATACATGAACGCCGGCACGCTCTATGCCGCGCGCTTCAACGCCGACGGCAGTGGCGAATGGCTGCCCCTGACCCCGGACGCCACAGTCGCCGACGGCAGCCAGACGCTGGCCAGCGCCCTGAATCTGGCCGCCGACGATCAAGCCGGCGTGATCATCAACACCTGTGATGCCGCCGACTGGATGGGCGCGACCCCGATGGACCGGCCCGAATGGGGCACCGTCGATCCCGACTCCGGCGCGGTCTATATGACGCTGACCAACAACTCGGACCGTACCGAAGACGACAGCCAGGCCACGTTCACCGAAGGCGGCGATGCCATCACCGACAACGGCGTGGGCTATGCCACGGCGCCGGTGAACGCCGCCAACCCGCGGGCCGACAACGAAAACGGCCAGGTCATCCGCTGGGTCGAGCCCGCCGTGGGGGCCACCACCTTCGAGTGGGATATCTTCGTCTTCGGCTCGATCCCGCAGTCCGGCGCCGACGACAACCTGTCGAATCTGGGCGCCGACAACTATTTCTCCAGCTGCGACGGCCTCTGGTACGACGACCGCGGCGACGGTAAAGGCATTCTCTGGATCGAGACCGACAGCGGCTCGGAGTACACCAACGATCAGGTACTGGCCGTCATCCCGCAGAACGTCTCGGCCGGCGCCAATGATCCCTCAATCATCAACTCGGCCAACCAGACCGAGCTGAAGCGTTTCGCGGTCGGCCCGAACGGCTGCGAAGTGACCGGTATCTTTGCCACGCCGGACAAGAGCGCACTGTTCATCAACATCCAGCATCCGGCCAACTGGCCGGCGGGCACGGATGCCACCCGCGATACCCAGGGCCGGATCCGACCGCGCGCATCCACGGTCGTGATCCAGAAGACAGACGGCGGCCCCGTGGCGGTCTAGATACCATCTCGCCCGACTGAAACCAAGCGGCTCACCGAGCGATCTGAGGCTGATAAG